>NZ_JBITEM010000005.1:0-93639 GCF_044455225.1 Nocardia sp. NPDC051321 | reverse complement strand
AGCAATTCGCCGTCCGAGAGGCCGAGGCGCCGGCCCGTCGTGACTACCTCGTCGAGGGCGGGGCGGCCCCCCCCCCGCCCGCCCCGCACTCCCTCGCGGACGATCGGATAACCGTCGACCCTCAGTACCCACGTCACATCCGGCCCCGGTCGTTCCGCTGCCATCGGGCCGGAACGCGCGCCATGCGGCACGAGAGTGCGTTGCAAGGGGCGTGGTCGTGCGGACGAGCCACCATCCAGCAAACTTCTGGTAGTTTTGATTACCACATGGCCGGACAAGGAGGGTGGCAGTGTTCAAGCAAATCGGATGGGGCATTACGTTCGTCGGCGTCGCCGCCGGGGTAGTCACGGGAAGCGCCGGAGCGGCGACTGCCGATAACTAACCCTCGAGCCACCAATCGCATCTCGGCTCTGCGGTAGCCGCTGGACTGCGCGACTCTCCGCTTGCCGTGTATCCGAAGGGCGGCAAGGCGTGTGTGGCCGCATTTTCCCGTGATCGATATACGCGCTACACCGGAATGAGCCGAGTGAGATGTGCCCGGGGCCAAGGGAATTCGACCGGCGTTGACAGGAAAGGGAAACGATCATGAAGCAGAACAGCGCGGTATTGCAGTACGAGACCCTGTGCGTCCGCCGACCCGGGCTCACCAGGGACGTGCCGCCCGGCAAGGAGCACCTGGAATGGGTAGCGAACACTGCGACGCTGATCTACGGACAGCACGACGCCGTTCTGGTCGATACCTACTTGAGTATCGAGCAGAATCAGCAGCTAGTCGACTGGGTCAAGACGCATGATCGGAACCTGGTCTATATCTACATCACCCACGGCCACGGCGACCACTTCTTCGGTATCAAACAACTCCTCGAGGCATTCCCCGATGCCAAACCCATCGCCTCGCCCGGAACGGCAGAAAGAGCCCGACGTGAAGGCGCCCCCGCATACCTCGAGAGCTTCTGGAATTCACAGTTTCCCGGGCAGATCGCCCAACCGCAAGTTTTCCCCGAGCCACTCGAAAGCGACACTTTCACCCTCGAAGGACACGTGCTGCAGGTGATCGAAACCGGATACACCGACACCGATCGCAGCACCGCGCTGTGGGTACCCGATCTGCGGCTGGTGGTTGCGGGAGATGCCGGCTACAACGGGATTCACCAATACATGGGCGAAGCCGACGCCGCCACCCGCGACGAGTGGATACGCGCGACCCACCAGCTCGCCGCCCTCGACCCTGCCTATGTCGTCGCCGGACACAAGCGCCCCGAACTACCCGATGACCCGCACAGCCTTGTCGAAACCGGCCAATACCGCGCCGATTTCAACCGGCTCGAAGCCCAAACCTCCACAGCACTAGAGCTTTACAACGCGATGCTCCAGCTATACCCGGATCGCGCTAACCCCGGCTCGCTCTGGGGCGGAGCCAAACGAGCAAAAAACAAGGCCTAACACCTTGTAGCTGGACGGGTATGCCATATACCGCTGCACTACAACGCCTTCACCGACTACAACATCGCCGTGCCGAGAGCTTTCGCCTTGGCGGCCAAGGTCACTGGAGTGTCGTTCACGCCGGTCATGCTGAACCAGCCGCATGGTGGAGCGGGATGCGCTCATCGCCGCATGAAACGACGCTGCTCAACCGGTCGGAGGTATCGGCACGATCTGCAGTCCGTTGACGAAGGCGTCGATATCGGGTTGGTGCGTGTGCTGATCGGCGGCCGTGGTCTGGACCGACATTCGGATCGGGTACAGCATTTCGCCTGCAATGTAATCGGAATGGAGGAACTCGTGGTAGATGTCGGCTCCATCGATACCGGCGGCGCGCATAATTCCGGTGACCCGGGTGGCGTGCCGACCGCACATATCGATGGTCTCGGATCGTGACTGCCGCCATTCGTGTCCGTCCGTACTGACCCCGGATACGATGCTGGTGTTGGCAGGGAGCGGACGGTCCACGCGGAGGGTGACGGTCGTGATGTCCTTCCCCGCGTGCTGATCGGCACGACCCAACGCCAATTCGTCCCCTTCTGCCTGCGTCACCTGCCAGCCCGTCAGTTGCGGAAGCTGGATCGTGAACGGCCTATCAGGGCGTCCCTCGGTGGCAAAGACGGATCCGGTTGCCGCACTGGCGTTGCAGGCCGTGCGAGTCGTCGGAGCCGATGTCGTCTCCGCCGACTCCGATGTATCCGACCTGGACGCGCCGCACGCGGTCACACTCGTCGCCACGATGCTGGCCAGAACCAGATGCCGAATCCCGATCACGGTTCGCCAGCCTACCCGACCGCCATCCCGTAACACTTTCCCGCCCGGTGTATACGCGGCCGGGAGTCGCGTCATAGCGTGTCTTAATCTGTTGTGGTGGAGGAGCTTTCGCGGCCGTTGGTGCCGGATGGGTTGTGGGAGTTGGCCGCTGATCCCGAAGTTCGGCGCACACCCGCAGCGAGGCGGCACCACACTCGATCACTCTGATACTCACAACACCCGCTCAACTAGTTTCTTCCAGCGTAAGCTGGACGACCTCCTCGAGCTCAACCCGAAGGAAAACGACAACGATCCCGGGTTCGAGAAGAGTTGCCCTGCGACTTCCGCGAGAATGAATTCCAGACAGGTAAGTACTGACAGGCGCAGCGTATGAGGTTGTCCTCGCTCGCGGTGTTTTCCGTCATCTCAACCGGGTATCGCCAACAGACCGCGTGCACCGAGCTGCGCGTGATGTCCGAGCGACCAAGAACGGAACACCGCGATGAACGAGAAACCCCATACCTCGACCGATCCGCCGGAGACCGAACTGTTGCGGGCCGACCGCGACCTGACTCGACAAGAGCTCGGTCAAACCCTCGCGGAACTGACCAGCAAGTTCGATCTCAAGGCCAGGGCCGGCGAGCAACTAGAGCACACCGCTGACACCGCACGCGAGAAGGTGACCGGCGTGCGGACAATCGCGCAAGACAATGCGGTACGTGTCGCCCAGGTGGCACGCCTGCGGCCGGTTCCCCTCGCTGTGGTGGCAGTGTTGCTCGCTGCGCCGGCGGCTTGGTTTGTTGTGCGTTACCGCCGGAATCGGTAGCGACAACCTGCAACGATCCGGAAAATTCGGGTCAGTCGCAGTGTCGAGGGCGAGTCGTAGTCTTCGGCGCGGTATAACGAACAACGATGACGGCTTCGAAGTATTTGACAGCGCTCGTCACCATTGTGGTGCCCGCGTTTATGGGTGCCGTCCTATCCGCGCCCGCCGTCGCGGCGCCCGCACCGGCACGAATAGTTCGCGAAATAAGCCTGGCTCGTTCCGTATCGCGTATCGATGTCTACTCGCCCGCGATGGACGGCGTGGTGCGCAACCGAGTGATTCGCGCTACGGGTGAGCCGGCGCCGACGCTGTATCTGCTTACCGGGCTCGGCGGTGGTGTGGACAACATTTCGTGGTGGGATAACACCGACGTGCGAAAGTTCTTCGCCGCCAAGCATGTCAATGTGGTGATGCCGATCGGCGGCGCCTTTTCCATGTACACCGATTGGCGTGCCGACGACCCCGCAGTCGGGCGCAACCGATGGCTGACCTATCTCACGCAGGAACTCCCGGGGGTTCTCGACGCTCGGCTCGGCACCAGCAGGCGCAACGCGATCGCCGGAGTGTCGATGAGCGCGGGCTCCGCGATCGACCTCGCGATACAGGCACCGCATCGCTACCAGGCGGTGGCCGCGTACAGCGGATGCCCGTGGGCCGCGGATCCGGTCGGGATGGTGCTGGTCAGTGCGCAGGTGATGCGCGGCGGCGGCAACCCGGCGAATATGTGGGGGACACCAGGTGGGACGTTGTGGCGAGAGCACGACGCGTTCGCCAAGGCGGGCGCGCTGGCCGGAAAGGTCGTCTACCTGTCAGCGGCGTCCGGCGTTCCGGGCGGGATAGACCGAGACGGGCTTACCGCTCCACCGGTGGAGGCGATCGCGGCTGTGTGCACCGCGGCTTTCGCGAGCAGGCTCGCCGAACTCGGTGTACCCGCAATTCATGTCAAACACCCGACCGGCTCGCACACTTGGGGCCTGTTCGAAACCGATCTGCACAATTCGTGGCCATATCTGGCCCGAGCACTCGGCGCCTGAACCGAAAGCGGCCAAGAAGACCTCGAGGATACGTCCCACTCAGATCATCGCCGACGTCGCCGAGCTGGCACTGACCACCGAAACATTGGACGGCGAGACGACCAGCCTGGGCCGCCTGAAGATGCTCAGCTTCGGATTCGGTTGACAACCGGGCACCAGGCGTGGCTGCGGGACAAACCGGACGGGTGGATCGCCGCACACACTTCACAGCGGGCGATCCGCCGAATCGGCTCAGATGGTTTTCAACGTCCCGCCGTCGATGACGTAGTCGGCGCCGATGATGTTGGTGGCCTTGCCGGAGACCAGGAAGGTGATCAGGGCGGCCACTTCCTCGGGCTCGGTGATTCGGTCGGAGGCCATGGCGATCTGCTGGGGCAGGGCCGCCAGGAAGTCTTCGTGGGTGGCGCCGTTGGCCGCGGCGAGCTTGGCCCCCATATGTTTCGGATCCCGCCAGACGCGGGTGCCGACCACGCCCGGGGAGACGGTGTTGACGCGCACGCCACGCGGGCCGAACTCCTCGCTGAGTCGCTTGCCGAATGCGGTCAGTGCCGCCTTCGCCTCGCTGTAGCCGACCGGGCCGCTCGATGGCCAGCGGGCGTTGATCGAGGAGATGGTGACGATCGCGCCGCGTCGTTCCAGCAGGCTCGGCAGTGCGGCTCGGCTTGCCCAGATCGCGCTGAACAGATTGCGGTCGAGGGTGTGGCGCCATAGGTACCCCCGACCACGAGGACACCCTCGAGAACACGGTTCGCTAGCGGTCATCCGTAGGCCGCTGGAGGACCGCCGCTTCGAGGGGCCATCGTAGGTCTGGAAGCACGCTGGTGCCGCCGACCCCCTCAGCGCCGCCTCGAGCCGCGCCAGGCCTCGACTCGACCGGCATGCAAATCTACATATGCGCGCGTCGGGAAGCGCTGTCAGACAACTAATTTGGACGCATGACCAACGTGCGCAATATGCGGCTACTTCACCTGGGCGTAGTCAGGTGGATCCGGCTGAGAGCATGCGCGTTCCGTTCCGGCCGTGCAATCGTGATGTCAAGAGATCATTCCGAAAGGAGAATGCACGGGATGGTCGCCGCGAACGGACATGAAGGTTCTGCGCAGATCACAAGTCGGCGCTGGCCGTGCTGGCGAGTCTCGGGCGGTCCGCCGGGCAGTAGCCACCCCGGGCTCGCTGAGTCTCGGCGCGCTCTCACACAAGAGCTGTAAAGGCGCTAGTGATGTAGGACGAGAGTGTAGAAGATCGTCGCGAAAAGGAGCGTGCCGATCGGTAGGCACCAGGCGAAGACGCGGAAGCGCGGGAGCGCGTAGCCGACGATGAGCGACACGACGACCGATGCCACGATCGGTACAACGAAGACATCCAGAAATTCGTTGCTGATGACAGGCGTCAGTCGCTGCACCACCGCCCAGAACAGTGAGCCGACGATTACTCCGGCCACCACCATCAGGACGGAAGCCGGTATGGACACGCCGCTGCTCCGCTGCGCTCTATCGGCCCTGTTCACATGAACCCCTTCGCGATTGCAAGGTCTCTTACTGGAGATTTCCGGTGTAGCACTGCGATTCGCCGATCCTGCTGAAATCAGTTATGTGGCAAGCATTTCCGAGCTTTCTGCACCAGTGGATCGCTGTCTTGGATAGGGATATCCTGATTGGGCCAGTCCGTCCACTGTACGGCCGTGGGGGAGAGGGCGGCCAGTGAACCGGCGCGGTCGTCGACGGGTTCGTGTTGCGACAAGGGTTGTCCGCGTTCTGGTTTCGGCGCGTTGGTGCCCAATCCCCACACCCCGTCCACGGTGCTGCCGTCCGGCGTCTGGAAGCGCATGACGATGATGTAGTAGTTGCTGTAAGGAACCGATTGCCGAGACCTCGCGAAGGGATCGTCCACGGCGTTAGTGGCTTGGGGCGTGATCGGACCGGCGGGCGATCGAGCCGCGATCAGCGTTGCCAGGGTGTCATCGACGCGAAGGCAATCGTCGGGTTTGCGAACATCGGAGACGACAGCCGCCACCAGGGCCGCGGTGGCGACCGCTGCCACGGCGAGAGCCATCACCGCGTAGACCGAGGTCCTCTTGGGCCTGTCCAACCCGTCTCCACCTCAATCGCTTCGTCGAACCGAAGTCGGTGCCCGCCTGAGCCACCGCCGAGCGGTGGCGAACGCGATGTTACGGGTTCGCCACCGATCCGGTGACACTCGCCAGCTTACGGATCCCGGAGCACCACCAAGGTATCGGCCTTCTTGTTGTCCACGGGGTTCGGCGGGTCGGGAGTAACGGGCGCGACTCGCGCGTACTGGACGCACGCTTCATCGATCTTGCCGGTATTGCCTTCGTTGCGTAAACCGACACCACGACCGGTGATGTTGTTCCACTGGTCCATCTTTCCGGCCTCGGCCGAACCCGGCCAATCGATCTCGTGGGCGTTGCCCATCTGCGTCGCGAAGTCGGCATTCGCGCCCTCGGTCGTTCGTCCCATCCAGATGCAATGCCTCGCCGCGTCGACCCGGTTGTCTCGTTCCCCCGCCGCGCCGGGAAACGAAGCGACGGAGGTGTCGACGGCGATGTGACTCACCTTCCGTGTCCGATAGCAGTCGAACGGGTTTCTCTCACAGGTGTCGCGTTCGTTGACGCCGAGATCCCAGAACTCCTTTGCCTGATTGCTAGCCGAGTCGATGTAGGACAGCACGGGAAGAGCGGTTGTCGGACCGAACTGGTAGCTCAACTGGTTTCCGGTCACCGAGGTCGTCACCGGCACCAACTGCTTGTTCGTATCGACCGCCAACGGAACACCGACAGCGGCGACCACGGCACCGTCGGGGGCGAGAATCTTGATCCTGCCTCCTAGTGTTTCTCATTGGGAAACTGCGTTTCGTTTCCGAGACGTCTATTAGTCATCGCGAGCCGCCCGCCGTCAATGGTCCGGGGTTTGGTTTCGGATCATCCGCAGTCGTGTAACCGATTTGCGCACAACGGTATTCACGATCTCGGGCGCTCGGCCGACGGTTGGTCTAGGTGACCGTGTCGGCGCCCGATGCCAATCTGGGGACTGTGCTCAACTGTCGCCAGGTGCGATCCTCGTGCCTGGTCTTTGCGGTCGGGTATCGCGTGATCGTTGCGGTGTCGTGAGTGGTATCGGTGTGCGGTCCTCCGGTTCGCGGGCTGGTGCGTCCAGTACTGGAGTGGCAGGCTAGATCCGCCTGTCTAGTCCTATTGCCGCTGTGTGTTTCGTAAGAGGAAACTCTTTATGCGTAAGACACGTTGTCTCTCTGTGCATTCTAGCGATTTCCAGCTAACTCGGCGTATCCTGTTTCGACCAAGGAAACCCGTGAAGTCGCCCGTCAACGGTTGCGCGGGCACCCCCGCGGCATCAGCACTGGAGCTGCTCGGCAGCACCGGTCGCGGACGTTGTGAGAACTGACGCATTGTCAGGTTCCAACGACAGCTCGTTCGCATCACCTTCAGGTCGGCACAGAGTGCATACGAGCCGGATGTGTCTGTCGGGGGGTATCAGGGCCGCGGACTGGAATGGTTCCAGTCCGCGGGACGTTGCGCGCCATGGGCTTTTCCGGCCTGCGTCGAGGCATAATGAGGTGTGGCCGACGACGATGACGTTCGCAGCATCGCACTGAGCTTTCCTGAGGCAACCGAGCAGCCTCATCACGGGTTCCCGTCGTTTCGGGTGCGCGACAAGGTATTCGCCACCCTTCCCGATCCGGATCATCTGCACGTGATGTGCAGCGAGGCGGATACTCGCGAGGCGGCGGCCGAGAATCCCGATATCTGCGAGGAGAAATGGTGGGGTAAGCGGCTGGCGGGGGTCCGCGTCACTCTTGCGGCCGCGAGCGCGGACCTGGTGGCCGAATTGCTGACCGACGCCTGGCGCAACAAGGCCCCGCGGACGCTGGTTCGTAACTTCGACGCCGAATCCTGACCGGGTTACCCGCCGCTGGTGTCGGAGGCGATGAGGGTGCCACCCAGCCGACCGGCCAGCAACTCTTCCCACATATGTCGCCGCCGAGGTTTTCCGCTGGTGCTGCGGCGGATGAGCTCGTGACCGCCGACGATGACGTGAATGGTGGGATCGGCGCCGACTTCGGTGCGCAACACGCGTATCGCCGTGCGCACCCATGGGCCAGGGCGGCTGTCGGCGAGCAGAGCGACCGCGCTGGTGGATTGCCAGCCCCCGCTCACCACGACGCACCGGCCGTGGCTCAACCCGGTAGCAGCACTGACCTTCAGTTCGAGGTCTTCGACGAAGACATTGCGGCCGCGCACCTTCAGGCTGTCGCCGATGCGTCCGAGTACGAACAGTTCGCCGTCGAGGAGAAATCCGGCGTCCCCGGACCACAGCAATCCGGCCGCGAAACGCGTCGAACCTGCCGTCTCGTCACCGTGGTAGCCGTCGGCGACGGTAGGGCCGGAGATCACGATCTCACCCAGGCTCCCGTCGGGTAAGGATTCGCCGTGCGAATCGACTATCGAAATCGTGTTGCCGGGCAAGGGCCGTCCACAGCTCATCAGTTGATCGGCGGACTGCTCATCCGCTCCCCGCAGCCCGAGGGTTCCATCGGAGACGATCGAGACCGGCTCGGCGAGGCGCAGCGCGGACCAGTCGGGTCGCACCAATCGGGGTGGCCGGTCGATGTCGAGGCCACTCACGGCAAGGGTGGCCTCCGCCAGCCCATAGGCGGGCCGGAACACCTCGGGAGTGAATCCCGCTGTGTGCAGCAGTGCGGCGAACGCATTCAGCGCACGGCTGTCGATGGGTTCGGCGCCGACGACCGCCGAGCGCCAACCCGAGAGATCCATCCCGTCCATCGTGCGGTCCCGCAACTTCCGTGCGGCATAGGCGAATCCGAAACTCGGCGCCGCGGTGAGCGCTGCCCGGCCGTCGCCGAAGCAGGCCAGCCAGCGCATCGGATCGCGCACGAATTGATCCGGACGCATCAGCCAGAGATCTGTGCGGCTCACCACCGGCGTGATCAAACATCCGATGAGGCCCATATCGTGATGCAGTGGAAGCCACGAGGCACACCCGTCGTGGCCCCATTTCAGCCAGTCCCTGATCATTGTGATGTTCGCGATCAGGTTGGCTTGCGACACCCGAACGGCTCGCGGCCTGCCGGTAGAGCCCGAAGTGAACTGCAGGAGCGCGATATCGGCCCCGGAGTCCGGCGGGCGCACGTCGGCCTCGCCCGAATTCTCGTCCTCGGCGACGGCCGCGCCGAGCATGACCGGCAGGGTGGATAGGCCGGCCCGGTCCAACGCCGTCCGCACGCGGTCCAGGAAGAGCGCATCGGTGATGACGGCGGACGGGCCTGCGGCGGCGAACAGCCGGCTGAGCTGGGTCAGGTAGTTGTCGTCGTCGAAGATGGTCGGCGTTGCCAGCGGGCATACCGCCGCACCGGCCAGCCAGGCGCCGAAGAGTGCCGCGACGAAAGTGGGGCCGTTGGGCTGGACCAGGCACACCACAGCGTTTCCGGTAATACCTTCGACGCGCAAGCGTTGGGCTACGCGTCGGCTGCGACGGGCGAGTTCCGCATAATCGTACCGGACCCAATCGTCATGATCATCGGCGAAATATACTCCGCAGTCGGTCCGTGTATCGGCTATCCAGCCTGTCAATGAAATCATAATCGAACACCCGGTTCTCCGAATTGATCCGCACAGAATTCGCCATGGCCACTTTCATGCCCCGGGGAGACCCTGTACGCTAATTCGGCGCAAGTCGTGTTGACGCTGTCGCGAGAATATCATGACCATCGATCAATCGACCAGGCCGAGTGTGCGCCGTTGACTTGACTTCGGTGCGGCACGCGGCGAATGTGATGGTAGGACCGATATACTGGGGGTCTGTATGCTGAATGGATTCACGCCGTGGCCGCCCGAATTCATCGAGAGATACCGACGGGAGGGCTATTGGCGAGGCGAGGTGCTATCCGATATGGTGCGCGCACCAAGCCGTCAGCGTCCGGACAAGTCTGCGGTCATCGCGAACGGCCGACGGTATACCTACCGATGGTTGGATGATCGTGCGGACCGCTTGGCCGCCGGTTTCGTGGCGCGCGGAATACGTCGCGGTGACCGTATCGTCGTACAGTTGCCGAATACGCCGGACTTCATCGTGGTCTGTATCGCGGCATTTCGTATGGGCGCCCTTCCTGTCTTGGCGCTGACCGCGCAGCGGAGAAACGAGATCAACTACATTGTCGAGCATGCCGGTGCCGTGGCATATGTGGTGCCCGATTTTTTTCAGGGATTTGATTTCAGAAATATTGCCGAGGATGTCCGGTCGGTCAACAGTTGCTTATCCCAGGTCTTCGTCGCGGGAGATCCCGGTGATTTCGTCGCACTGTGTGACGTCGAATCTGCGCCGATATCCATGCCCCGCCCGGAACCCGGCGACGTAGCGTTCCTCCTGCTG
Source organism: Nocardia sp. NPDC051321 (assembly GCF_044455225.1). Taxonomy (NCBI): domain Bacteria; kingdom Bacillati; phylum Actinomycetota; class Actinomycetes; order Mycobacteriales; family Nocardiaceae; genus Nocardia; species Nocardia sp. NPDC051321. The sequence goes on along the minus strand of NZ_JBITEM010000005.1, from coordinate 83,119 downwards.
TCCGGCGGAACGACCGGGCGCCCGAAACTGATACCGAGAACGCACGACGACTACTCGTTCCAGATATCGGCGACGGCGCGGGAGATGGGATTCGGGCCGGACGGGGTCTATCTGGCCGCGTTGCCTATAGCGCACAATGCCGCGCTGGGCTGTCCGGGTGTGCTCGGAGCTCTGTACTGCGGGGCGACGGTGGTGCTGGCCGAGAGTGCCAGCCCGGACGAGGTGTTCCCGTTGATCGCCGAGCACGGGGTGACGCTGACGACGCTCATGCCCGCGGTGCTGCCCGTGTGGCTGGAGCTCGCGGACCTGTTCGCGGTGGACATGTCGGCCTTGGTGATCGAAGTTGGCGGCGCGCGTTTGTCACCGGAGCTGGCGGCCCAAATAACGCCGCGACTGGGTTGTACCCTCAGCCAGTGGTTCGGTATGGCCGAAGGCATCCTGTCGTTCACTCGTCCGGGCGATCCACCCGAACGGGCCGTCCATACCCAGGGCCGCCCACTGTGTTCGGCCGATGAATTGCTCGTGGTCGACGGTACGGGTCAGGAGGTTTCGCCCGGCGCAGTAGGCGAGCTGTGGGTTCGTGGGCCGTGCGTACTGCGCGGCTACTTCGATTCCGCGGAATATAATTCGGAAGTTTTCACCGGCGACGGTTTCCTGCGTACCGGCGACTTGGCGAGCTTTACGCCGTCCGGCGATCTTGTTGTGGTGGGGCGATCCCGGGACACCGTCAATAGAGGCGGGGAGAAGGTGCCCGCCCAAGAGGTGGAGACTCACCTTCAGGTCCATCACGCAATCCGCTCGGTTGCCGTGCTGGCAGTTCCCGACGACGTCATGGGGGAGCGAACCTGCGCGGTCGTGATCCCGGCCGGGAATCCCCCCGCACTGGCGGAGTTGCGGGAGTTTCTTGTCGAACGCGGGCTGGCGGAATATAAGCTCCCAGATTTTCTGGAGATATTCGACGAGTTCCCGTTGACGCCCGTCGGGAAGGTGAACAAGCGTGCGTTGCTAGAGACGGTCGTAGCGGCGCGGGCGATGCGTAAGGGAGGTGAATTCCGCCGACCGAGTCAGCCACAGAGATGATAGAGGCGGTGAAATTTGTCGTCATTGGCGAGTATTCGCACATCGAGAAAGCCTGCCTCCGCGGCCAGGCGACGTACCGTATCCGGCCGCAATACCGTCCCGGTGCCTCGCGAGTCGGCAGCGTCGAGGCTGACCGGGAGGCAGTGCAGCACACTGGTCGCGCGTTGGAATCGCTCGATTTCGTCACCGGGCGCCGTCAATTCGGGCGCTACCCTGGCATCCATCACCACCACTTCGCCGAGATCCGATCGCATGGCGCGACAGGCGCGCAGGACTCGGGCCGGGTGTGGCATTTCGTGCAGAGCATCGAAAAGGCATACCAAGTCGTATGTGGTGGACGGATCTATTGCCGTGATGTCGCGAAGATGGAAGTGGACTCTATCGGCGACTCCAGCGTGCTCGGCATTTCGGGTGGCCACGGCGACGATCTCCGGATCCAGATCGAATCCGTCGACGACTGCTCGGGGATATGCCCGTGCCAGCGCTATCGCGGCCCAGCCGGCGCCGCAGGCCAGATCCGCGATCGATCGCTGGGTGCCGCCGAGCAACGTGTGGACCCGCGGTAGCCCGCGGCGCAGCCAGCCGACCAGCGAGTGGGTGAACAGCGCTCGATTGGCCCCGGAGTGGCCCATGCGCCAGTCCGCGCCGAAGGCGGCGTCGGGCACGCCCGCACCGGTGCGATATGCCCGCAGCAACGACGGCAGCGCCTGGGCCACGCCACCCAGGGGAAGTACGGCCAGCGAGACCATCGATAACGGATTGTCCGTGCCGATCAGCACGTCGGCGTGTCCGGGCGGCAGGCCGTAGCGGAGTTCCGGCGTATCGCTGTCCACCACGCGCAGCAGGCCGGCGACCGCCTGCTGTTCCAGCCACTCCCTCGCATAGCGTGGCGCGATGTCCGCGCGCTCGGCCAACTCCGCCGGTGACATGGCGTTCTGCGCCAGCAGTTCGTAGAGGCCGAGACGGACACCGAGGTAGCAGGTGAGCATTTCCTGGGTGTGCACCATCGCCATGAACATGCGCAGGCTCAGTGCGCGGGCATTGCTGTCCTCGTTCGAGGTTTTCGCCGCAGTCGAGGGCAAAGAGAAATCAAATGATTCTCGAGGAAATCCCGTATCGGTCATCCGCAGCCTCTCATTTATAGCGGGTTCGTTGATGATGAGTTGTTCGGATTATTCGGCAGCCGACTGAGACGAAACCGTGTATTGGCGATATCGAAGATACCACCGACTCGGGTCTGTGTGCAGGCTCCGGTAATCGGTAGCGCAGCGAATCGGGTTGGCGTAATAGACTGGTGCGCACCGGCTTTGGTGTTCACGCCGCATGGCGTCGGTTGATGGAGGCCCGCTGGCCGAGTTTGATCATGAAATGTCGTTGATGTGGCGGGTTGACAGCGTGAGATTGTAGGCGGACGGCCGGCCATCCTTACTGCTGCTTGCCTGGTCGGGGGCCGGTGACGTCTTGACAGGGCATGCTGATCGCGTCAACAATGAGATACATGTTAGTTCCGGCTGGAGTAAAATATCATATATTTTAATATAGGGGGACGTCGTGCAGAATTACATGCAGGAAATCTCGACCCCGGCGGTGCGCAAGAATGGCAGAGAACCGGATTCTCTGGCGCAGCGAGGAATTGACGGAGAGGTCGAGGGAGTAGTACGCAACGTTAATGCAAACGGCTCGGAACGGATGATTCGGGCAGAGCGTACCGTTCACGATGTATACCGTAAGCGGAACAGTTTGATACTGCCAAAAGAGCTGTCTTTCGAAGCCTGGAGTAAGTTGGGGACCGAGATCATCGTGTCGGCAGATGCGTCGGCTTGGTGGATTGGTGACTGGTTGTTCTATGGCGAAAAGTCATACGGAGAACGCTATCGAAATGCCATCGATGCCACGATGCTCGATTATCAGACGCTGCGCAACTATGCGTGGATCGCCAAGAAATACCCCGTGTCTCGCCGGCGAGACAAGTTGAGCTTCGGACATCATGTTGAGGTCGCCGCCTTGACGGATGACGAGCAGGATCTGTGGCTCGACCGGGCTCTGCGCTTCTGTTGGTCGCGAAACGAGCTGCGGCGCCGGGTGCGGGCCGCGAGATTGGCGAACAACTCCGAGACGAAACCGGTGACGAAGGTGCTGAGGATAGATGCCGAGGCCGATTGTTACGAGCGGTGGAACACGGCGGCGGAGATAGGTGATCGTTGCCTGAACGAATGGGCGGCAGAGGCGTTGGATGCCGCCGCCGCGGCGGTGTTGAACGAACCGAAATCAGATAGCTGATACGGTGCACCTCAATATATTTGCGCAATGTTCACCGTCGCCTCAGTTCAAGGGCTTGTGGCGCGATCCCGACGACCGAACCGGAACAGGATACCGCTCGATAGAGCATTGGATCTCGATCGGACGTCAACTCGAAGACGCCTGCATAGATGCCTTGTTCTTCGCCGATGTCCACGGCCTGTACGACGTATATCAAAATTCCTGGCGAAGCGCGGTCCGATACGCGGTGCAGGTGCCGACGATCGACCCCGCCCTGGTGGTCCCGGCGGTAGCGGCGAATACCACAAATCTGGGTTTCGCGATCACATATTCGACGTCGTATCATCAGCCTTACGAGTGTGCTCGATTGTTCACCTCGCTCGATCACTTGACCGGCGGGCGTATCGGCTGGAATATCGTGACGTCATACCTGCGATCGGCGGAGTCGAATGGACTCGGCGCTCATCTCGATCACGACCTGCGGTACGAGCGCGCCGACGAGTATGTCCAAGTGGTTCGCGCACTGTGGGAACAGAGCTGGTCCGACGGTGCGGTCGTGCGTGATGTCGACAACGATGTCTTCACCGATCCCGACGCCGTCCGGGAGATCGATCATCACGGAAAGTGGTTTACCGTCCGGGGGCCGCACCAGTGCGAGCCCTCGCCCCAGCGAACTCCCGTGCTTTACCAGGCCGGGGCCTCACCCCGGGGTATCGAGTTCGCGGCACGACATGCCGAGGTGGTTTTCCTATCGTTGCCCGATCCGTTAACGGCCGCACCCAAGGTCGGCCGCCTGCGCGCCGCGGCGGCGAGCCAAGGCCGGGACCCGGCCGATATCAAGGCGCTACAGGGCACCATGGTGATGCTGGGCGAGACCAAGGAAGAGGCAAAGGCCAAGGCGGACCTCTTTGTGCGGCTCTGCAGCGCGGAGGGGCAGCTGGCGAAGTGGTGCGGCTGGACGGGTATCGACCTGGCCGCATATCCCGACGACACCCCGGTCTCGGACATCGGCGGCCAGGCCAGCCGGTCGGTGATGAGCTTTTTCGAGGAGCTAGGCCCCGGCCGGGAGTGGACGGTGGCGGACATCAAGTTCGTGCTCGGCAGGCCACGCCGGCCACGGAAGGATCGCCCGGTGACGTTGTTCGGCACTCCTGAGGATGTCGCGGATCGCATGGAAGAATGGCTCGAGGTGGCGAATGTCGACGGTTTCAACCTCATGCCGTGCCCGCCGTCGACCGGACTGACAGATATTTGCCGGCTCTTGGTCCCGGAATTGCAGCGGCGGAAAATCTTCCGGCGTGCTTATGACAAGTCCGAATCGACTTTACGCGAACGCTATTTCGGTGCCGGCCGGTCCGGATACACTGGGCTACCGTTATCTTCGATAGGTTCGTAATCGTTAGGGGGATTTATGTCCGAGATATCGTCTCAGGTCGATGTCCACGGTCGGTCCGAAGAGGACGTTCGTAACGCCGTACGGGCGATAGTCGTCGATTTGGCGCCAGGCGCGGACGAAGCGCATTCGACGTCGGTGCTGATCGATGATCTCGGTTACCATTCGCTGGCTCTGCTGGAACTCGGCTTCACGCTGGAGGATGAATTCGATTTGCCGCCGATCGATCAGCAGACCGCGCAGCAGGTCACCACCGTCGCGGCGGTGGAGGATCATGTGGTGACCGCGCTGCGGCATCGTGGCGAACTCTCCTGATCGGAATTCAAGCCGCCACAACTCGTATGGGGACGTTTTCGTATGCGCGGAACGTCGTATCGCGTCGGCGTACCGGTGGGTCGGCTGATTCGAACCGCGAGAACTTCCGGGCCAGATAGTCGAATACGGCGGTCGCCTCGAGTCTGGCCAGCATGGCGCCGAGACAATAGTGCGTGCCGACGCCGAAACTGAGATGCGGATTCGGATGACGTCCGATATCCAGTCGGTGCGGCTCGCGGAAAACCTGCTCATCGCGGTTCGCGCAGCCGATCATGAGTACCAGCATTCGGCCCGGCCGAATCGTTCGATCGTCCATTTCGATCGCCTCTCGGACCATTCTGGCGACGCCTTGGATCGGCGCGTCGTACCTCAGGAACTCGTCGACGGCGGTCGGGACGAGCGCCGGGTCGGTGCGCATCCGGAGAAATTCGTCCGGATACTCGGTCAATGCGACACAGCCGCTCGCCAGCAGATGGGCGGTGGTCTCGAACCCGGCGAAGAAGGCGAAGATGGCGTTGTCAACGGCGTCCTCGGTGGTCAGGCGTTCGCCGTCGTCCTTCGCGGTCAGCAGGTTGGAAAGCAGACCGTCGCGCGCGGTGCGCGTGCGCAGCAGGTCGATCAGGTATTCGCGTAGCCACAGGACGGCATCGTGCGCAGACCGGCGATGGTCATCGTCGACGATCGCGTTGAAGGCCCGGCCCAGGGCCAGCGCCTGCGGCCGCACCACATCCCGGTCGGCAGGCGGCACACCGAGCAGTTCGCAGATCACCGTCACCGGAAGCGGGAAGCCGAGGTCCGTCACCGCGTCGAAGTACCCGCGGTCGAGGGCGGGTGTCAGCAGTTCGTCGATGATCGCGTCGATGCGGACCCGCAGCCGGCGCACCAGCGATGGCGGGAAGGCGGCAGCGATGAGTCGGCGCAATCGAGTATGTTCCGGTGGATCCTGATACAGCACGATGCGATGGAAGAAACTGCTGGCCGGTCCTTTTCCGACGGAAATTTCGTGATATTCGATCGGGAAATGACTGCCGAGGCGCGGGTCCCTGGCCAGCCGCAATATATCGGCGTGCCGGGTCACCCCGTAGCCGCCGGGCCCCAATCGGCACAGTCGGCCGGCGGAACGCAGGCTCGCGTATACCGGGTATGGGTCATCTATGACGGCGGGGTCGGTCGGATCATATCGAGGTAGCAGAACGAATTTATCGTGAGGCATAGCTGCCAGTATCGGAACGAGTTACCGTCGAGGCAAGAGCGGACCCGACCCAGGAATGATGATGGCGAATGCACGCAGGCTGAATCTTGCGCGAGTAGCCGAGTTGACCGAACTCGCCGATTTCATAGTTCCGTTTGCCATTCGAATCGCCTGCGAATTTCGACTTGCCGATCATCTGTCGGACGGGCCCCAGTCGGTGGCGGATCTCGCCCGAGCGACGGGCACCGACGAATCCGCTCTCTATCGGATACTGCGCGCATTGGCGTGTAAGGGGATATTCACCGAACAGCATCCCGGAAAGTTCGGGATGACACCGTTGTCGGAGGTTTTGCGCAGCGATCATCCGGCGTCGCTGGTCGGCGCGTATCCGTTTCTGCCTGCGGAAATCGCGGCATGGTCGCGGCTGGATCATTGCGTACGCACGGGGGAGGCCGCCTTTCCGCTCGTGCACGGCGAGCGGTATTGGGATTATCTGCGCACGCATTCGGATTTCCGGGCCAGGGTAGACGAGGTATCCCGCAGCGCGAGTCGGCTACACGCGCGGACCGTCCTGTCGCTGTTCCCCTGGTCGGAGGTGGCGACCGTGGTCGACGTCGGCGGTGGGGACGGGGCGTTCCTGGCCGGCTTGCTGGCTCGGTTCCCCCATCTGCGCGGGGTTCTGCTCGATCTGCCGGAAGTGGTCTCGCGGGCTGCCGAGCTGTTCTCCGCGGCGGGCATCGGCGAACGAGCGGAAGTGGTGGCAGGTGACTTCTTCGATCGCGTGCCCGCGGCTGCCGACCTGTACATATTGAAGACGGTTTTGCCGGGCTGGGACGACAACGCAGCCGGACTGATCCTGGGCAAGGTTCGGGACGCGATGCGCGAGGACAGCGAATTGCTGGTGCTGGAGGCGATTCTGCCGGAGGGCGACACCTTCGATGTGGCGAAACTCTTCGATGTGCAGACGCTGGTGTCGACCGGAACGCGGCACCGGACCCGCATGGAGCTGGAGCGGCTGCTCGGGGCGCGCGGCCTGGCGATCACGGCGGTCGCGGCGACCCCGACCCTGACGGTCGTCCAAGCGCGACGGGCTCTTTCGGCCGCCGCCGAGTGCGCGGATCAGGTTGGGTGAGTGCCCTTCTCGCGCCGCTGCGATGTCTCGCCGGCAAGACACCGTGCTGCCGCCGCGGATACGATAAGTTGCATAGCGGACGTCCTGCGAGGCCGGACCGGGTGGGATCGGGAGAGCTGGCGGCTTCGGTTGTGGCGGCAAGAGCTGAACACGACAGAACGGGCAGAGATGGCTGGTGTCGAAGTCGAGGGCTTGCGCAAGGTCTATGGGGACACCGAGGCGTTACAGGGAGTGACGTTCAGCGTTCCGGAGGGAACGCTGCTCGGGTTGCTGGGGCCGAACGGCGCCGGAAAGACGACCGCGGTCCGCTGTCTGACCACATTGGCCAGGCCGACCGCGGGGCGGGCGATGGTCGACGGGCACGATGTGATCGCCGAGGCCGCGCAGGTACGGGCTTCAATTGCCTTGGCGGGCCAGCACGTTGCCGTGGACGAGGTGCTGACCGGTCGCGAGAATTTGGTCTTGTTCTCTCGCCTCGTCGGTCTCAACAGACAGCAGGCCCGCGCGCGTGCCGCCGAACTGCTCAGCAGTTTTGACCTCGAGGACGCCGCTGATCGCCGGACGAAGACCTACTCGGGCGGTATGCGCCGGCGGCTCGACCTGGCCGCGTCGCTGGTGACCCGGCCGAACGTGCTGTTCTTCGACGAGCCGACGACCGGGCTGGATCCGCGCAGCCGCCTCGCGCTGTGGGACACCATCCGGCGGCTACGCACGGACGGCCTGACCATCGTCTTGACCACCCAGTACCTGGAAGAAGCGGATCAACTCGCGGACCAGATCGTCGTCATCGACAAGGGCCAGGTGATCGCCAACGGCACCGCGGCGGAATTGAAGAAACAGGTGGGTGGCCCGGTGTGCACCGTACAGATCGCCGACCTTCAGGAACTGGACAAGTCGGCGCGTGCGCTGCGGTTGCTTGCCGATCGCCTCGGCGTCGAGGTGACCGTCACCGACGAACGCGCGGAATTGTCCATGCCGGCCCCGGACGGCATGGCGACGCTGCGTGCGGTGACGGACGTATTCGATCAGGAAGGTATCGAGGTCGTCGACGTCACCCTGCGGCGGCCGAGCCTCGACGAGGTCTTCCTCGCGTTCACCGGCCGGTCCGCGGCTCCGGAGCAGGCGTAATGACGTCGACAACGCTGCGGGCATCCTGGATTCTGGCCGGCCGCAACCTGCTGCTGATGCGGCGCTATCCACTCGCATTGGTATCGGCGCTGGTATTGCCACCGCTGGTGCTGCTGATCTTCCTGGCCCTGTTCAACAAGAGCGGGTTGGCTCAGGGCTTGGACTACATCCAATACGTCACACCGACATTGGTAATTCAGACCATGTTCTTCGCGGGCTCGGGCGCGGGTTACGCCGTCGGTATGGACATCCGTGACGGCCTGTTCGATCGCTGGCGCACGTTGCCGATCTCCCGGCTGGCCGTTGTCGTCGGACGGCTGCTCGGCGATGCGGTGCGCGCACTGTCCTCACTGGTCCTCGTGCTCGTCTGCGCCGTGGCCTTCGGATTCCATCCGCCGACGGAGCCGATCGGCGTGCTCGGGGGACTGGGCGTATGCCTGCTCACGATGACGGTGATCTCGCTCGGGTGTCAGCTGCTCGCGGTGCGCAACGGCGATCCCGAGGCCACCGAATCGACGACCATACCGGTGTTCATGGTCTGCCTGATCATTTCCAACGGCCTGGTGCCAACCGCCAATTTCCCGAACTGGCTGGAGCCGATCATCCGATGGGGTCCCATCAGTTTGACGAGTGATACGCTGCGCGCTTTCATCGACGGCCGGGTGGACACTCGGGCATTGACCGGATTCCTCGTATGGGCGATCGGGCTGGGCGTGCTGTGGTCGGTCCTGCTCGCGAACAGGTATCGGAGGGACGGCTAACCGGTGACGACGTACGAACAGGGAATGTTGATCGCGGGTCGCAACCTCGTACGTGTGGTGCGCAGCCCCGAGGTGCTGGCCAGCACGCTTGCTGTGCCGTTGGTGCTGTACATAATCTTTCTGGTCGCCTTCGCGAAGACGATTCTGCCCGGGCAGGGTTACTCGGATTACGCGAATTTCGCATTGCCTGGATTGGCGGCCTTCGTCATCAGCTTCGCGCTGCCGCGTTCGGGCAGCGCTATTCAGCGGGATCTGCGCGACGGGATATTGGATCGACTGCGGGCACTGCCGATCGGCCGCTCCGCCGTACTCTTCGGTCGTGTGGGCGCGGACGCCACGGCCATCGGTATACAGATCGTGCTGCTGTCCGTGGTCGGGTTTCTCTTCGGCGCACGTTTCCACGGTGGGTTGCCCGGCCTGGTGATCTACCTGCTGGCACCGGTCGGGATGGGTGCGGTCCTGTGCTTGTTCACCATTCCACTGGCGCTTCGTGCGAAAAGCCCGGAGGAAGTGGGCGGTACGCTGCAGTTGATCCTGTTGCCGTTAGGGTTTCTTTCCGGGGGAATTGTTCCTATCGACGCGTTACCCGGCTGGCTGGAGCCGATTGCCAGGGTCAATCCGCTCACCTGCATGGTGACCGCGATGCGGGCGGCACAAGAAGGCGACAGCACGGTGGGGTCCGTCGTGCCCGCGTTGTTGTGGATTGTGCTCGGGGGCGCATTCGCGACGGCATTGGCCGCGCGTACTTATAGTCGCCTCGATATCTGACGCCGAATCGTATCGTCGGTAATTTCAGAATGTTATGGTGGGCTCGGTCGATTTCTGCGAACGAGAAGGATGTGCTATGCCGACCGATTCATTTCCCAAGGAATTTCCCGGTGTAACGCCTGTGCTGGTCACCGACGATTCGCCGACTGCCATCAAATTCTACGAGGAAGCATTCGATGCAAAAGTGCTCGGTGGTGCTCGGGAGTCGAATGGAAAGTGGTGGTATTGCGAACTGTTCATCAACGGTGGACGGATGATGGTCCAGGATGTCCATCCGGACGATATGCCGTTCAAGGCGCCGACCGCGGAGCCGCCCGCGAAATTGGGTGGGACCGCCTCGCTGGTGCATATTTATGTCAACGATGTCGACGCGTCGTACCGGCGCGCCATCGAGGCCGGCGCCAAATCCCTGCAGGAACCCACCGACTTGTTCTGGGGTGACCGCAACGCGGGCATCATCGATCCGGCCGGGCATCGGTGGATCATCAGCACTCGGGTCAAGAATGTGGACCTCGAGTGGTTGACGCGCGTGACGAATGAAGCCGTCGCCGAAACCGAGAAAGCCCGCAGCAGTAAGTGAGAACGCGGTCGGCCGATGCCGAACTGGCTGCTCTGCATCCCGATGCGCGGCGGCTGGTTCGGATTTCCTGGCGGGCTCGATCCGCGCCGTTTCACCAGTTGTCCGTCGAGGAAGGCCGGGCCGAGCTCGCGCGACTGCTGGCCGGGAATCCCGGCTCGCCCGCGGTCACCTCTGTGGTGGAACGTCGATTGTCGTTCCAGGATCGGGACTGTCCGATCCGGGTGTACCGGCACGACGACGCGGTGACCGACCGTGACCGGACACCGCCGGTGGTGCTCTATCTGCACGGCGGTGGCTGGGCACTCGGTGATCTCGATACCGCCGATCGGCCCTGCCGGGAATTGGCGATCCACTCGAAGATGGTGGTCGTGAGCCTGGGCTATCGGCGGGCCCCCGAGCATCCGTTCCCGCAGGCCTATGACGACGTCGAGGCGTGTGTCGACTGGTTGACTCGCCGGGCCGGGGAACTCGGGGGCGATCCGCATCGCATCGCGGTGGTGGGCGACAGCGCCGGCGGGAATCTGGCAGCCGCCGTCGCTCGTGCGCGGCGCACGGTTTTGGCTGCACAGGTGCTCATCTATCCGCAGATGACGTCCGTGCGCAGAACCGATTTGCTGGACCGCCGCTATGACGATTTCTGCCTGAGTATCGCCGACGGGCATTACTTCGAGGCACTGTATCTCGGGGATCGACGGGCCGACGCTGACCCGAGATTCGATCTGCTGGGAGCCGAGCCGCTGGCGGACCTGCCGCAGGCGCTGCTGATTCGCGCGGAATGCGATCCGTTGCACCGGCATGCGCTCGCCTACGGCGCGCTGCTACGCCGCAGCGGGGTGCCGGTGCAAATACTGGCATTCGACGGGATGGTGCACGGCTTCTTCGGGCTGTCCCATCTTCTCCCCGCCGCGACGGAGGCGATCCGCGCAGTGTCGAGGTTCTTGATCAATTGTTGTGGGCCGCTGTCAAAGTGAGCTAGGAGGTCGCCGTGTCATTGACTCAGCCGCCGCTGGAGGTACTGCCGAATGTGGGTCTGCTGGTAGGCGACGAGCGAATCGACGAGTCGAGTGCCGGAAACTACGACCATATCTATGCGGCGACCGGCACACGGACGACGTCGCTGCCGCTCGCGGGCGTCGCCGAGATGGATGCGGCGGTTGCCGCGGCGCGCCGGGCGTTACCGGTGTGGACCGCGACTCCGCTGCCGGAACGCCGGAATATGCTGCTCGCGCTGGCCGAACTGATCCGGGTGCACGCGGCGGCACTGGGTGCGCTGCAGACCCTCGAAAGTTCCGTCCCGGCCCGCTTCGCGGCATCGTTCCCGGCCGCGGCCAGTGACTTCCTGGACTACTACGCGGGTTGGGCCGACAAGATCGGCGGCGATCTCATCGGGACGTGGCGGGCTCCGGCACTGGACTACGCGATCGACGAACCGTACGGCGTTGTCGGGATCATTATTCCGTGGAACGGGCCGATGGTTTCGTTTGCTCAGATCGCGGGCGCCGCACTGGCCGCAGGCAACACCGTGGTGCTCAAGCCGCCGGAGGCGGCGCCGTTCACCTCGCTGCGCCTCGGCGAGTTGGCACTCGAAGCGGGCTTTCCGCCGGGGGTCGTCAATATCGTGCCGGCGGGGCCGGTCGGTGGTGAAGCATTGGTGCGCCACCCTGGCGTGGACAAGGTGCATTTCACCGGTAGCGGCGCGACCGCGCGCAAGATTCTGGACGCGGCGAAGCAGAACCTCACACCGGTGGGCCTCGAGCTCGGGGGGAAGTCGGCCCATCTTGTCTTCGCCGATACGAATGTCCGACTGGCCGCCAGGCAGGTCCTGGCCGGACTGGTGATCTTCAGCGGTCAGGGGTGCGCGAACGGTACTCGGGTGCTCGTACAGGCTCCGGTCTACGACGAAGTGCTCAAGCTTGCGGCAGCGCGGGTGCGGCATCTACCGGTCGGTGACCCGTTCGGTGCGGATACCTTCGTCGGGCCGGTGATCAGCGGTGCGGCCTGCCACCGTATCGGTGCGGTCATCGAACGCGCCCGCGACAGCGGGAGCGGACGGCTGGTGTGCGGCGGGAGCAGAATCGCCGACGATGATCGGGCCGCCGGTTACTTCATCGAGCCGACCATCTTCGCCGAGGTGGACAGTGCGAGCGAGCTCGCGCAGGAAGAGATCTTCGGTCCGGTGCTGTCGTTCATGAAGTTCGACACCGATCAGGAGGCCGTCGCGCTGGCCAATGACTCGCAATACGGCCTGGCGGCCTATCTGCATACGAACGATCTCAAGCGGGCACATACGGTGAGCCGGGCATTGGAAGTCGGCAATGTGTGGGTCAACGGTTTCGAGGGAATCTCGCCATCGATACCATTCGGCGGCGTCAAGCGCAGTGGTTTCGGGCGCATCGGCGGCTTTGCCGGTCTTCGCGAGTTCACCCGGCAGAAGAATGTGTGGATCTCGTTGTGAACATTGCGATAGAACTGGGCGGTCGCCTTTATCGTAAGCGCGTATTGATCGGTAAGCGACGGCGTTTCGCGGCGTAACCGCGTGGTATACAGTCACAGCGGTTGCAACCAACGTCGTTACGGACCTAGCGAAGGTGAACGAAATGACTCTGGGAAAAGTGTCGCCGAGTATCAGTCCTTACCTCTTCTACGAGGACGTCGCCAGCGGTTTTCAGTTCCTCCTCGACGTGTTCGGATTGGAGAAGCGATCGGTGCACGAAAAGGACGGCGAGATCGTCAATGCGCAGGCGGGGATCGGTGACTATCTCGTAGTGATCGGCCAGGCCCGCGGTGATCGTCTGGTGTCGGCGCGCAAGCTCGGCGGAGTGTCGCCCTCCGCCATCATGCTGATCGTGGATGACGTCGACGCGCACTTCACACGGGCGAAGGACGGCGGTGCCGAAATCTGGTACGAGCCGACCGACATGCCGTACGGGCTGCGTGAATACGGTGCGTTCGACCTGGAAGGAAATCCCTGGTTCTTCGCCACGGCGCTGTAGTCGATCAGGGCGCGGTAGTCGATCGGCTCAGGAATCGATCAGGTCAGGCTGGGTGCGTCCGCCGGGGCGGCGCCCAGCTGGTCCAGCAGGGCGGCCTTGATCGGCGGCCGTGAGCCGAACACAAGCAGAAACAGCGCTTCCCGAGCCAGCCGCTGCGCGTGGCCCGGTTCGATGGCCGTGCTACCCGTGGCGGTGACGAGGCTCGCCGCGGCGCGCAATGCCACCATCGAGGCCTGGGCTCGCCGGCCCGGCAGCTCCGAGGGGGCGGCCGAATCGAGCTGTGTTCGGCAGGCGGTCAGCTCGTCATCGAGCGGACTCGGTCCGAGCAGTCGGCAGCAGCGTCCTGCGACACCGAGTGCGAGTGCCGCGTGTAACCGGACGAATGCCGAATTGACTGCGGGCCAACGATTCTGCGGTGTGACCGACAGGATTCGGTCGCTCGGCACCGGATGATCGTGGAACCGAGCCCGCACGGTTGCCGTCGCGTCGAGCGCTAGCAGCTCGACTGGTTCGACGGTCAGAGTTTCCGAGGCTCGCGCGTCGAGCAGCGCCCAGACGATGTTGTCCGCCTCGTCGCGCGCCGCCGCATTGACCACGTCGATGCGGTCCCACCCGCTCAGCCAGGCGGCGGTGCCGGTAAACCGCCAGCCGTCGGCGGTTTCCCGCGCGCGCAGCCGAGCGGGCCCGGGCAGCGAGCCGCCGAGTGCGAGCCCGGCGCGGCGCTCTCCGCTGCACAGCGGGGCCAACCAGCTGCCGGCGAGGGGGCTGTTCTGCACGGCCAGGACGGCTGGCAGATGTTGGTTCCACACGAACGTCGTGGTGAGGCAGCCACCGGCCAGGGCCTCGATAACCGCGGCCGCGGTGGCGAAATCGGCACCGAGGCCACCTGCGTCCGGTGGTCCGGAAAGGCCGTAGAAACCGGCGTCGGCGAGAATATCGAGATTCACCTTCGGTACGAGGCCGCTCCGGTCGGTCTCCATCGCAACCGGGAACAGTTTTTCTTCCGCGATACATTCGGCTCTGGAAACGATGTCGGCCATCGGTGATCGGTATTCCATTTTTTCTCCAATGAATATTGAGTATTCGCGCTGCGTGTAACATTCTAGGTGGCAAGGCGGCGGAAAGGCCAAGGCGGTGGAAAGGCCGGAGCGTGACCATGGAAAATAAACGATCTGCGATGGATCTGGTTGCGGTCTCGGAACTTCTCGCACTGGCGAACTACACGATTTCGTTCACCCTCCGCGCAGTGGCCGATCTCGGTATCGCCGATTATCTGGAGGCGGGGCCGGAGGAGGTCGGCGTATTGGCGGAGAAAGCCGGTGTCGACGCCTCGGTATTGGCCAGGATGTTGCGTGCGCTGGTGGCACACGGCGTTTTCGCCGAAACGGCGCCGGCTGTCTTCGCGCTGAATAACACGGCGGCACCGCTGCGGAGCGGACATCCGAATTCCGTGCGGTCCGCCTGCCACTTGCCCAAGCACGATGTGCTGGCGCTGGCGGAGCTGACGCATACCGCGCGCACCGGAGAGACCGCTTTCGAGTACGTGCACGGCCGCACCTACTGGGAGTACCTGGCCGACCATCCGGACGAGGCGGCGATCTTCGACGCCGGTCAGGCGGCGCTGGCTCGACTGCAGCTGCGCACCATCGTGCGGTTGTTCCGATGGCCGGACGGCGCTGTCGTCGCCGATCTCGGCGGGGGCAACGGAGTCTTTCTCGCCGGTTTGCTCGTCCGATTTCCCGCACTGCGCGGCATCCTCGTGGATCTGCCGCACGCTTGCGCCCAGGCGGCGCAGGTGTTGCGTACTGCGCAGGTGCTTGACCGTTGCCGGGTGGTCGCCGGGACCGTGCTGGACAGTGTTCCCGCAGGTGCGGACGTCTATGTGTTGAACAGGGTGCTGTACGGGTGGGACGACGATGCGGTGGTCCGCATATTGGCCAATGTCCGCGCGGCGCTTGGTGCCGAGGCCAGGGTGCTCATCGTCGAACCCCTCGCGGATGCGGGCGCTCGCGACCGGACGGCGGTGACGATGGACATGCTGATGATGGCCTTGAGTTCCGGCCGTATCCGGACCACCGAGGAATTGTCGGAGTTGTCGGCGGCCGCGGGGCTGGTTCGGCTCCGCACGGTCGGGGGCGGGATCTTCCCGGTGCTCGAAATGGCCGCGGTTTAGATCTTCAATGCCTCGGTCTCGTATCCGAGTGCACTGGTGCCGACCGCGCCGAAATAGTCGCGATTGCCTGCGGCGTGCTGGGTCGCGGTGTGCAGATCCCGCAATTGTCTGTGCAGCCGAGGGCTGTGTTCGGTGAGGTAATGCGTCAGCTGATAGGCATGATCGACGGCGGCGGCCGCCATGGACATGACCATCGGTGGCGTCGCCCGCAAGGTAGTCCGGTGCAGGGCGGTGCCGGGCGCGCCGCGCTCGGCGGCCTGCCATGCCGCGGCGGCCTGGTCGTACAGCAGCGCCTCGGCGCCGGCCAACGTCATTTGTGCCGCGCCGAGGCCGTCGTGAAATATCGCCGATGCGGCAGACGGTGTGCGGATGGCCAGCTCGGCAATTTCGTTGATGACACCGGCGGCGATACCGAGCGCGGTCGTCGAGATGAACAGTCCGATCTGGTCGTTCAGGGGAATGGTGAACGATCCGGATCCGGCAATGGTGGGCGGGGCGCCGAAGAGCCGTCCGGTGAATTCGTCCGGGCAATACGCGCCCGCGACCCGGACGTCGTGACTGCCGGTGCCGCGCAGGCCCAGGGTGTGCCAGGTATCCAGGATTCGGACGCGGTCGCGCGGGATCACGACCATACGCAGGACGGGATAGTTGTCCGCGGTGGTCCGCGGCGCACCCGCCGCGAACTCGACGCAGTGCAGATAGATCCACCGGGTGTGGCGGCAACCGGAGACGAACGGCCAGCGACCGGATACCCGCCAGCCGTCGTCCTGCCGCGTCACCGCACCCTTCGGGGCGACCGCGCCGGCCGCCACGACATCCGGACCGTCGGAATACAGGCTGTCGAAGGCAGTTTCGTCGAGTCGGCAGAGAATGAGCGGGGTGGCGGCCAGCACGCCGACCACCCAGCCGACCGCGCCGTCCGCGCGGGCCAGCGCCTGGATAACCCGCAGCGCTTCGGGAAGTTCTAATTCCGCACCGCCGTATCGCGCGGGCACCAGCATGCGGAAGCAACCGGCGGCGCGCAGTGCGTCGAAAAGGTCGTTGGGGATTTCACCAGCGCTTTCGGTCAGCGGCGACATTCGCGTAATATCAGGTGCCAGGTCGCGAACCTGGGACAGGGTATTTTTCATATTCGTAACTCCACAATATTGTCCCGAAAATCGGAAGAGAATCACCCCCGCTGAATCGGGCGAGTGTCGGAGGCATAGGTGATGAAAATTCTCCCGCATACCATTCTCACGGATATCGAGGACCTGAGCTTGCGGATCGCGAGACAGGCCGAGGACATCGAGAAGGAGCGCCGCGTCCCGGACGCACTGCTCGACGAACTGCGCCGAGCCGGCTGTTTACGCCTGCTGGTTCCGGCCGAATACGACGGCGCCCAACTGCCATTACCGGATGCGCTGCGCGTGGTGGAGACGCTGGCCCGGGCCGACGCGGCCACCGCGTGGTTGGTCGGCCAGGTCGGGTTGGCCGATCTGATCGTGAGCTGCTTCCCACAATCGACGACCGCCGAGTTCTATGCCGCGGGACCGGATGTCATGGGCGCGGGTGCGGTCGCGCCGAAAGGCCGGCTGACGAAGGAGCCGGACGGTTACCGGGTGAACGGCCAGTGGCCGTTCGTGACGGGGTGCGAGCAGGCGTCGTGGATTTATCTGAACGGCGTCGTGGTCGCGGATCGTAAGGTGCAGACGACGCAGGACGGTATGCCACAGACGCGGATCGCGCTGTTGCCCGCCGGCGCGGTAGAGATCATCGACACCTGGAATGTGGTGGGGCTGTGCGGAACTGCCAGCCATGACGTTCAGGTCTCCGATATCGGCTGCGCCGCCGCCCGCACGACCGGGCTGGACGCAGGCAACCCGGAGGCCGACCGGATCACGGCGCGGATCGCGCAATCCGGACTGATCATCGCCGCGGTGATCGTCGGCATCGCGCGTGGCGCGCTCGACGACATTGTCACGCTGGCCCGGGGCGGGAAGCGCCCGGCGTTCAGCCGGTCCAAGCTCGCGGACTCGCCGCTGTTCCAAGACCGGCTGGGCGAGGCACACATGCAGGTGTCCGCGGCGGCGGCACTGCTCTACACCGCGGCCGAGCAATCGGAGCACAGCTGGGCGCGACGGCAGCCGATGACCGCGTTGGCGCGCGCCGGTCTGCAAGCCACTCCAGCGCGGGTCGCGGAGCTGGCGGGTCGAGCCGTGGATACGGCGTACAACCTGGGCGGTGGCTCGGTGGTCTACCAGAGTTCGCCGCTGCAGCGCAGGCTGCGCGATGTGAAGACGGCCGGTCAGCATTTCGTCTGTGAGCGACAGTTCTACAGTGCGCTGGGCGGCGAGCTGGTACAGGGTGGGGCGTTGTGACGGCGCCGGTAGCCGCCACGGACTGCGACCTGTTGATCACCGGCGGCCCGGTCATCACGCTCGACGATGAGCTCGGCACGATCGCGCAGGGTGCCGTCGCAGTGGTCGACGGGGTGATCGTCGATGTGGGG
Organism: Nocardia sp. NPDC051321; assembly: GCF_044455225.1. Taxonomy (NCBI): domain Bacteria; kingdom Bacillati; phylum Actinomycetota; class Actinomycetes; order Mycobacteriales; family Nocardiaceae; genus Nocardia; species Nocardia sp. NPDC051321. The sequence continues at coordinate 64,854 of NZ_JBITEM010000005.1, read as the reverse complement.
GAGTCGTCCGCGTTGGCCGGTCGCTGGCGGCCGCGCGAGCGACTGGACACCCACGGCGGCACACTGGTCCCCGGATTCACCGATCAGCACGTGCATTTGGGCAGTTTTCTCCGCGCTCGGGCATCGGCGACGGCCGAGCGATCCGGCCGTTCCGCCGGACTGTTCGCCGACGGCGGGGATATCGCGGCCATTGTCGAACTGGTCGCCCGCGCGTGCGCCGAACCGCTCGACCCCCGCTTCACCTACGCGGCCGCCCGTCCTGTGCTCGCGGCCATGTTGCGCTCCGGTTTCACCGGCGTGGTAGATGCCGGTGGCCCCGCGCCCGCCGGAATCGTCGAGGCGGCAAAAGAATTGGGAATTCGCGCGGCCATCGGGCCGAGCCTGGCCGATACGTGGTCCGATGATGGGACCGAAGCCCCGAGCCGCCGGATCGATACCGATGCGGCCCTGGCCGCGGCGACGGAGTTCGTCGCCGCCACCGACTCGACTGGGCAGAATCGGGTTGTCGCGCTGTTGTCCTGCGTGGATCCGCTGGCCTGCTCGGACGAACTGCTGACCGGAATGGCTGAGCTGGTGGCGCGCACCGGTGTGCCCATGCACGCGCATGTGAATTGCACCGCCAACCATGTGCCGGTACACCGTGCGCTGCACGGCAATACGCCGATCGAGCGGCTCGCTGACTTCGGACTGCTCGGCCCCGGTACCACCGCGATGCACGCGGTGTATCTCAGCGATCGTGAGGTGCGGCTGCTGGCCCGGACCGGAACGACGGTCAATCACAATCCACTGGGCAACGCGTTCCTGGGTTTCGGTGTGGCCGCGCAGAAATCGGTGCCGCGGTTGACGGAGGCCGGGGTGCCGGTCGTGCTCGGCAGTGACACCGCGCCGAACTGGATTCCGGGCCCCTTCGACCTGATCCATGCCGCGCTGCTGTTGCAGCGCGACGCCGCGATGGATGACGAGGCGCTCTCCTGCACAGCGGCATTGGCGATGACCGTGGGAGGCGCCGGTCCGCTCGGCCGGGGTGGTGGCGCGATCGCACCGGGCAAACTGGCCGACCTCGTGGTCGTCGGCACGGTCGGCCCGAAGTTCTACGCCGCGCCGGATCCGGTGTCGGCGGTGGCATTACAGGCCGCCGGCGCCGATGTGACCCATACGATCGTGGACGGTCGAATCGTCGTCGCGGATTCGGAGCTGGTCGGCATCGATGCGGCGCAATTGGTGGCCGACTGGGTCGGCGCACGCCGGGAACTGGACGAAATGCGCTGACCTACTGGCGATTCGGGGGCGCTCGGATCAGTCGAACGCGGCCGGCGTGCGCGCTATGCAGCCAAGCGATTCGGTGAAGAAATAGAGCGAACGGAAGAACTCCAGCACATTTCCCTTGTGTAGCAGGAAGTTTCGATACATTATCGCGCGCGCCGGGTCGCCACCCGCGGCGAGGGCCCGCCAGTGCTGGTAGGTCGCGCACAGGATGTAGTCGGCTCGCTGCGCCGCTGCGAGGGAGGTGATCGCCGCATCCGTGCACTGACCTCGACGCCAGTCAAGCACCAGGAACCGGGGCTCGGCGCGGCCGGGACGGTCCTGGACGCCCAGCGCCCAACTGCGCCCGTAGTTCGCTCTGACGTATTCCACCCAGTTCCAGTAGGTGTCGATCTTGTGCCGCCGGACCGCCGCGTCGGGTCCGGCGTCCACCGCGATCCGGACGGCCTCGGCCCACGCGTCGCCGAGGAAGTGCGGTGCCACGGCTGCGGATTCGCGCATATCGCTCAGCCCCCGGCCAGTTCCGGTTGGATCCTGTCCAGCAATACCCGCAGTTCGAACGGAATATCGATGCCGATCGCATTCAGCTTGGTACGCAATTGCGCGATCATCAGCGCCTGCACTTCGTCGGCCGACCAGCCAAGCGGTCCGTAGGCGAAATTGCGGCTGGCTGCCGTCGCCAGCCAAAGAATGGTCCGCAGTGTGCTGTGCACGTGTTTGACCATGGTCGGATCGGCGGTGATCTCGTCGCGCAGAAACCGCATTCCGCCCTGCACGTGCCTGGCTTCGTCGCGGCACGTCGCGGTGAAGCCGGCGTAATAGCCGGGCAGCAGGCCGGTGCGGCGGCAATAACTCAGCGTCACCTTCATGACCGACAGCGCCAGCACGCCTTCGACCCAGACAAAATAGGTGGTGCCGAACCGGACCCGGGCGGCCCGATCGTACGGATTTCTGCGTAATTCTTCAGCCTGGTACGCGAGCAGGCCAAAAGGGCCGACGAAGGTCTCCGATATATTCGGGTACGAAGCGTCGAGCACGTCCAGTATCGAAATACCGGCTATCCCGACCACCTCCCGATAAAACCGATCGAAGAAGACCATGTGCCGGGCCTCGTCCTCGAGCTGGCTGGCCAGGAACACGTTGTGTTCGTCAGCGGAGCCAAGCATGAACACCGGAAGTTCCGCTTCGACCTGCCGTTCGCCGTGGTGCAGCCCAGAGGCGACGGCCAGGAACGCCGATCGCTGCGGCTCGGTCATGCCGTCGTGCCAATCCCGGATATCCCGGTCGAAATCGAGCGCGTACACGTCCCAGCGTTGGCGCAGATAACGCCGATAGAGCGTCGAATAGGCGGGCAGTGACTTGAGGTCGCGATGAACATAGGACAGCACGTGGTCGATATCGATCGAGCGCAGCTCGGCGAGATCGGAATCATCCACCCTGTCGAGTTCGGATTCGGTTGCTTCGGTCACCGGATCAGACTGGCACGGAGAACTCGGCGGCGGCTAGTGCCCCGTCTAGGCTGCTGCCCCGAATTCCCGGTGATGATGTTGTCTCATCGGTTTTCTCCGGCGGGACGGTCCGGTAATCTGGCGGAGAGGCAGGGGAGACTCGTTGTGTTGCATCGCCCAGAATAGGAGTTGCGATGGGCGAATCCGATTTCCGATACCAAGTATTGACTTTCGATCATGTCCGGCACGAGATTGCCGAACTGGTCGATATACCGGCCGAGGACATCGAGGCGACCGATGATCTCGTGCGGCTGGGGCTCGACTCCATCGGGTTGATGCGACTGGCCGGACAGTGGCGCCGACAGGGAATAGACGTCGCATTCAACGAATTAATCGAATTCCGCACACTGACCGAATGGTGGGATCTGCTGTCCCAGCGGGTCGGCGCCGCGGCACCGGACCCTGTCGAATACGACCGGGTGGACGAGTGGGCGCCATTCGCGCTGGCACCCATGCAATACGCGTACTGGATCGGCCGGGCCGACGGGCAGGTACTCGGCGGCGTCGGCGCCCATTTCTACAATGAATTCGACCGCGCCCGTGTGGATCCCGCGCGTTTGGCGGCCGCGGTGCGGGCGTTGCTGGATCGGCACGGCATGCTGCGGGCGACGATCGACGAGACCGGCAAGCAGCGCGTGCTGCCGCATTCGAGCTGGCCCGGACTCACCGTGCACGACCTGCGCGGTGCCGCCGAGGAGGAGGAGGCAGCCCGCCAGTTGCTGCTGGTGCGCGACCGCTGGTCGCACCGGCGGCTGGCGGTCGAGCGGGGTGAGGTGTTCGATGTCGCGCTGTCGCTGCTGCCCGACGGAACCAGCCGGATGCATCTGCAGATCGAGATGTTGGTGGCCGACGCACAGAGCTTTCGACTGCTGATCACCGAACTGGCCCGGTTGTACGACCGGCCGGACGAGGCCTTGCCACCGCTCGAGTTCTCCTATCCGCGCTATCTGGCCGCCGTTCGTGTCGTTCGTGCTGCCAAGCGGAAACGCGATGCCGAGTATTGGGCTCGATTGGTTCCGGAACTGCCTGACCCGCCCCGGCTCCCGCTCGATCGTGCTCCGGAGGAGATCACCAGGCCACGGGTGCAACGCCGGTTCCATTGGATGGAGGCGGGTCAGTGGCGGCGACTGGCGGACAACGCCCGCCGACACCAGCTGAGCCTGGCATCGGTGCTGCTGACCACGTTCGCGGAAGTGCTCGGGCAATGGTCGGAGCAATCGCGGTTTCTGCTCAATCTTCCGCTCTACGACCGGGAACCGCTTGATGCCGCGGTGCCCGGACTAGTCGGTGACTTCACCAACCTGCTGCTCCTGGATGTGGACACCGGTACCGACCTCGGGTTCGCGGCCGCGGCCGCGCGTTTACAGCGGCGCATGCACGAATACGCGGCACACGCGGCCTACTCCGGCTTGGACGTGCTGCGGGATCTGACCAGGGAGCGTGGGGTGCCTGCCCGCGCGCCCGTGGTATTCACCAGCGCGCTCGGTTTCGGTGAGCTGTTCGATACGACGGTGCGGCAGGCGTTCGGCGCGCCGGGTTGGACCATGTCCCAGACCCCACAGGTCTGGTTGGACTTCCAGGTCACCGAGCGAGAGGGCCGGTTATTCCTGAACTGGGACGCGGTCGAGGGTTTGTTCGCCGCGGGCGTGCTCGATGCGATGTTCGATGCTTGCCTGCGGGTGCTCGACCGGCTGGCCGAAGGCGAATCCCACTGGCGCCAATCGGTTCCCGAGCTGTTGCCGGGTGATCAGCAGGCGGTCCGAATCGCCGTGAACGATACCGACGTCGAGCTCGGGGGTCGCTCGTTGCACGGCCGATTCTTCGACCACGCGGCGCGGCGCCCGGACGATACGGCCCTGGTGTCGGGTCGCGACGACCGGCTGAGCTACGCCGGGCTCGCCGAACGCGCCCTCGGTTTGGCGGCCGTGTTGGTGGACGCCGGGGTGCTACGCGGTGATCGGGTGATTGTGCATCTTCCCCAGGGGCCGGAGCAGCGCGTCGCCGTCTTGGCGGTGCTGGCCTGTGGCGGTGTATACGTGCCCATCGGTGCCGACCAACCGCCCGCGCGGCGTGATCGGATCTGTGCCATCGCCGGTGCCCGGGTGGCCGTGGTCGGGGCGGGCATGGTGGTGCCGGGGGTGGTATCGGTGCCGGCCCAGGGTGCGTTGGCGCTGCCGCTGCCGGGCCCGGTGCCGGTCGCACCGAACGAACCCGCCTACCTGCTGTTCACCTCCGGGACGACCGGTCAGCCGAAAGGGGTCGTCGTCTCGCACGGGGCTGCGACGAACACCATCGATGGCATCGTGTCGCTCTTCGGTGCCGGGCCGGACGATCGAGTACTCGCCTTATCGGCCGCGGACTTCGATCTGTCGGTCTTCGATACCTTCGCCATGCTGTCGAATGGTGGTGCGGTCGTCTGTGTTTCGGAGGAGCAGCGGCGCGACCCGGTCGCCTGGCTCGATCTGGTCCGGCGGCACCGGGTGACGATCTGGCAGACCGCGCCGATGCTGCTGGACGCGCTGCTGCGCGAAGCGGCCGAACGCGATGTGGCCCTTGACATCCGCCTCGCCTTGCTTGGGGGTGACTGGGTGCGCCTCGATCTGCGGGAGCGGTTGCGGTCGCGCGCTCCGCGGGCCCGGATGGTGGCGCTGGGCGGTACCACGGAAACCGCGATACACAGCACTGTTTTCGAGGTAGATCGGATATCGCCGCAGTGGAAGTCAGTCCCCTACGGTCGCCCGCTGCCCAACCAGCGCTGCCGGGTCACCGACGCGCATGGCCGCAACCGCCCGGACCAAGTGCCCGGTGAACTGTGGATCGGTGGCGCCTCGGTAGCGGTGGGTTATTACGGCGACGAGCAGCGCACTGCGGACAAGTTCCGGTGGCACGCGGGTGAACGCTGGTACCGCACTGGCGATCTCGCTCGCTACCTGCCGGACGGCACGCTGGAATTTCTCGGTCGGATCGATACGCAACTGAAGATCCGGGGCCACCGCATCGAACCCGGCGAGGTCGAGGCCGCTCTGTGCGCGCACCCCGCCGTGGCAACAGCCGTTGTTACGACCTGCCAAGGCGTCGACGGATCGGTGCTGCTCGGGGCAGTGGCCGCGGTGCGAGAGCGGCCGGTCTCGGCCGCGGATCTGCACGGGCACCTGCGAGCACTGCTGCCACCGGCGATGTTGCCTGCTCGGCTCGTCGTCACCGGGGCCTTGCCGCTGACCCGCAACGGCAAGGTCGATCGCGCGGCCGTCCGCGCCCTGCTGTCCACTGAGAACCCGGCATCGCAACGACCGGACCGGATCCCGGTCGGGCCGCTGGCACAAAAGGTAGCCCGGATCTGGGCGGAGCTGCTCGATGTCGCAACGGTGGAACCCGAGCAGAGCTTCTTCGCGCTCGGCGGAGACAGTCTGATCGCGACCCGGATGCTGCGGCGCCTGCGCGCCGCCGGGGTACACGGCGGAGATCTCCCGACCTTGATGACCCACCCGGTGCTCGCCGAGTTCGCCGATTCGCTGCACGCCGCACCGGTCGACACCGAGGCGCCGATCCGGCCCGACGAACCGGGCCGCTACGAACCTTTCCCGCTCACCGAGGTACAGCAGGCGTACTGGCTCGGCCGTGATGCCGAATTATCCCTCGGCGGCGTTGGCTCGCACTGGTATTGGGAGTTCGACGGGGTCGGCGTGGATCTGGCGAGGTTGACGGTGGCGCTCAATCGGCTGATCGAACGGCATGAGATGTTGCGGGCGGTCGTCGACACCGACGGCTGTCAGCGGGTGTTGTCAGAGGTCGGTCACTTCGCCATCGCGGTGCGCCGGGCACGGGACGACGGTGTCGCGGAATTGCGCGAGCTGCGCAGCGAATTAGGTTGCCGGATACCCGATCTCGCCAGCTGGCCACTGCTAGAGGTGCGCGCGGTCGAATACGGGCGCGGCCGGGTTCGGCTCGGCTTCAGTTTCGACTACATCGTGCTCGACGCCCTCAGCATCGTGCGGTTCTTCGTGGAGCTGGACCAGCTGTATCGCCATCCCGAATCGCACCTGCCGCCGATCGGAGTGTCGTTTCGCGACTACGTGCTCTCCGCCGTGCCGTCGGAGGCGGAACATGCGGTCGCACAACGCTATTGGTCCGAGGTGGCGAAGCGGCTGCCGCCCGCGCCGCAGCTGCCGCTCCGGGTCGATCCGGCTACCGTGCGCGGTGCGCGGTTCAGCCGACGCGAAACCAGGGTGCCTCGGCAACAGTGGGACTCGATCACCCGCAAGGCGCGCGAGCACGGGCTCACGCCGGCGACGGTGCTCGCGACCGCCTATGCCGAGGTCCTCGCCGCCTGGTGCGGGCGCGACGAGTTGACCTTGACGCTGACCCTGTTCAACCGTCGCCCGGTGCATCCGGACATCGAGCTGGTCTTCGGTGATTTCACCTCGCTGTTGCTGATCGGGCATCGAGCGCAGCCGGGGGAGTCCTTGGCCGATACCGCACGGCGGTTCCAGGAGACCACGTGGGCGGGAATGAACCACAGTGCCGTCTCGGCGATCGAGGTGCTGCGGGAGCTGGCCCGCAACGAGCAGCTGCCCGTCTCCTCGATGCCGGTGGTGTTCACCAGCGCGCTCGGCATATCCGACGAACTGGTGGAGTTGTCGTTCCCGTTCGGGGAGTTGATCTGGGGAGTTTCGCAGACGCCGCAGGTCTGGCTCGACAACCAGGTCATGATCCGCGGGGGTGAGCTTGTCGTCAACTGGGATGCGGCCGATGAGTTGTTCTGCGACGGAGTGCTCGACGCCATGTTCGCGGCCTACCTGCGACTGCTGAGCCAGTTGGCGGAGACGGATTGGGCCAAGCCGTTGCCGGATCTGCTCCCGGCTCAGCAGCACGCGGTGCGGGCAGCGGTCAATGCCACCGAGGCGCCGATCCGCGAGCGAACCCTGCACGCCGACTTCTTCGCCCTGGCGCAGCGGGAGCCGTCGCGGCCTGCGCTGCTCGGCGAGCAGTTCGAAGTGAGCCGTGGCGAGCTCGCGGAGCGGGCGCTACGGATCGCGGGGCTGCTGGACGCCCATGGCGTGCTGGTAGGCGAGGTCGTGGGGATATGCCTGGATCGCGGTGTCGATCAGGTGGCCGCGGTGTTCGGGGTGCTGGCGGCCGGCTGTGCTTACGTGCCGGTCGGCACCGACCAGCCTGCGGAGCGTAGCTGCCGGATCTTCGGTGGAGCCGGCGTCCGGACGGTGCTGACCGACAGCGCGGACCGCGAATTCGGTGACGCGGTGCGGGCGCTGCCGGTGGCTACCGCCGGTGCGCCGCGATCGCGGCCGCTGGTGGTCGCCCCGGACGCGACCGCCTACGTGATCTACACCTCGGGCTCGACCGGAGAACCGAAGGGCGTGGAGATCACGCATCGCGCGGCCTGCAACACGATCGATGCCATCAACGAACGGTTCGGTGTCTCGGCCGCCGACCGGGTACTCGCGGTGTCCGCGCTGGATTTCGACCTCTCGGTCTACGACCTGTTCGGTCTGCTATCGGTGGGCGGCGCGGTGGTGCTGCCCGCCGAACGGGATCGCCGGGAGGCACGGGTGTGGCACCGGCTGGCGGTGGATCGGCAGGTGACGATCTGGAATTCGGTGCCCGCCCTGCTCGACATGCTGCTGATCACCGCCGGTGTGCCGGACGAGCTCAGACTGGTTCTGGTGTCCGGTGATTGGGTGCTGCCGGACCTCGCCGAGCGGGTGCACGCGCAGTCCCCGGACTGCCGGTTCGTCGCACTCGGCGGCGCGACCGAGGCGGCGATCTGGTCGAACGCCTTCGAAGTTGGAGCCGGTGCGCCGTGCTCGCACGCGGTCCCGTACGGCTTCCCGCTCACCAACCAGCGCTATCGGGTGGTGGACGGCCGCGGGCGGGACTGCCCCGACTGGGTGGCCGGTGAGCTGTGGATCGGTGGTGCGGGGGTGGCCTTGGGTTATCACAGAGCGCCGGAACTCACCGCCGACCGGTTCGTCACCGTGGCGGGCGAACGCTGGTACCGCACCGGCGACACCGGCCGGTACCGGCCGGACGGGACGTTGGAGTTCCTCGGCAGAACCGATTTCCAGGTCAAGCTGCGCGGTCATCGCATCGAGCTCGGCGAGATCGAGGCGGCGCTGCTCGCCGAACCCGGGGTGGCGGCGGCAGTCGCCCTCGTGGCCGGCGCCGGAGCAGGCCGATCGCTGGCTGCGGCGGTGGTGCCACGACCTGGTCCGGCACCGGATCCGGCGCGACTGGTCGCGGCCCTACGGCACACCTTGCCGCACTACATGGTGCCTGCCCGGATCGAATGCCTGCCCGCCCTGCCGCTGACGTCGAACGGCAAGGTGGACCGGCGGGCGCTCGGGCGGCAGCTGAACGGTAGCGGCGCGGACGACGGCGCCTCGGCTCCACCGGCGGACGGTATCGAGCGGTCGATCGGCGGGCTGTGGGTGGAGTTGCTCGGGCTCGCCCGCATCGGTCGCGGGCAGAACTTTTTCGCGCTGGGTGGCAACAGCCTGCTGGCGACCCGCCTGGTGGCCGAGATCCGCCGGCGGTGGGGCACCGAGGTTTCCCTGCGGGAGGTATTCGACGCACCGACCGTGGCTGAGCTGGCGGCGCTGGTCGAAGCGGCACTGGCCGACGGTCGAGACGAAGACGAGGAGGGGACGCTGTGACGCTGCCACAGGACGTCGAGGATCTGGTCAGCGAGCTGGAGAGCCTGGGGGCTCGGCTGTGGGAGGAGGACGGCAAGCTGCGCTTCCGGGCGCCAAAGGGCGTCATGAACGAGCAGCGGCGGGCCTTGTTGCGCGACCATCGCGAGGCGGTCCTCGCCCATGTCCGGGACGGCTCGGTGCCCCGGCTGGTGGCCGACCGGGCGAACCGGTTCGAACCGTTCCCGCTCACCGAGGTCCAAGCCGCTTACCTGCTCGGTCGGCAGCGCTCGTTCGCGTATGGCGGGATCGGCTGTCACGGTTACGGCGAGCTGACCTTCCCCGATCTCGACCCGCAGCGGATGACCGCGGTATGGCGCACCCTGATCGAACGGCACGACATGCTGCGCGCGATCGTGCATGCCGACGGTTCGCAACAGGTGCTCGAACGAACTCCACCGTTCGAGGTCGGCGTGCGCGACGTGCGCGGGCAGGGGCCCGAAGCCGCCGCGCGGGCGCTGGCCGCGGTGCGGGCCGAACTCGACCATCGGTTGTACCAGCCGGACGGCTGGCCGTTCTTCGACGTCCAGATCACCCGGACCGAGGAGAGCGCGGTCCTGCATCTGTCGATCGATTTCCTGATCGCCGATTTCGTGAGCATCCAAATCCTGCTGCGCGAGATGCGCAGGCTCTACGCCGAGCCACAGCAGGGACTGCCGGAGCTCGAGATCTCGTTCCGCGACTGTTTGCTCGCTCAGCGGCAGGCCCGCCGCCGGGCAGCGCAGGAGCGAGATCACTCCTATTGGTTGGCGCGCATCGATGAGCTGCCTCCAGCTCCGGAGCTGCCAGTTTTCGGTGATCGGGCGCTCGGCGACGGTGCGGTGCGCTTCCGGCGCAAGCAAGCGCACCTCGGGCCGTGGGAGTGGGATGCGTTGTGCGCGTTGGCGCGACGGTGGCAGGTCAGCGTGAATACGCTGGTGCTCGGCGCCTTCGCGGAAACCATCGGACGGTGGAGCCGGCGCCCGCGTTTCACCCTCGACGTCACGCTGCTCGACCGGCCGCCGCTACATCCCCAGGTGGATCAGGTCGTCGGGGATTTCACCGCGGTGGAACTGCTGGCCATCGATACCGGTCCCGCCGTCCCGTTGCGGGATCGGGTACGGCGGCTACACCAGCAGCTGTGGCAGGACCTCGATCATCGCGGCTGTAGCGGCATCACCGTGCTGCGCGAGATCGGCCGGCGCGCCGGAGCCGACGCGGCGCTGTTTCCGGTGGTGTTCACCAGTGCCATCGGGCTCGGCGCGATAGCTACTCCCGATATGGACCTGCCCGACGATCACGGCGTGCTCGGATATGGCATCAGTCAGACACCCCAGGTGTGGATCGACTGCCAGAACCTGGAGCGCGACGGTGGCTTGGCCACCAACTGGGATGTGCGGGACGGCGTACTTCCGGAGTCCGTGGTCGACGATATGTTCGACGCCTACGTCGCGCTGCTGCGCGGGCTGCCCGCCGACCCCGCGCTGGGTGACGAGCGGGTACCGGTATCGCTGCCACCTGCCCAGCGCGAGCGCCGAGCGGCCGTGAACGACACGGCGCGTCCGGTGCCGACGGGTCTGTTGCACGACCGCGTGGTCGACGCCGCGGTGGCCACACCCGACCGGGTTGCCGTGTACGCCGCCGACGGCGAGCTTCGCTACGGCGAGTTGCTCGCCCGGGCGAACGCGGTGGCCTCGCGGTTGATCGCCGAGGGGGTCCGCCGGAGCGACTCGGTCGCAATCATGTTGGCGCGCAGACAGGATCAGGTCGTCGCGGTACTGGCCGTGCTGCTGGCCGGCGCCGCCTATGTGCCCATCGATGTCGGGCAACCGCAGCCTCGGCGCGACATGATCCTCGATACCGCGGGAGTGCGTGTCGTGCTGACCGACGAGATGCGGCGCGACACCGACTGGCCCGCGGGCGTTCGCATACTCGACATCGACCGGATCGAGCCCGGCGAGTCGATCGTCGCGGTCGCGGTGTCGCCGGAGGCGCCCGCCTACACGATCTTCACCTCGGGGTCCACCGGTGTGCCGAAGGGCGTGCGGATGAGCCACCGCAGCGTGCTGAACACCGTGCAGGCGATCAACGACATGGCCGGAATCGGCTCCGCCGACCGGGTTCTCGCGCTGTCCCAGCTCGGCTTCGACCTGTCGGTGTACGACATCTTCGGCCCACTCGCCGTCGGGGGCGCGATGGTCGTGCCCGCCACGGAACGCAGGACCGATCCGTCGCACTGGGCGGAGCTGGTAGCCGATCATGGGGTCACCGTATGGAATTCGGTGCCGGCGCAGCTGCACATGCTGCACGACTATCTGGCCGGTATGCCGCGCCCACTGCCGACACTGCGGCTGGCGCTGCTCTCCGGGGACTGGATACCGGTCACGTTGCCCGACCAGATGCGCGCGCTGCTGCCGCAGCTGCGGCTGATCGGGATGGGCGGGGCGACGGAGGCCGCCATCTGGTCCATCTATTACCCGATCGACCGGGTGAGCCCGGACTGGCGCAGCATTCCGTACGGCACTCCGCTGCCGAACCAGACGTTCCATGTGCTCGACACCGAGCTGCGTGACTGCCCGGATTGGACGGTCGGCGAGCTCTACATCGGCGGTGTCGGCCTGGCCGAGGGCTACGTCGGTGACGAGCTGCGGACCGCCGAGCGGTTCCTGCACCATCCGCGCACCGGCCTGCGGCTCTACCGCACCGGTGACCTCGGTCGCTACCTGCCGAGCGGTGACATCGAATTTCTGGGACGGGAAGACCAGCAGGTGAAGATCCGCGGTCACCGGATCGAGCTGGGCGAGGTGGAAACGATACTGCTGGAACAGGATTTATTGGGCGGTGCCGTCGTTGTCGCCAGTGAGCGGCATGGGGCGCGACACCTGACGGCGTTCGTCGAACCGGCCCGTATCGATCGGCCGCAGCGGCACTCGGATCTGGCGAAGGAGCTGGCGCTGGTGTCGCTGAGGATGGGCGTCGACGTGTTCGCCGGGCGGGACCTCGGCCGTTATCGCGAGTACACCGGCCAGCTCGATCACGGAGCATTGCTGACCATGATGCACGCCCTGCGGGAGTGCGGACTGTTCACCGCGGCGTCCGACCGGCACACCGTCGCGGAGGTACTGCGCATCGGTGGGATCGCGGCCCGGCACGAGCGATTGATTCGTCGCTGGTTGCAGGCGCTGGCTGCGGAACGAATGCTGCTCGAAGAACCGGTCGGGAGGTATCGAACGGCCGGCACCGCACCCGAGTGGGCGGCAGCCGCGCTGGCCGAGCCGGATGGCGGGCTTGGTGCGCAGTGGCAGCGGGCCCGTGAGCTGGCCGGGCCCGACGACGCGGAGGTACTGGACTACTTCCAGGCCAGCGCGGACAAGCTACCCCAACTGCTCGCGGGAGCGGCGGATCCGCTGGCGCTGCTCTTTCCGGAGGGGAGCGCAGACCTCACCAGGAGGCTCTACGAGGAAACCGCCTTCAATCGCTGGGCTAACGCGACAGTGGCCCGGGTGCTGCGGGCAATTGCCGAGCGAGACCTCGGTAGCGGGCCGCTCCGGGTACTGGAGATCGGGGCGGGCGCCGGCGGCACCACGGCGGCGATTCTCGACGCGCTGGACGACTTCCGCGGCGGTGTCGAGCTGCATTACACCGACCTGTCACCGTTCTTCCTGACCATGGGCAAGCAGCGATTCGCCGACCGGGCGGGTCTGCACTTCGCCAAATACGACCTCGACGACGACTACCGGCCACAGGGTTTCACGCCCAACACCTTCGACATGATCGTCGCAGGCGACGTACTGCACGCCGTCCGGGATCGCGGGCGCGTGCTCGACCGGATCCGGGAACTGCTGCGACCGTCCGGCTGGTTGCTGTTCAGCGAGATGACCCGCGACCACTATCAGATCATGACGTCGCTGGAACTGCTGGTGCGCCCCGGCGACGCCACGACCTCCGACCGGGTGTTCCTCGATGCGGACGCCTGGTCCGCCGCGCTGGGCGCGGCGGGCTCTGACACCGTGTACTGCCTGCCTGACCAGAACCGGCCGGACGAACGCGACATTGCCGACGTACCGACGATCCTGCGCGAGCTCGGCATCTGTGTCTTCGCGGCCCAGTTCAAGAACGATCGAGCGGCGGTCGATCCCGGCGAGCTGCGTCAGGATCTGCTCGGCAAGTTGCCCGATTACATGGTGCCACCGGTGATCCAGGTGGTCGACGCGCTCCCACTGAGTGCCAACGGGAAGATCGACCGCGCCACCCTGCTGGCATGGCTGTCCTCGAATCGGCCGGTCGACAACACCGACTCGGTCGCCACACCCGCAGACGGGGAGCTCGAACGGCAGCTCGCGGCGATGTGGGCCGAATCGCTCGGCATCCCCGAGGTCGGTCGCACGGCCAACCTGTTCCGGCTGGGTGGCGACTCTCTGGTCGCGGCGCAGATCGCCGGTCGGATCCGCACCGAGGTCGCCATCGCGGCCGACGTGTTCTTCGACGAGCTGCTGCGTCGATTGCTGGAACAACCGACCGTGGCCGCGGTAGCGGAGTATCTGTCCGTCGTCGCCGCCGACACGCGGGCCGAGGCCGTCGAGCCGCCGGGCACCACGGGCGGCGTCGAACTGGTGTCACTGAGTGCCGACGGCTCCGCCGGGCCGGCTACCTTCCTGTTCCCCAGTGGTACCGGCGCGCTGTGTGGTGGCCTGGTGGCTCGCGCCGACGCGATAGGGAATCTGCAGGGACTACGCCCCGGACCGATCGGTGAGCTGGGGCAGGTGGCCGCCGACTATGCCGCGGCCGTTGCCGAGGTGTCCGACGGGCCGGTGCGCATCGTCGGCTACGGTCTCGGCAGTCTGCTCGCCGTCGAGACCGCCAAGGCCTTCCTCGAAGCCGGTGGTGCGGTTGACCGGCTGGTCCTGGTCGCCGGGTATCAGTTACCGGCGCCGGTCGAGGACGAACTGCTGCTGGAGTACCTCTACACCCTCGAGGTGGGTGCCGACCCGGGGCAGATCGGCCTGCCCGAGCCGCGGGCGGTGCGCGAGCTGGTCGGGGCCGACGGCAGCCTCGCCGCCGCCGACCCGGCCGGGTTCGGTGCGCGCTCGCCGCGACAACGTCGGGCCGATCTCGCGCGGGTCAGCGGCGCCGACGACAGTCTCGAGTACTTCCGGAGACTGCAGCGTGTGCTCGCGGAATACCCTCCGTCGCTGTATGCGGGCGACATCGACCTGGTCGTGCCCGCCGCCGAGTGGCCGTCGGGCGGCGAGTGGTCCCTGGACTTCTGGGCCGGACGCTGCCTGGGCGATGTCCGGCTCGAGCAGGTGCCGTGCGGGCACGCGGCCTGCCTGCGCGGCAACGCGACCGACGCGGTCGTGCGACTCCTGGTGGACGGACGGTCATGACGACCAGCGCAGTCGGGGTGATCGGCGCCTGCGGTGCGGTCGGCACCGAGGCGGTTCGGCACCTGCGCACCCTCGGGATCGGGCAGATTCGGCTGAGTGGCCGGGACCTACCGCGGGTCCGGCGGCTGATCGAGCGGGAACTGGCCGGATCCGGCGAGGCCGCGGCCGTCGACGTGCTGGATCCCGATGCCCTCGGCCGCTTCTGCGGCGAATGCTCGGTCGTGCTGAATTGCGCAGGCCCGGCAGCCACTATCGGTGACATCGTCGGCCGCGCCGCATTGGCGGCGGGCGCCGACTACGTCGACCCCGCAGGTGACGACGTGTTGTCGGCCCGCCTCGCCGACGCGCTACCGCCGGGTCGCCGGGCGCTGCTGTCGGCCGGGATGATGCCGGGACTGACGGGATTGTTGCCTCGCTACCTCGGCCCCGCGGCAGGGGGCCGGCTGGTCGCCCATATCGGCGGGCTGGATCGGTTCAGCCCCGCCGCCGCGGCGGATTTCCTGTTGGCGGGCACGGAATTCGGGCACGCCCGCACCGTCTGGCGGCATGGTCATCGAGTACCGGCGGCCGCGCCGCACCGCGCGACTCCGCCGTACTTTCCGGAACCGGTGACCGCGTTGCCGTACCTCAGTACCGAGACGGAGCGATTGGCCGCGGACCTGGGGCTCGACGAGGTCGACTGGTTCTCCGCCTTCGCAGGCGAACAGGTGACGACCGTGCTCGCCCGGCCGACCTCGGGCCCGGATGGGGTGTCACGCTTGCGTCGTGCCGCCGAGCTGGATCTGTTCGGCCGGCGGTCGTATCAACTGCTCGTCTTCGAACTGACCCGAGCCGCTACTCGGACCCTGGTGCTGGGTGGCACCGGAGCCAGCGCGCTCACGGGCGCGCTGGCGGCGCTGGCGGTTGCCGCTGTGCTCGGCTGCGAGGTCCCCCCGGGCGTGTGGCATGCCGCCGAGGCGCTCGATCCGGCCACCGTCATGGCGGCCTTGCCGAGACTGCCATCGGTGACGCTGTTCGACTTGGTGACCGGTTCGGTGCGGGAGCCGGAATACGTGGAGGAGACGCTGTGAACGAGCGTCAGCGAGGTGCGGTCGTGCACGAGCGCAGCCGCGTGCGAGTGGTGGTGTGTGGCGCCCGATTCGGTCAGGTCTATCTGCAGGCACTGGCCCGCTCGAACGAATTCGAACTCGCCGGTCTGCTCGCCCAGGGCAGCGCGCGGGCCCGGGCATGCGCCGAGTTCTACGGAGTGCCGCTGGTCACCGATCCGGCGCGGATGCCTGCGGGTGTTGAACTGGCGTGCGTCGTGGTGCGCGGTGGTCTGCTCGGCGGTCAGGGCGTCGAGGTGGCGAAGACGTTGATGGCGCAGGGGCTGCACGTGCTGCAGGAACATCCGTTGCACCACGACGAGCTCGCCGAATGCCTGCGCTGCGCGCGCCGACATGGCGTGGTGTACCGGCTCAACTCGTTTTACGTGCACCTCGATCCGGTGCGCCGATTCCTCTGCATGGCAAGGGAATTGCTGCGCACCCGCAAGATCGACTACCTCGACGCGGCCTGCGGGTTCCAGATGGCGTATTCGCTGCTGGATATTCTCGGGCGCACCACCGGCCGATTGCAGCCATGGGGTTTCGCCGACCCCGCGCCCGGGATGTCGAAGGGCACCGATCCGGCACCTCCGTTTCGCTGTCTGCTCGGAACGTTCGCAGGGGTCCCGCTGACGCTGCGAATCCAAAATCAGCTCGACCCCGCCGACCCCGACAACCACGCCCATGTGATGCATCAGGTAACCGTGGGCAGCGACGCGGGCCAGCTCATGCTCGCCGCGACGCACGGTCCGGTGGTGTGGAGCCCCCGGCCGGAGTTTCCCCGCACCGTCACCGCGGCCGACCAGCCACATTTCGACCGCATCGAGCCGGTGACGGACGAGCCGCCGAGTTCGGCCGTGTTCGGTCCGGCCACGGTGCCTGGCTACCAGACCCTTTTCGGCACGGCGTGGCCGCGTGGCATCTCGCGGGCGCTCGGGGACCTGCGGCGTGCGGCGGCAGCCGGCGAGGATCCCCTGCGCGAAGGGCAATATCACCTGACGCTGTGCCGGATGTGGCAGGACATTACCGCCCGGCTCGGTCCGCCCGAGCTCTTGCAGATGACCGCGCCCAACCTGCTCACTCCTGCGGAACTGGCCGTCGTGGCCGCCGCGGGCACGCGCGAAGGAACCGGATGAGCGCGACGCCAGTCGATCCGTCACCCAGGGCGTGGCTGCGCCGGTACCGGAAGCGCTCGGCGGCCCGCGTTCGATTGGTCTGTTTGCCTCCGGGCGGTGCCGGCGCCTCCTTCTATCGGCCGATAGCCGCCCGGCTGCCCCCATCGATCGACCTTGTCGCCGTGCAATACCCGGGGCGGCAGGACCGCATCGATGAAACGTGCATCGACGATATGGCCGAGATGGTCGGCTATCTCGGCCGGGTGCTGCACTCGATCGCGGACCGGCCGCTGGCGCTGTTCGGGCACAGTCTCGGCGGTGCCGTCGCCTTCGAGGTGGCGCATCGATTGGAGCAGGAGTTCGGCCTCGTCATGCGCTGCACGATCGTGTCCGGCCGGCCCGCGCCAAGCCGACCGCGGCCGGGCACCCGTCATCTCGACGACGACCTGCTCTGGCAGGACCTGCGCAGGCTGGGCGGTGCCGCCGACGAGGTGCTGAACAGCCCCGCGCTGCGCCGGCGGACGATCGCCGCGCTGCGCGCCGACTACCGGCTGATCGAAACCTATCGGCCCGGTCCACCCGCACCGCTGACGGGCGCCCTCGAGGCGTGGCTTGGCAGCGTCGACCCCGAGGTCAGCGCGGCCGAGGCCGCGATCTGGCGTCGATTCACGCGGGCGGATTTCCGGGTGCGGGTATTCGCAGGCGCACATTTCTACCTGTGGCATCGGCCCGATGAGGTCGTCGCCGCCCTGGTCGACCGGTTGAGCACCGAACTCGGTGATCAGCCGCGCGAGGAAGGAGTAGTCGGATGGGGAAACCGGTGCTGATCGAAGCGGTGCGCACACCGATCGGAAAGCGCGGTGGCTGGCTGTCCGCGCTGAAAGCGGTCGAGCTGCTGCGGCACGTGCAGTTGGCGGTGATCGCCCGGGCCGGACTGGATCCCGCGATGGTCGATCAGATAATCGGGGGGTGTGTGACCCAGATCGGCGAGCAGAGCCTCAATGTCACGCGTAATGCCTGGCTCAACTCCGGTGCCGACTACCACGTCGCGGCGACCACCGTCGACGTGTCCTGCGGTTCGGCGCAGCAGGCCAATCACCTCGTCGCCGGGCTGATCGCCGCCGACGCGATCGATATCGGCATCGCCTGTGGCGTCGAGTCGATGAGCCGGGTTCCGGTCGGCGCCAACCTCACTCGTGGCCCCGGCCACTACAAGACGCGTGCTTATGTCTGGGACGATCCGCCGGACGCCCAGTTCGGCGGTGCCGAGCGGGTCGCGCGGCGGCACGGGATCACCCGCGCCGAGGCCGACGACTACGGACAGCGCTCGCAGCGGCGGGCCGCCGCGGCCGTCGCCGCAGGCAGATTCGGCGCGGAGATCGCCGCCATCGAGATGCCGGAGCTGGACGAGCACGGTGAGCCGACCGGGCAGTCCCGCACGATCGACCGGGATCAGGGGATCCGGAACACGAACGCCGAAGGATTGGCCGCCCTGACTCCGGTCCAGGAGGGCGGAATCCACACCGCGGGCAACAGTTCTCAGGTCTCAGACGGTGCCGCCGCGCTGTTGTGGATGTCCGAACGTAAGGCCGCGGAGCTCGGTCTGCGGCCCCGCGCCCGGCTCCGGCATCAGCTGGTCGTCGGGGCCGATCCGTACTATCTGCTCGACGGACCCATCACCGCCACCGAGCGGATACTGCGCCGGGCCGGGATGGCCCTCGGCGATCTCGACCGCTACGAGGTCAACGAGGCGTTCGCGGCTGTCGTCCTGGCCTGGGCGCGTACTTTTACCGCAGATTTCGACCGTCTCAACGTCAACGGTGGCGCTATCGCGCTCGGGCATCCGATGGGTGCGAGCGGCGCCCGGCTGCTGGTGACCGCCCTGCACGAGTTGGAGCGCACAGATACCGAGCTGGCGCTGATCACGATGTGCTGCGGGGGTTCCCAGGGCACGGCGTCGATCCTGGAGCGGATCTGACCGCCCATGGACAGTTCACAGTTCTACCAGGACGCCCGTCACGATCTGGCGGGACCGCTGCACGGAGTTCGGGTGCTCGATGTCACCAAGGTCTGGTCGGGGCCGCTGGCCTCCTGTGTCCTGGCCGATCTCGGCGCGACGGTCATCAGGGTGGAAATGCCGGGCAACCGGGAAGGGCAGATGCCGCCGACGATTCCGGGAACCGGGCGTTCCTGGTTCCGCGAAACGGTGCACCGGAACAAGCGCAGCATCGGTCTGGATCTGCGAACCGAACAGGGCAGATCAGTGTTCCTACGGCTCGTCGCGACCGTGGATATGGTCGTGGAGAACTATCGGCCGGGCACCCTGAACGACTGGGGCGTTGGCTATCCGGACTGTCGCGCGGTCAAGCCGGACATCGTCGTGGTCTCGGTCTCGGGGTGGGGCCAGTTCGGTCCGGATGCCGACCGTCCTGGCTACGACCCGGTGACCCTCGCGGCGAGTGGCTGGATGTCGCTGAACGGCGACGAGGACGGCCAGCCTGCCCGCGCCCCCACCTTTCTCGCCGACGATCTCGCCGGTCTGCACGCGGTGATCGGCGCGCTCGCGGCATTGCGGCATCGGGATCAGACCGGCGAGGGACAGCACGTCGATGTGTCGATGCTGGATTCCGTGCTGTTCAGCAGCTCGGGCTTGCTGACCCTCGGGGCGTGTGGCGCACCGCTGCGCCGCTGGGGCAGCGAGGTCGACATCGTGGTGCCTGCCAACACCTTCAACTGTGCCGACGGCAGCATCTACCTGGTAGTGGCCATGGACAAGCACTGGCGTGCGCTCACCGCCGCTATCGGCAGGGCGGAACTGGCGGATGACGCCGATTTCGCCACCAATGAGCAGCGGCGTCGTAATCGGGCCGCGGTGAACCGGATAGTCGCGCGGTGGTGCCGGGATCTGCCCGTCGCGCAGGTCGTGCGGACGTTGTCCGGGTGCGGCATTACCGTGGCGCCCGTGCGTACCTATGCCGAGGCGGCCTGCGATGCCCACGTACTGGCGCGGGATATGTTACAGGTGACCGAATTGCGGAATGGAACGAGTGCGCCGTTGACGGGACCCGCGGTGAAATTCTCGCGCACGCCGACCCGGGTACGCACATCGGCACCGGATCCAGGCGCGGACACCGACGCGGTACTGGCCGAACTGGGAATTAGTGAGGGTACCGGCGATTCCGAAATCGAATAGCATCCGAAGTGGTGTGTTCGAGTCGTTGACGTCGGTCGGAACGCTCCGATACATTTGATGTAACACGCCGAATTTCGATCTCGTCGGTGTCTTTCTGCTCATTCGATGCTGGCTGCAGGTAAAGGGGAGGGAATGTCATACGCTCCCGTTGTGCTGGTCACCGGCGCCTCCCGTGGAATCGGGCGCGCGATCACCTTGCGGTTGGCCCGATCCGGATATCGCGTAGCGGGCTGCTTCACGAAATCCGGTGACAGTGCCGAAGCGGCCGAGGCAGCGATTCGTGAACTCGGCATATCGTGCTATTTCGCGCCGTGCGATATTCGTGACGAGCACGCGGTCGACGAGTTCGTCCGCGCCGCGGAAGCGGACCTAGGGCCACTGACGGCGCTGGTCAACAACGCCGGCCTGGTCAGGGACAGTCCACTGGCCCTGATGTCCAGAACGGACTGGCAGGACGTGGTGGATACGAATCTCGGCGGCACGTGGGCGGTCAGCAAATCCGTGATCTTTCGATTCCTGAAACGGCGGGGCGGATCGGTGGTCACTATTTCGTCGATAGCCGGTTTGCGCGGCACGGTAGGCCAGACGAATTACGCGGCGACGAAGGCCGGACTGATCGGAATGAGCAAATCGCTCGCCAAAGAGGTCGCCCGGTACGGAATCCGAGTCAACGTCGTTGCGCCCGGATTCATCGAGACGGACATGACCGATGCCCTGACCGACAAACAACGGAACACAGCGCGGTCGAATATACCGCTCGACCGCTTCGGGCGAGCGGAGGATGTTGCGGATGTGGTCGAATTTCTGCTGTCCGAGCGATCGTCCTACATCACCGGCCAGGTGCTGGCAGTGGACGGGGGCATGTCGATATGAACGTCACGGTCGACTGCTGTAGCCCGCTGTCGGCGATCGCCGAATTATCGGAAAAGCTCGATGACGAGTGCCTGCATATCGGCCTGCGGGTGCCGGTGCGGTCGGCCGGCGTTTATCTAGAGGGTCACTACCCGGGGTTTCCCATATTTCCGGGTGTGTTCATCATCGAATGCGTTCGGCTGGCCGTGCGGTCGGCCGTGCCGCAGGGCAGGCTACTGCGGTTGGCGGAATTGGAGTCTGCGCGGTTCTCCGCCCCGCTGCTCGACGGCGACGAATTGTCACTGGAGCTCACCGTGCGACAGGTGGACGGGGATTATCTGGTGTCCGCCCGTGGCAGGCGGCGCGACGATGTCGCGGCGGCTCAGGTGCGGGCCCGATTCGTCATGCGGGAGGCTTCGGATGCTCGAGCACGATGAACTCCGGCGCATCCTGCCGCAGCGTTTCCCGATGCTGCTGGTCGACCGGGTGATCGGCGAGGAACCCGCGGGAGTCCTCGTCGCCGAGAAGGCCGTGACCGCCGCGGAACCGTGTTACCGCAATCTCCCCGACGATGCCGCGCCTGCTGATTTCGCCTACCCGGAGGCATTACTCATCGAATCGTTCGGCCAGGCGGCCGCGCTGGCCTGGCTGGGCCGACACGATTCCATACCGACGGCTGAGCTGCCGGTATTCGCCGCCGCGCGGGATATCACGTTCGTGGCGGACGTATTTCCCGGCGACACGGTCCGTCACGTCGTCCACATCGTGCAGCGTCTGGACGGCGCAGCGTACGCGGGCGGCGACATGTGGGTGGGCGAGCGTCGGATCGCGACCGTCGGATCCCTGCTGGCCGTCGTTCGCCCGGAATCCGCGTTGACCGGACGAGCCGAACAGGGCCCGGACACGGTGACGCAATCGTCTGAAGGGAGAGGAAACGATGGCCGTAACCAATGAACGGCTCGAGAAACTGCGCGAGATCACCGCCGAGGTGCTCGAGATCGAGCCCTACGAGCTGACCGACGACGGAGATTTCGTCGAGGAATACGACGCGGATTCATTGCGCGCGATCGAGATATTGGCGCGCATCGAGAAGGTATTCAAAGTGGAGATCCCGCAAAGTGAACTGCCAGAAATGACGAACCTCAAGTCGGTCTACGCGGTAGTTGCCAATTATGCCCAGTGGACAGACTGAACCCACCAGGGTTGTCGTTACCGGCCTTGGCCCGGTGTCGAGCATCGGAATCGGGGTGTCCGCCTTTGCCGACGCGCTCGCCGCGGGGCGATCCGGCGTCTCGGCCATCCGCAGCTTCGACACCACCGGGTTCCCCTACGTACATGCCGGCGAGGTGCACGAGTTCCGTCCGGAAAGCCTGCTGCGGCGGCTTGGCGCGGGTTGGGGCCGCGCGAGCCTGCTGGCCGGGGCCGCGGCGAGATTGGCTGCCGACGACGCGGGACTGCCGCTCGACGCGCTTGGCGACATCCGCGCGGGTGCGGTCATCGGTACCACCAGCGGTGAGTCCCAGTCGGTGGAGCAGCTGACCGCGCAGGCGGTGGCCGGCGGTATCGCCACAATGAGTCGGGATATCGGCAGGCAGATCCCGGCGAACAGACTGTCAAGCGCGGTGAACACCGAACTCGGCATCCATGGCGAATCGGTGACGATCGGCACCGCGTGTTCGGCGAGCAACTACGCCATCGGATACGCCTTCGACCGGTTGGTCGCCGGCGGCGCCGACGTGATGATCGCCGGTGGCGCAGACGCCGTGTGCCGATGGGCGCACGCGGGCTTCTATCGACTCGGCGCACTGACCGAGCGGACCTGCCGTCCGTTCGACCGGGACCGCGACGGCATTCTCACCGCCGAGGGCGGGGTGTGCCTGGTGCTCGAGACGCTCGAGCACGCGCGGCGGCGCGACGCCCGCGTCTATGCCGAGTTGCGCGGGTACGGCCTCAACTGCGATGCCAAGCATCCGGTGGCGCCGGATGCGCTGAGCATGGCCGACTGTATGCGGCTGGCTCATCGCGACGCCGGGATCGAGCCGGGCGAGGTCGACTACATCTGCGCGCACGGCACCGGCACTCCGGCCAACGACCTGGCCGAGGTGCGGGCGGTGCACGAGGTCTTCGGATCGCGGGTGCCGCCGATCAGCTCTATCAAGTCGATGATCGGGCACACGATGGGGGCGGCCAGCGGATTCGGCGCGGTGGCCTGTGTGCTGGCCATCTGCCGCGGCTTCCTGCCCCCGACCATCAATCTCGCCTGCATCGATCCAGCCCTGCAACCGATCGATCCGGTGCCGAATGCGGCCCGCGCCGCCGAGGTGCGCATTGCCCAGAACAACGGCTACGCCTTCGGCGGAAACAATGCCATCACCATTTTCGGAGCCCCGCCATGCCCGCACTAGCGATCACCGGGTGGGGGATGGTGTCACCGGCCGGGCTCGGCCCGGAGCTGTTCCAGACGGCACTGGCCGAGCCGCGCCCCCCGGATTCGGCGGGACAGGTGCCGCCTGCACACTGGTTCGGCGCGTTCGATGTCCGGAAGTTGCTCGGCCGCAAGGGAACCAGCGCCCTGGACCGCTACGCCGCGCTCAGCATGGTCGCCGTCGGGGCCGCGCTCGACGACGGCGCGGTGCGGCTCGACGACACGAGTCGGCCCCGCACCGGCATCGTGCTCGGTACCACCCTTGGCAGCCTCGAGTCGACGATGAACTACAGCGCCGAAACGCTGGTCCAGGAGCGCCCGTACCTCGTCAACCCGATGCTGTTTCCGAACACCATCATGAACAGCGCGGCGGGGCAGGCCGCGATCAGATTCGGGATCAAGGGAACCAACTCGACCATCGCGGGTGGACCCATCGCCATCGTCCAGGTGCTGCAGTACGCCATGACGATTCTGCACCGCGGCCGAGCCGACCTGCTGCTGGCCGGGGCGACCGAGGAGTTCACCGAGCAGGCGGCCTGGTTGGCCGCAACGCACGCCGCGTGCTCCGCTGCCGGGGAAGGTGCGGTGATCTTCGTCGTCGAGCGCGCCGACGCCCCGCCGCGCCCCGGTGCCCGCCGGCTCGCGGAGGTGTTGGCTGTGCGCACCGGATTCATCTCGGACACAGGTGATTTCGGTATTGCCGAATGTATCCGGGCGGTGCTGGCCGATGCCGGACAGCCAACCGAATCCGTCGCGGTCGTTGCGGCGGTCGGCGATGACCCCGCGTACCGCGCGGCCGTGGACGACGTGCTCGGACCGGATCACTACGAATGGCTGGACGTGACCGACCGGATCGGCAACGCGCAGGCCGCTACCGGCGCGTTCCAGCTCGCCGCGATGATGCTGCGCTGGGTCCGTGGCGGCGGCCCGCGGTCGGCCGGGTCGGAATGCGCGCTGCTCATCGCGGGAACGGCCGACGGAGATGTCGGCGCCGTACTACTGCGCGGGGGTACCGATGTCGGTCATGGTGACGGCTAGCGCCGCGCGCACCTGCCTCGGTGACGCGGCGGCCACCTTCGACGCCATGCTGCGCGGCCGCTGCGGCGCGGTGCCACTGTCCCCGAGCCGGTTCGGCCATCTTGCCGTCCGGTACGGCTATCCGATCACCGACGGCCCGGCCAGCGGCTGCCGGGCCGCGGATCTGCTGGCCGCCTGCGTGCGCGAGGTCCTCGCCGCATATCGACCTGAACCGGACCGCCGCATGGTCGCCGTGATCGGCACCGGCCTGCGGGAACTGCCCGCGGTCGAGCGCTGGGTCTTGGATGGTGACGAATTCAGTACCGAGCGACTGCATTTCGCGGCCGCCGTGCGCGCGGCCGCTCCATCGATCACACAGGTACTCACCGTATCCAATGCCTGCAGTGCGGGCGGCACCGCGCTCGCGCTGGCCCAGGACCTGATCGAACTGGGTGAGGCGGACGCGGTGCTGGTGGGGGCCGCCGACTCGATGACCGAGTCGATGCTGGCGATGATCGGGCGGACGATGGCAGCACCCAATGACCGGGTACGCCCGTTCGACGCCCAGCGCGTCGGCGTGTTGCTCGGCGAGGGCGCTGCCGCAGTGGTGCTGACGGCGGAGGGCACCGCACCGGCGTCGGCTCGGATCCTCGGCACCGGGATGAGCTGCGACGCGCGCCACGAGACCGCCCCCGATCCCGACGGCATCACCCGCGCGATCGCCGATGCATTCACCCGCGCCGGGCGCGCACCGCGACAGGTAGACCTGGTGATCGCACACGGCACCGGTACCGCCCTGAACGACGCGACCGAGGCCAGGGTGCTCGACACGGTCTTCGCCGGACATCGCCCGCCGATCATCGCACTGAAGGGCGCGATCGGGCATACCTCGGGCAGCGCGGCCCTGCACAATGTCGTCGTCGCGCTCGAGGTATTCCGGCGCGGACTGCTGCCGCCGATCACCGGACTGCGCGAATTCCTGCCCGAAGGCGAAGACCTGTGGTTGGTGCGGGAAGAACCGGTGGCGAGTGCCCCCGAGCTCGTGATGATCGACGCGTTCGGCTTCGGCGGGACCAACGCGGTCACCTTGCTGGAGCGTTGCCGATGACCGTCGCCGTGACCGCTGCCGCCCACTACCTGCCCGGGCTGGATCTGCACTCCGTACTCCAGCTGCCAGGCCCGGCAGCGGCGCCGAGCGCGGACGTCCGGGCAATACTGGGGCGAAAGGGCTTGCTCGGCAAGGAAACCGCGACCCGCTACGCCCTTGTCGCGACGCATCGCGCGCTCGGATTTCCCGACGGCGAGCGCCCGCGCGGCGCGGTAGATCCGGATACCGCGGTCGTGGTCAGCTCCAACCTCGGCAATGTCGGCACCGTCGTCGCCGTGGCCCGAACCGCCCGCCGATACGGGAACCGCGAGGTCAGTCCGCTGGACGTGCCCAATGCGTCGAGCAATGTCGTCGCCAGCACGATCGCGCTGTGGTTCGGTCTCGGTGGTCCGAACGTCATGGTCTGCTCCGGAGCGACCGGCGGCGCGGACGCCGTCCTGCTTGGGGCGCGGCTGTTGCGGGCGGGTCGCGCGCGGCGGGTGGTCGTGGTGGGGGTGGAGCCCGCGGACGAGGTGGCCGTCGCGGTCAACGCGCAGCGCTCCGGCGCCGGGAGTCGCCAATTGCGCGGTGGCGCAGCCTGTCTCGTATTGGAGCCCGCCGATCCGCACCCGACTGCCCCGATCCTGCTCGGCGGACCGCCGAGCAGCGCCGCGGTGATCGTCGGCGACCCGGAACCGGGGTCACGGTCGCAGCGGACGATCGTCCTGAGCGATCTGCTCGGCGACACCTACGGCGCCGCCGGTGTGCTCTACGCGGTGGCGGCGACGATGCTGCTTGCCGCGGGCGCGGACGAGCCGGTGCTGGTGGTGTGCGGCGATCCCGTCGACGGTCGGCGGGTACTGACGGTGCGGCGGGGGCGAGAGCGGTGATCGGCACGCACCTGCTCGTCGAGCCCCGCCGCGCGACGGTCGCCGACCTCGTCTTCGTGCACGGCCTCGAGGATTCTTGGCGCAGCTGGCGTCCGCTGGCGCAACGGCTCGACCCGGCGTGGCGAATGGCCGCGGTGGATCTACCGTGGGGCACCGGCAGCGGCCACCGCTGGCGTCGCGACGGGCTGCCCGCCACCCACCTCGCCCGGCTCGTCGCGACCCGTGCCGAGCCGGTCGACGTGCTGGTCGGCCATTCCTTCGGTGCCAACGCAATCCTGGAACTCCTTGCCACCCAGCAGATCTCGGTCCGCGCGGCGGTCCTGCTCGCACCGTCGTACTGGCCGCCCACCGCCCCGGACGGATGGGACCTGTTCGAGCGGGCGAAGCGGAACTTCCGGCAGACGCTGGCGAGCAGCCTGCGCATCCGGCTCGGCCGCCGCCTCGAGACCGTTCCGGCCGCCGTCCTGGAATCCATGGTGGACAAGGCTTTCGACCGTATCGGGCCGCTCGGTTTCGTCGCGTGGTTCGAACAGCTCGTCGGATCGGGCAGGCTGCCGTTGGAGCGCATCACCCTGCCGATTCTGTTGGTGTCCAGCCCATCCGATCCCAGCCTCGGGCGTCGTCGCGCGACAGAACTGACCGAGCGGCTGCCGAATGCCGAGCAACTGCTCCTCGACCCCGAATATCACCATTTCAGCCATGTGGACCGCCCGGCCAGCGTGGCGGAACTCATCACCGAATTCGTCGGCAAGGCGCTAGGAGGCGCGGTATGAGTATTCCGGGTCGGGATCAGTATCGATCGACCGGACTTCGGCCCCGGTTCGAGGGCGCCAATATTCGCACTTGGATCGGCTTCAAACACTTCCTGTATCTCGCCGAGGAGGCCGTGCTCGGATGGTTCCGCGCCCAGGGGTACGGGCCGAGCCTGCTTTATCACGAGCACGGCATCGAGTTGTCTGTCGCGGACGCCTCGGTGCTGTTGCCCGCCACCCTCGATCTCGACGACGAGGTGGTCGCGCTGGTGGGCCCGCCCACCGACGGTGTCCTCCGGGTGGTCCTGCAGGCCGGTGACGGGCGCACCGTGCTGCGGGGAAAGTTTCGGGTGGCGGCGACACCGGCCGACCGGTCGCTACCGGATGCGCTGGTGCCGCTGGTGAGCGCGCCGATTACCGCCGCCGACCTGCCCGACATACCCGTCGCGCGCGGGGATGAGTTCGCGGAACTGGCCGCCCGGTATCCGCGCTCGTTTCGGACCAGTTGGCGGGTGCCGTACTTCTACTGCCAGTACTCCGGTCGAGTCCAGCACTCCGGTTATGTCCGGGCGCTGGAGGACGTCGTCGATCGTTTCCTGGCCGACCGCGGCATCTCGGTCGGCCGGATGCTGCGGGAACGGTCCTGGATCCCGGTCGTGTCGAGGGTGCGGGTCGGGGTGCTCGGCGACGCCGGTATCGAGGAGACCGTCTATGTGACGTTCACCGTGCTCGATATCGTCAAGGACACCCTCTTCGACGCCCGGATGGACTGCTGGGTGCGCCGGGGCGACTACCTGGTTCCCACCGCCACCGCGCGCATCCTGCACGGATACGCGATCGCCGCCGGCGCCGAGGCAGGCCGCACCGCGCGGTTGGACGCCGACGTCCGCGCGGCACTGCTGGGTGCCGAGCCGGTGGGGCTGCGATGAACCGCAAAGCACGGTTGTACTTCTCCTTCCGCAGTCCCTACAGCTGGATGGCGGTGGAAAAGCTCGCCCGGGCGCTACCCGGGGCATACGAACAGCTCGAATTCGTGCCGTACTGGGACCCGGACCAGCGGACCGAAGAAGATCTTCGCGCACGGGACGCGGAATTCCATTACGTCCCGATGAGCAAGGCCAAACACCTGTACGTCCTGATCGACACCAAGCGGATGGCCGAGCGGCTCGGACTGCCCATCCACTGGCCCATCGATCGGGACCCATGGTGGGAGGTTCCGCACCTGGCGTGGCTGGCCGCGCGCCGCCGCGGGCGCCCGCACTCGTTCTACCGTGCCGTCGTCACGGCCCGCTGGATCAGGGGCGAGAACATCTGCGATCCGGAGGTGATCCGCGGCTTGGCGGTGCAGACCGGATTGGACGGTGACGAACTGGTCGGCGCGGTGCACGCCGCGGACCTGCGGGCCGAGGGTGCCGATTGCCTCGCGCGGGCCTACGACGACGACATCTTCGGGGTGCCCTATCTGCGCCTCGGGCGGCAGCGATTCTGGGGCCTCGATCGTGTCGATCAGTTCATCGAGGCCTATGCGACAACGGATTTGGGACGAAAGGCGATGCGGTGAGCACTGAACGAACCGACGAGGCGGCCGAGCAGGCGCTCGACCCGGATCCATTGGCGGACGTGCCGGAGCAGGTCCGCACGGCCATCGGCGCCTACGACACCGATACGGCGGGAGGCTGCGGTTGATGGACGTCCGGCGCAGGACGGTCGAGCAGGAACGCGCGCACCGCAAGCAACGGCTCGCGGCCACCATGCGACTGTTCGCCCGGCTCGGTTTCGACGAAGGCGTCGGTGGCCATGTCACCGCCCGCGACCCCGAGTATCCGGATCGGTTCTGGGTCAACCCGTTCGGCGGCTACTTCGGCCATGTCCGTGCGAGCGAGCTGCTGCTGGTCGATGCCGCGGGTGCTGTGGTGTCCGGCGACGGAACGGTGAATCCGGCAGGTTATGCCATCCATTCCCAGATCCACGCGGCCCGCCCCGACGTCGTCGCCGCGGCGCACACGCACTCCACCTACGGGCGCGCATGGTCCGCGCTGCGCAGGCCGTTGGCGCCGTTGACCCAGGACGCCTGTGCGTTCTTCGAAGACCATGCCGTTTTCGACGAATACTCCGGCGTGGTACTGGATCTCGACGAGGGTCGCCGGATCGCCGCCGCACTCGCTGGCCACAAGGCGGTGATCCTGAGCAATCACGGCCTGCTCACTGTCGGCGGTTCAGTGGAAGAGGCGGCATGGTGGTTCATCAGCATGGACCGGTGCTGCCACGTGCAACTGCTCGCCGCGGCGGCAGGCACACCTGAGCCCATCCCGGCCGAAAGTGCGCGCCGGGCACGGGAACTGATCGGAACCCCCGGGATCGCCCGGCTGAATTTCAAGCCGCTCTTCCGATCGATCCTGGCCGAGATGCCCGACCTCGTCGACTGACCCACCTCAGCCGAACCGTATCGGCATGGACTTCAGGCCGTTGACGAAGTTGGAGGCCAGCCGCACGGGTGGGCCCGCGAGTTCGAGTCGAGTGAGCTGCGGACGCAGGCAGTCGAACAGGGTCTTGGCCTCGAGCTGGGCGAGGCGGGCACCGATACAGGCGTGCGGGCCGAAGCCGAAGGCCAGATGCGGGTTGGGCACGCGCCGAATATCGAATCGGTCCGGGTCGGCGAAGACCCGATCATCCCGATTCGCCGAGATGAAGTAGAGCACGACCTTGCTGCCGGCCCGGATCCGCGTCCCGTCCAGATCGGTGTCTTCGGTTGCGGTGCGCCGGAATTGCATGATCGGTGTCACCCAGCGCAGCATTTCCTCGACCGCGGGATGCAGCAGGTCGGGATCCTGGGCCAGCAGTCGAGCCTGATCCGGCCAGTGGATCAGCGCGAGCAATCCGCCGGAGATCAGGTGCCTGGTGGTCTCGTTCCCCGCGACGACCAACAACAGCCAGAACATGCTCAGCTCCCGCACGGTGAGGCCACGCCCGTCGACCTCCGCGCTCACCAACTTGCTGACCAGATCCGCGCCCGGCGACTTACGACGAAATTCGGCGAGCTCGGCGATATACCCGAACGCCTCGGTCATGGTCGCTCGGTACCGATCGATATCGCCGTCGCCGTATTCGGGATCGTCGAAGCCGACCAGACCGTTGCTCCAGTCGAGCAGCAGACCGCGGTCGCGGCGCGGCATACCGAGCAGATCCGCCAGGACCAGCAGGGGCAACTCGGCCGCGAGGTCGGCAACCGCGTCGAATTCGGCTGCCGCCACGACCTTGTCGGTGAGCTGCCGGGCGTGGGTGACTATCGATTCCCGCATCGATGCCAATTCGCGCGAGGTGAACGCCGGCGAGATGGTGCGCCGCAGGCGGGCGTGTCGCGGTGCGTCCATGTTGATCAGGACCTCCCGGTTGCGCGCCAGATCCGCGGCGCTGCGCGGATCGGTCAGAAACGCCCCCTTGGCCGCCGAGGAGAACACTTCGGGCGAACGTGCTGCGGCACAGATGGTTTCGTGTCGGGTGACCGCCCAGAATCCCGAACCGCGAACCGTGGCGACACCGCTGCTACCGCGCAGGACGCGAACGGGCTCGTCCACCCAGCAGACCGGGGCGTCGCGGCGACAGCGGGCGAATTCCGTATACGGTACGGCCATCGCATAAGTGGTGGGGTCGGCAAGAGTGTGGCTCATCTGTACTCACCTGTCCGTGCTGTTGTATTTCATCGTGCTCATGGCGCACCGCGCAGTAGTCCGCGCGCCCGCAACAGCGGAATGACCCCTTCGCCGAACCAGTAGGCCTCTTCCAGATGCGGTTGCCCGGACAAAATCAGGTGTTCGATTCCGCAGGCACAATATTCGTCGATCCGGTCGGCAATCTGCTCGTGGCTGCCTACGAGCGCGAGTCCCGCGCCGGGCCGGACCAATCCGTAACCCGCCCAGATATTCGGATAGATTTCCAGCTCGCTGCGGTCCCGCACCAAGGCCTGCATGCGGTGCTGACCTTCCGATTCGCTGCGCCCGAACCGTCGCTGCGTGCGCTCGATCAGTTCCGGATCCATCCCGACGAGCAGCCGATCGGCCACCTGCCACGCCTCCTCGGCAGTGCTGCGGGCGATGACATGGAAGCGGGTGCCACAGGAAATCGTCCGGCCGGCCTCGGCGGCTCTGCGGCGCACGTCGGCACAGAGCTCGGCGATCTGGGCCGGCGGTTCGCCCCAGGCGAGGTAGACATCGGCCTGCGCGGCCGCGACCGTCCGTGCTGCCTCGGACGACCCACCAAGATATACCGGCGCCAACGGCCGCCGTGGCCGAGGCAGCATGGCGTTCTTCATCCGATAGTGGGCGCCGTCGGCGTCATACGGTCGCCCGTGCGAGACACCGTGCAGGATCGAGAGAAATTCGGCGATCCGTTCGTAGCGCTGATCGTGGTCCAGCCAGTCGCCGTAGCGGTGCTGTTCGTCCGCGTCGCTGCCGGCAACCACGTTGAGCAGCAGACGATCCCCGGAAATCCGCTGGAAGGTCGCGCACATCTGGGCGAGGAGCAGCGGCGACATCAGGCCGGGGCGCAGGGCGATCATGAACTCGAGCGTGCTGGTCTGGTGGATCAGCGCCGTGGCCACCACCCAGGGATCCTCGCAGAACAATCCGGTCGGCGTCAGCACCCCGTCGAAGCCGAGGGTGTCCGCGGCCTTGGCGACCTGGGCGAGGTAGTCGATATCCGGTTCCCTTCTGGCCGTGACCTTTTCGCGGGTCGGGCCGATATCTCTGCCGTCGCCGTGGGACGGGAGGAACCAGTGCAGGGACAGGGGCATGGCGGAAATCCTTTCCTAACGCATCCTGCTCAGGGCGCTCACCCGGACGGCGGGCAGAGCTGTGACGGCATGAACTACCGCGTCGAATGCGGTCAGAAATCGATGCGCCCAGTCGTCGGTGAACCAATCGCGGCGATAGAAAAGCACCGCGCGCAGGGTGTCGCCGACCGGCACCAGCGTCAATTCGAAGCCGAATCGGCTCCCGATATCTTCGGGTACCACCAGTTCCAGCCGTAGCTCGCCGACCGTGGCGATCGGCCGTGGATCGGTGACAAATTGGAACACCACGTCGTCGGGTCGCATTCCGCCGGTATCGACCAGCCCCGGCGGCAGCAGTTGAAAAGGGCAATCCTGGTTGGCAATCGCGCCCGTCACCGTGGTATGTGTAGCCGCGAGCAGATCGAGAAAGGTTTGCTCGGCACGTATCCGAGCGCGCAGCATCGCCATGTTCGCCAGAAATCCGACGGTATTGCGGGTTTCCGCGCGGAGCCGGTTGGCGAACAATGAACCGACGGTCAGATCATCCTGCCCGGTCTCGCCGTACATTCGCACATAGAACGCAGCAAGCAATACCGCGAACAGCGTGGTGCCTTGTGATTTTCCGATATCGTGCAGGCGCTCGGTGACATCTCGATCGAAGGCGACGGAGATCGATCCGCTACGGCGGAGACCATTGTCACCGTCGACTGTTTCGATGATGCGGGGCAGTGCCGCCCCGCTGAGCTGGTGTAGCCAATAATTCTGCTGCCGGGTCAGGGCGCCGGTTTCGACGAGCCGATGCTGATGCCGGGCGAAGTCCGGATACTGCCAGCCGACCGAGGGCAGCCGGGTCGCGGCGGCGCCGTCGAGAAATGCGCTGAGCTCACCGAAAAGCACGCCGGTCGACCAGGCGTCGGTAATGGCATGGTGCAGGCTCAGGCACAGCAGATGCTCGTCGGCGCTCAACCGCCACAGCCGCGCCCTGGCCAGTCGGCCACTGAGATCGAAGCGCGTCCGGAGTTCGGTCGCTACCGCGTGCTGTGCCAGCTCCTGCGGATCGGCCTCGCCCGACAGGTCGTCTTCGGTGAGCGGAATGCTGGCGCTGTCGTGTACGCACTGGCGCAGGTGCCGGCCGGACCCGGCCAGGGTGGTGCGCAGGGCGTCGTGCCGGGCGGTCAATCCGTCGAGCGTGATACGCAACTGGTCCCGCGTCAGCGGACCGGTGATGCGGCACAGCACAGGGCAGTTGAGCACGCCGTAGTCGGCGCTTGCCCGGTAGTGATCCAGAAACCACAGCAGCCGTTGACCCACGGTTGCTGATAGTTCACGCATATTCGTGCCCCCGATATCTGAAGAAAGCGATCGCCGGAATGCGGTCAGGCCTGGTTGCCGTCCATCGATGGCGACAGCCACGTCGAACGACCGGATTTTCGCGCGGCTTTCCAGCGAAGCCGCAACTTGTCGGCGAAGAATTCGCGATTGACCCAGTAGAACTCCAGCCAGATGTTGTCCGGATCCCGCAGCCAAATCTGTGCACCGGTTTCGTGCCCGGACATCGAAACACCGGAATGCGTTATGCGCAACCGGTCCAGATGGGTTGCCCATTCGTCGAGATCGGCGCGCTCGGGCACGTGGTATGCGAGATGATGCAGACCGACCCGGAATTCACTGAATCGATCCGCCTCGCCCGGCCCGGGCTGTTCCGGATAACCAAGGACGACCGAGGCGAACGACGCGGGATGCAGCAGCGTTCGAAATCGGAATCCGGAACCCACCGGGGTCACGTCGTTGACGACGATCATATCGAGGACCTTCGCATACCATTCAGTACTGCGATCGAGGTCGGTGACTGTCAGGTTGACGTGATTCTTTCCGTCCAGTCTCGGCATTGTCGGCACTCGAGCACCCCCGTATCCGGCCATGGCAAGAGCATCGATTCCCAAGCTACCGCTCCGCGCCCATAAAAGTCACCTAACGCCAGCCGCGGGAATCGCGAATTTGATACGCCAGTTTTCGGGCGTTACTTGCGCGGCGTCGTCGACGATTCGTACAGTCGAATTCGGCCGGTAGTGGGAGCCGAATCCGGAAGGGGGCCGTGACACCGTGCGGAGCATAGAGACCGTGGCGGACTTTCGTGTCCGGGCGCGGGATTGGCTGGCGGACAACGCCCGTCCGCGCATCGGTACCGGCGAGGTCGACCTCCCGGCTGCGCGGCGGTTCCAACGGGCTGCCTGCACCGCGGGATTCGCCGGAATCTCCTGGCCGCGCGAGTACGGCGGCTCGGGGCTGACGGCAGACCATCAGCGTGCCTTCGAGGAGGAGGCGCTTGGCTTCGACTTACCCACCGAACCCTTCACCGTCGGCCTCAGTATGGTCGGCCCGACTCTGCTCGATGTGGGCAGCGAGGCGCAGCGGCGGCGCTACCTGCCCGCGCTGCTACGCGGGGAGGAAATCTGGTGCCAGTTGCTGTCCGAACCGGAGGCCGGGTCGGATCTGGCCGGCCTGCGCTGCCGCGCGAGCGGTGTCGACGGCGGTTTCCGGGTGACCGGTCACAAGATCTGGGTATCCCGCGCACAATGGGCGGATTTTGGTGTGCTGCTTGCGATTACCGATGCCGACCGACCGCGTCACCGCAACCTCGGCCTGCTGATCGTCGACATGCGCGCGCCCGGGGTCACGGTGCGCCCGCTGCGGGATCTGGCCGGCCGAACGACCTTCAACGAGGTTGTGCTCGACCGGGTGTGGGTGCCAGGCGACCGGGTAGTTGGCGGACCACACGCCGGCTGGACCGTCACTATGGCGATGCTGCAACACGAACGGGCCGCAGGCGCACTCGGACTGCGGGCAGGCGACCGGTCGATGTGGTTCGCCGATCTGGCCGCCGCCGCCCACTGCCGCGGGGTCGCCGACTCGCCGGTGATCCGTGAGCGCCTGGCCACCGTCTACCTCCACGAGCGGGCTCTCGGGCTGTACCGCGCTCGGCTTGCCCAGCGGGCGCAGTCCGGTGACGATCCCGGAGCTCGCAGTTCGGTCGCCAAACTGGCCTGGTCCCTGATGGACTTGCTGGCTGCGGATACGGCCGCCGAGGTAGTCGGTTCGGACGCCGTGTGGTGGCGGCCCGACCGCGCCGACGGCGACCGCTGGGCGAGGTTCCTGTGCACCGCGCTGTCTACCGGAATCGCTGGCGGGACCGACGAAATTCAGCGAACTGTCATCGCCGAACGACTGCTCGGCCTGCCACGCGAGCCGAGTCACTGAGTGAAAGGGTGTGCAGCGGTGGACATGCTGCCCAGCACCGAACAGGTCGAACTGCGCGCCGTGCTGCGTAAATCGATGGCCGGCCCGAGATCGATGAGTGCTGTCGCGAATCCGGCAGCCGGCTGTGACCGTGCGCTGTGGGCACGGCTCACCAGCGAACTGGGGTTGGCGACGATCGGCGTGCCGGAACGTCTCGGCGGGGCAGGCGGCGGAATGCGCGACCTCGTCGTGCTCTGCGGCGAGGTCGGCCGGGTACTTGCCCCGGTACCGGTGCTCGGCCATTCAGTGGCCGTTGCCGCGATCACGGCCGGCGGTACCGAAGTCGCCGATCTGCGTGCCGCGGTACTGTCCGGCGAGTTATTGGCCACCTGGGCGCCGGAAGCGAACCTCGTTGTGCGACAAGGTCGTTTGTCCGGCACGGTCCCGGTCGTGCTGGATGGCGGGGTGGCCGATCTCGCAGTGCTCCCGGCCGCGGGCGAGCTGTACGCCGTGCGCGGCGACGCTGACGGGGTGCGCCGAATTCCGTTGTCCACCATGGACCGAACGCGGACATTGGTCGAGTTGGCGCTGGACAATGTCCCGGCACGTCGACTCGCGTGCGCCGACCCGACCGCCACAATGGCCCGCCTGACGGATATGGCGCGGGTCCTGCTGGCTGCCGAGCAAGCGGGCGGGCTGGCTCGCTGCGTGGAACTGGCGGTGGCCCACGCCAAGTCCCGGGTGCAGTTCAGCCGCCCGATCGGCAGCTTTCAGGCTGTCAAACACCGTTGTGCCGACATGTTCGCTACGGGTGAGATCGTCGACGCGGTGGTCTGGTACGCGGCGTGGGCGGCCGACGAGGCCCCCGCCGAGCTCGCGTCTGCCGCCCTCGACGCGAAGGTGTTGGTGGCCACCGAGTTCTGCCGGGTGGCGGCCGACGCCGTACACGTGCACGGCGGACTCGGATTCACCTGGGAACACGAGGTCGGGTGGCACTACAAGCGGGCGCGCACATCTGCTCGGCTGTTCGGCGATCGCGCCGCGCTGCGGCTGCGGCTCGCCGACCGGCTGATGGCGGAGACGTTGCCATGAGATCCGACATCGAGGTCGGGCCACGGGCCCACGTGGTCGTGCTGGCCGGTTCGCTCAATCCCGCGTCGAAGGCGGAACGGTTGGCGCGGTGGTGTATTCGCCGCTCTGCCGAGCTGGGTGCCTCGACGAGGTTGTTCCGCGGTACCGATCTGGAGTTCCCCTTCTACCGCGCGGGCACCTCCGAGTGTCGTGCCGCGGCTCGCGACTATCTGGACGAGTTGCGCAAGGCAGACGGCGTGCTGTTGGTATCTCCGGCTTATCATGCCTCGCCCTCCGGGCTGCTCAAGAATGCGCTGGACTACGTCAACGAGTTGGCGGCCGATGCCGAACCCTACTTGGACGGGCGGCCGATCGGCTGTGTCGCGGTCGCGGGGGGTGATCAGGGCGCCCACGCCACGCTGGCCGGGCTGCGCACGATCAGCCACGCGCTGCGGGCTTGGCCGACCCCGCTGGGACTGGCGTTGTCGCACGACCGAGCCGACGCTGACGAACAGGGCCGACCGACCAGCCTGCGCACGATTGCCGAAGTCGACACGATGCTCGCGCAGGTTATCGAGATGGCGCAGCGGCGCGCGATCGCCCGAACGGCGGCGTGCGCTGACCGGTATCCGGCCCCTGGACTGCTGCGGTGATGGGACTTGCTCATGACGCCGCCGTAGCCAGGCCACCCACCACTTCTTGCCACCGCGATGAGCGTCCACGTGATCTGGCATATCACGCAAATTTGGCGGCGCACAGGGCGGTAGTCGGGCTTGTTGCCCATCCCTCGGTTGGGTAACATGCGAGTGTTCTGCGAACACGATTGTCTATTGATCGTCGATTCGATCCTCATGGCACCGGGACCGGCGCGTCGACTAGCTGTCCGGCCTGGCGGAGCACCAGGTAACCGCCGGAGGCTCGGGGGCGACCGTCTACGGTGGATCGAACATCGAAGGGAATTATCGCGCTGTGAACGAGTTTCCGTACCCGCCTAACAGACTTCCCGTGCTCGGTGACGTGTTGTCGCTCAACCCCGGTAAGCCGGTTCAGTCGATGGCTAAGCTTGCGGACAAGCTCGGTCCGGTCTATGAGTTGCGTTTCGGTCCGATGCGGATGGTGGTCGTCAACAGTGCCGAACTCGTCGACGAGGTGCAATCGGAAGCCTTGTGGGAGAAGGAGTTCGGGCCGCCGATCCGGCGCCTGCGCAAGGTGGTCCGCACCGGATTGATAGCCGCGGCGACCGAGGATCCGCAGTGGGGCGCCGCGCACCGCGTCCTCATGCCCGGGTTCAGCCGCGAGGCGATGCGCGGGTACCACCCGACGATGATGCAGGTGGTCGCCGAGCTGATACGTAAGTGGGAGCATGGCAGCGATCCCGTCGACGTTGCGGGCGAAATGAACTCCATGGCACTGGAAGTCATCGCACGCGCGGGATTCGGGCACAGCTTCACGACGCTCGACGAGCCGCCCGCCGGCAACAGTCTCCCGGTCGTGAAACTGATGGTCGACGTGCTCCGGTATGCCAGTCGCCCGGTTTCGGTAAAGCTCGTCGACGAGACGATCGGTCGATTCGCCCTGCGGCGCCACCGGCACAACGTCACCGAGCTGCAGCGAATCGCCGGCAGCCTGATCGACAATTGCCCGCCGGTGGCCGACGAGGCACCAAATCTGTTGCAGCACATGATGGAAACGCCGGACCCGGACACCGGGCAACGGCTGTCGCGGGCGGTCGTGCGGGACCAGGTACTCACCTTTCTGATCGCCGGCCACGAAACCAGCGCGAACACTTTGACTTTCGCGCTGCACGCGCTGGGGGACCGGCCGGACATCGTCGAACGGGTGCGTGCGGAGATCGACACGGTCGCCGGCGGCGACCCCGCGACGCTCACCTATGAGCAGGTGGCGAAGCTGCAGTATCTGCGCCGAGTTGTCGACGAGATCCTGCGACTGTGGCCGGTGGCGGGCGGGTACTTCCGGCGCCCCAAACAGGACACACACCTGGGGGCGCATCGCATCGGTCGCGGCGCCTGGGTGTATGTGAATCTCCTTGCCGTCCATCGTGACAAGCGCGCGTGGGGACCCGACGCCGACCGGTTCGACCCGGACCGATTCGCCCCGGACCGCTTCGCCCCGGACGCCACCCCGCGGCGCCCGGCGGGGGCGTACAAGCCGTTCGGCATCGGAGTGCGTTCATGTATCGGGCGTCAGTTCGCGATCCATGAAATCGTGCTGACCCTCGCGCACGTGCTGTACGCATTCGACTTGGAGCCGGATCCGAAGTATCAACTCGCGGTCGACGAGCTTGTCACGCTGAAACCTGCTGGGCTCAGGATGCGGATGCGTTCCCGGAATCGCCTTCCGGCTTCGTGAGTGGCTATAGCTATTGCCTCCCGCCGCTCGGTCTGCGAACCTTGCAGCCATGTGCGGCGGCACCGGGCGCGGTAGCCGCGCCGGCCGGGGGTGCAGGAGCGCCCTCCTCGGCATCGTCGGCCGCCGTGCCGGTAATGCGTTGCGGTAAGACTTGTTTCGAGGGGGGCAGGCGCGGTGTCCGATGTGGCAGGCCGGTTCGCGGATTTGCTGCGCGACATCGAGATTCCCTATCCGTGGGAGCGTGACACCTTTGTTTCCGCGGTGGGGCGCCATCGCGGGCGACCGATCCGGCTACAGCCGGTCGAGGATCCCGCACTGCTGTCCGGTGCCGGATGCGGAACGACTACCAGTGGCCTGTGGATCAAGACAACGCACGCTGACATCGTCTTGTACTTCGCCGATACGGAATGGCATGCCGATCATGTGATCTCGCACGAGATAGCGCACATGCTGTTAGGTCACGACGAAGAAGGCACCGTTGACGGCGGCCCCGCGGACCGGCTGCCGTTGCACGAACTCTTGCCCTCGCTGTCGCCCGATGCGATCAAAAGCGTCCTCGGCCGAAACGATTACAGCAGCGAACGAGAAATGGCTGCAGAGACTTTCGCGGATCTACTGATGGTCGAGGCCACTTTGCCGCGCAGGCGGCCCTCGGTCGCGCGCCGCACGTTCTTCCGGACGCGACACCGATGACATCAGAGATACCGGGCATCATCCAGTGGACGGCTTTCGTTTTCGTCGCCATCGTGATCGTTGGCCGCTACCTCCTGGTCGCTCAAACGCCGATGGACCGATTGGGCACTCGCGCACTGTTGTTCGGGCTCGTCTGCGACATGATGCGCAACGTCAGCGTGCAGCATGCCATTACCCGCGTCTGCTGGATGTTCGACGACGCGTACGTGATCAACGTCGTCCGTCAGATATCCTTTGGCCCGCTGCTGCTTTCGATCATGTGCATCTACGGGATGGCCCGGTTCGCCGCCGCACCCGACGACGACTGGTCAACCGTGGCTCGTCGCCAGCGACGCTACGATGCCGTGGCACTCACCGCCGCCGCGGTGATCCTCGCGGCTGGAACCCCCGCTCGTGCGCACAACATGCTGATCGACGAATACCAGGGCTGGGGTGCGGCCATCGTATGGATCGCTTACTATTCCGTGCTCGCGGCGAGTTCGGTATCGATCATCAAGATGATGGTCCCGGAACTGCGCAGCGGCGACAACACCACCCGCGAAATCGCCATCTACCTGGTCGTTCTCGCCTACTTTGGTTATCTCACCATCGAGTCGATCTACGTACCCGCCGAGACGGTGACCGCGGTTGTCGCCCACACCGCGGCGCAGGACCCGTCGATGCAGTCCAGGGCGTTCACCGCGTTCGTGGCACTTGTCGCCGGTACCGCCATCCTCACCGTCCCGCTCATCGGAGCCCTGCTCGTCCGCACCGGCTGGGATAGACCGGGACGCTATTGTCGGCGCATCAGACCGCTGTGGCGCGATCTGACCGACTCCTATCCGGAAGTGGTCCTCGAACGTCCGGCCACCGGCACCGCGGCCGATTCGATCAGCCAATTGCACCGCATGACAATGGAAATCCGGGACTGTCTGGTCCGCCTGAACCGCTACGCACCGGGCGCGCCACCCCATCGAGCCGCCGGATCCGAACACGACGAACTGTGCGACTACGCGCGCCGGATCTCCGCCGCGGTCGCCGCGAAACGCAGCGGACAACTCCCGCCGCCGCCCGGCCGCACCGAGCATTCCGCGCACCCCGCACAGCGCCGCGACCTCGAAGCCGAGCTGAATCAGCTCGTCGAGCTCTCGCGCGTCTGGCGACGACTCCACGGCCGATCCGGAATAACTACTGCACCAGGGCTATTTTTCGACAGCTGTCGGCTCGGCGGAGCGGTTGCGAAGGAAAGCGAGCAGGTCGGGACCGCCGCGCAGGCACCAGAGCGCGATCACGGGGTCACAGATCGCGCAGCCGAGGGAGGAGTTGTGCGCGAAGGGGACGATCGGGTTGCCTTTGAGGTGGTGCAATACGTCGCTGAGGGTATGCAGCAGCCACGCGATGCCGATGAACGTCCACGAATTCAGGCCGCGGAACGCGCAGTAGGTGATGGCGGCGGCGAACGCGTACTCCCAGGCGCCGAGTCCGCCGCCGCTGAGATAGGCGGCTCCGGCCCCGGCGACCATGATCGCGTTGAACGTGCGGCGATGTGGTTCACGGATGAGTGACATGAGCAGGGCGTAGACGCCGCCGATCAGCAGCGGCGCAACGACATTGGTGATAGCGGAAATCATGACCGGGTGACTCCTCGTAGCGGGCTCAGGGGATGAATCGGACACGAAGTTATCGCCCGCCGGGAACCTGTCCCAGTGGCTTTTTCGTCAGGTATCCACGGAAAAACGCCATGGTCTTGTCGTCGTCTCTTTCCCGCACCGGCCTGTTCACGGTCATGACGCGAATCCGGCGATGGGGTAGTTTCACGCCATGCACACGGTCGCGGTTCTGGCTTTGGACGGGGTCATACCTTTCGATTTGTCCACTCCCGTCGAGGTTTTCGACCGCACCCGCCTGCCGGACGGCCGCCGCGCCTATCGGGTCCGTATCTGCGCCGAGCGGCCCGAGGTGGACGCGGGCGCGTTCGCGTTACGGGCGCCCTGGGACCTGGCCTCGGTGGCTCAGGCCGATACCGTGATCGTCCCGGGAGTCGCCGACCCGACCGTCCCGCTGTCGCCGGGCATTCGCGACACGATCCGCGCCGCCGCCGCGGCGGGCACCAGGATCGCCTCCATCTGCACCGGGACGTTTCCCCTCGCGGCCACCGGCCTCCTGGACGGGCTGCGGGCAACCACCCATTGGATCGTGGCGGACCTGCTGGCAGCCACCTATCCGCAGGTCGAGGTCGATCCGGGCGTGCTCTACGTCGACAACGGTCAGATCCTCACCTCCGCCGGCGCCTCCGCAGGCCTGGATCTGTGCCTGCATCTGATCCGCCGCGACTACGGCTCGGCCGTGGCGGCCGACGCCGCCCGGCTGTCGGTAATGCCGCTGGAACGCGAAGGCGGGCAGGCCCAGTTCATCGTCGCGCAGTTCCCGCCCGCCCCGCTCGGCGCCGGGCTCGAGCCGCTGCTGCTGTGGTTGCAGGACAACATGTCCCGCGACATCACCATCGCCGACATCGCCGCCGAAGCAGGCACCAGTACCCGAACCCTGTTGCGGCAGTTCCGCACTCAGACCGGTACCACCCCACTGCGCTGGTTGCACCGTGCTCGGATCCGCCGCGCCCAGCATTTGCTGGAGACGACCGATCACACGGTCGAACGCGTGGGCGCCCAAGTGGGTTTCGGCTCACCGACCGCGTTCCGAGACAACTTCAAACGCACCGTCGGCGTCCCGCCGAACGCCTACCGCCGCACCTTCCGGTGAGCGCCGATCGAATCAGCCATCGCGACCGTGACAGCCCCCCATGACGCACTCGATTCGGTGCGGTCGATCGAGCGGACCTATCGCGGGTGACAGGCAGTTCCCTTCGACCAGCGTGCTCACGCCGCACCGGGCTCGCCCGCGTGCAGCAGTTGTTCGTTGAGGCGGGCGCGGGAGGCATCGACGTGATGGGCTCCGCCGGAGGTCAGGTCGGCGGTGATATCGGTGCAGGCGCGGGCGGCGGCGGTCGCGCGCGGGATCGCGGTGTGTTCGTAGGCGCGAACGGCTTGGTCGAGTTCAGGGTGGGTGGCGAGGGCGGTGGCCAGGTCGGCGCCGTCGAGCAGGGCGAGGTTGGCGCCGACGCCATAGGGTGGCATCAAATGGGCGGCGTCGCCGAGCAGGGTGACGCCGGGGACGTGGTCCCAGCCGTGGCCGACCGGCAGCACATACAGGGGTCGATTGACGAAATCGGTGCTGTGCCGGATCAGTTCGCGCAGACTGTCGTGCCAGCCGTCGAAGCGGCCCAGCAGATGCTCGCGCACCGCGGCCGGATCGCCGAGGTCGATGCCCGCGACGACATGCCAGTCGACGGGAACTTCGGCAAGCCCGGCATAGACGCCCAGGCGCCCGTCCGCGGCCCGTTGCGCTGACAGCATCGTGGCGCCG
This sequence comes from Nocardia sp. NPDC051321, assembly GCF_044455225.1. Taxonomy (NCBI): domain Bacteria; kingdom Bacillati; phylum Actinomycetota; class Actinomycetes; order Mycobacteriales; family Nocardiaceae; genus Nocardia; species Nocardia sp. NPDC051321. The sequence goes on along the minus strand of NZ_JBITEM010000005.1, from coordinate 22,053 downwards.
GCGGTGGCAATCAGGGTGCCGGGTCCGACGAGGGCCGCCAGGGCGGGATGGCGGCCGAGATCGGTAACGGAGCTTTCGACGACGCTGTTGCCGAGGTAGGTGGGGGTGGCCGCCGAGACGGCCGCTCGGATGCGTGACCAGGCGCCGTCGGCGCCAACCACGAGATCGAAGTCCTCGGTTGTGCCGTCGGCGAACCGCAGACGAGAGGTCGCGTCGGGGCGGGGCGTGACCCGCTCGACCGGCCGCCCCCAGTGCACGGTGCCGGGTTCGAGCGAGTCGAGCAGCAGTTCGCGTAGCTGGCCGCGGTCGATCTCAGGCGCGGAGTGTTCGCCCTCGACGGGGAGTTCGTGGTGCAGTAGTTCGGCGGTAACCGGGTCCAGGGCGCGCATCTCCTGAGCCTCGGGGCGGGCCGAGTTGAGGAACCGGTCGAACAGCCCGATGGTGCGCAGCGCGGCTTGGCCGGTGGGTGTGTGCAGATCGAGCATGCCGCCTTGCCGACGTGCTCGCGGTGAGGCGTCGCGCTCGAACACGGTTACCGCGAATCCGTGGGTACGCAGGCCGCGGGCGCAGGCCAGTCCGCCGATTCCGGCGCCGACGACGGCGATACGTGGGGCAGGGGAGTTCATCGTGATCAAGTCCTTCGAGGGGGTAGGTCGGCGACTCGGCCGGGACTTCCCCAGAAAAGCACAACGACACAAAACATGCAACCGCTAAATCTTTTGATCGTTACACCTTTTCGAGTAGGGTAGCGGCATGAGCGAACCGATCGGCCGCCGTGAGCGCAAGAAGGCGCAGACGCGCAAGGCGTTGGCCGACGCCGCGCTCGAACTGTTCGTCGCCCGCGGCTACGACCAGGTGGGGGTCCGCGACGTCGCCGACGCGGCGGATGTGTCGGTTACCACGTTGTTCAAGTACTTCCCCACCAAGGAGGCGCTGGTCTTCGATCTCGACGAGGACGTCGAGGCGGCGCTGGTGGCGGCCGTGCGTCAGCGCCCGCCCGACCGACCTCTGCTTGCCGTCTTACACGAGCACCTTCGCGACTGGGTAACCGCGGTCGCGGCGGCCCCCAGCACCCCGGTCTTCGCCCGCCTGATCGAGGAGACTCCAGCCCTGTCCCAGTACGCCAGCCGTATGTGGTTGCGCCACGAAACCGCGCTGGCCCGCGCTATCGCCGCCGAAACAGGCGCTGCCGCAGACGATATCGCCTGCTCGGCCCTCGCCCGCTTCGCACTCGAGGCCGTCGAACTGGCCCGCAAACAACCCGACCCGGGCAAGTCGATCGACACGATCTTCGACCTACTCGACCAAGGCTGGGCCAGGCATCCGGTCAGACCCCTCAGGCGTTGACCCGTACCAGAGACGCGAACGCCCCGACCTATGACAGGCCGGGACGCACCTGGCATCTCAATTCGCGTCATGGTCGCCATAGCGTCGAGGAGCGGGCGCCGCGGCGAGGCGTCATGGATCAGACGTCTGGCAAAGGACCTGCGCCGCAACAGGATCGAAGTCGCCAAACGGACAGGATCGAGGAGCTTTGTGAACCGTAGGACGGCCTGTGTCGGTGCTACGTCGGTCAGCGGACGTGGCGGAGTGGCAGCTCCTGTGGTGCCGCTCCGCCACGAACTTCGGCAGATGGCCTAGTGGCGGCGGGTGATGACTACGGGTTTGATCTCGGTGGGGACGTTGGCGAAGGCGCTGACGGGGATGCCGAAGGAGGCGGCTAGGACTTCGCGGGGGAGGGAGTTGAGGGTGCCGACGATGCCGATGTCGTCGTTGGGTTCTCCGGCGCTGGTGTTGAACATGACGAGTACGTCCAAAGGTTGTTCGGTGCTGGCGTTTTCGAAGTAATGGAAGTATCCCTGCGGTGCGAAGACGAGATCGCCCTCTACCGCGTCGAAGACGTCGTTCTTGTACGTCCCGTCGGGATGGGTGCCCAGGATGCTCCACTTCGCTTTGCCCGAGATGATGTAGTTCAGCTCCCATGCCGAGGGATGCCAGTGTGGTTCGCGGATCCCGCCAACGTCCAGGTGGACGAAGTACACAGATCCCTTCTGCCCCTTCAGTACTGGGAAGTTGTCTTCGTTCGCGCCCTGGAGATATCCGCCGTCGTGGTTCGCTCGATCCGCCGCCCTGAGCTTGAACAGATGGGACGCGTTGTTGAGGTTGCTGTCGACTGTGCCCTCGTCGCCGAGTGCACTCGGCGTATCGGGGCTCGCCGCCGCCGCTCCGATCAACCCGCCGCCGGGCGCCGCCGCCCCTACCGCGACGACACCGGTGCCGAGCAACGCCCGGCGGTCCAGCTTGCCGTTGTTGTTGTCCTGCTGCATATTCGAGTCTTCTGACATGTCGCCATCTCCCCTGATGCAAGGAACCTTCGATTTAGTTAGCACTTCTAAGGTTCAAGTTAACCCGGCCGCATCGGGGCGGCTACGTGACAAGGGTCATAGCTGAACGGACTGGTTCGTCCAGTCGTGATCAACTCGAATCCGTTGAACGTCAAGGGCTTCCGATGTGTTGGGCGTCCCACCTCGGAGGCGCTGTGGACAGCGGAGTATGGGCCGAAAGGTGCTGTGACCGAGGAGGATTGCTCGATTACTCCGTCGTCGGCGAGGTAGGAGGGCGCGGCCGTTGTCCGGTCGCGGGCTCGTCGATGGTCGCCGGGGCGTCTGCGACGGTCGCGGACAGGCTCGGCGAGCTGCGCGTCGATCGGGTGGGGGAGGGGGCTCAGGCATGGAGGTGGGCGAGCAGATACCGGCGTGCCGAGTCGACGTGCTCTTCAGCGCAACGCGCCAGCGTTTCGCGATCATTGGCACGCAGCAGCTCGGCGAGCTGTCGATGCTCGTCGATCACTCGGTCTCGGTAGCGTTCGTAACCCGTTGCGATGCGGTGCATTTGGAACAGGTAGACCTGTGATCGCACGGTCAGCCAGGCCTGGCTGAGCCGCTGGTTCCCGGCGGCGTCGTAGATCCGGTCGTGAAAGGCGATGTCCAGGGCGAGCAGTCGCGTCGGGGATGCTTCGCCCGCGATCTCGGCCGCCATCGCCTCGACCAGCTCATCGAGCGGTGTCAACTGTTGCGGACTCGCGGTGGCCTGCGCGGTGATGGCGGCCAGCCGGTCCAGCGCGCCGCGGATCGCGTAGACCTCCTCCACGTCGGCCGCGGTCACCTCGATGACGGTGGTCCCGCGGTGCCAGCCGGTGCGGATCAGCCCCTCGCGTTCCAGCAGCGTCAAGCCCTCGCGGATCGATCCGCGGCTCACGCCGAGCGCGGCGGCGAGTTCGACCTCGCGTAGCGGCGCGCCGGGCGGGACGTCGCCGTCGAAGATCGCCTGGCGGATGACGTCGGCGGCTTCGTGCGCGAGTCCGCGGCGGGCCGCCTTCGGCAGCGAGATATCCATGTCTGAATGTTGACATCGGGACATGGGTTGGCGCAAGGTTGCGTTGGTTCGAAGTGAAGGAGTGATGATTCATGCAATCCCGTCCCGCTGTGCATCTGGCGATACCGGTCGACGATCTCGACGCCGCCCGACGGTTCTATGGAGACATCCTGGGGCTCGACCGAGGACGTTCCAGCGACCATTGGATCGACTGGGACCTCTACGGTCATCAGCTGGTCACCCATCGGGTCGCCGGTGAGATCACCGCCCAGGGCCTGAGCGAGGTCGACGGGCATCGGGTGCCGGTGCCGCATTTCGGTCTGCTGTTGCGAACGGCGGATTTCCACGTGCTGGCCGACCGGTTGCGTACTGCGGGTGTGGAATTCGTGATCGAGCCCTACCTGCGGTTCCCGGGCCGCCCGGCCGAGCAATGGACCATGTTCCTGCGCGATCCGGCCGGGAATGCCTTGGAGTTCAAGGCTTTTGCCGACGAGACGCAGGTGTTCACCCGATGAGGCGGGTTTTGGTGACCGGTGCCTCGCGGGGGATCGGTCGAGCGGTGGCAACGGTATTCGCCGAAAACGGTGATCGCGTGGCGGTGCACTACGGCCGCGACGCCGATGCCGCGGAGCGCACCCGGGCGCGGCTGCCGGGTACGGGACATGCCGTGATCGCCGGTGACCTCGGTGATCCGGCGGCGGCGCAGCAGGTGGTGGAGACGGCGATCCACGCTCTTGGTGGCATCGATGTCCTGGTCAACAATGCGGCGGTCGCGACCTCACCCGCCACTCGGCACGCGGTCGCGGAGGTCGATTATGCCCAGTGGCAACAGATCTGGCGGCAGATGACCGATGTCAACCTGCTCGGCGCGGTGCATGTGACCTATGCGGTCGCTAAGCATCTCATCGACCGCGGCGCGCCCGGCAGCATCGTCAACATCGGTTCGCGCGGCGCGTTCCGGGGTGAACCGGAATTCCCCGCGTACGCGGCGAGCAAGGCCGCGCTGCACGCCTTCGGGCAGTCCATGGCGGTGGCACTGGCTCCGCACGGCATCGCGGTGAGCTCGGTGGCGCCGGGATTCATCGGCACCGAGCGGCAGGAAGCGAAACTGGCGAGCGAGGCCGGCGACGCGGTGCGCGCGCAGAGCCCGTTCGGCCGGGTCGGCACGCCGGAGGAGGTCGCCGCCGCGGTGCGCTACCTGGCTTCGTCCGAGGCGGTGTGGGCTTCGGGGACGGTGCTCGATCTCAACGGCGCGTCCTACCTGCGAACCTGAGCAGATCGCAAAGTCCTTGTGCGCGGCCAGGATTCGGCCGGACCGTAGCACTGCGACAACAGTTCGCGTCAGGACAGTTTCGCGGTGGGGGCGAAGGCGGGCAGTTTGTCGAGGCTGCTTTGCACGGCTTCGGTGCCGTAGTCGAACATCTGCCGCTCGTACTCGTCGACCGCGCCGAGCAGGTCCTGGCGGCCTTCGTCGGCCTCGATCAGGCACTGGCGCAGCAGGTCGGCATCGCGCAGCGCGGTGTTCGCGCCGTTGCCGCCGGTCGGTGAGGTGGCGTGGATCGCGTCGCCGAGCAGCGTGACCGGGCCTGGCGTCCAACGCTTTCCGGGCTTGACCACCCGGATGGACAGCAGCGTGCTGTTGTCCGGGTCGGCTTGCTCGATCAGCGCGCGCAGCAACGGGTGCCAACCTTGCATCCTGGACAGCACGGCGTCCTGCGCGGTCAGATCCTCGAGCGAACCGTTCGGGGGCAGGATCATGGCCCAGCGCACGTAGTCGCCGATTTCGGGCAGTGCGACTTCGGGTGCCAGCTGTTCGGCGGCCTGCTTCGGCGGGGTACGGAACCGCATCGCGCCGAGCAGCAGGCTGACGCCGTCGCCGGCGATCTTCGAGCCGTAAGCCTTTGACAGGCCCGCGAACTCGTCGGTCAACGGCGTGCGGCCGATGACGAACCGGACACCGGTATCGGCCGGGGTGGTCTGTGGTGACAGCACCCCGCGGACCGCGGAGGTCACGCCGTCCGCGCCGACGAGCAGGTCGGCGGTGGCCGGGTCGCGGCGGGCGAACTGGGCTCGGACTGTGCTGTCGGCCAGGACGTCGTAGCCGGTGAGTGCGGCGTCGGTGTGCACGGTGAGGCCGGTCAGCAGCAGGTGTCGTAGTACTTGGCGGTCGACGACGATGCCGGTCCGGCCCGCACCGAGCCTGCCGATCTCGTTCAGCTGCGGATCCAGGACCAACTGCTCAGCGGAGGCGTTCATGACGATCTCGTCCAGCAGCGGGTGCCAGCGCGCCGGCAAGCAGTTGCGCGCCGCCTGGAAACCGATCGGGTTCAGCACCAGCCGATAGCCCTGGAATCGGGCGACGATCCCCGGGTCGCGCTCGAATACCTCGGCCTCGATCCCGGCACCACGCAGACCCTGCGCGAGAGACAGGCCTCCCAGACCGGCTCCGACAACGGAAACTCGCATCACACACCTCCACGACATCGAAACGAACTTAGTTCGTTACTTGCGATCTAAGTTCTACTCGCTGAACTTAGATCGCGTCAAGCTGTAGTGACCGGCCTGTCAGCCGATCCCCGCTGACGCCGCACAGCTCGCCACGCCCCGCCCGCGGCGGGAGCGCCTTGTCGTGCCAAGTAGCGCTGGGGCTGTGCGGGACCGGACGTACGCGGATCGCTGCACAGTCGTCACTGTCGGGTTGGTAATGGTTTCGGGCGTGAACTCGACAAGTGATGTACGACGCCGGAATTCGAGGTGCGTCCCGCAGCGGGTGGGCTGCAGCATCAACAGCCGGGAACATCGTTTATGCAAGCAGTGGCATCCATCCTCGTTCTCGTATGGATGGGCACGGTCGTCATCGCAGTCATCGCCCTGGTGCGTGGTCGCCTGCATTGGGCGCGCATACGCAACCGCAAGACCGCCGGATGGGTATTTGCAGCGTCGTTTTTGCTGTTCATCTTGATCGGAGTTGTTGCGCCGAAGAAGGATTCGGTGGAACCTGTCTCGCGAACGAACACTGAGCACAGTGCGGCACCGGTTACGGCGACGAGTTCGAAACCGGCTGTCACATCCGTCCCCGCAACCAGCCCGGAATCAGCACTCTCACCGATTCCGGTGACTCCGGAGCCGACGACATCGGTCGTGCTGTCGATCCAGCCGCTCGTACCGCCAATTCCCTCGACCGTGGCCTCGGCCCCGGCTCTGGAAGAGCCCAACCCTGTGCCCGCACCGCATTCAGTGCCCGCACCGCCGGTGAACGCACCGGCTCCCAGAGCTGGAGTGACCTCCGGGGCCTTTTGCAGCCCCGAGGGCGCCACCGGAACCAGCAAGACCGGCAAGCCCATGGTGTGCGGTCCCGCAAGCGACGGGCGTTCCCGTTGGCATCAGCCGTGATCAGCCGGGCCTGCGTTCAGCGTGTGTCCCCTTACCAGCTCAGGACGAGAGCGTAGAAGGTTATCTGCCCTGTTCGCATAATCCCCTTCGCGATAGCAAGGTCGCTTACGGAAACTTCGGGTGCGCACTGCGATTCGCCGACGTCTCTGAGATCAGCTATGTGTCAAGCATTCCCGAGCTTTTTGCACCAGTGGATCGCCCTCCTGGATCGGGATATCGCGATTCGGCCAGTCGGTCCACTGCATGGCCGACGGGGTGATCGCGGCCAGCGAACTGGCACGGCCGTCGACCGGTGCATGTTGCGATAAAGCCTGGCCGCGTTCTGGTTTCGGTGAGTTGGTGCCCAATCCCCATACTCCATCGATGGTGGCGCCGTCCGGCAGCTGCCAGCGCATCACGATGATGTAGTAATTGCCGTAGGGCACTGAATTTCGGGACCTCGCGAAGGGGTCTTCGATAGCGTTCGCGGCATCAGGCGTGATCGGCCCCTTCGGTGATCGAGCCACGATCAGGGAGGTCAGACTGTCATCGACACGAAGGCAATCGTCGGGCTCGCGGACATCGGCGACGACAGCTACCACCAGGGCTGCTGCCGCGACCCCCGCCGCGACAAGTGCCATCCCCGCGTAGACCGAGGTCCTCTTGGGCCTCTGCAACCCGTCTCCACCTCATCGTCTCGACCGAACCGAAAGTCTTTGTCCGCCTGCGCCGCCGATCCGTTAACGCTCGCCAGCTTACGGATCTCGAAGCACTACCAGGGCATCGGTCTTCGTGTAGTCCACGGGGTTCGGCGGGTCGGGAGTAACGGGCGCGACTCACGCGTACTGGATGCAGAAAGCGCAGCGCACCTGAGCTCGGAGTCTGTCTCGGACCGGCGCTCGTCGGAGCCGGTAAGGGGCGGAGGCCGAATTGTCACGGCCGGATTGTTCGTAAGTATTAGATCGACTTCATGCGAGTTAAGGGGCTGGGATGCGTTGTGTCACAAGTAGTCCCGGCAGCGGCCGTTGCGGTCCGTACGGCTTATAACGTTGGGTAATCAAAGCGTGACAATGCGAGCAGATCGGGATGATGAGCGAAGAGCAGAAAGGCACTTCTGACGAAAAAGGCGGCATCAAACCGTCCCAGGTCACCGCGGCGGCGCTGGCGGCGGTAACTGCGGCTTTTCTGGGATCGACGCTCGGGGTGGCCGGCACCGTGGTGGGTGCCGGGATCGCGAGCGTGGTGTCCACGGTGGGTGGTGAGCTGTACCTGCGCTCACTGAGCAAGACCAAGGAGGCGGCGCAGCGCACCAAGGAGGCGGCGCTGGCGCTGGCCGACTCGAGTACTCGGGAGCAGGCCGGGCCGGTTCAGCAACCACGGCAGGTGTCCGGACAACGAACGGTCAACTCCTATCCGAATACGCAGGACCGGGCCGGGCGTAGGAACGACATGCGTCCAGGAGCCGGGTACCAAACTCAGTGGGGGCAGCGGCAACCCATGTACTACAGGGTGCCGGGAGCCAGTGCCGGACGGCCCGCCGACGAAGCGCGCACTGTACTCATTCCCCGGCTGAATCCCGAATCGCCGGCCCAGGGTGCCGAGACCGGTGCGCAGCAGGAACGTCGCGGGTATGGCCTGCGCTGGCCGTTGATCATCGGCACCAGCGTGGTGGGGTTCGGCATCGCGATCCTGGCGATCACCGGCTTCGAGGGCGTCATCGGGAAGTCGATCTCGGGCGACGCGGTCACCACCGTCGGCCACATATGGAGCGGTGGTGATCAGCCCGACAAGCCGCCGACGGGGGGCGGCGACGAGAACGTTCAACCCAGCCAGAGCCGGGTGCCGACAACCATGACCCCGCCGAACGGCAGCGACGGTACGAAACGCCCGACGACTACCGGTTCGACACCGTCGACGAGCGTGCCCGAGTCATCGACACCGTCGACGAGTGTGCCGGAGCCATCGACACCATCGACAAGCGTGCCGAAGTCAACGAACACGTCGCGGACCCCGAACTCCCCGCCGAGCAATAGCAACAACGCACCGAGTGGTAGTAACCAACGCCCCGGCTCGGCGGGAGGCAGCTAGACAGAACGTCCGGTATGCCGCTGTGCGGGTGGCGCGGACCATCCCGAACGGTGTGCAGGCGACCGAGACCTACTGTGGCCGAGGAACATACGGTGCTGTGGTCGTTCGGATCGACCTCGCCCACGTGGGCAGCCGATGAGCGCGATCGCTCGTGGTATGCGCGCTTTCAGCGGAGCGTCACCGGCAGCGTTTCCAGGCGCTGGAATTGGATGCTTCGGCGCCAACGCAGGCTTGGCCGGTCAGTTGCGAGGGCGATATCGGGGTATTTGGTCAGCAACTGCGTGATAGCGATCCGCGCCTCGGTGCGCGCGAGTTGAGCTCCGAGGCAAAAGTGGATGCCGTGCCCGAAAGGCAGTGACCGCCGGGGTTTTCGCGTGCTTTCGAAGGTCTCGGGATTATCGGTGGCGGAGGGGTCGTGACCGGCTGCGAGGAGGGATACCATGACCCACTCGCCAGCAGCGATGTCTTGTCCACCGAGAGTGACGGGCTCGGTGGTGAGACGCAGCGTGGCCGTCGGCTGTGGCGGGTCGATGCGGAGGGTTTCATCGATGATCGCCTCGAGCGCATGGGGGTTGATGCGTGCTCTGTCCAGTTCCGCGGGGTTTTCGAGCAGGTTGAGCACGGTGTTGGCGATCAGGCTTGTCGTGGTTTCGTGGCCTGCGATGAGCAACAGGGCGATCGTGGATGTCGTTTCGCTCAGGCGTATCTGGCCGCGGCGCGTCTCGTCGACAAGGGTGCTCAGCAGATCGTCGCGGTGCCGGATTCTGCGACTGGCGAGGCTGGTCAGGATTATTTGGCTGAAATCGAATGCGGCCCTGTTTAGTTCGCTGATACCTGAGGACAGGACATCACCGAGGACGTGTGAAGACCGGCCGATGCGTGCGGAATGGCGCGCCGGGATGCCGAGGATCTCCGCGATGATCTGCACCGGTAGCGGCACGCCGAGGGTCGAAACCAAGTCGACGGGCTGAGTTGGATCCATCTTGTCGATGAGCTTGTCGGCGATATCGGTGATCCGAGGGATTCGCTCGGTGACGGCGCGCGGCGTAAACGGGTCAGCAGCGACGCGACGAAGGCGGTCGTGGTCGGGTGGGTCGGTAGCGAGCATGTGCGTGAGCATGTAGGAGCCGAGGGTCTGGTCGATCCGCTGCCGCAGGGTTCGAGGAACGCCGTTGCTACGCAAGCCAACCATTGTTCCGGGGGTCTTGATCACAGCTGGATGAGTGAGCACTGTTTTGGCCAGCTCGTAGTTGGTGATCATCCATCCGGTGACCCTGTGCGGGGCCGTGAATCGGTGGATCGGGCCTTCGAGTGCGAGTTGACGGACGAAAGCAGCGGGTGCTTGGAAGTAGCGATCGTCGAACGTCACATCCTGGACTGTCGTCACCACACGGTTCTACCATCAGCTGCCGGATACGTGCAGTAAGCAAGATGGCTTCCGCCGAACATGATCATGCACGCGTTCGATCATGTTGGCCGCCAGCGTGATTCAACGAGAAACGACGTCTGGTGTCCGGCAGGCAGGGGACACGGCCGACAGCCAGGAGTCGCCCCATGCTCGGCGCAGTCAGCTGAATGGTTGAGATTCCAGCAGGCACGGCCCGCCGGTGCTGGGGCGCTGGGCGTGTTGAAACGGTAGCTCTTAGTCGCGGATAGACGTAGGCACTCGCTCAGCGCTAAAGTCACAAGCTATGACAACGGGGGCGGACGCTGGTTCGGGGCAGTCGCTTTCCGTCGTGCCCGACCAGGTGCGTGCTTTCGGCAACTACGTGTACGGGCTGGCGGACACGTTGCGCTCCGCATTGAGCTCGGCGGAAAGCAGTGTCGCCGGACTGACTTCCGACGATGGCAAGACCGGTACGTGGACGGGTGATTATGCCGCCGAGTTCGGTCGTGGCTGGCGTGAGGTGCGCGAGGGCGGCGGCCAGATCGTCTCGGCGTTGGCCACTTTGGCGGAAAAGCTCGGTGTAACCGCTGATTCATATCAAGCGGTGGACAAGAGTCGTGCCGCTGCGTTGGGCATGTCGAGTCTGGAGTTGCCATGACCGACGAGTTCACCTTCGACCTGGATCATATCGACGAAATCGTGGCGCAGTTGTCGGCTCTGGCCGGCTTCGTCGGCGATCACCTCGACGAGATCGACCGCAAGGCGAAGACGCTCGCCGGCAGCGATTGGGACGGTGCAGCCGCAAACGCATACCTGCAAACCCACAGTGACTGGATGGCCGGAGCTCGCGAATTCGTCGACGGCGTACGAGATATGAGCGATGCCGCCGCGGCGGCTCATAGCCGCTACACGCGTGCGATCAGTTTCAATCTGAAAATGCTAACCAGCGAGCAATAGATGAGCACGATTGATGTGGCGGTGTATTTCGATGCCGCCAAGCGTTGCCGCGATCTGGCAGACGACCTCCGCAAGGCCGACAAGCCGGTGCACGACGCGGTCAAGGGCGACTGCGCGGGGATGGCCGGTGACGCGCCCGGCAGCAAGCAATGGGGTCAGGCCTACGACCAGGCAGCTCAGCAGACCATGCAGGCATGCTCCAGTCTGGCCAACGCCTTGACCAATTACGCCGGGATTCTCAACGCCACCGCCTACAACTATGCGGTCGCGAACAAGAGTAATCCGCTACCCGCACGCCCTGACATCAGTGGCGTCGGCCAGTATCAAGTCAGCATCCCGACCTCGGTGCGCGACAACGGGATCGGCTTCGACCACGGTGGTGGCGTCGGCGGCGCGGTCAAGGCGTTCTTCGACAAGATCGTCGCCAAGGTGTTGTCCATGTTCGGCAAGCTCCCCAACGGCGACAAAGACAAACTCGACAAGGCCAACACCACGTGGTCCGCTTTCGCCAAAGACAGCACGATCACCGGTGCCGCCGCCCGGATCGAAACGATCTCGGGGCTCTTCCACGACCAGGATACTGAGGCCAACCGGGCAGCTATTCAGGCCACCTTCACCACCCTGAAAGCCAGCGCGGATGCCGTCACCACCGCGGCACAGAAGATGGCCCCGACGGTCGGCGGATATCATGCCGCGTCGGTCGATCTGAGCCACACGACCACCAATTCGATCAACAGTCTGGAATGGTCGCTCGGCATCACAGCCCTGCTCGGCATCGGGCTGTTCGTCTTCAGCTTCGGCGGCTCCGGTGAAGCCGCGGCGGTCGCGGGCGAAGTCGAGGTCGGCGAGGCCGTTGCGGCCATCCAATCCGGGTACCGGGCGAGTCAAATGCCCAAGATCCTTGGGATGGCCGAGCTCGCCGCCGGTGCCGTCGGCGTTGTCGCCGCGTTCGCCTGGGCGCACGAGGGTGGCCTCGACGGGATCATCACCAAGCTTGCCGCGATCATCGCGATGACGGCGTCGATCGACGAAGCGGACGATTTCAAGAACTTGCCGCTGGCACCGGACAACCCGGCTCCCGGCATGACTGATGAGGTCGAAAAGTATATACGCGGAAAACATATCAAGGGTGGCTCAGAATACAATCCTTCCAAGGGCACCTGGCCCGACACGATTACCAGCGAAAAGCTCGACGAGCTGGCCGAGGCGGCCGAAAACTCGCCTGCCAGAGGGCCGAACAAGGACGGCAACTTCGAACGCGAAGTGGATGCGGGTGACGGTAATATCGTCGGTAGCGTGTCCGAGAAGTTGGGTGGCTACGCAACCAGCCGATACAAGATCATTACTGACCGGTTCGGCGGAATTATCACCATGTATCCGATACCGTAGACGTCAGGAGTTGAATTGGGCATCGACATTATCATTCAAAATCAAATCCACGAAAAAATCGAACTGGCATACGGTGATGCTGAGGACACGCTCGTCAAGTATCGCGCGAATGCCCCGGCAGGCTCACTGCTTCGCGGCTTGCATGCGCATGCGGACACCATGTTCAACACCAGCCAGCTGAACGTACTCCTGGACGAGCTCGCGAACATGTCTGCGGACGACGACAAAGAGGCGGAGCTGCTCGCCATACTGCGCAAAGCCGCGGAAACCGCAATCCGCAGGAATGGATACCTCTGGTTCAGCGGGGACTGAACAGGCGCCCTCCATCACACGGGCCCGCCAGCTGGCCATTCCAGCCTGTACCCCACCTATGGTGGCTGTTATGGCCGCAGGCCGGTGCTGATTACGGCGCCAGCCCGATGGGTTCACTAGGTCTGGTCGAGTGCGCGCAGGGCGGCGTCTACCAGGGTAGTGGCGGTGCGGGCGCACAGTTCTACGGCTTTGTCCGGTGGCAGCGCGCGGATATCTATGAGAACCATGAAGGCTTCCCAGCCGACGACCGTCGCTATTGACGAAACGAGTTCCTCGAAGTCCGGCGCGGACATGCGCTCGCGCATCGGCGCCAATGCCCACTCGATCCAGCGGACTCGGCGGTGCCCGCGGCGGGGCGTATTCGGTTCGGGCGGTTCGGCGTCGATGGTGAGTTTCACCAATCGTCTTCCGAGCGGCAGCGATTCGACGACGTTGACACCCATGGCGTGGGTCAGTGCGGCGACTCGGACGCGAGGATCGGTGGAGGTGACATGCTCGAGGGCGACATCGGTCTCGGTGCTGAGCAGGGCGAGGGTCGCGTCGAGCATGAGCTGGTCGAGGCTGGGGAAGTGTAGATAGACGGTGCGCCGCGAGACCTCGGCGGCGGCAGCGATGTCGTTGACGGATGGGTCGGCGCCGCTGCTGATCAGAGCCATCGTCGCCGCCACGATGGCATTGCGGGTCCGGCGCCGCTGAGCGGTGCGGCCCGGCCCGTCGGTCGCGGAGGTGGCTCGGGTCATCGGTGTGCGGTTCCTCGGTTCCGTGTCTTGACAGCGCGTGCTGTGTAGTCAATATACTCATCTGCATTAAGTGCACAGCAGTGCATTGAATGCACTGGGATGAATGAAGCGCCTACAGGGGTCGATCACCTGCACGGCTCAGCTGTCATCACGGTGGGGCTTGGTGTCGTGCACCGGGCGCGGACAGAAGGTAACGACAGTGATGTATCTCGTTGTGGGCCAGCGGGTTCGGGACGCACCGCAGTGGGTTCGGGCGTTCACCCCCGGTGCCGAGACTCGCCGCGCGGCTTTGCTGCTCGCTGATCCGGTAGCGAGCCGCCGGATCACGACGGCACAGTGACGGCGTCGGAGCGCGAAGTTGTTGCAGGAGAAATGATTCAACGAGCGCGAGGCGCCGCGCGGCGGGCGTCCACGGCAGACTCGAACCGGCGGATCGGCGATTCGCCGAGCGTGGCGGACCACGTGGTGATCGAACGGACGACAGGGGAACTGGTGGGGCGTGCTCGCGCCGGATTCGTCGGCGCTCGCGCCGAAGTCCATGTCCTCGGTCCGGTGCGCGTGGTGGACGACGGCCGTGATCTCGGCGTCGATCGTCCGTTGGAACGGGCGGCACTGGTTCGGCTGGCACTGGCGCGCGGCGTCCCCGTTCCGGACGGGCGTCTGGTGGCAGACCTCTGGGGTGAGGAGGAACTGCCTCGTCCGATCGAGCGTCTGCGCGTGCTGATTTCGCGGTTACGCGCGGCGCTGGGTGAACACGGCGCGGCGGTGACCCGATCGCCGTCCGGATACCGGACCACCGTGTCCGTCGCCGATCTGATCGCCGCCGAAGCCGCCGCGGCGCAGATGCATGCGGCGCATCGCGCCGGACAGCATGCCACGGTGCGTTCGGCCGCCGAAGCGGCCTTGCGGATGTGGCGTGGTCCCGCGTTGGCCGATCTGACGTCCGCGCCGTTCGCCGTGGCGGAATCGACCAGGCTCGATCAGTGGCGGCTCGGTTTGACGGTAGCCAGGCTGGACGCGACGCTGCACCTCGGTTCGGGCGCCGAAATCGCCACGGAATTAGCGGGATTGGTGCGCGAGCACCCACAGCACGAACCACTCGCCCGGCTGCACGCGCTCACCTTGTATCGCACCGGAAGTCAGGCCGATGCCCTCGAGCGGTTGCATCGGCTGCGCCGAGTGTTGTCCGACGAGCTCGGCGTCGATCCAACCCCGGAAACAGCCGAGCTGGAGCTGCGCATCCTTCGCCACGATCCGTCGCTGCGAGCGCCCCGGATGACCTACGCCGTCGACCTTTCCGATGCGTCAGCCGACACCGCATGCCCGGTGCCTGCTGATGCGTTCATCGGCAGGCGGCAGGAACTGGCTGCGGTGGTAGATAGTCTGCGACGGCCTTGTGTGGTGACACTGATGGGCGGGCCGGGCAGCGGTAAGACCCGGCTCGCGCTCGAGGCCGCACGCGGTGTCGCCGCCGCTGGGCGGAGCGTGGTCTTCGTCGAGCTCGCGCCACTGCAGCGCAGAGACACCATCAATCAGGCGATCGCCGCCGCCGTCGATGCGGCGCCGGAAGGCTGCGAGGAGGCGGTCACCGCGGCGCTGACACGCGCAATCCTGGTGCTGGACAACGCAGAGCACGTCACCTACGAGATCAGGGCGATCACCGCGGCGCTTTCGGCGCGGGTACCCGGGCTGACCTGCCTGGTCACTTCGCAGCGTGCGCTCGGACTACCCAGGGAGACGCTCATCCGGATCGGCGCGCTGGACCGTGCCGCCGGACTCGAGCTGTTCGCCGAGCGTGCGATGTGCCCGACAACGGCGGCCGATCGGTCCGACATGGTCGCGGTCTGCGCGGCGGTCGACTGGCTCCCGCTCGGTATCGAACTTGCCGCGGGCATGACCCGGACCTTCACCATTTCTCAACTCGCCCAACGGATCGACGGACGCATCCGGCTGCGCATGGGCAGTCGTCGAATCGCCGGCGGTGCCAGGCACAGCAGCCTGCGAGCGGCCTTGGATTGGAGTCATGAGCTGCTCGATCCGTCCGAACAGGCTGTGCTGCGCCGACTATCGGTTTTCGCGGGCGGTTTCGGGCTGGAGGCTGCCGAATGGGTGGTGCCCTGCACGGTGGTTGAAAAGGCCGATGTCGCACCGGCATTGGCGGGTCTGGTGGATCGCGGCCTCGCCACCGTGCTGGTCGACAGCGCGGATCGCCGCTTCTTGCTTTTGGAGACGGTGCGCGACTACGCGTCGACCTTGTTGACGGCCGCGGGGGAGGCTCCGATCGCCCGGCGGCGACACCTCGAATGGTGCATGGATCTGTTGTGTGCCGCAAGCGACGGAGCCGACTCCGCCGCTTCGATTGCCGCGGTATTCACCGAGTGGTCCAACGTGCTCGACGCACTCGAACACGCGGCGGGTTCGCCATGGGCCCGCAGCGGTTTGCAGCTGGCGATGGCCATGCACAAGCCGTGGGTCGCCAGGGGATGGCATCAAGAGGCGAGCCAGCACTTCGAGGCGTTGATCGACGCGGCGGCGACCGCCGACGAACGCGCAAACGCGTTGAACAGTCACGCATTCCACCTCATGATGCTCGGTCGATTCGACGAATCGGCGCGCCTGTGGGCCACCGCGGACGAAACCGCCGACGGCCTCGGCGACGACGCCCTCTCTCTCGACATCCGCTATCACCGCGGCATAGTCGACATTGAGCGCGGCAGGCTCGGGGCAGCGGTGGCCATCCTGGAAGCAGGCGAACGGCACGCGAGCCGAATCGGCGACCGGACCCGGACCGCGTCCTTCGCGAACGCGGGTGGCACCGCCCAATTATTCGCTGGGCTGGCCGAATCCAGCCTGGAAAGCTTCGGCCGTGCCATCCGATTCGATCGAGAGTCGAAGGATGAGCGCGGGCTGGCTCGCGGTCTCAGCAATCGGGCCACTGCGCTGGTGGCGCTGGGTCGGCTTGCCGAGGCGCTGGTGGCGGCCGAGGAGTCCGACAGCTACGCCGACCGATGGGAGGACCGCAAGATTCTCTCCCTCAACGAATTGGTCCGTGCCGCAGTCGCACTCGCAGCCGACGGACTGGACGACGCGGAAACCCATTGCCGGGCAGCGCAGTCCTGCCTCAGCCACGAAATCAGCACGGCAGACATTGATTTGGCCGATGTTCTGCTGCGTAAGGGCGAGCTGTCCGCCGCGAAAGCCTTACTGAACAACGTGTACGAACACGTGGTACCGAGCGGCATGTTGTGGCTGGCCGCCCGGCCGGTCTCCGCCGCTCTCGCCGTCGCCCTCGGCGACCGTGAAGCCGCCGCGGTGCTGGTAGGCCAAACCACCGGCCAGTACGCAAGATCGGGCTTCGGCTGGCCACGTTACGTCGACCGCCTCCACGACGTACAACGACAACTCGCCGCCAGCCGCCCCCGCGCGCACTCGGCAACGCTTTCGGTGCAACCGCTGGCGGTACTCCGGCAACAGTTCTGACTATCGCGATCGAGGTGAAGGCTGATCCCGCGGAACTGTTCGACCGGCTGATCGGGGCTCGGACCAACGCAACCTGCCCACGGCCGAAGGACGGACCTGTCAAGATTTGCGCCTACATCGGTGTGATCGCCCGGACGACGAGCATGCGCTGTGGGCTCGGGCAGATCAGGTTATCCCAAGGCAGCCACAGTGATTCGGTGTTATCGGGCGGGTAGACGCGCAGGGTGTTGGTGCGCAGGGCCGCGCACTCGTTGATCTGCTTGGGGTAGGAGATGAATTCGAATTGCGCTGCCCCGCCTGGTGCGAGCGTGACGGGGGCAGGTTGGGGCGCCTGCGGGCCCTGGTCCCGAATGGCTGGCTCGCCGACCGGCTCGCCGGTGGGGCCGTTGGTTTGTGAAACGCCCGGGAATCCTTGCAGGACACAGGTTCGGGAGGTGGAGTTGATGAACCTCAGGAACCAGGTCCCGCCCACCTGGCCGCCGACTCCCTTGTCCAGGCGAAGTTGGGCGGTCACGCATTTCGGGGGCGCGGTGTCGGCGGGAGTCGCCGGGTCTGCGACGGCGGTTCTGGTCGCGGGCGCCGCGGTGGGCTCGGGGACGTTGCCGCCGGGTTCCGGGACGCTGCCGCCGGGCGCACTCGCCTGCCCCGGTTGGGTGGGCTGCCCGGGTTGGGTGGGCTGCCCGGGTTGTGCTGAAGGCAGCGGGGTTCGGGTCGCCGGGGTGGTCGTGTGCGAGTCGCAACCGCTTGCGGTGATGGCGACGCCCGCCGCGAAGCCGGCGACGAGCAGTGATTTGATCCGCATGAGATCCCCTCGAGTTCGGTACTGCAACCGTTCGGTATGCAAGCTGCACATCGAGGTGTGTCAGTCGCCGTTACGTCACGCGTCGGCAAGGATTTGGATAATCGGCTGCAAATCAACGCAGTTCGCCGTTTCGTTGTCCGAAACCCCCTGCTCCGGGCACCTTCGGTCAAAGTGTTAACGCCAGGCTGTGTGGAACGTGCCCCAGAAAGTGGGGTCGTCACAAGAGTCGAGCTGAGCAGGTGGTCGGCGATCGTGCTCAGCTCGTCGATCCGTCTGCCGGGGCGGTGCAGACAATGATGTTCTGTGGAAGTGTGTTCAGACAAGGTCGGACTGCTCGGCGGAGCTTTGCGTTGTCGCACCCAGTACGCAGTCGAGAAGATGGTCGATCAGATCGAGTGCTGACCGGGCGGTGTCGTATCCCTGCAGCAGACCTTGGGCCAGTCCGCCGATTGCCGCTGTGATCAGTGCGGCGTCGCGCTGTGCGCTGGCCTCCGCGCGTCCGAGTCGGGCGATCTGATTGGCGATGACCGTGACCAGAGTGCGTGGGGCGGCGAACGTTTCTTCAGCGGTAATGGCTTGGCCAGTCACCGCTGCCCACCCGAAGCTGCCAAGAACGATAGTTTCCTCCCGGCGCTGGGCGTCGAGTGGCAACAATTCGGCGAGGATGGCATGGATCACCGCGCGGGGTGCCGCGTCCGGACCCATTGCGGTCCATCGGCGCATGAAACGGGCGCCGGCATCCTCCATCACCGATCGGTGGGTCGCCAGCAGGAATTCGCGCTTGGATCCGAAGTAGTACTGCACCAGCCGGATCGACATCTCGGCTTCGACCGCGACCGTCTGGAAGGTGACACTTTCGAGCCCGCCGCCGACGATGACCCGGCGCACGGCATCGGTGATCTGCTTCCGTCGCACATCATGGTCGACCAATCGTGGCACCGGTTCGCCGCCTTCCGTCGTCCGACAACTGCTCGATGGTACGCCCATAACATTTAAGTGGTATGGTCATGCCACCATACGTGGTATGGGCATACCGTAAAAGGAAATGGGGAGGCCATGTCGAAGATTGGGCGTTTCACCAGCGATGAGGCCAAGACGGCCTATCTGCGTGCTTACGATGCACTTGCCGCCGACTGGCCGGTGCCGTCGACGGAGATCGACGTCGAGACGAGATTCGGGACCACCCGAGTTCGCAAGTCGGGGACCGGGCCCGGCCTGCCCCTGATCCTGTTGCCAGGCATGCCCGGCAACAGTCTGTTCTGGATGCCGTTCATCGAGGAGTTGGCGCGTGAACGCGTCATCTACACCCCCGACATCATCGGTTGGGCCGGTCGGAGCGAGCAGCGCGTGCCGGTCCGCGATCATGGCGAGATCGTCGAGTGGCTGGTCGCGGTCATCGACGGGCTCGGCGAGGATCGCGTGCATCTGGCCGGGTATTCCGACGGCGCTTCGACCGCATGCCTGTTCGGAGTCCACCGGTCCGATCGTCTGGCGAGTGTGTCCATGCTGGAACCGGGCGGGGCAACCTTCGCAAAACCGCGATGGAGCTTGCTGCTGAAAATGATCCTCGCGGGTATGCGGCCCACCCGCGAGCGCATGGAGAAATTCGTGCAGTTCTTGACTCCAGGTGTCGTGCTCGGCGACAAGGAATGGGCAATGATGTTGCCGGGGTTCAAGTTCCGGCTGGCCTTGCCGTGGCCCAAGCCGTTCACCGACGAACAACTCGCAGCCGTCACCGCCCCGCTGCTGGTGCTGTTCGGCGAGACCACGGTGGCCAACGACCCCGAAATCGGACTGCGGCGCCTGCGTGAACAGGCGCCCGCCGCCGACGTCGAGGTCTATCCGGGCGTCGGACACGAACTGCTGTGGGCACTTCCCCAGAAGGTGATACCCCGACTGCTCGGATTCATCGCCGAACACGACCCTGCGCGGGACGTGAGCAACCAGATTCGACCCGGCGACGCACGATAGAAGATTCGGAGCGCCAATTTACTGTGCGCCCGCTGACCGTCCCTGGCCGCTACGCCGCTGACCGCCACCTGGGCGCATTCAGTGCGGTATCTTTCGAGGATCTCAGCTCGTCGTCTCGTAGGTCAGTTTCACGACTTGCGAAAAGGTCTTCACGGCTGTGAGCCTCAGTTCGGCGTTTTGACCTTCTTGGAAGTACCGCTTACCGCGTCCCAGTAGCAGGGGGTAAATGGTGAGGTCTATTACGTCTATCAGCCGCTCCCGCAGCAGCGTTTGACCGAACAGACCGTGGCCAAGGATCAGCAGGTTCCCTCCGTCCTGCTGCTTGAGTCGGGTCACCTCGGCGACGACATCGCCTCGAATGATGGTCGGATTGCCCCAGTCGGCCTTTTCCAGCGTGGAGCTGAATACGTATTTCGGGATTGCGTTGAGCCGGTCGGCCCACATCGGCTTGTGGGTGCCGCCGCCGTAAAGCTTGGCGAACGCCTCATAGGTGTTGCGGCCGAACATGATCGCGTCGCATGTGGTCAGCAAGCCCAAGCCGTCGCGCAGGTATGCCTCGTCCTGATATTCGCCGACCCCCATGCCCACCGGGTCTTCGAAAACACCGTCCGCCGAAACCAGGACGTACTCGATCACCTTCCGGGTAGCGCCTGCCCCGATGGCCGAACCTTGCGGTGTGCCGGTTTCTGTGTCGGTAGTCATGCCGCACACGAACTTGGCCATTGCGGCTCCTTTGATCTCGTCTGGACGGTCTACTGTGCGCCAGGGAGGGATGGCGGCAGGCCGAATGCGGGCAGGACGGTGTTTTCGAAGCGGGTCATGGCGCCGATTCGGTCGCCGGCGAGGGTGAGGACGAAGAGGCCGACTCCGTGGATACCGGTGGGGGTGTCTCGATAGACCCCGAAGGCCGGCTGACCGTTGGCTCGCGTCGGCACCAGTTCGAATCTCCGTGCCGAACCGAAAATGAACGCGCAGAAGCGGGCAACGCTGTCTATGCCCCGGTACTCCAGCGGGATCGGTGGCATCGACATGAAAACCTCGTCGGTCAACAGAGCCACCAACGCGTCGACGTCGGCGGATTCGTAAGCGCTGACGAATTTTGCGACGATCGCGTTCTCGGCAGGTGAGTCGCTGGCAGGCGATTGCTCTCGGGCAGTAGTCACCGGCAGTCGGCGCTGCATTCCCGCACGCGCGCGTTTGAGGGCGCTCTTGACCGATTCGACGGTCGTGTCCAGCATGTCGGCTACTTCGTTCGCGTGGAATCCGAGGACGTCGCGCAGGATGAGCACGGTGAGCTGGCGAGGCGGCAAGATCTGCAGTGCGGTCACAAACGCCAGGGAAATGGATTCGGTCTGCTCGTAGCGCGCCTCCGGACCGAGCGGCACACTGATCGCACCGTCCAGCAGGGCGTCGGGATAGGGCTCGAGCCAGTGGATTTCGCCGAATCCAGTGGGTTTCGGTGGTTCGATTCCCGGGATGTCCCACTGCTTTGCGGGACGTCGGCGGGCGGCGCGCAGCGCGTCGAGGCACCGGTTGGTGGCGATGCGGTACAGCCAGGTGCGTAGTGCGGCGCGCCCGTCGAATCCTTCGAGACCACGCCACGCGGCGAGCATCGTGTCCTGCAGCGCGTCCTCGGCATCCTGAAACGATCCGAGCATTCGGTAGCAGTGCACCTGTAGCTCGCGACGGTGTGGCTCGGTCAGCGCTCGGAACGCCTCGCCGTCACCGGCCCGCGCCCTCGACATCAGGTCCGTTCTCGCCAACTCCACTCTCGCTACCTCATTCCTTAGCTGCGATTCCATCCTGTATGGACGGCGGCCAGGGCGCGAACGGGGCGGTCACCCAGCGCCCCGTTTTCCGATGCCGCGGTGTCCATACCCGTGACAGCCGACACCATCGTCAAGGGAGCACGGAAATGGGAAAGATCGTTATCACTTCGAATGTCACACTCGATGGAGTGGTCCAAGACCCGGACGGCGCAGAGGGTTTCGAGCGGGGCGGCTGGTTCCACCAGTACGTGGGGGCCGAGGATCTCGAAGACTGGGTCGTCCGCGAGACGCAGGAAGCCCTCGGCGTCGAAGCACTGTGAATCCCCCCGGTGAGTCCGGGGACTTCATCTTCTGTGAAGGATGGAGTCGTGTCGTCGAGGAAGAAGTATCCGGCCGAGCTGCGTGAGCGGG
>NZ_JBITEM010000004.1:512717-596865 GCF_044455225.1 Nocardia sp. NPDC051321 | reverse complement strand
GTTTTTTAACGCGCTCCACACCCCCCCGCCGCTTTTTTGGCGCGCGCGGTGCGCGGCCGGCCCCGGGCCCTGGGGCCCGACGCCCTGGCGCCCCGGGCGCTAGTCTCGGCCGCTCGGACGCGAGACTTCGGGGGCCGCGAACACGCGGCGCCGCAGGCGCTGCAAAATAGATTCAGTGTCCACCGACGTCACTGTGATCATCCTGCTCGCGCTTGCCGGTTTCCTGCTCGGCGGCGTCTACTCGACGTGGAAAACCGCGCGCACCTTCGCGATCGTGCTTGCGGTCCTTGCCGCGCTCGCCATCGCGGGGGCCGTCGCCTGGTGGATCGGCGCCTGACTCAGAGCTCGGACAGCTTGAAGATGCGCAGGTCCTCGGGGACCCCGCTCAGCGGCGCGGCGAAGAAGCTGCGGCGGTACGGCTTCACCGCGTGGCCGAGCTCGGCGAGGGTCTCAGGCCGCAGCGACTGCAGCGTCGCCTCGGACAGCATGGTGTTGCCGTTGCCGCCCGCCTCCATCACCCTGGCCGCGATCGTGACGTCGACGCCGAGCCAGTCGCCGCCGATCTCGCGCGGCGAGCCGGTGTGCAGGCCGATCCGCATCTGCGGGCGGTAGTCGCGCACCTTCACCTCGGCCAGGTTGCGCTTGGCGTTGATAGCGGCGCGCACGGCCCGCTCGGCCGACGGGAACACGGCCATCACGCCGTCGCCCATCCGCTTGACCACCTGACCGCCGCGCTCGGCGATCGGCGGCTCGATGGCCTTCGCGACCCGGCGCAGCAACTCCAGGGTCGCCTCGTCGCCCGCGGACAGCGACCAGCTGGAGAAGGCCACCAGGTCGGTGAACATCACAGTTACTTCCGCGTTACCTTTGCCGCGGCCGACCCGTTCCAGCATCGCCTGCCAGACCTGGAGCGCGCCGAAGCCGATTTCCCGAGCCGCGCTCGGAGTGTCACCGACCAGCTTGTCCGCTGCCCGCGCGACGGCACGGGCACCGCCGGGACCGGTCACCGAGAGCGGGTCACCGAAGGAGGGATCACCTGGCAGCTGCTCACGCGCCTTGCGGAGCACGCCGATGAAGTCGGTCCGGTTGTTCGCCGCGTTCATCAACGCGGAAAGCTGGCCCTTGCGCAGGCCGACCCCGGGACGGCGGATGGGACCGCCCTCGTCCGCGGGTACCAGCGGAATCACGACCTCGGGCTGGCGGCCGTTTTCGTCCTCCGGCTCCGACCCGGGCGCAGCACCGCCGGAAGGTGTTTCGCTCACGCCCAGAGGGTATCTCAGCCGACCTGTCGTCGGCGGATCACTGATCATCGCCACCTGCTACCTCCCGACGGACGGAGCGGGCACAACATTGGGGCCGCCGATGGATAACGAGCTGGTTGCTGAGTCGAACTGTACTCGCGAAGTCCACCCCGCTGAAGCGACGTGTTTCACAGTTTCCGTGATGTTCACATGGACCGTTTACCAGCAATAATGCGGCCTCGCGCCGACCCGAGGGCGCGCATTCCGAGCCTGCCCTGATAACGCCATCGGCCCGGCGTGAAGGGGATCACGCCGGGCCGATGGTCACACCGTCCGCCGGGCAGTGGCGGTGCGGTGACGGGGCGCGCGAACCTCCCGACAAGGTCGGCGCCCCAAACCCGAGTGGCGAGGGAAGGCAACTCGGGTCGGCTGGAGTCGCTACGCGTCGCGCTGGTTGATCATGACCAGTGCGGCGCCGTAGACGATCGCGGTAAAGGCGAGGAAGTAGAGCAGGCTGCCCCATGGTCCCCAGTGCCAGTTGGCACCGGACTCCGAGACGGTGAGGAAGTGGCTCGCGTTCTGGAAGGGCAGGAACGGTGCCACGTTGCGGCCGAAGCTGCCGAACGCGCCGAGCAGCGGCTCGATCAGCAAGGACCACAACACGATCAGCGAGATCGCGGCCGCGGACTGCCGGACGAGCACACCGACACCGATGGCCACCGCGATCATCAGGAACGCGTAGATCGGGATGCCGTAGACGGCCCGCCATTGCCCGTCCAAGGTCAGGTTCGCCGCGGGGGCGGAACCGCCGATCGCCTTGGCGACCCCGATGGCGAGGAAGGCGAGGATGGTGGTGAACACGGCGCTGAAGACGCCGACGAGCACCGTCTTGGTGATCAGCACCTTGCTGCGATTGGGCACCGCCTGGAAGGTCGTCCGGATGACGCCGAAGCGGTATTCGCTGGTCACCGTCAATGCCGCCATGATCATCAGGACCATCACGCCGAAGCCGACGACGCCTGTCGTCGCGGTGCTCACGTCAAGCGCCGGGGTCCCCTCGGCCGGTTTGTCCCCCGCCGACTTGGTGACCAGTGCGAACAACGCGGCAAGCCCGAGGCCGAGCGCGACCACGATGGCCGAGCACCACCAGGGCGACCTGGTCGAGGTGAGCTTGATTCGTTCTGCTGCCAGCACGCCCATCAGAGCGCACCTCCCATCGCCTGTTCAAAGCCTTCACCGTGGTACTGCACGGCGCCGCCGGTCATCCGCATGAACGCCTCTTCCAGCGAAGCCCGTTGCGGCGCAAGCTCGAACAGCGTGATCTCGTTCGCGCCGGCCAGCTTGCCGACCGCGTCACTCGGCACGCCGGCCACCACGAGCGCGGGACCGTCGGTGCCGGTGCCGTCCTCGCGTACGGTCATGCCGTTCGAGGTGAGCACGCTGCGCAACTGGTCGAGCTGCGGGCTGCGCACGCGCACCGATTGTTCGGAGGCGCGCTCGATGAATTCCTGGGTGGTGGTATCGGAGATGAGCTGGCCGCGACCGATCACCACGAGGTGCTCTGCGGTCTGCGCCATCTCGGAGAGCAGGTGGCTGGACACCAGCACGGTGCGGCCCTCGGTGGCCAGTCGCTGCATGAACCGGCGGATCCAAAGGATGCCCTCCGGGTCGAGCCCGTTGACCGGCTCGTCGAACAGCAGCACCTGCGGGTCACCGAGCAGCGCACCGGCCAGGCCGAGGCGCTGGGACATGCCGAGGGAGAAACCGCCCGCGGTCTTGCCAGCCACCTCGGACAGGCCGACCAGTCGGAGCACCTCCTCCACCCGGGACTTGGCGATGTCGTTGGAGGCGGCCATCCACTCGAGGTGGGCGCGCGCCGAACGATTCGGATGCACCCACTTGGCGTCGAGCAGCGCACCGACCGTGCGCAGCGGATGGTCCAATTCGCGGTATGGCTTGCCCTGGATGAGTGCGGTACCCGCGGTTGGCTTGTCCAGCCCCAGGATCATTCGCATCGTCGTCGACTTACCGGCTCCGTTCGGGCCCAGGAACCCCGTCACCTGTCCGGGTCGAACGGTGAAGGATAGATCCTGGACGGCGACCGTCTGCCCGTAGTGCTTGGTCAGCCCTCTCAGCTCGATCATGGTGACCAGCCTGCCCGAAAACCCCGCCATCCGCGTCACTACTAAGTGTCGTGTCCGATCATCCTCGAGGATGACGGGGACCCTGACTATCCGCTACGGCCACCCTGACCTACCCCTGAGCTGGCGATCTCCAGCAGATGGCCTGGTCAGCGCCCGGGCGAGGAAGCCTGGGCCCAGAATCGCTTGGGGATGCGGCCTGCTTGGCGGGCCAGGTAGCCGGCGCGGACCGCGGCGGCCATGGCTTCGGCCATCAATTCCGGTTGACGGGCTCGCGTTACCGCGGTGGCCAGCAGGACGGCGGAGCAGCCGAGTTCCATGGCTAGGGCGGCGTCGCTTGCGGTGCCGATGCCCGCGTCGAGGATTACCGGGACCTTGGCCTCGGCGACGATCATCTCGATGTTGTGCGGGTTGCTGATGCCGAGGCCGGTGCCGATCGGGGAACCGAGCGGCATCACCGCGACGCAGCCCGCGTCCGCCAGCCTGCGCGCGAGGATCGGGTCGTCGGTGGTGTAGGGCAGTACCACGAAACCGTCGTCGACGAGTTGCTCTGCGGCGGTGACCAATTCGATCGGGTCGGGCAGCAGGGTGCGGTCGTCGGCGACCACCTCGAGCTTGACCCAGTTGGTGTCGAGCGCCTCGCGGGCCAGTTGCGCGGTGAGCACCGCCTCGGCCGCGGTGCGACAGCCCGCCGTGTTGGGCAGCGGCGTGATGTTCAAGCGCTTCAACAGATCCAGCACGCCGGTGCCGCCCGCGGCGTCCACCCGGCGCATGGCGACGGTGGTGAGTTCGGTGCCCGAGGCGATGAGCGCCTCCTCCAGCACGGCGAGGTTGTCCGCGCCGCCGGTGCCCATGATGAGGCGAGAACCGAACTCGCGGTCCGCGATCCGCAGCGGCGCGTCGACCTCAGCCACCTTGCACCGCCGTGAGCACCTCGATCTGCCAGCCGCGACCGACCGGCTCACCCCAGCGGGACTTGGGGAACACCGCGCCGTCCACCGCGAGCGCGATGCCCTGCGTCGGCAGTTCGAGGCGGCCGAGCAGCTCTCGGACGGTGAGGGTTTCAGCGAACTCGTGATCTGTGCCGTTCACGGTGACGCCGATGGGTACGGATGTCGAAGTCATCGAACTCCTCCTGCGGATGACAAATGCGACGACGGGTGCGTCGTCGAAAAGCGTTGCGGGTCGGCGGGTTCCGCCTCGGGCAACGGCGCTCCGGCCAGCTGGGCGAGCACCGCGGCCACGGTGAGCGGCATGGTCAGCATGCCGTTGCGGCCGTTGCCGGTGGCCGCGATGACCCGGTCGCTCAGCCTGCCGAGCAACGGCAGGTTGTCCGGGGTGCCGGGTCGCGAACCCGCGCCCGCCTCGGCCAGCTCGTATTCGCCGATGCCGGGAAATATCGCCTCGGCGTCGGCGATCAGGTCACGGACACCGGCGACGGTCACCGCGGTGTCGAAACCCGCCTCGTATTGTGTTGCGCCGACCACGATTCCGTCGGCACGCGGGACCAGGTACATGGCCCGGCCGTGCACCCTGGCCCGGACGACCCGGCTCGGTGCGGGAGTGACGCCGGGGCGGTGGCGCAGGCGCAGAATCTCACCCTTGATCGGACGGACCGGCAACCCGGGCCACAGTCGGGCCGAGGCGGCGCCCGCGGCGAGCACGATCTGATCGTGCGGGAGCGCGTCCAGGGCATCGACGGATTCGGCGCGAATCTGCACGCCTGCCGCTGTCGCGCCCGTGCGCAGGGCGGCGAGCAGGCGACGATTGTCGATCGCGGGCTCGGCGGGCGCGTGCAGCCCGGCTCGGACGGTGCGCGCGAGGTTCGGCTCCAGCGCGCGCACGCCCGCGCGATCCAGCACCCGCAGTTCGTGGCCGCGGCCACCGACCCATTCGGCGACCGTGCGCAGGTCGGCCGCGTCGGCGGCATCCAACGCGACCGTCAAGGTGGCGTCGGCCACGAAGACCGATACGCCGGTGGCGGCAGCGATATCGGCGGCGAATTCCGGCCAGCGGGCCAGCGCGGCCGCGCCGAATTCGAGCACCCGGTCCTCGCCAGGCCAGCCCTCGGACAACGGAGCGAGCATGCCGCCCGCCACCCACGAGGCGCCGGATCCGACGGCGGGGTCGAACAGGGTGACCGACCAGCCCGCCTCGGCGGCCCGCCAGGCCACGCCGAGCCCGATGACGCCACCACCTACGACGGCCAGCGTCCGCATCCGTTTCCACCTGCCTCTATGTCTGATAGGCGGCGTTCGCGGGCGCCGCCGTTTCGCTTCCCCACGGTAGCGCGGCTACGGTCGATGGCGTGCATCCCTCCCACCCCGCTCGACCCGCATCGCCCCGGGAGCGCTTGGCAACCGCTCGGCTCTATCTCTGTACCGACGCCAGGCGAGACAAGGGTGATCTGGCCAAGTTCGCCGAGGCGGCCTTCGCGGGCGGGGTCGACATCATCCAGCTCAGGGACAAGGGTTCGCCCGGTGAGGCGAAGTTCGGCCCGCTCGAGGCGCGCGCCGAACTCGGCGCCCTCGCCGAGCTGAAGTCGGCGGCACGCAGGCACGGCGGGCTCGTCGCGGTGAACGACCGCGCCGATATCGCGCTGGCCGCGGGCGCCGATGTGCTGCATCTCGGGCAGGGCGACCTGCCGCCCTGGTACGCGCGGCGCATCCTCGGCCAAGACGTGGTGATCGGGCGATCCACGCACAATCGCGCGCAGGCCGGACTCGCCGCGATCGACGAACATATCGACTACTTCTGCACCGGCCCGGTGTACGCGACCCCGACCAAGCCGGGCCGGCAGGCGGCGGGCATCGAACTGGTCCGCTCCACCTCCGACGCGCACCCGACCAGGGCCTGGTTCGCGATCGGCGGGATCGACGCGGACAACCTGCCGGACGTGCTCGCGGCGGGCGCGAACCGCATCGTCGTGGTGCGCGCGATCACCGAGGCGCGCGACCCGGAAGCCGCTGCCCGGCAACTCAAGACGGCGCTACTCGCCAACTCGTAGCCGGTGCGAGCAGACCTGATTCACCGCGGGGCGGTGCGGGTAATGAGGTCAGGAGAGGACTTGGCCGCGGGTGAGCGAGACCACCGGGTCGGCGGGCTCGGTGCTCGTCGGCGTCGGATCGACGGGTGGCGCGGCGTTGACCGGCTGATCTCGGCTTGCCGGATCGATGATCCGTGCGTAGCCGCCAGGACCGTCGGGATCGGAATGGAGCCAGAAGAAGCCTTGATCGGCGAGATCGACAGTGCGCGGCAATGCGGCGGCGACGGCGCGGTCCGCCGCGAGTTCGTCGGGGCAGACCCGGGCGGGCGCGGCGCGCAAGGCGGGCCAGGAAGCGGCGAAGCCCGGATGCAGCAGCCGCGCGTCGACCTCGGCCTCCGGAATCCAGGCGAGCTCGGAACTCTCCCGGTTCCGGCTGGTCGGCAGCGTCATCACGGCGTCGGCGATCACGGTGGTGTAGGTCCAGCCGCTCGGCGCGGCCGCGGTCACCCGCTCGCCGCGCACCAGGACGTCGGCGGGATCGATGCCCGCCTCCTCCCACGCCTCGCGCACCGCGGCGTGCACGGGGGTCTCGTGGCTGTCGCGGGCGCCGCCGGGCAGGGCCCAGGTGCCGCCCTGGTGGCTCCACGGCGCGCGATGCTGCATCAGCACCGCCGATCCGCCGCCGGCGAGCGGGGCGCGCAGCAGCAGTCCGGCGGCGCCGAAGCGGCCCCACCGACGCATGCCATCGGGGTCGCGCGACCACCCGTCACCGTCACCACGCATCTCGCACCCATCCTCATTCCGCGGCCACATCGCACCGCCCAGCTGCCAAGCAGGGGTATTTCACACGCGACGGCACCGCTACGACCACAATAAACTCCGCAACAGCAGACACGGGGTGACCGTTGATCCGGTCGGTCCGTCGAGAAATCCGCGAATGCGGCCCAGACTGGGGAGGTGGATATGGCTCGAATCGAGCAGGCGACGACGATACTTCGGCCCTCGCCCACCCCCGAGCTCGCCGCGCGGGACAGTCCAGGCGCGCTGCGGGTCGCGTTCATGCGTGAGCAGTTCGACCCGGCCAGGATGCGCTTGTTCGCCAGTTCCTCGCCTGGCCGGCTGATCGCGATCGGGCTGCTGCTCATCACCGTCTGCGTGACCGCGGGCTGGGTGACCGGCGCGACGGTGGGCGACCGGCAGCAGACGCTGAATGTGCTGCTCGACGACACCGAGCCGGACGCCTACTCCGCGCATCGGCTGTACACGTCGCTGTCCATCGCGGACGCCGCGGCGAGCACCGCGTTCATCTCGGGTGGGCTGGAACCGCAGGCGGTGCGCGATCGCTACAGCCAGGCGATCGGCGAGGCCGCCGCGGAACTGGTGGCGGAGACGGGGCGGGCCACGGGCACCGTGCCCAACCGGACCGACAACACCGATACCCAGTTGCGCACCGGCATCTCCACCAGCTTGCCGGTGTACACCGGGGTGGTGGAGACGGCACGCGCGAACAACCGCAGCGGATATCCGGTGGGCGCCGCCTATTTGAGCGAAGCGTCCAATCAGATGCAGACCACCGTGCTGCCGATGGCCGAGGAACTGCAGAACCGGCGCCAGGCGGCGGTGACCGAGGCGCAGCGCAACCACGTCCGGCCGCCGTGGACCGCCATCGCGCTGGTGATTCTGGCGCTGATCGCGCTGGTGTGGGCGCAGTTCGACCTGGCAAAGCGGTGGCGCCGGGTGCTCAACCCCGGGCTGCTGCTCGCCTCGGCGGCGGTGCTTATCCTGTTGACCTGGACCGTGATCGCGGGCGCGGTGTCGGCCACCTCGATGATCCACGGTCGCGACGACGGCGCGGTGCCCGCGTCGCGGCTCACCGAGAGCCGGATCTTGGCGCAGCAGGCGCGTTCCGCGGAGACGCTGAAGCTGGTCAGCCGGGACGCGACCGGCGACTACGACCGGACCTATGACGCGAACATCGCCCGCCTCGCCGACCTACTCGGCGGCTACCCGAGCTCCGCACCCGCCGCCGAGGACGTGCGCAATGCCATTCCGGCACTTGGCCGTTGGCGGGTCGCCCACCAGCGGATGAACGACACGCTGGCGCGCGGCGACTTCAACGGCGCGGCGACGGTGGCGACCGGACCGGGCGCCGCGGACGTCGCGGCCCAGGTGGACGCACTGGACAAGGCACTGGAGCAAGGCATCGACAAGACACGAGATACCCTGCGCGACAACATTTCCCGGGCGGCACGCGTGCTCGACTTCATGGGCCCCGGCGCCCTGGTACTCGGCATCGCCGCGGCGGCCTGTGTCGGGCTCGGCCTGTGGCCCCGACTGCGGGAGTACCGATGAGAACCGGGCACGGCATGATCGCCGTCGCGCTCGCCACGGTCGCGCTGGTCGGCGGCTGCGCCAGTGAGTCGGCGCTGCCGCAGCCGACCAGCGCGGCCAAGTACACCGAACCGCCGTTACCCGCGAAAGTCATTCCCGTGCTGACGGATTCGCCGAAGCCGACGGCGGTCGCCGCGCAGTGCGGCGATCCGACGGCGAGCCTGCGCCCGACCGGCGCGGCGAGCGGGCCGACCATCGATGCGATCCGGGCGCGCGGCCGTCTGGTGGTCGGGCTGGACGCGGGCAGCAACCTGTTCAGCTTCCGCGACCCGACCTCCGGCGCCATCGTCGGCTTCGACGCCGATATCGCCAGGGAGATCGCCCGCGATCTGCTCGGCAGCCCGGACCTGATCGAATATCGCACCCTCGGTTCGGCCGACCGGGAACGCGCGCTGCAGAACCGCGACGTGGACCTCGTCGCGAAGACCATGACGATCAATTGTGAACGGCGCCAGAAGGTCACGTTCTCCACCGTGTACTACCGCTCCAACCAGCGGGTGCTCGCGATGAAGAACTCCGGGATCAACGGCATCGGCGATCTCGCGGGCAAGCGGGTGTGCATCGTGCGCGGCACCACCTCGCTGGACCACATGCGCCACGATCAGCCCGCCGCCACCATCTTGACCGTGCCGACCTGGGCCGACTGCCTGGTCGTGTTGCAGCAGCGCCAGGTCGACGCCGCCAGCACCGACGACTCCATCCTGGCCGGGCTGGCCGCACAGGACCCGTACACCCAGGTGGTCGGCGACAGCATCAGCGTCGAGCCCTACGGCATCGGCATCCCCAAGGGCGACGACGATCTGGTGCGCTTCGTGAACGGCACCCTGGAGCGGATTCGCCACGACGGCACCTGGGATCGCATCTACAACCAATGGCTTACCGTCCTCGGACCCTCCCCCGGCCCGCCCGCACCGAATTACGCGGACTGATGAACACAGCGGACGACGCCACCCCCGACGCAGACAAAGCCGCCGCCCCTTCGACAGCGGCCGACCAGGTTCCCGAGCCGGTCCATACGGAGCTGGCCAGGGGCACGCGGGCGACCCCGAGCCAGAAGGCCTCGGCCGAAACCATCATCGGCGCTTGGCGAACCGACTCCGAACCGGATTCGGCGGCGACGATGCGGACCTCCGGCCGGAGCGTGCGTACGGCCCGGTCCCGGCCGACGGTGCGCAAGCTCGGTGGCGGACTTGTGCCGATCCCGACGGTCGAGCCCGCCGATCCACGGGCCGCTGTACTGACCGATCCCGTTGTCTCCGAAGGCAAACGGTTCTGCTGGCGGTGCGGCAATCCGGTCGGCCGGGCGAGTGCGATCCGGCCCGCGGTGACCACGGGCACCTGCGATACCTGCGGCGCCCCTTACGATTTCCGGCCGTCGCTGCACGAGGGCGATGTGGTATCCGGTCAGTACGAGGTGCAGGGCTGTATCGCGCACGGCGGGCTCGGCTGGATCTATCTGGCGATCGACCGGAATGTCAGCGATCGCTGGGTGGTGCTCAAGGGCCTGCTGCACACCGGTGACGCCGAGGCGCAGGCCGTCGCCGTCGCCGAGCGCCAATTCCTGGCCGAGGTGGCGCATGCCAGCATCGTCAAGATCCACAACTTCGTCGAGCACACCGATCAGGACGGCGCGCCGATCGGCTACATCGTCATGGAATACGTCGGCGGCCGGTCGCTGCGCGAAATCCTCAATTCCTACCAGCGTCCGTATCGGATGCCGGTCGCCGAGGCGATCGCCTACATGCTGGAGATCCTGCCCGCGCTGGAATACCTGCACTCGATCGGGCTGACCTACAACGATCTCAAGCCGGACAACATCATGGTCACCGAGGATCAGGTGAAGCTGATCGATCTCGGTGCCGTCGCCACCATCGAGTCGTATGGAAACCTGTACGGCACCAGGGGATTTCAGGCGCCCGAGATTGCCAAGACCGGGCCGACCGTCGCATCCGACATCTACACCGTCGGGCGCACCCTTGCCGTACTCACCCTCGAGATGCCGATGGAGCAGGGCCGCTATCTCGACGGCATCCCCGATCCCGCCGAACATCCCGTGCTGGCACGCTACGAGTTCTTTTACCGCCTGCTGCTGTGCGCGACCGACCCGGACCCGGAACGCCGATTCCCGTCCGCCCGAGCCATGTCCGCGCAGCTGTCCGGCGTGCTGCGGGAGATTCTCGCGCTGGAGACCGCCACCGAGCATCCGCAGTTGTCGACGGTGTTCAGCCCGCAGCGGACCAGCTTCGGCACCGAGGAACTGATCAGCCAGACCGACGCGTACGCCGACGGCCGGGCCCGCAGCAAGCAGCTCGTCGCGCGCGATGTGGTTGCCGCACTGCCCATTCCGCTGCTCGACTCGGCGGACCCGTCGGCACCGCTGCTGGCCACGACGGTGCATGCCGAGCCCGAGGAGTCGCTGGAAGCCCTGCGGGCGGCCAAGGAGCGAGCCCAGAACGACCCCGGCAATGCCCCGGAGACCTTGGATCTGGAGCTCCGGCTGGCCGAGGCACGGGTCCGCCTCGACCTCGGCGAGTCGGCCTCGGTGCTGCATTTACTCACCCGGTTGCCCGAAAACGATTGGCGCGTCAGCTGGTATCGCGGCCTGGCACAACTGCTCGACGTGGAGTACGAGAAGGCCTTCGCCAGCTTCGACGGCGTGCTGCAGGTGCTGCCCGGCGAGATCGGGCCCAAGCTGGCGCTGGCCGCGACCGCGGAACTCGTACTGCAGCATTGGGATTCGCCCGACCCGGAACAGTGGCGGGCCTACGCGGAGAAGTTCTACGATACCGTCTGGCGCACCGATCGCGCGGTGGTGAGCGCCGCCTTCGGACTGGCCAGGCAGCTGGCCGCGGTCGATCGAGTGGTGGACGCGGTGCACGCCCTCGACGAAGTGCCCGCCGCGTCACGGCATTTCACCACCGCGCGGATGACCGCGGTGCTGCTGCTGCTCACCGCCGCTCCGGTGGCCGAGCTCGAAGAATCGACCCTGCACATCTCCGCGTCCCGGGTGTCGAGCCTGCCGACCGGCGAGGGACGAACGGTGCAGATGCGCGTCCTGGTACTCGGTGCCGCGCTGGCCTGGTTGCAAGCGGGCAACACCCCGAAACGTTCGGACGCAACGCTGTTCGGGGCACCGTTCACCGAACGCTGCCTCCGCGAGGGCACCGAAGCGGGACTACGCGCGCTGGCCCGCAGCGCGCCCGGCCGCAACCATCGCTATGCCCTTGTCGACCTTGCCAACTCGATTCGCGCCAAGACCTGGGTATAAAAGCCGCTCACGGAATCCTCATGATCGGTTCGGCAGCATCGACCTCGGATCGAGTTCGCGCGGCATACCGAGACCCGCGCCGCATGACACCGTGACTGTGCCCTCGCCGGTCCCGGCGCACGCACCCGGACTGCCCTCCGGGTGCGTGCCTGAAACATGCGGCGACCGGGCACATCTCGGTGCGCCGGTGCTCGCGGCAGATCCGACCCGGTCGGCCTGACTACCCGCTCCTCCGAGTGGTCAGGCCCGACCGGGTGCCGGCGTCGGCGCGCGACGTCAGGCCGACGCTGTCGCGACGCGGTGGGCGGCGCGGGCGATGGCCAGCTCTTCATTCGTGGGGACGACCAGTACGGCCACCGGTGCGCCGGGCGGGGAAATGCGCCGGGCGGTACGGGATTTCGCGGTGTTTGCGGTGGCGTCGACCTCGATGCCGAAGCGGGACAGGTCGGCGAGGGCGTCGGCCCTGACCTGGGGGCTGTTCTCGCCGACGCCCGCCGTGAAGGTGATGGCATCGACGCCGCCGAGGTCGATCAGGTAGGCGCCGAGGTAGCGGCGCAGGCGGTGGATGTAGACGTCATAGGCGAGTTGCGCCGCGCTGTCTCCGTTGCCGATGAGGCGCTGCAGTTCGCGGAAGTCGTTGACGCCGGAGAGGCCCTTGATGCCGGAATCCCGGTTCAACAACGTGTCGATCTGGTCGATGTCGAGGTGGGCCGAGCGCATCAGGTGCGCGATGATGCCGGGGTCGATGTCGCCGGATCTGGTGCCCATCACCAAGCCCTCCAACGGGGTCAGGCCCATGGTGGTGTCGATCGGGTGGCCGCCGCGGATCGCGGAGGCCGAGGCGCCGTTACCCAGGTGGAAGACAATCTGATTCAGCCCCGCCGGATCGCGGCCGAGGAACTCGGCGACCTGGCCGGACACGTACTCGTGTGACGTGCCGTGAAAGCCGTACTTCCGAATTCCATGCGCAGCAGCGACTTTCGCATCGATGGCGTAGGTCTTGGCGGCGTCGGGCAGACCGTGGAAGAACGCGGTGTCGAACACGGCCACCTGCGGCACCTGCGGCAACAACTCGCGCGCGCTTTCGATCCCCGCGACGTTCGCCGGATTATGCAGGGGGGCAAGCGAAGACAGCTCGCCGATCGCCGCGACGACCGCGTCATCGATCAGCGTCGGCTGATAGAACACCTCACCGCCGTGCACCACGCGATGGCCGACCGCGCGCACCCCGGCCTGCGCCAGATCGTGCCCCGTCTCGGCGAACATGTCGAAGATCAGCCGCAACCCAGCCGGGTGATCGGCGACCGCACCGCGCCGCTCGGTGGTCTGTCCGTCGGCCTGATGCTCGATCCCGGCGTTGCCCTCGCCGATCCGGTCGACCATGCCGGACGCGGTCACGGCGCCCGACTCCGGATTCAGCAGCTGGTACTTGATGGACGACGAGCCGGAATTGATCACCAGCACCAGGTCATCGACAGCTTCGGTCATCACGCCTCCCGTGTTCGGCGGTGTTCCCGCACTCCCTCAGCAACCACGCGCGCGGATCGCCTGTTCCGCGTCCGGAGCCTGCTGTGTCCGGACAGACACCCGTCACTCACCTTGCGCCTGAATCGCCGTGATCGCCACGGTATTGACGATGTCGGCGACCAGCGCGCCACGGGACAGATCGTTGACCGGTTTGCGCAGACCCTGCAGCACCGGGCCGATGGCGATCGCGCCCGCGCTGCGCTGCACCGCCTTGTAGGTGTTGTTGCCGGTATTGAGATCGGGAAACACGAAAACTGTTGCCTTGCCCGCTACTTCGGAATCGGGCAGTTTGGTGGTCGCCACGGTCGGCTCGATCGCCGCGTCGTACTGGATCGGTCCCTCCACCGGCAAGTGCGGCGCGCGCTCGCGGACCAGCTTGGTCGCCACCCGCACCTTGTCCACGTCGGCGCCGCTGCCGGATTCGCCGGTCGAGTAGGACAGCATGGCGATCCGCGGCTCGACGCCGAACCTGGCCGCCGTCGCCGCCGAGGAGATCGCGATATCGGCCAGCTGCTCCGAGGTCGGGTCGGGGACCACCGCGCAGTCACCGTAGGCGAGCACCCGGTCGGCGAGGCACATGAGGAACACGCTGGACACGGTCGATACGCCGGGCACCGTCTTGATGATCTCGAACGACGGCCGGATGGTGTGCGCGGTGGTGTGCGCGGCGCCGGAGACCATGCCGTCGGCAATGCCCCGATAGACCATCATGGTGCCGAAATACGAGATGTCGGCCATGGTTTCGCGGGCCCGCTCGAGGGTCATCCCCTTGTGCTTACGCATCTCGGTGTATTCCTTGGCGAAATCGTCCAGGTGCCCGGAGGTTCGAGGATCGAGCACCGCCGCGGCGGAGATATCGACGCCGAGTTCGGCGGCGCGGGCGCGGACCGACTGCTCGTCGCCGAGGATCACCAGGTCGGCGATCTTGCGCTGCAGCACCCGGCCCGCCGCGCGCAAGATGCGGTCGTCATCGCCCTCGGGCAGCACGATGCGCTTGCGGTCGCCCCGCGCGCGCTCGATGAGCTGGTACTCGAACATCTGCGGCGTCACGACGCTGGTGAGCGGAACCTCGATGCGCCGCAACAACTCCGCGGCGTCGACATGCTCCTCCATCAGCGCCAGCGCGGTGTCGACCTTGCGCGGGCTACCGGCCGACATCCGGCCGCGGGTGCGGTAGGCGGCGCTCGCGGTGTCGTAGGTGCCGAGCTCGGTGGTGAGGATCGGCAGCTTGGGCTTGAGGCCCGACATCAGCCGCGCCACCGCAGGATGGGGCAGCATGCCGCCGTTCATGATGATGCCGGACAGCGACGGAAAGCCTTCCGCCTCATGCGCGTTCACGACGCTGAGCAGCACGTCGGAGCGGTCGCCCGGCGCGATGACCACGACGCCGTCGACCAGCCGCTCCAGAATGTGTTCGGCCGTCATGCCGCCGACCATGATCTTCAGCGCCTCGCGCTGCAGCAATTCCTGGTCGCCGCTGTACATTTCGCCATCGATGGCGCCACAGAGCTCGGCCATGGTCGGCGCGATCAGCAGCGGCACCTCGGGCAGCGTCCAGGTGGGCACGGCGGAGGCGCGCAGCGTGGCGGCGACGTCATCGATGTGGTCCGGGTCGCAGCGGTTGGCGATGATCGCGACCAGCTGGGCGTGTTCGAGGACCAGTTCGCTCTGGCACAGCTCGGCCAGGTGCTTCACCTCGACGGGGGTGCGGCCCGAGCCGCGCACCACCAGCAACACGGGGGCGCCGAGGTTCACCGCGATCCTGGCGTTGAAGCGGAGCTCGCTGGGGCTGGCGACATCGGTGTAATCGCTGCCGACCACCACCACCGCGTCGCACACCTTCGCGACCTCGTGGAAACGCATCACGATCTCGCTGATCGCGGCGTCCGGGTCGGCGTGCACCTGCTCGTAGGTGACGCCGGTGGCCTGCGCGTAGTCGATGTCGGCGGTGCTGTGTTCGAGCAGCAGCTCGAGGATGTAGTCGGGTTCGGTGGTCGACCTGGTGATCGGCCGGAACACCCCGACCCGTGCGGTGGTCGCGCACAACATCTGCAGCACGCCGAGGGCCACCGTCGACTTCCCGGTGTCGCCTTCGGGCGAGGCGATATAGACGGTGGACGGAGCATGATCGGCCATGGCCGAAAGCTTAGTGAACGAGCCGCTATCAAAGCTCCAAGCGAGGCTCCCCCGCCTCTCCGCGTATTCAGGCCAGACTCAGGCGCGACCCCGGCGGCGTCGGCGACCGGCGGTGACCAGGGTGAATGAGTGAGCCCGTCCCCGACGAGTTACCAATGTCCGCACGCTATAAGTTGGCCAAAGACAAGTACATCTCACCACCGATATAGTCCGGGCATGGCTGAGCAGTTTCCGGACCGGCAGTGGGGTTCACGCACCAACGCACTGTCGCGACTAGCAAACAAGTTCGCGGCGACCAAGCCCGGTTCGTGGTTCATCCGCAAGATCACCCCGCTCGATCGCGCGCTGCTCGAGCGGACCGACGCCAAGTACACCGTGCTCGGTCCGATCGGCGCTCCGGTGATCCTGCTGACCACCATCGGCCGCAAGTCCGGCCAGCCGCGCACCCAGCCGCTGCTCTACGTGCACGACGGCGACGTGCTGTATGTGATCGGCAGCAACTTCGGCCAGGAACGCCACCCGGCGTGGACGGCGAACCTGCTGGCCAACCCCGCCGCCACGGTCGCCATCGCGGGCCACCGCCTCCCGGTCCAGGCGACCCCGGTCGAGGCCGACGCCAAAGACGCCATCTTCGCCCGCTTCGTCGAGATCACCGGCGCCTACGCCGCGTACAAGAACCGCACGACCCGCGACCTGCGCATCTTCGCGCTGCACCGGACGTAACTCACCGCTCGGCGCGCTCGATCGCCGACAGGTGCGCGACATTGGCTCGATCGTCGGGCTCGGTGCTCGCGGCGCCGATGAACCAGGCGTCGAGGATTTCCTGGAGTTCCGCGCTGGAGGTCGAACGTAGGCTCAGCGCAAGGACATTCGCGTCGTTCCACTGCCGCGCGCCCTGCGCCGTCGCGGCATCGCCGCAGAGGGCCGCGCGGATGCCCGCGACCTTGTTGGCGGCGATCGAGGCGCCGGTTCCGGTCCAGCAGCACACGATGCCCTGGTCGGCGCGGCCCTGGGCGACATCGCGGGCCGCCGCTTCGCTTGCCCAGGCCCAGTCGTCTCGTTCGGACTCCGCGAGCGCGCCATGTGGAAGCGTCTCGTGTCCGCGCCGGGCGAGCTCCTCGATCAGCTCCTGTGCCACTCCGACGCGTTCGTCCGCAGCTACCGAGATCCGCATACCCCCAGCTTAATTCCGCATATCCACACCATTGACAGCATGCTGTCAAACATGACAGGATGCTGTCATGATCACGAGAACAGTTCACGTTGCCATCTACAACACCTTCGCCGACTGGGAGATCGGGGCACTTACCGCGCACATCAACCGGACCACCTGGCAGCGAGAGCCGGGCACCTGGCAAACGAAAACGGTTGGGCTGACCACAGATCCGATCACCACGCTCGGCGGCATGCGCATCGTGCCGGAGCTGGCACTGGCCGATCTCACGCCCGCCGAGAGCTCGATGCTGATCCTGGCCGGTGCGGACACGTGGGAGGGTGACGAGCTCATGCCGTTCGCCGCCAAGGCGCGGGAGTTCCTCGACGCGGGCGTGCCGGTCGCGGCGATCTGCGGCGCGACGCTCGGGCTGGCCAAGGAAGGCCTGCTCGATACCCGCAAGCACACGAGCAATGTCCGAGAGTTCTTGCTCTACAGCGGATACGCGGGCGCCGACAACTACGTCGAGGAGCCGGCCACGACGGATGGCGATCTGATCACGGCGAGCGGCACCTCGCCGTTCGAATTCGCCCGCGAAGCGCTTGGCCGGCTCGGCGTCTACGAGCCGCATGTGCTCGACGGCTGGTACCGGCTGTACGGGCACTCCGATCCGGCGGGCTGGGCCGTGCTCGCCGAGTACGAAGCGCGGCGATCCGGCGCGCACGTCTGATGCGGAACGAGCAGGAGCTGTTCGCCACGGCGGCCATCACGTCATTCCGATTGAACGGCCAGTTCCTCGCGATCGCCGAGGAACTGGCCCGCCCTGCCGGTCTCACCGCCGCCTGGTGGCAGGTGCTCGGCGCGGTGCTGACCGAACCGCTGCCAGTGGCGGGCATCGCCAGGGACATGGGGATCACCCGGCAAAGCGTGCAACGCATCGCAGACCTGTTGGTAGACAAGGGGCTTGCCGAATATCGGACGAACCCCGCGCACCGGCGCGCGAAACTCGTCGCGGTGACGGACGCGGGGCTCGCGGCGGTGCGGCGGATCAATCCGC
This sequence comes from Nocardia sp. NPDC051321, assembly GCF_044455225.1. Classification (NCBI taxonomy): domain Bacteria; kingdom Bacillati; phylum Actinomycetota; class Actinomycetes; order Mycobacteriales; family Nocardiaceae; genus Nocardia; species Nocardia sp. NPDC051321. The sequence continues at coordinate 578,965 of NZ_JBITEM010000004.1, read as the reverse complement.
AACACGCGGTCGTCGCCAAACGTTTGCTGGACGAGCTCGGCTACGAGCGGTTCGCCGCGACCGTCGACGCCCTCACCGCGCTATCGACGGCACTGGACGCGATCACCGAGTGATCAACGGCTGAGGGATTTCGCGGTGCCTCAGCCTGCGAACGGCTCTTTGGTCCGCCCGACCAGATCGGCGACGGAGTCGAGCACCATCGTCGGCCGGTAGGGATACGCCTCGACCGACGCACGGGTGGAGATGCCGGTGGTGACCAGGATGGTGCGCATGCCCGCCTCCAACCCGGAGATGACGTCGGTGTCCATCCGATCACCGATCATCACCGTCGACTGCGAGTGCGCGCCGATCCGGCGCAACGCCGAACGCATCATCAGCGGGTTGGGCTTGCCGATGTAATACGGATCGCGCCCGGTAGCGCGGGTGATCAGCGCGGCAACCGAGCCGGTCGCGGGCAGCGAGCCGTCGCGGGACGGGCCGGTCGGGTCGGGATTGGTCGCGATGAAACTCGCGCCCTTCTCGATCAGGCGGATCGCGGTGGTGATCGCCTCGAAGGAATAGTTGCGGGTCTCGCCGAGCACCACGTAGTCCGGGTTGCTGTCGGTGAGCACATAGCCGATCTCGTGCAATGCCGTGGTGAGACCGGATTCGCCGACCACATAGGCGGTTCCGTTGGGCCGCTGCTCGTCCAGGAAGGTGGCGGTGGCCAGCGCGGAGGTCCAGATCGCTTCCTCCGGAATGTCGAGTCCGGTGTGGCGCAGCCTGGCCTGCAGGTCGCGCGGGGTGCGGATGGAGTTGTTGGTGAGCACCAGGAACGGGGTCTCGTTGGCGCGCAGCTCGGCGAGGAACTCGTCGGCGCCGGGCACCAGTTGGTCCTCGTGCACCAGCACACCGTCCATGTCGGTCAGATAGGACAGGATCGGTTCATCAGTCACCAGACAATTGTCCCACTAGAGACACAGCCGGACGGAGTCCGTCCGCAGACCGCGCATGGCCGGAGCGAATGCGGAGGTACGCCTACCGGACACGTTCCCGGGGTAAGTCCGACGCGATGCGACCCTTCGCACACCTTCGGGTGCCGCTGACTATGGTCGAAGACGGCCATAGGACGCGCGTCGGGCAGTGCGTGTGCGATCGCCGAGCGCGGGAACGTCCGCGGGCTCGCGGCGGTTGCAGCAAGACGTGACCGCGGCGTGCCTGCGGCCGACAACGGTGTGCGGGAATGCCCGCACCACAGGTGTGCAGCGAAGCGACAGGAGTGGCGCACATGGGTGAGCTAAAACTCGGATACAAGGCGTCGGCGGAACAGTTCGGGCCGCGCGAACTGGTGGAGATCGCGGTGCTCGCCGAGGAACACGGCCTCGACAGCGCCACGGTGAGCGACCACTTCCAGCCGTGGCGGCACAAGGGCGGGCACGCGCCGTTCTCGCTGGCCTGGATGGCGGCGGTCGGTGAGCGCACGAAGCGGATCCAGCTCGGCACCTCGGTGCTCACGCCCACCTTCCGCTACAACCCGGCCGTGATCGCGCAGGCGTTCGCCACCATGGGTTGTCTGTACCCCGACCGGGTCATGCTCGGCGTTGGCACCGGCGAGGCGCTCAACGAGATCGCCACCGGATACAAGGGCGAATGGCCCGAGTTCAAGGAGCGTTTCGCGCGGCTGCGCGAGGCGATCGAGCTGATGCGCGCGCTGTGGACCGGCGACCGCGTCGACTTCGCCGGTGAGTACTACAACACCGTCGGCGCGTCCATCTACGACGTGCCCAAGGGCGGCATCCCGGTATACGTCGCCGCGGGCGGACCGCTGGTCGCGCGCTACGCGGGCCGCGCCGGAGACGGCTTCATCTGCACCTCTGGCAAGGGCATGGACCTCTACACCGAGAAGCTGATGCCCGCCGTCGCCGAGGGCGCCGCCAAGGCAGGCCGCACCGTCGACGACATCGACCGGATGATCGAGATCAAGATCTCCTACGACACCGATCCCGAACTGGCACAGGAGAACACCCGCTTCTGGGCCCCCCTGAGCCTCACCCCCGAACAAAAGCACAGCATCACCGACCCCATCGAAATGGAAGCCGCCGCCGACGCCCTGCCGATCGAACAGATCGCCAAACGCTGGATCGTCGCCAGCGACCCCGACCAAACCGTCGACCTCATCAAGCCCTACCTGGACGCCGGCCTCAACCACCTGGTCTTCCACGCTCCCGGCCACGACCAACGCCGCTTCCTCGACCTCTTCCAACGCGACCTGGCCCCCCGCCTCCGCGCCCTGGCCTGACCCCACAGACCATCCACACGTCGCACAGGGACTGAGCTGCCTGTGCGACGTGTGGGCGTCGACCTGCTGTGATCTGTGTGGAAAATCCGCTAGCTGAGGGCGTGGTCGAGGTCGGCTAGGAGGTCTTCGACGTCCTCTAGGCCGGTGGAGATGCGGAGGACGCCGTCGGAGAGGCCGATGGTGGCCCGGCCTTCGGGGCCCATCGCGCGGTGGGTTGTGGTGGCGGGGTGGGTGATCAGGGATTTGGCGTCGCCGAGGTTGTTGGAGATGTCGATGATGCGCAGGCGGTTGAGGACTTCGAAGGCGCGCTTCTTCGCCTCGTGCGCGGGAGCGTTCAGTTCGAAGGTGACCACGGTGCCGCCTGCGCTCATCTGGCTGGTGGCCAGGTCGTGCTGCGGATGTGATTGCAGGAACGGGTATTTCACCCAGCTGACCGACTTGTCGGCCTCCAGGAAGCGGGCGATACGCAACGCCGATTCGGTCGAATGACGCACGCGCAGCGGCATTGTCTCCAAACCCTTTAGCAGGGTCCACGCGTTGAACGGGCTCAGGGCCGGACCGGTATGGCGCATCAGGGTTTTCACCGGGCCGTCGATGTAGTCCTTCGCGCCGAGGATGGCGCCGCCGAGCACCCGGCCCTGGCCGTCGATGTGCTTGGTGCCGGAGTAGACGACCACGTCGGCGCCGAGTTCGAAGCCGCGCTGCAGCAGCGGGGTGGCAAAGACGTTGTCCAGCACCACCTTCGCGCCCGCGGCGTGCGCGAGCTCGGTGACCCGGCGCACGTCGACGAGGGTCTGCATGGGATTGGCCGGGGTTTCGAAGAACACCGCCTCGGTGGGCACGGACAACGCCTGCTCCCACTGCTCGAGATCCTCGCCGTCGACGAAGACGGTCTCGATGCCCCAGCGCGGCAGGATCTCGTTGCACACCACGAAGCAGGACCCGAATAGGCTGCGCGCGGCGACAAGCCGATCACCGGCCCCGAGCAGCGCACCCAAAGCGGTGAATACCGCGGACATTCCGCTCGCGGTCGCGAAGCACGCCTCGGCGCCGTCGAGCAGCCGCATCCGCTCCTCGAACATGGCCACCGTCGGGTTGCCGTAGCGGGAGTAGACGAAATGCTCCACGTCGCCGGTGAACGCGGCCTCGGCGGCCTCCGCGCTCTCGTAGACGAAGCCCGAGGTCAGGTAGAGCGCCTCGGAGGTTTCCTCGAAACCGGAGCGGCGCAACCCGCCGCGCACCCCGAGGGTCGCGGGGCCGACGCCATCGGGCAGCGGCTTGTCGAACGCACCACCGGTAATCACGACTGCCTCCCTGCGCCGCACCCCACAAACGCGGACCTACAGCACGTGCTCATGACTGCCGCCAGGGCAAGCCGAGGGCACGCCAGCCGGTTCCGCCGCGATGTCCGTCGGCGTCGACCGGTCCTTCGAAACCCTCGAGCACGTTGTACGAGGTGCCGAACCCGGCCTGCGTCGAGGCGATCGCCGCGCCGATGGAGCGCTGCCCCGAGCGGCAGAGGAAGATCACCGGGGCTTCGGGATTGTGCCCGTCGAGCGCCGTGACCAGCTGCTCGGTGAACTCGCCGTTGCGCGTGCCGGTCGAGTCGACCCACTCGATCAGCACCGTCGGGCGCTCGATCGAACTGGTGTCGGGCACGCCGACAAACTTCCATTCGGCCTCGGTACGCACGTCGACCAAGACGGCTTCGGGGTTGTCTCGCAACAGATCCCAAGCCTGCTGCGGGGTGATGTCACCGGCATAACTCATTTGGACCCTCCTAGAATCCGCACTTGCCGCGCTCGGGTTTGACGCGCGGCCAGGTCGTCACCCGGAGCACCCCACCGCGGAGGAGGGTTGCCGACCAGTATTGCCGGGGCTTGACACTGGTTCTCATGACCTTCTGCTGAGATTGCCTGGACTGGGGTCACCCTGTCAAATGGCTGCTCACGGTATGAGAATGCTCAATTACAGACCAGCCATTTGTCGCCGGATCTGGTCAGGTTCCAGGTGGAAGTCTGCTCATCGCCGTCGACCTTGGTGGTGACCGTCGCCTTCGCCCGATCGCCGTCGACCTGCGGATCATCGAGTTTCGTGATTTCCACAGTCTTTCCGCCGCCGGACCGCCCGGCAAGTGGGGACCGTTTCGGATCGAAGCCCTGGCAGCCAGCGCCTGGTGGGGGCACCAAGTCGGTGTTGTTAGACCCCTCGACGAAGTTGCGCACCGCGGCGGTGATCCGGTCCGATTCTGTGACATTTTTCTCAGCGGGCGACAGCACCCCGCCGAGCACGATCGCGCCGAGCACGAGCACCGCGACAACAGCCGCGGCGACGAACGGTGCCACGGAACGCTTGTCGGTCTGGTCGACCTTGATGACTTCGTCCTCCGCAGGTGACTGCTGATCGCTCATGCCACGATGATCCCTGGTCGGCGGCGTTATCCGGCGCGCACCCCCGCACCGCCGCGCCGCAGGCGACGAAGGTTGTTGTGCCGCGCGGGGAATCAACGGCGCGCGAGCGGATAACCCAAGAGCGCACGTCGGCGGCATCCGTTCAGTTCACGCACCGCCGGGGGCGACTGCACGCACCACCGATAGAATCGCGAGACTGCGGCCTGCTGTCATAGCCGCGGCTGGGGTGGCCACGAGCCGACAACTCCAGCGTCCGCGCCGCCAGGTGCAACCAGCCAGCGCGTAACTTAGCCTAGGCTAAGGAAGACGCCGTAATTTGTTCTCGACCATAAGGGTGCGCGTAAAAGATGACCGAACAGAGTGCAGCTAACCGCCCGCTCCGCATCGCCATCGTCGGCGCCGGACCGGCCGGGATCTACGCCGCCGACGCGCTGATGAAGTCCGACGCCGAGGTCAGCATCGACCTGTTCGAGCGCATGCCCGCGCCGTTCGGGCTGATCCGCTACGGCGTCGCGCCGGACCATCCGCGCATCAAGGGCATCATCACCGCCCTGCACAAGGTCCTCGACAAGCCGCAGGTACGCCTGCTCGGCAACATCGACTACGGCACCGACATCACCCTCGATGACCTGCGCACCTTCTACGACGCGGTGATCTTCTCGACCGGCGCCAACGCCGACCGCGCGCTCGGCATCCCCGGCATCGGCCTGGACGGCTCCTATGGCGCGGCCGACTTCGTGTCCTGGTACGACGGACACCCGGACGTGCCGCGCACCTGGCCGCTGGACGCGGAGAAGGTCGCCGTGCTCGGCGTCGGCAATGTCGCCCTCGACGTGGCCCGCGTGCTGGCCAAGACCGGCGACGAGCTGCTGCCGACCGAGATCCCGCCGAACGTCTACGCGGGCCTCAAGGCCAACAAGGCGCTCGAGGTGCACGTGTTCGGCCGCCGCGGCCCGGCGCAGGCCAAGTTCACCCCGCTGGAGCTGCGCGAGCTGGATCATTCGCCGACCATCGAGGTCATCGTCGATCCCGAGGACATCGACTACGACGAGGGCTCCGAGGCCGCGCGCCGCCACTCCAAGCAGGTCGACATGATCGCGAACACGCTGGAGCAGTGGGCGATTCGCGACGTCGGCAACCGCCCGCACAAGCTGTTCCTGCACTTCTTCGAGTCGCCCTCGGAGATCCTCGGCGAGGACGGCAAGGTCGTCGGCCTGCGCACCGAGCGCACCCAGCTCGACGGCACCGGCAACGTCAAGGGCACCGGCACCTTCAAGGAATGGGACGTGCAGGCGGTCTACCGCGCCGTCGGTTACCTGTCGCAGAACCTGACCAACCTGCCGTTCGACGACCAGGCGGGCACCGTGCCCAACGAGGCGGGCCGGGTGATCGGCGACGAGAACGCCGACGGCGCCGACCGCTACGTGCCCGCCACCTACGTCACCGGTTGGATCAAGCGCGGCCCGGTCGGCCTCATCGGCCACACCAAGGGCGACGCCAACGAGACGGTGGCCTGCCTGCTCGACGACAGCGCGAACTTCACCCCGGCCGCGCAGCCGGAGCTGGACGCCGTCACCACGTTCCTGGAGGGCAAGGGCATCCCCTTCACCACCTGGCAGGGCTGGTACCGCCTGGACGCGCACGAGCGCTCGCTCGGCGAACCGGAGGGCCGCGAGCGCGTCAAGGTCGTCGAGCGCGAGGACATGCTGCGGGCCAGCGAGCCGCACAAGGTCTAGACCGACGCGCTGTTACCTCCACGACAGCAGAAAAACTCGTACTGAGGCATTCTGTACAGGTGTTCGATGCCCATCTCCACATCTTCGATCCGCGGTTTCCGCGGTTCGAGAACGAGGGCTACCTGCCCGGCTCCTTCACCATCGCCGATTATCGAAAGCGCATGTCGCGCTTCGATGTCGGCGGCGGAGCCGTGGTCAGCGGGTCCTTCCAGGGCACCGACCAGACGTATCTGAAGGCGGCCCTCGCCGAGCTCGGCGAAGGTTGGGTCGGCGTCACCAGGCTCGACCTGGACGCCACCGACGACGAGATCATCGAACTGGACCGGATCGGCGTGCGCGGCCTGCGGTTCAATCTGAAGCGGGCCGCCGCCGACATCACCGGCATGACGCTGCAGGCGCTGCGCGCTCATGAGCTGGTCGGCTGGCATGTCGAGGTGTACATCGACGGGCAGATGCTCGCGTCGCTGCAACCGGTGATCTCGAAGCTGCCGGTGTTCTGTATCGACCACCTCGGCATGTCCGACGAAGGCCTGCCCTACCTGCTGGATCTGGTCGATCGCGGGGCCAGGGTGAAGGCGACAGGTTTCGGCCGGGTCGCGATGAGCGTGCCGGACACGCTGCGCCGCATCCACGCGGTCAATCCGGAGGCGCTGATGTTCGGCACCGACCTGCCCGGCACCCGGGCGGGTCGTCCCTTCCAGGATTCCGATGTCGATCTCATCTGCGATGTGGTCGGCACCGATATGTTCGCCGTCCTCGAAGACAACGCTCGCTCGTTCTACCGCCTCCCCGCCCGGGTCCGCCCCCTGCCGGAGGACCCGGCCCCCACCCTCCCGATGTACACCACCGAACAACCAACGATCCCCATCCGCCGCGACACCCTCCCCACAATCGAAGCGGCGGACACCATCCCGCTACCCATCATCGAGTAGCGCCGGTCAGGTGACGATGGCGCCGATAACCCAGACGCCGGTGGCGAGTAGTGCGCCGAGCAGTTCTATGAGCATCGACAGTCCTACGCCTTTGAGCGCGTGAACCGTTGACTGCCAAGCCTGTTGGCCGACACGAAGGCGCTGGAGTTCGGAGAGATAGACGCCGAGAACGAAGCCGACGAACAGGCCGACCACGGGGATCACGAAGAAGCCGACAATGCCGAGCACCGCGCCGAGGATGAGGGAGCGGTTGGCGACGCCCGCGTCCTTCATCTTCCGGCCGGGCCAGGTGTATTTGATGACGCCGGAAAGCACCAGTAGCGCGGTGCTGACGGCGAAGACGGTCCAGGCGGTGGCGCCGCCGGTCATGAAGGCCCACACCGCGATCGCGCCGAAGATCAGAATGACGCCGGGCAGGATCGGGATGATGATGCCGAGCAGGCCGACCAGAATGACCAGGCCGACAACGACTTCCCCGGCGCCACTCACGACTCCACCTCTGGCATGACTCCACCTCACCGCGCGGGCTCGCCGGACGTTCCCGCGAGTGGTGCGCTGCTGAGATTGTGTCGTACCGAGTGCGTCCGCGCACCGGCTCGGGCGCAGGGTTCCCGGCGACCTAGGCGATGGATGAGCCAGCGTTATTGTCATACTGTCAATACACCGGCCGGTCCGCTGCCATGAGCAGCGCCGCAATGCCGGTGTGCTGGATCAACGACGAACCGAGGTAGGGCGTGAGCACTCCATCCACCGCCGCTAAAGGCCCGCTCGCGGGCATCAAGGTCATCGAACTGGCCGGCATCGGCCCGGGACCGCACGCCGCACTGCTGCTGGCCGACCTGGGCGCCGACGTGGTGCGGATCCAGCGAGCGGGCCAGATACCCGGCGGGTTCGACCGGCCGCAGCAGCGCGGGCGGACCATCGTCGAGGCCAACCTCAAGGACCCGGCCGACATCGAGAAGGTGCTCGGGCTCATCCAGAAGGCGGACGTGCTGATCGAGGGCTTCCGGCCGGGCGTGACCGAGCGGATGGGGCTCGGCCCGGACGACGCGCTCGCGCGCAACCCGCGCCTGGTCTACGGCCGGATGACCGGCTGGGGTCAGGAGGGCCCGCTGGCCGATCGCGCAGGCCACGACATCAACTACATCTCCATCACCGGCGTGCTGCACGCCATCGGCCGCAAGGGTGAGCGCCCAGTGCCGCCGTTGAACATGGTCGGCGACTTCGGCGGTGGCTCGATGTTCCTGGTATTCGGCCTGCTCGCCGCGCTCGTCGAGCGGCAGACCTCCGGCAAGGGGCAGGTCGTCGATGCCGCGATGGTCGATGGCGCGCTTGCCCTTTCGCACATGATCTGGGGTATGCGCGGGTACGGCGCGTGGTCCGACGAGCGCGGGGTGAACCTGCTCGACACCGGAATGTCGTTCTACGACACCTACGAAACCGCCGACGGCAAGTACATGGCGGTCGGCTCGATCGAGCCGCAGTTCTACGCGCAGTTGCTGGCCGGGCTCGGCATCGACCAGGAGGGCCTGCCCTTCCAGCTCGATCCGGCGGGGCAGGAAACGCTGAAAAAGCTGTTCACCGAACGCTTCCTGACCAAGACGCGCGACGAGTGGGCGGGGATCTTCGTCGGCACCGACGCCTGCGTCTCCCCCGTCCTCACCTTCGAGGAAGCCACGAAGAACGAGCACATCGCGGCCCGTGGCTCGTTGATCGAGGTCGACAACATCCCCCAGCACGCCCCGGCCCCCCGTTTTTCCCGCACCCCCAACGGCATCCCCACCCCGCCGCCCAACGAGGCGACCCCGATCGAATCCATCTGGGCGAACTGACTTTTCGACACGACCGAAACCGTGCGCGGCAGTACTGAACTCGACGGCACCACCGACCCCGATGCCCTCGCGGGCCGGGTGATCGACACGCTGCTCGGCGGCGTTGGTACCGGACGACGCCAGTAGTCGACGACGCCGTTATTCGCTGCGGCGCAACGACATCAGTAGCAGGTGAGCGGCTGGAGTGCGTCGGCGGCGCGGGGTGTCAGCGCCTCGTATGCGGCGGCCATCGCCTTGACCGCCAAGCGGAGTTCGGGTTCCTGGTGGGTGAAGGGCAACCGGATGAAGCGTTCGAACGCGCCCTGGACGCCGAATCTCGGTCCGGCGGCGAGCAATACGCCGTGGTTGGGCGCGGTGGCGGCCAGTGCGGTGGAGACGGGCGCCGGTAGCTGCGCCCACACGGACATGCCGCCCGCGCCGTAGCTGAGCCGCCACTCCGGCAGCTCGTCGGCGACGGCCTCGACCAGCGCGGCACGTTGCGCGCGCAGCTGGTCGCGGCGGCGATCGAGGATGGCGTCCGCGTTGGCGAGCAGGTGGACGGTGGCCAGCTGGTCCATCACCGGGGTGCCGAGGTCGACCGTAGAGCGGATGCCGAGCAGCTTGGTGATCAGCGGCTGGTTCGTGCGAATCCAGCCGACCCGCAGGCCACCCCAGAACGACTTCGAGGCCGATCCGATGGTGACGATCTCGTTCCCCTTGGCGAAGGCGGCCACCGGCGGCTGCGGCTCGCCGGACAGGTGCAGATCGCTCATCGACTCGTCGATCACCACGGTCATCCGGGTTTCCCTGGCGATTGCGGCCAGTTCGGCGCGGCCGTCCGCATCGAGCACCAGGCCGGTCGGATTGTTGAAGTCGGGCACCAGGTAGGCCAGCGTCGCCGCGGTTTGTCTTGCGGCACTGCGAATTCCGTCGAGATCCCAGCCTTTGTCCGGATACTCGGGGCGCAGCGGCACCGGCACCGGCCTGGCGCCGACATCGCGGATCGCCTCGATGGCGTTCGGGTAGGTGGGGTGGTCGATGAGCACCCGGGCCGCGGGCGCGGTGAGGACATTCAGCAGCAGGCGCAAGCCGTGCTGGGCGCCCAGGGTGACCAGGATCTGGTCCGGTTCGGTGGGCAGGCCGCGCTCGGTGTAGCGGCGGGCGATCGCCTCGCGCAGCGTGAGCACGCCGACCGGATCCATGCCGTGCGTGCCGAGGTAGGTCGGCAGGCCTTCCAGCGCAACCGAATACGCCTCCTGCATTTCCAGCGGGGCGGCCATCGCGGCGTAGGTCATGTCGATGGTCGGCAGCTCGGACGCCGCCATCATCGCCATGATGCTCCTGGCCGGTTTGCTGCCATCGTGCTGCACGTCGCGCGGCAGGGCGACGGTGCTGCGCGAACCCTGGCGGCTGATCAGGTAGCCGTTCTCGCGCAGCAGCGAATAGGTGGAGGTGATCGTCGTGCGGCTGACCCCGAGGGTGGTGGCGAGGTCGCGTTCGCTTGGCAGCGCGACGCCGAGCGGGGCCCGGCCGTCGTGGATCAGCAGCCGAATGCCCTCGGCGAGTGCGAGATACGCCGGGCGGGCGGAGCGCCGAGACGACTCGATCTCGCCGTCCTCGACCACATTCCGCCACCGACCAAGGTCGCGAGCCAAGGTGCCCGCCCCGATAACTCTTGTCGCCATAAGGTCCAGTATCGAGGGAGTGGCTATTTAAAGCAAGGCCAGTCGGGGCGCAAGCTGGCAGCATGACCACCTTTGCCACCTTGCTCGTCGTCGCCGCCTTCGGCTACCTGATCTATCGCTACCTGCCGAAGGGCGCCCAGCGGGCGTTCCGGCTGGACCGATACCACCCGAGCGGCCCGATGTCCGACTGGACCTCCTCGTACTACGACGAGCAGCGGCGCTATTCGGATCTCGCCGCCATCTACGGCCGCCGGGACGCGCCGGACCAGCAACCGGAGCGGCTCGCGCCTGAGGTTGCTCCGGTCCGCCGGACCGAATCGCCGAAACCGGCCATCGCCAAGCCGGTCCGGCAACCGGTCGAAGCGCAGCTCGCCGAGTACGCATGGCGCTCCCGCCGGACCGTCGCACCTCGCGTCGATCAGACGCGGCGACCGGCGAAGGGCGTCCGGGGACTCGTCACGGATCCGAGCACGCTGCACCACAAGGCCAGTTGAGTAAAACTGGACTGATATCTCGCAACTTGTCGGTCCCGCCGTGCACACTGAGACCATGAGTGACGCCAGTTGCCTGTCCGCCGAGGCAACACTCTTCGACACCGCGATCGGCCGTTGCGCGATCGCGTGGAGCGGTGCGACCGTGATCCGGTTCCAGCTCCCCGAGGCGACCCCGGCCGCGACTCGCGCGCGTATCACCCGCCGCCGCACCGGCCTGCCGGACAACGAAGTCCACGAAGAGGCCCCCACGGGCATGATCGCCGAGGCCATCATCGGCATCCGTGCCCACCTGGCAGGCGAACTAGACGACCTGCGCTGGATCCCCTTGGACACCAGTGGAATTCCAGAATTCCACCGCGCGGTATTCGAGGTCACCCGCGCGATAGATCCCGGCCACACCCTCACCTACGGCCAGGTGGCCGATCGCATCGGCGCGCCAGGCGCCGCCCAGGCCGTCGGACAAGCCTTGGGCCGCAATCCGATTCCGCTGATCATTCCGTGCCATCGAGTACTCGCCGCCGACAACGCGCTGACCGGCTTTTCCGCTCCGGGCGGCATCACCACCAAGCAGAACCTACTCGAGATCGAACGCACACCAGGGTTCGGCGAGCCAACTCTGTTCTGAGTAAACGGTTTTCGCACTCGTCCGGGGCACGATCCGGCATTCCTCGCAATGCGGGCGCGCGACCAGCCCGAGCGGCACCGCGACCTCCACGGGTTTTCCGTAAATAACGTTCACGACATACCAGGCACAAGACCGGCATAGTGAGCAGTATCACAGACTTCGCGGGGTCCGGTCTGTCGCGACGCCGTCGATGAATCCACCCACCCGGCACCGTCTGTACAGGCAAGGCGGCAACCAGCGTTGGCCGACACCCGCGTCGAAAGTGAGATTGTTGTGGAGACCGTGACCTCCGCCGACGGCACCGTGATCGCCTACGACCGGCACGACGGCCACGCCGGAACCGTCATCCTGATCGGCGGTGCTTTCGGCTACCGGAAGTTCCCCAAGATGGTCGAGCTGGCCACCACCCTCAACGAGCACTACGGTCTCACCGTCCTCAACTACGACCGGCGGGGCCGCGGCGACAGCACCGACGCCGGCGGTTACGACGTCGAGCGCGAGATCGACGACATCGCCGCCCTGGTCCAGGCGGTAGGCGGCTCGGCCATGCTGTTCGGCTGGTCGTCCGGCGCGGCACTCGCGCTGCGCGCCGCCGGGTCGGGGCGCATCCTCGGGATCACCAAGGTGGTCGCCTTCGAGCCGCCGTTCGTGGTCGACCACGACGGCTTCGTCCCGGCCATCGACCTGGAGACGACGCTGCACGAGCTGGTCGCCGCCGACCGCCGCGCCGACACCGTCCGCTTCTACCTGACCAAGGCGATGGGCATCCCGCGCCCGATGGTCTCGGTCATGCGTTTCACGCCGTTCTGGAAAAACCTCGTCGCCACCGCGAACTCGACGCCGCACGACTGGGCCGTCATGCGCGACTACATGCGCGGCGAGCCATTACGCACCGACGACTGGACGACCGTGAAGGCGCAAACCCTGGTCATCGCGGGCGCGAAGAGCGATGCCCTGCTCCGCAAGGGCGCGAAGGCGATCGCCGCCGTCCTGCCCGATGCCGAGCTCCAGGAAATCGCCAAGCTCAGCCATAACCCGAACGTCAGCCTGCTGGCCCCCGCCGCCGGCGAATTCCTCACCGGCACAGCGGAAATCACGGCCTAGCGGGACGAAGCAGCTAGCTCGGAGACTTCGCACCTCTCGACAGGTACGCGAGCCAAGCGCGACAGCCGTCAGGCGGTGGCCCCGAAGCCCGCGCCCGCGCTGCCGCCGAGGATGCCACCCGCGACGCCGCCGACCACAGCGGCGGGGATACCGAGGACCGCGGCACCGGCTGCCGCGCCGACTCCGGCGCCGATCGCGGCGCCCGCACCGGTGGTGGCTGCCGCGATCGGCCAGGCCGCGACGAAGGCGGCACCGACCGCGGGGAGCGCGCCCGCGCCACCGGTCGGAACTCCCGCGGCGGCAGCCGCGATCGCGCCACCGGCCGCGGTTCCGGCGACACCGACCGCGAAGCCGATGCCCGCACCGACGCCTGCGCCGATGGCGGCTCCACCGAGTCCACCGACCACGGCCGCCGGGATGCCCGCAATGGCAGCACCGGCCAGTGCCCCGCCGACCGCGCCCGCGGCGGTCGCGGCGGCGATCTTGTCGGAGCGGGTGGGGTTGATGCCGATGGAGCGGCCGCCGGTGGCGATGGCGGCCTCGACGTCGGCGGCGGTGGTGGTGTTGACGCCGTCGAGCAGGTCGTTGGGGACCTCGTCGGGGGCCGGGGCGGAGAAGTCACCGATGCGCAGGGTGCGCGCGGGCGGGGCGATCGGGGCGACGGGCTCGACCGGCTGCGGCGCGTGCAGCTGCTCCGGTTGGATCGGCGGCGCCGGTTCGGGCGCGGGGACCGGGCGGGCGTAGTTGAGACTCTGCGAGTCAGCGGGGTCGGCCGGGGCGGGCTTCGCGCCGGTGACGCCCTGCTGGTTCGGGGTAGTGACGCCAGGCTGGCTCGGCGTGGGCGCCGCCGGGGTGGTCGGGTTGCTCGGCGTGGTCACGCCGGGTTGGGCCGGGGTGCCGGGATCGGCGACCGCCACGCCCGCGCAGGCGACCGCGATGGCCAGCGGAAGGGCGCCGACGATCGGGCGCAGGGTGCGCCGGGTCGTCGGATTGTTCAGTTCTCGATACCGACGAGCCACGTCGAAGCACCACCATCAGGTTGGGTCAGCCAGCACGTCCCCGCGTACTGCGCGCTCGAACCCTATCTGTAGCTGATCGGATGCTGTCAAATTGATAAGGCGACTTCACGCAGCCCGGCTACACCGTCCCTGCCAGGAAAAATGCCTGAATTATCGCGATATTTCTCCCGGATCCTCTGCGAGAACATCATTAGCTGAAAGATGACCGTAGCTCGATAGGGAATGCCTAACCACCTCGGCCAGAACCAGATTCACCCGCACTCCGCCTGCGCCAGGTACGCAACGATGTGGTCCCTGCGGCGGTCGGGTGTAGTCCTTTGGCCGCAGTCCCGACGCTACCTGCGGCGGATTCGGCGAGACGGGGCCCGGTTGCAGAATCGGTCTGCACGCACTCGCGGTCGACATCGACAGGCAAGACGGAGGGTGGACAGATGGCCACAGCAGCGGCTCGTTCGCCGGACTTCACGGATCAGCACGCCGTCGAGCCCGAATCGGCACTGCCCCGGATGGCGTGGCGGCCGGTACTCGCGGTCGCGGGGGTGGTCGGGCTGGCCTTGCTGATCGCCAGCCGCAACTACGGATACTTCTTCGACGAGGCCTATTTCGTGGTGGCCGGCCGAGATCACCTGGCGTGGGGCTACTTCGACCAGCCCGCGCTGGTGCCCGCGCTGGCGGCGGCGATGCAGCACCTCGCGCCGGATTCGCTGATCATGTTGCGGCTGCCCGCCACGGTGGCGGCGGTCGCCGGGACCATCCTCACCGCGCTGATCGCGCGGGAGTTGGGCGGTGGCCGCGGCGCACAGGTGCTTGCGGCGATCGGGTACGCGCTGTCCTCGGCGGTGCTCCTGTGCCATTGGCTGGCAACGTATTCGCTGGATCCGGTGTTCTGGACCGCCATCATCTGGCTGGTCGTCCGGTGGGCCCGATTGCACGCGGCGGGACGGCCCGACGACCGATTGTTGCTGTATGCGGGCCTGGTGACAGTGTTTTCGCTGCAGACGAAGTTCCTGGTGCCCGCACTGTGGGTGGCACTCGTGCTGTGCGCGTTGGTGTTCGGGCCACGGCGACTGGTCACCCGCCCCGCGTTGTGGCTGGGTGGCGCCGTCGCCGCGTTGGCGACGGTGCCGAATCTGGTGTGGCAGCAACGAAATCAGTGGCCCTACACCCACATGTCCGAGGTGGTGGCCGCCGAATTCCCCGGCGTGGGGCGGTTTCTGTGGGACAGCGCGTCCGGAGCGGGTCTCGCGGTCGGCTTGCCGCTGCTGCTGATCGGCGCGCCCGCGCTGTTGATCAGCACGAGGTTTCGGACGTACCGATTCGCCGGTGCCGCGCTGGTCCTGGTTTTCCTTGCGTACCTGGCGAGTTCGGGTCGCTCCTACTACGCGTGCGGTTTGTACGCGCTGCCGATCGCCGCGGGTGCGGTGGTCGTGGCGTCCGTGGCCAAGCACATCGCCGCGCGCGGTCTGGTCGCGGTCGTGCTGGCAATCGGCATCGCGATGGGCGCGGCGGCCGTCCCGGTGTACCCGCGCTCCTGGGCGGAGCGCATCCCGGACACCAACCTCATGCTGACCGCGAAGGCTTTCGCCCAGTCCGACACCATGATCGGCGATCTTTCCGACGCCGTCACCGCGGCATACAACGGGCTTCCCGACGAGCTACGCGCCCGGACGGCCATTGTCGCCGACAGCTATCCGTTCGCCGCCGCCGTCGACCTGCATCACGACTCGACCGGCCTGCCAAGGGCATACAGCGGGCATCGCGCCTACTACTACTTCGGCGCCCCACCCGAATCCGCCACCGCCGTCTTGTATCTCGGCACCCCACCCCCGGCACTCACCGCCGCCTTCACCAGTTCTGAACCCGTAATCCCAGACCTGGCAACTCTTTTGGTCGACCGCACCGTCCCATGGAGCACCCTCTGGCCCCAACTACGAGCCCAATAACGACCACCCACCCGCGGTGACGTTCAGACGGACGACTCGCCGCGCATCAGGGCACCCAGGGACTCCCGATCGGTGACGTCCATCTTGATGCAGGCACGGTAGAGATGCCCCTCCACGGTGCGGACCGAAACGGTGAGGCGGTCGGCGATCTGCCGGTTGGACAGCCCCGCCGCGACGAGATTGGCGATCTCGCGTTCGCGGGCGGTCAGCGGCAACGGCTGCGCGGCCTGCCGCAGCGCGGGCGTACTGGCCCCGCCGCAGGCCGCGGCCAGGCGATTGGCCGCGGCGGCGGATTCCAGCAGTCGGCGACGATCACCCGCGCGCTCGTGCGCGGAGGCCGCCTGGGCGGCGGCGTCGGCCGCGGAGAGCAGCGCGCCGATCTGCTCGAATTCGGCTGCGGCTGCATCGAGTCCAGGCCCGTCGTGCGCCGCGAGCGCGACCGCGTGCTTGGCCTGCGCCTGCACCAGCCTGCCGTCCACCCTGGCCGCGAGGTCGGCGAGCCTGCCCGCCGCGGCGTGCTCGCCGAAGCGGGCCGCGGCGTGCAATGCCATGGCCTCGATGGCGTGCTGGTTGGCCCGGGCGGCCGCGTCGGCCGCGCTCATCGCCAGGCGGATGGCCGGGGTGACGGTGCCTTCCGCGGCGGCGTGCCAGGCCCGCGCGATCTCGAGCTGAGGCTCGTAGACGGCGCTGTGCCGACCGCCGCGCGCAGTCGCCTCCCCGATGGCCTCGGCCGCCTCGGTGGACCGGCCGAGCGCCGAATACGCCTCGGCCAGCCGGATTCTCGCGGGGAACATCCAGGCGGCCGCCCCCTCGGCGGCGAGCGCCGCCAGCGCCTGCTCCAGATTCTCGATGCCGTCCGGGAAATGCCCCTGCGCCACATCGACGGTGCCCTGCAAAATCTTGGACATGCCCCACGCCAGGTACTGGCCGGGCGCCGAATAACCGAAATATGCTGCGGCACAACGCCTGGCGGCGTCGAGATCGCCGGTCAGGGTCAGCGCGAGCACCTCGGCGTGCGTCGACATGAAACGGTTGAGCCCGTCGATCTCGCTCTCCACCTCATGTCCGCGTTCCGCGTACTGCCGGGCGGCCTCGCCCTTGCCCATCAGCGCCAGCGCGAGCCCGCCGCCGAAGGAGGCCCACCAGATCGCCCACGGCGGTGCGCCATTCACCGCCATCGCCTGCTCCGCCTCGGTGATCGCGATGTCGATCCGGTTCTCGTTGACCGCGCACGCGGAGGCGAGCCCATCCAGGATGGCGCCGATCTTCGGATGGGAGACCTTGGCGCGCACCAGCTTCAGCACCTCGTCGGCCCGATCGGCATCGCCCATGGCCCACAACAGATTCGCCACCCTGGTGCTGCCCCAGCGGGCCAGCTGCACCTCCGTGAGCTGGTCGGGGTCGAAGCTGGCCAGCGTGCGTTCTGCCTCGATGCGATGGCCCTGCCACAGCAGCGCCCGCGCGAGCAGATCGGCCGACTCCACCCCGCCGCGACGCTCCACCGCCGCCCTGGCGAAGCGCTCGCCGAGCTGCAGATTCGCCAGTCCGATGGCATCTGCGGCGGCCGCCTCGAACAGCTCGAGATCGGCGGATTTGTCACTGTCCAAAGCCAATTCGGCCAGCCGGATCCGGTCGGCGGCCGAGTTGATCGGCCGCTCCTTCAGCGAGGAGTACAGCCGGCCGCGCAACCGGCGGGCCGAGGCGATGCCGAGCCTGCGCCGGATCACCTCACCGAACAGCGGATGGTTGTAGCGCACGATCAGCTGGTGCGAATTCTCGACAACCCGGATGACGCCACGGGTTTCGGCGGATTCCACCGCCCCCTCGCCGGCCAGTTCGGAAAGCACGTCGAGGTCGATCGGTTCGCAGAAGGTGAGCAGTTCCAGCACGTGTAGCACGTCCTCGGGCAGCTGCTCGACCCGATCCTCCAGCAACGCGGCCAGTTCCGAGGTCACCGCCGCGCGCCCGCGCAGCTGCCACACGCCGTTCACCTGGCGCAGCGATCCCGCCTCCAGCGCGCCCTCCACCAAATGCCTGAGGAACAAGGCATTTCCACCGGAGGACTCCCACATCAGGTTCGCGGTGAACCCTTCGAGTTGCCCGCCGAGCATCGACTCGACCAGGTCAACGCTCTGCCGCTGAGTGAACGGATTCAGATCGATGCGCAGCAGGTGGCCGTCTTTCCACAGCGAGGTCACCGCGTCGGGTACCTGCACCCCGCTGCGCACGGTGGTCACGATGTGCGCAGCCTTGTCGATGGCCAGTTGCAACAACAGCGTCGCGGACAACTGATCGAGCAGATGCGCGTCGTCGACACCGATGATGGTGTGCCCGTCCGCGAGCAGCGCCTCCCGCGCCGCCGACATGAACGTCACCGGATCATGGGCGGTGTATACGCCGACCATATGCGCGAACACCCCGAGCGGGATGCTGCGCGCCGATTCGGTGCCCGCCACCCAGCGAATATTGCCGCCGACCGCCGCCGTCGCCTGCCTGGCCAGCGTGGTCTTGCCGACCCCGGCGTCGCCGGTGAGGACCGCACCGACATGTTCAGTGCCGGTGAGAGCAGCGCGAATCGCGTCGAACTCGGTCACGCGCTCGACCATCGGCCAGTTCCGAGCCATGACTCTTACTGTAGTTCTAACCGATCATGGAACCCAGACAACGAACGATGAACGGCCACAATCATTCAGTCGGGCTATAACTTTCCGGTCTCAGCCGAGCACGTCGTGCCGGACAATGGTCTGATCGCGACCCGGTCCGACGCCGATGCAGGAGATCCTGGCCCCGGACAGCTCCTCCAACCGAAGCACATAGGCCTGCGCGTTCGCGGGCAGCTCTGCGAAGGTGCGGGCCCCCGAGATGTCCTCCCACCAGCCCGGCATCTCCTCGTAGATCGGCTTCGCGTGGTGGAACCCGGTCTGCGTGGTCGGCATCTGCTCGACCCGCTCGCCGTCTACGTCGTAGGCGACGCAGATCGGCACCGTCTCCAGGCTGGACAGCACGTCGAGCTTGGTGAGGAAGTAGTCGGTGATGCCGTTGACCCGGGTCGCGTAGCGGGCGATGACCGCGTCGAACCAGCCGCAGCGCCGGGCCCGGCCGGTGGTGACACCCACCTCGCCGCCGGTCTTGGCCAGGTAGGTGCCGAATTCGTCGAACAGTTCGGTCGGGAACGGACCGGAGCCGACCCGGGTGGTGTAGCACTTGAGGATGCCGAGCACCGCGGTGATCTTGTTCGGCCCGACGCCCGCGCCGACCGCCGCGCCACCCGAGGTCGGGTTGGACGACGTCACGTACGGGTAGGTGCCGTGGTCCACGTCAAGCAGGGTGCCCTGCGAACCCTCCAGCAGCACGGTCTCGCCGTTCTCCAGCGCCACGTTCAGCTTCAGCCTGGTGTCGGCGATGCGGTGCTTGAAGCCCTCCGCCTGCGCGAGCACCTCGTCGACCACCTGCTGCGGGTCGAGTGCGCGCCGGTTGTAGATCTTCACCAGCACCTGGTTCTTGAACTCCAGGGCGGCCTCGACCTTCTGGGTGAGGATCTTCTCGTCGAGCACGTCGGCGACGCGGACGCCGACCCTGGCGACCTTGTCCTGGTAGCAGGGGCCGATGCCGCGGCCGGTGGTACCGATCTTGTTGTTGCCAAGGAAGCGCTCGGTGACCTTATCGATGGCCACGTGGTACGGCATGATCAGGTGCGCGTCGGCGGAGAGCAGCAGGCCCGAGGTATCGACGCCGCGCTCCTCCAGTCCGGCCAGCTCGTCGAGCAGCACGCCGGGGTCGACCACGACGCCGTTGCCGATGACGTTCGTCACGCCGGGAGTAAGGATGCCGGAGGGGATCAGGTGCAGCGCGAAATTGTCGCCGTTGGGCAGCACCACGGTGTGGCCCGCGTTGTTGCCACCCTGGTATCGGACCACCCACTGCACCCGGCCACCGAGTAGATCGGTCGCTTTGCCCTTACCCTCGTCGCCCCACTGGGCGCCGATCAGGACGATTGCCGGCATGGTTCTATCTCCTACGGTTCGACGTGCAACACCCTGAGCGATGGCAGCCGGTGGAAACCGGCGGGGCGCGATGAGCGCCGTGTTGCAGCTACTGCCGTGTCGAGGCGGTGGCCGGGAGCACAGTCTAGTCGACGCGTCGGCGGCGGCGTCGGACCGCATCTCGCCGTAGGCTGATTGGCGGCGCTCGTGAGCCCTCCGTGGGTACACGGCGCCGCCGCCTTCGGGCCTGACGCGCACGCGCAGGGCTCGACGACCGGGTGACCGAAGCCGGGCCGGGCTATGGTTGCTGCCGTCGGGACCGGGCAGGGTTCGGCGGAACTGGCGAAGGGTCCGACGGTGTGTCGGCTCGAACCGAGGAGGGTGTACGGCAGTTTGAGTACCCACGTTCTCCGTTGCGACGGCGCACCGGTACCTATCGCCCTCGCGGCGCTGCCGACAAGTTCGACGGCCGCCATTCCCGATACCACCGAGATCGACGAACTTCTTCCCGTGCTGGCCGCCGACAGCCTGCCTCGGCTGATCGTGCTCGGTGACGACGCGGCGCTGGCCACCGTGCTGACCCACCTGATGCGCACCGAACGGTTGCACGTGGAGATCGGCTATGTGCCGGTCGAGAAGACCTACGGCTCCCGCGCCTATCAGACGGGCACCGGAAACGCCGCCGCCAAGCGGGCCATCGATGGCCGGGCCACCGAGGTGCCGCTGATCCGCGACGACACCGGCCAGGTGCTGGTCGGTCGTGCCAAGATCACCGGGGTCGGCGAGGAAAAGCTGGAGGGGGAGGCCTACGTGGACGACGTGCAACTGTTCGCAGGCAAGATCACCGCGCTGCTGGTGTCGCCGACGCTGCACCAGCCCGGCGTGCGGGCCACCGCGCAGCGGGGCATGCGCAGGCGCCGCTGGGTCGAGGGGCGCGCCACCCAGCTCGGCACGCCGGGCGCGGTGGTGACCCGGGACGGCATTCGCAGCGAGCGAACCGTGCCGCGATCAAGTTTCTACCGGCACAACGAGCCATGGTTGCTCGTCCGATGACCGACCGATTTTCCATCGAACGCCGCTCGCGCGCGGTGCGGCCGAGCCCGATCTTCCTGCTCGTCGTGCTCATCACGGTCGTCGGCGGCGTGCTGGCCTGGGGCGCCGAGGTGGACTCCACCCGAGCCAAGGTCGGCGTGTTCGTGCTGGTGGTGTTCGGCTGGATCATCACGCTGTGCCTGCACGAATTCGCGCACGCGTTGATGGCCTGGCGGGCCGGCGATCACGAGGTCGAATTGCGCGGGTACCTCACGCTGAACCCGTTGAAGTACAGCCATCCGCTGCTGTCGATCGTGCTGCCGATGGTGTTCATCGCGCTGGGCGGCATCGGCCTGCCCGGCGGCGCGGTATACGTGCACACACACAACTTTTCGCCGCGCACGCAACGGATCATCAGCGGTGCCGGCCCGGCGGTCAACGCGCTCTGTGCGGTGCTGCTGTTGGTGATCGTGCGGATATTCGGCAGTGCCGGTTCACATCCCGCGCTGTGGTTCGGGCTGAGCTTCCTCGGGTTCCTGCAGATCACCGCGGCCCTGCTGAACCTGATCCCGCTGCCGGGACTGGACGGCTACGGAATTCTCGAGCCCTCGCTCAGCTACCAGACCCGGCGCGCGCTCGATCAGTTCAAGCCGTTCGGCATGCTGATCCTGTTCGCGCTGCTGTTCACCCCCGCCATCAACGGTGTCTTCTTCGACGCCGTGTACGCGTTGTTCGAAGTGTCCGGGGTGCCGTCGAATTGGTCCCGCTACGGCAGCTTTCTAACGCGCTTCTGGACCTGACGGCACGCCGCCGACGGGAGGTCGGCGGCGATTCGATCGGTCCGCGCGAACTCGATGATGAATACGGGACAAATGGGGTAACCCCCGAAGCAAGATCGGCGGCAACCACCCGCCGACCCGCGCCCGTACAGCGAAAACCGGCCGACCGTCGGTTATTTCGCTTGCCAGAAGCTAGACGTTGGAGCAGAACCATGACCAACACGCAAGCAACGACGGTTCTTTCCGTGGTGATTCCCGCGCTGAACGAAGCGAAGAGCATCGTGCGCACCCTGGACCGTCTCGTCGTCCAGGACGCGATCGACGAGATCATCGTCGTCGACAACGGCAGCCAGGACGACACCCGGCAGATCGTGCGCGACTACGCGATCACCCATCCGGCGGTCACCCTCATCGAGGAACCGGAACCTGGCATCCCGGCCGCGCGCAACGCCGGATTCGACAGGGCACGAGGCGATTTCCTCGCAAGGACCGACGCGGACACGCTGGTCGGGCCGGACTGGGCCGAGGTCATCCGGCACAACCTGACCGCGCGGCCGGACACCGCCGCCCTCACCGGCATCACCACCTATCACGACTCGCCGATCGGCTTTTTCCTGAAATTCGGCCTGTACCTGCAGGATCGGCGCGGCAAGCTGGGTGGCCCGGTCGGCAACATGCACGGCCCCAACATGGCCATTCGCCGGTCCGCGTGGCGGGCGGTGCGCGCGGAGACCACGACCAAGCCGGACGTGGCCGAGGATCTGGACCTGGCGTTGTGCCTGACCAAACGCGGGCTCCGGATCGACCAGCTGACGAACATGCGGGTGCAGACGTCGGCTCGACGCCGCAGGACCTGCCCGCGCGACTGGTGGCGATTCCAGCTGACGGGGTTGCGCACCATCACCGACCAGGGCTATCAGGTGCGCCCGTTCCATCGGGCCGTGATCGTGGGCGCCTGGCTGACGCATACCATGCAGTGGCCGATCTACCGACTCTGGGATTTCGACCGTCGTCGCTTCACGCTGCGTCCGGCGCCGGCCCGGGTCTCCGCCGTCGGCGACACGTCGAGTCCCACCTGACACTGGTGCCCCAGAGGCTTGGGGATTCTGTCTGTGCGCCAAGACAACTAGGGTCGAACCCGTGATCATCTCGGGCGGGCCCGCCCGGTAATCAGCGGTTTTCGCGGTCGCGTGCATCGACCGTTGCCGGACCTGGCCACGAACTGTGGCCAGGTCCCACACACCCTCATCCCCCAAGCCACACGTCTGTTCTGGGCAGGTAACAGACCGTTCTGGTGATAATTCCGCATGCCCGACCGAGAATTGGAGCAACACCACCATGAGCACCCCCGATTCGGCGACGGCGCTATCGATCGTCATCCCGGTGCTGAACGAGGCCGCGTGCATCACGCAAACCCTCGACCGCCTCGTGGCCCAGGACGCGATCGACGAGATCATCGTGGTCGACAACGGCTCCGACGACGGCACCCGCGAAATCGTCAGCGACTACGCGCTCAGCCACCCGAAAGTCGAACTCGTCGAGGAACCACAGCGCGGTGTCGCGCGGGCCCGCAACGCCGGATTCGACAAGGCGCGTGGCGATTTCATCGGACGCACCGACGCCGACTGCCTGGTCGCACCCGACTGGGGCACCGTCATTCGGCAGCACCTGACCCAGCATCCCGACGTCGCCGCGGTCACCGGCATCACCACCTACTACGACTCGCCGGTCGGCTTCCTCCTGAAATTCGGCTATTACCTGCAGGATCGGCGCGGCAAGCTCGGCGGCCGGGTCGGCAACATGCACGGCCCGAACATGGCCATCCGGCGCACCGCCTGGCTGGACGTGCGGGCGGACACCGTGGTGCGGCCGGACGTGATCGACGATCTCGACCTCGCGCTGTGCCTGACCAAGCGCGGCCTGCCGATCGACCAGCTCATCGACATGCGGGTGGAGACCTCGGCCAGGCGCCGCCGGACCAGTCCGCGCCGCTGGTGGCAGTTCCAATTGGGTGGCCTGCGCACCATCACCAACCAGGGCTACCAGGTGTTGCCGTTCCATCGGGTCGTCATCGTCGGCGCCTGGCTGGCGCACACCGTGCAGTGGCCGATCTATCGACTGTGGGACTTCGACCGGCGCCGCTTCACGCTGCGACCGGGTCAGGCCAGGATGTTCCCGCTCAGCCAAGCGGAAAACGGCAGCTGACGAACGCGGAGCCGCCCGGTCGGACCCCCGGCCCAGGCGGCTCCACTCCTCGCATCGGGCGAACTGCCCCTACCCGCGGCCACCACACCTATGGCCGATGGGGCAATTCGCTTGTGTGCGAAGTGGTCGACCGCGACACCCCTCGTTCGATCGCGGTCACTTGTTCAAGTTATGCGGCGAGGACTGCCGGAACACGAGTAGCGGACTACCCCAAAGAGCAGCGCGGGCGCCCCGGCGACGACGGGTGACCACCCGCATCTGGCACGAGTGTCCAAAATCCGCTGAGTAGTGCTCAGTCCTCGGGCGTCACGAACGGCTTGGGCACCGTCGGCGGAAGCAGCGCGATCGCGGAGATGCGCTTCACGCCGCACACCTGCATCAGGTCGACCACGATCGACCGCACCTGTGCGAACACGACATGGGCCGAAAGCCCGGCGCCTTCAACGAGTTCCGGACGCGCCTCCTTGGCGACGGTGCGCAGCACCCTGGCCGCCTCGGCCTGGTCGGGCTGCTCGTCCGGGTCGGCGAGCATCATCCTGCGCACCACTTCGCTTGCCTGGCCGAGCCGTTCGACCTCGTCGATCAGGCGCGGGTCGAGTATCTCGTCGTCCTGGACCAGGGTGAGCGAGCGGCGCAGCAGCACCCTGGTGTTGCGCACCGCGTTGTCGAGCGGATCCGCCGTGGCCTTGATGCGTTCGAGGCGAGCCCGAGAATTCCAGTACAGCGGGGAGATTCGGCTGATCTCCTTGCCGCCCTCCAGCGTGGCACGCAGCGTATCCAGCTGCGGTTGCGTCGCACGGACCGCCGCGAGGGCCGCGCGCAGCTTGTCGGGATCCTGTTCGAGCAGGCCATCACCGCACTCGGTGAGCGACTTGCTCATCACCGCAAGGATTTCCGCGGCCTGCTCCCGGGCGCGCCGCACCGGGTGCAACGGAATCGACGCCACCACAACAACTCCCACCAGTCCGCCGACCAGTGCGTCGATCATCCTGGAGAAGCCGCCGCCCGCCGAGGGCGGCAGCAGCGTCGCGACCAGCACGGCGGAACCGGCCGCCTGCATGGTGATGATCGATCCGCCGTCGAGGAACACCGCGGCGGCCATGGCGACCGCGACCACCAACGCGATCTGCCACACGCCGGTGCCCGCCCTGGTGATGAACAGGTCGCCGATGCCGATGCCGACCGCGACACCGACCACCAATTCCACCGAACGCCGCAGCCGCGCGCCGAACGAGATACCGATCGACACCACGGCTGCGGTGGGCGCGAAGAACGGCTGCGGGTGGCCGACGAGCTCGCGCGCGATGAACCAGGCCAGCGCCGCGCCGACCGCGCACTGCAGAATCGGCAACGCGGACAGCCGCAAGCGCGCCCACGAGGCACGCAGCCGATCCATGCTGCTGGCCCGGGCGAGGCCGACGCGGGGTCTGATATTGCGGTCGAGCACACCCGTCACCCGACCGCCGCCCCCCACCGGATCGCTTCGCGATACTGCTTCACTACGGCTCAGTCGAGACCGAGCTCGGCCGCGGCACGCGGGTCGCAATCCTCGAGCAGATCCAAGCAGCGCGCGTGCTCCTCGGACTCGCCGATAATCTTGGCGGCACGGGCAAGCGCGCCGACACTGCGCAGAAAGCCACGGTTGGGCTCGTGGCTCCACGGCACCGGCCCGAAGCCCTTCCACCCGTTGCGACGCAACAGGTCGAGGCCGCGGTGGTAGCCGGTGCGGGCGAACGCGTACGCGGCGACTACGTCGTGGTTGATCGGTTCGTCCTGGGCTTCGCCCCTGGTCAGCGCGGCTTCAGCCAGGTAGGCCCAGGCGATGGACGCGGCCGGATGATCGGCCGCGACGCGCACCGGATCGGCTTTGTCGAGCAACGCTTCTTCCGCGTCGGAGATTTCGGGGAGGAGTACCGGTTGCGGGCCGAGCAGATCACCGAACGAGGTCATGCGGTTCATTGTGCACCGATGTCCGATTACCTTCGCATTCACTCCGGTCAACGGACCGACATTCGCCGCGGCCATGCGCGGTCTGAAGTCGGACTTCGTTCGGGTGTGCCCGTTAAGCTGGCCGTCGAGTTCAACTGTTCCGCCTGAGCGAGGGGTAGTGCGTGTCCGACCCGAACGACGACAAGAACCCGGCGCGGGAGAGCGCCGACCCGGCAACCCCGGCCGCGGCTGACGCACGCCCCGACGCCACCACGGAACGCAACCCGGTCGCCGGAGCGCCGAGCGAACCCTCGCCCGCCGCTCCCACCCGGCCCATCCCCGCTCGGGGTACGCCTGGCACCGCGACTCCGGCGGCCGCGGGTTCGGCCACGCCCGGCGCGGCGAACTCGACTCCGGGCAAATCCAGCGCGCCGGCCGACTCCGCCACTTCGGGAAGTACGGACTCCGCCGCATCGAAGGCCCCGAACGCAGGCCGAGCTGCCGGCGGCTCGGCGGCCGGGAGTAGTCCGGCTGCCGCGAGTAGTTCACCCGCGTCGCCGGACAAGAATGCCGCGGCGCCCGGTGCTCCGAAGACCGGTGCGACGCCCGGAAATACCGCGGCGACAACGCCTTCCGCGCAGGCTGGCGCGAAGCCCGGCCAGGCGGCCCCGGCCGACCCGCCTTCCGCCGCCGGGCAACAGCCAGGTTCGGCGGACCCCGGCGCCATCCCCAAAGTCAGCGCACCGGCTCAACCCACGAATCCGCCTGGTCCGACAGCTTCCCGTTCCGGATCCGCCGACGCGGCGAAGCAGGCGACCGCGAAAGACTCGACGGAGCGGCACGGATCGGATTCCACCGGTACCGCGACCCCCGGTACGGGCGGTGTCAACGCACCGGGCAGCGGAACTGCTGCTAGTGCTTCGACAGGCGCGAAAACAAGCGCGGCGCAACAGAACAGCCCCGCTTCGAGCAACCCCAAAGCCGGGGGCGCCGAGACCGAAGCAATCCAACGCGACGGCAAGAAGAAGTCCGCGCCCGAGCCTGCCGGGTCCGCGCCGGGCTCGAAAACCCCGGCCGCGCAAAAGGACAAGTCGCCGTCCGGCAACCTGGTAGCCGACATCGCCAAGGGCGGCGCCTCCGGCGGGACGGCGGAAGCCCCAGCGATCAAGCGCGAGGACGCGCAGCCGACCGGCGACGCTCCGGCGGCCGGTGCCCCCCAAGGCGGAACGCCCAGCGGCACAGCCGCGTCCGAGGCAAAGACCGAGGCGATCAAACGAGGCTCTGCCGGTGCGGCCAAGGCCGGTGCGCCCGGCAAGCCCGCCGAAACCGGCAAGCCCGCCGAAACCGCGCAAGCCGCGCCGAAGGACGACGTACCGGACGGCGACGCGCCGACCACGGTGATGCGGGTGCAGCAGCGGCCCACGCCGCCGGTCGAGGAGGCCGCTCCTGACGCGGACACCGTAAAAATGCAGACGGGCACGCAGGGCACCGGCCAACAGGCACCGCCCGGTTCCGAAGACGTGACCGTGGCCATGCCGGTAATCAAGCCGGACGACGCGCAAACCGTCGCCTTGCCGATCCAGCGCCCCGCCGACGCGCCGAAGCCCGCCGGTACCGACCGGGTGACGCCCGGCGCGGGCCGCGTCCCGATCACCAAGCCCCCGGCCACGCCGCGCCCCGCCTCAGGCCCGAAACAGCCCGGCCCGCAGGGACCTTCGTCGCCACCGGGCGGTCCCGCACCGGTCGAGGACACCCGACCGGCGCAGCCGCATCCCGGCCTGCCGCGACAGCAGGCCTCGGCGCCCTCCCCCGCGGATATCCAGCCGACGATGCCCGCGCAGCAGCTCGGCGGCCAACGGCCGCCGCAACCGAGGCCGATCGCACAGCCGCAGCGGATCACCCCGCCCGCGCAGGCACCGGCCGCCCCTGGCGAGCCCGCGTCCGAACCGGGCCGCTCCAAGCGGTGGCTGCTCGCGGTGGCGGGTGCCGCGGCGCTGGTGGTCGTGTTGATCGGGGTGATCGTGGCGGTGTTCGTGAACTCGACGGACAATTCCCCGGAATCCGGGGTCCGCGCCGCCATCACCGATTACACCCAGGCGCTGAAGACCGGCGACCTGGCCACGCTGCAGAGCACCACCTGCGGCCCGCTGCACGACTTCTACAAGGGCATTCCCGCGGATCAGTTCGCCGGCGTGTACCAGCTGTCGACAGACCGGCGCACCATCCCGGTGGTGGACGAGGTCGACGCGGTCAAGATCACCGACAAGACCGCGGTCGCGCAGGCCACGATCTACACCGAGGCCGATCCGAACAAGCGCTCCGCGCGCACCTTCGATCTCCAGCAGACCGACAACGGCTGGAAGGTCTGCGACCCGCCGACCAGTACTCCGTAAACAGCGCGAAACGTGAAATAGGCTGCCCGCCTGCCGGGCAGCCTATTTCTCTTTTAATAGCCGTTCGGCATCATTGCCAATTGGTGCAAAAGGCGCGTCACGGGCAGGTAAATGACGAATAGGCAAATTCGATAGCAATTCCGTATCGATCGACGGTAGTGCTGCTCACACTCAGCTGGTCAACGGTCCTGTTCATTAGTAGCGTGGCCGCATCATGGGCAGGGAACAGACGATGGCGCTCGAAACCGATGACGTGCAACAGACGGCAACGCTGGCCGGACAGCGGTTCCGGGTGCGGGACCACTACGAGGTCGGCCGGGAAAAGATCCGCGAGTTCGCACGGGCGGTGCAGAATCACCACGGCGCCCATCATCAGGAAGCCGACGCGCACAAGCTCGGCTACGACGGTGTCGTCGCGCCGCCGACCTTCGCCTCGGTCATCGGCTCATCCGGCACCCGATCGCTGCTCGAATCGGTGCTCACCGAATACGACCTGTCCCAGATCCTGCAGACCGACCAGGTGTTCCAGGCCTATCGGCCCATCTTGGCCGGTGACCGGCTCACCAGCGAGATCCTGATCGAATCGATCCGCCAGTTCGGCGACAACGATTTCGTCGTGGTCCGGTCCGCCCTGGTCAACCAGCACGGCGAGCTCGCGCTGATCGGCTCGACCACGATCGTGGCGCGCCGCGGCGTCGAGGTGGACCCGAGCCTCACCGACGTGGTCGACAACATCATGATGCACGGCCAGGTGGTCGAATTCCCCACCGCCGAAGCCGGATTGGACGACAGCTCCGCGCTGATCCCGCTCGGCCTCGGCGAACTGCCCGCCCCGGCCGCCGATCGCGAGATCGCGCCGGTGCAGACGCTGCCCGACTTCGACCAGCTCGCCGTCGGCGATCAACTCCCGGCCGGCTCGTTCCGGCTGGCCCGCGGTGACCTGGCCAATTACGCGGGCGTGTCCGGCGACGCCAACCCGATCCACTTCAGCGACCACGCCGCCCAGCTGGTCGGCCTGCCGACGGTGGTCGCGCACGGCATGCTGACCATGGGCCTGGCCGGTGGCTACCTGACCTCCTGGCTCGGCGATCCGACCGCCATCGAGAAGTTCAGCGTGCGGTTCTCCGGCTTCGTGCCGGTGTCGGCGAACGCGGCGAGCACGGTGGACTTCGTCGGCCGGATCAAGTCGCTCGAGCCGGATACCCGCACCGCGACCGTCGTGCTCGGCGGCACCTCGGAGGGCCGAAAGCTGTTCGGGCGGGCCATCGCCGAGGTCCGGCTGGCTTAAGAACCGGCTCTTGGCGTAGTCGCCGCAGGTGAGCATGGTTCGCCGGCACCGTTTCCGGCTCACAGATAATCCACACCCCATCGCGCGAAGTTTCGGCGCAGGATGGAGTCGTGACCTACTCAGTAATGCGCCGGGTAGCACCCGCGATCGGCGCCGCATGTCTCGTGGTCGGCGCCATCGCACTGGTGCCGTCCACCGCCGCCGCTACATCCACCGCCGCCACCGTTGCCAGCCCCGATGATTCATGGCCTACGCCGGACCGCGACGGCAAAGGCGACGACCAGAAGAAGCGATCGGCCAAGATCTATACCGACTGCGATCAGGTACGCGCCGAGGGCGCAGGAACGATCTACCGCGGCGACCCCAGCTACAACTCGTTCCTCGACCAGGACGGCAACGGCATCGCCTGCGACAACTGACCGTTATTGCGCGGCCTGGAAGGTCAACATCGTTGCGCCGATCCGGATCTCGTCCCCGTCGGCGAGCAGCGCACCGTTCTCGATCGGGTCGTCGTTGACGTAGACGCCATTGGCCGAATGCAGATCCTTGATCAGCAGGCCGGCCCGGCTCGGCATGATGTGCGCGTGATACCGGCTGGCCTTCGGGTCGTCGAGCACCAGGTCGTTGTCGGTCATCCGGCCGATCCGCAGGCCACCCTGCGCGATCGCGACCACCCTGCCGTCGGGCATCCGCAGCTGTCCGCTGCGCACCGTGCTCGGCGCCTCGGTGACGGTCTCGGTCATCGCCGCGGCCATCCGTTCGACCTGCCGGTGTTCGGCCGCGCCGAGCGGTTCCTGGCGCAGCACCCGGTGTTCGAGCTCGATCAGCGCCGGACCCGGATCGATGCCGAGCTCGTCGGCGAGCACGGCACGCACCCGGCGGCACGCGTCGAGCGCGTCGGCCTGCCGGCCGGACAGATACAGCGCGGTGATCAACTGACCCCACAGCGGCTCGCGCAGCGGATGCTCGCCGGTCATCGAGACCAGCTCGCCGATCACCGATGAGGCACGCCCCAAGGCGATTTCGGCATCGATCCGGGCCGAGGCGACGGCGAGGCGCTCCTCGTCCATCGCGGTGGCGAAGCCGTCGGCGAACTGCAGGCCGGTGAGATCGGCCAGCGCGCGGCCGCTCCACTCACGTAGCGCGGCACCGTAAAGCTGTGCGGCACCGGCATGATCGCCGAGCGCGGCCGCCCGGCTACCGGCCTCCCGCGTCGCCTCGAAGCGGCCGAGATCGCAGGCGGTCTCGGCCACTTCCAGGCGATAGCCGGAGGATTCGGTGCGCAACACCGTCGCCGGATCCACGCCCGAATTACGCAGCGCCTTACGGATATTCGAGACGAATACCTGCAGGCTGGCCGCGTAGGAGTCGGGTGGATCCTCGTTCCACACCATGTCGGCCAGCGCGGCCGACGACACGGCGCGGCGCCGATTCACGGTGAGCGCGGCTAACAGAGCCCGCGGCTTGGGCCCGCCGACCGCCACCGGCTCACCGCCGACGAGCAACCGGACGGGCCCGAGCACGCGCACATCCAGACACATGAGCTGTCGAGCCCCCGGTGGGTTGATGAGTGGGTCAGGCGCTGATCGACCTTCCCGCGGACTTCAGATCATTGCATGCCTCGGTGACACGTGCCGCCATCGAGGTTTCGGCCTTCTTGAGGTAGCTGCGCGGGTCGTAGACCTTCTTGTTGCCGACCTCGCCGTCGATCTTCAGCACACCGTCGTAGTTGCTGAACATGTGACCGGTGATCGGCCGGGTGAACGCGTACTGGGTGTCGGTGTCGACGTTCATCTTCACCACGCCGTAGCGCAGCGAGTCCTCGATCTCCGACTTCAGCGAGCCGGAACCGCCGTGGAAGACGAAATCGAACGGCTGCGCGTCTTGGCTCAGGCCGAGCTTGGCCGCGGCCACCCGCTGGCCCTCGGCCAGCACCTCGGGCTTGAGCTTGACGTTGCCCGGCTTGTACACGCCGTGCACGTTGCCGAACGTCGCGGCGAGCAGGTACTTGCCGTTCTCGCCAGCGCCGAGCGCGTCGATGGTCTTCTGGAAGTCCTCGGGCGAGGTGTAGAGCTTGTCGTTGATCTCGGCCTCGACGCCGTCCTCTTCGCCGCCGACGACGCCGATCTCGACCTCGAGAATGATGTTGGCCTGCGCACACGCCTTCAGCAGTTCCTTGGCGATCTCCAGGTTCTCGTCGATCGGGATCGCGGAACCGTCCCACATGTGCGACTGGAACAACGGGGGCTGCCCGTTCTTCACCCGCTCCTGGGAAATGGCGACCAGCGGCCGGACGAAACCGTCCAGCTTGTCCTTCGGGCAGTGGTCGGTGTGCAACGCGATGGTGATGTCGTACTTCGCGGCGATCACGTGTGCGAATTCGGCCAGCGCGACCGAGCCGGTGACCATGTCCTTGACGCCGAGGCCGGAACCGAATTCGGCGCCGCCGGTGGAGAACTGGATGATGCCGTCGCTACCCGCGTCCGCGAAGCCCTTGATGGCCGCGTTGATCGTCTCCGACGACGTGCAGTTGATGGCGGGGAAGGCAAAGGAGTTCGCTTTGGCCCGACCGAGCATCTCGGCGTAGACCTCCGGAGTCGCGATGGGCACAGTAAGACCTCCGTGATTGTTGCGGCAAAGACCTATTTTGTCAGCCACCACCCTAGGACAGCGGTGTTTCGCCTGCTATCCAGGGCGGGCGCAGTGGCGCCAGCGCCGGTGACCAGCCGGTAGTCCATACGGAACCATCAGGTGACCAGTCGGTAGTTTCGCGCACAGCGCGGGGTTTCTCAGCCGAACCCGGTACTGTGGGCCCGGTAATTACGCTGGCAGCTTCCCGATGCGATGGCAAGCGATCAGGCCAGCCGTATCCAGAACAGGAGACCGCGTGATTCTGCTGGCAGCGACAGAATCGGTGACGAGCAACCTCGCTATCAAAGAGTTGCTCGACCCGATGCACCTGCTCACGGAGACGTGGCTCAAGAACGCGGTGCTCCCGGCCATCCTGGTGATCGTTTTCATCGAGACCGGCCTGCTGTTCCCGATCCTGCCCGGCGATTCGCTGCTGTTCACCGGGGGCCTGCTCGCCGCGCAGACGAATCCGCCGGTGTCGATCTGGCTGCTGCTGCCCGCCGTGATCGCGATCGCCTTCACAGGCGACCAGAGCGGTTATTGGATAGGCAGGGCGATCGGGCCCGCGTTGTTCCACAAGGAAGACACCCGCTTCTTCAAGAAGCACTACGTGACCGAGACGCACGAGTTCTTCGAGAAGCACGGCCCCAAGACCATCATCCTGGCCAGGTTCGTGCCCATCGTGCGCACCTTCATGCCGGTGCTCGCCGGTGTGTCCAAGATGGATTACCGCAAGTTCGTCGCGTTCGACATCGTCGGCGCGGTGCTGTGGGGCGGCGGCGTCACCGTGCTCGGCTACTTCCTCGGCAATGTCGCCTTCATCCGGGACCACGTCGAGGCGATCTTCCTGCTCATCGTGCTCATCTCGGTGCTGCCCGGCATCTTCGCGGTGGCGAAGAAGCTGCTCAACCGTGGCGCGGAGCCGGCGGCCCGGCAAGAAGCCGGGTCGACCGTCTCGACGAACGAGCCGATTCGCTGAGCTCGTGATAGCGGCGTCCTCGCCCCTAGCAGTGGGCAATTTCGATCCGCTGATGTCAGCGGGGCCCGCGCTCGTCTGGACAGTGGTGCTTGCCTTTGTCTTCATCGAGTGCGCGGTCATTCTCGGGCTCTTCCTACCCGGCGACTCCATGTTGATCACGGCGGGCATCGTGATGGCGTCGAACGCCTCCGGCGAAGGGCAGGTGTGGGCGCTGTCGGTGGGCACGATGCTCGCGGCCATCGCGGGTAATCAGGTCGGCTATGTGATCGGGGCGCGGACCGGGCACCGCCTGGTGGCGCGCAAGAACGGCCGCTATATCAACACCCGCAACCTGCAACGGGTCACCGAGCTGTTGGAGCGGCACGGGTTTGTCGCGGTGCTCGTCGCCCGCTGGATTCCCTGGGTGCGCACGCTGTGCCCGACGGTCGCGGGCGCGGCGGGCATGGACCATCGCAAGTTCACCATCGCCAGCACGATCGGCGCGATCATCTGGGCGCCGGTGCTGCTGCTCATCGGGTATTACGCGGGCGGCTTCCTGGACCGGGTGCCGTGGCTGATGCCGATCGTGATCGGCACCCTGGTGCTCGGCCTGATCGTCGGAACGGTGCTCGGCATCCGGCACTACCGGCAGGAAATGGCCAAGCCCGCAGAGGAATTCGAGCTGGAGAGCTCGCCGAGCGGCATCGTCGACTCCGACGGCTGACCGGAAAGCGAAGGCGGCCCGCTGATTACAGCCCGGCGGCGCTGACCAGGTAGGCGGCCTCCATCAGCATCCAGCCGGACAGCTGCACCGACAGGTCGCGTTCGGGCACCCGGGACGAGGTCACCGAGCCGCCTGCGGTGAAGCGGCCCGCACCCGCGATGCCGCCGGGCAGCGTCGCCGGTTGGCTCCAGTTGTGCCCGAACAGCGGCTCGCCCTCGACCTCGAGCCGGTTCGCCCAGGCTGCCGTCGCGGAGGCGCGCACGATCGCGGCCGCACAGCGACGCGTCTCTTCGTGCGCTTTGTCGTCGCCGGGCAGCATCAGCGCGACCACCGCGAGATAACGGGCCAGGATGCCGTTGAAGAGTCCGCCGTCGCCACCGCCGCCGCCGTTCACGATGCCGCGGGTGGTCAGGTGTTCTTCGACGGCCTCGAGTAATCGATGGACGCGCTCGCCGTGTCTCGGCTCGCCGGTGTGCATCGCCAATTCGGTTTCCACGCCGAGCACCACGCCCTGGCAGTAGCTGAACACCGGCCGCTCGATCTCGCCGGACGGCAGATGGATGCCGTCGAGAATCAGCCCGCTCGCCGGATCGCGTAGCGTCGCGTCCAGCCAGTCGGCCATCTCCTGTGCCCGTGCGTGCCGCCCGAGCCGCAGCAGCGCGATGGCGGCCGGACCGTTGGCTGGCGCGTTGTAGTAGTCCGAGCCGATGCGCCACGGCACCGCGCCGACCGCCGGGTTGAAGCCTTCGTACAGCGGCTTCTCCAAGGCGATGAGCCCGCTGCGTGCCTCGGTGACCCCCGCGGTCCGCTCCGCGCGTTCCAGCGCGATGGCCAGCCAGGCCATGTCGTCGTAGTACTTGTTGGTCCAGCCGGTGATATTGCGGAGGCGATGCGAGCGCGCGAGCGCGGCGATCCGCTTGCGCCGCACCGGAGTCGGCATCCGGTTGGCCGCGTCGACCGCGCAGTCGATCAGATGGGCCTGCCACCAGTAGTGCCACGACCCGAACGCGCGCTCCCGCTTGGTCGCGGGCCAGCCGACGACCCCCAACTCCGTCCCCGGCAACGCCCACAGTGCCCGCACATGCCGGGACACGATCGCGGATTCCGCCATGTCGGCACGTTCGGACCACAGCGCGGGCGTCGCCACCGCGTCCCGCCCGGCTTGCGAGCGTTCACCCAGCGACCGCGGCGTCGCGCGCCGCGGATCCTGTGCCCTCCGCGTGGTCATGCGTCAATGGTGCCAGCCCCGCCGGGATTTCCGCGCCCGATTTGTTACACAAGTGATGTGTATTTGTTCTCGGACTCATGTCCTACGTGTACCGACGGTGAAGCGGCTATCCCTTCAGCCGCAGCACCGCCAGGACGCGGCGGTGGTGCGTGTCTGAAGGTGGCAGGTCGAGTTTGGTGAAGATGTTGCCGATGTGCTTTTCCACGGCGCGTTCGGTGACTGTCAGCGAGGTGGCAATGGCGTTGTTGGACAGGCCCTGTGCCATCAGCTCCAATACCTCGCGTTCGCGCGGGGTGAGGCGGGTCAGGGAATCCTGCTGGCGGGATGCGCCCATCAATTGACTCACCACCTCCGGGTCTAGGGCGGTGCCGCCGGTGGCGACCCGATGGAGTGCGTCGACGAAATCACGGACGTCGGCAACCCGGTCCTTGAGCAGGTAGCCGACTCCGCTCGCGCCGCCGGCGAGAAGTTCGGTGGCATAGCGGGTTTCGACCCACTGGGAGAAGACGAGCACGCCGGTCATCGGATACTTGCGGCGCAATTCGATGGCGGCGAGCAGGCCCTCGTCGGTGAAGCTCGGCGGCATCCGCACGTCCACCACGGCGACATCGGGATTGTGCAGGCCGACCACGTCGCTCAGCGTGGTCGCGTCGCCGACCATGGCGACCACCTGGTGACCGCGTTCGGTGAGCAGGCCGGCGAGCCCGTCTCGCAGGATCGCACTGTCCTCGGCGATCACGATGCGTAGCGACTCACTCATGACGCCACCTCGCTGTTCACCGTGAGCCGTCTTTCGGCAGCAGAATGGTCACCACGGTGGGTCCACCGGTCGGGCTCTGCACGGTGAGGGTGCCGTCGACGGTGCGCGCCCGCGCGGCCAGCCCGGAAAGTCCGCTGCCCGCGGCGAATTCGCCGGGCGCGGGTTGCAGCACACCGCCGATTCCGTTGTCCCGCACGGTGACCGCGATGGTCCGTGCGTCCGTCGGCACCACCGAGATCCACGCCCTGGTGGCGTTGGCGTGTTTGACCACATTGGTGAGCAGCTCGGCCACCGAGAAGTAGCCGATCGCCTCGATCGCCGGATCCGGCCGTTCTGGCAGGTGTACCCGCAGCTCCACCGGCACCGAGCTGCGCGCGGCCAGGGTTTCCAGGGCCGGGCCGAGCCCGAGCTCCAGTGCGGGCGGGTGGATTCCGCGCACCAGCTCGCGCAGCTCGGTCAGCGCCTCCTTGGAGCTGGCGTGCGCGTCCGCGATCAGATCCCGCGGGTCGCCGCCCGAGGACAGCCGATCCTCGGCCCGGCCGAGTGCCATCGCGATGGTGACCAGCCGAGCCTGGGTGCCGTCGTGCAGGTCACGTTCCAGCCGCCGCAACGTGGCCGTCGAATCGTCGACCGCGGCCTTCCTGCCCTGCTGCAGTTCGACGATCCGCCGATCGCCCGCGGTCGCACTGAGCAACGCGATGGTCAGCAGCCGGTGAATCCAGCAGACCGCGCGCAGCAGCCAGGGCAGCGCGAAGCAGCCGATGACGCCGATCGCGGCCAAGCCGAGCACCCGCGGCCAGGTGTCGATGTAGTAGTCACCGAACTGGGCCATCGAATGATGTTCCACGCCTTGGGCATCGACATTGATCGGATCGAGAAGCCACCAGGGAATCGGCGACAGCGCGACGAACACCGTCATCGCGACGACGATCAGCACCACCCAGCCGACCGCGACGCCGAGCACGGACTGCGCGAGCAGGAACAGCGCCGCCCGCCAACTGGCCCGATCGGTGAACGCGCTCTTGACGAAGCCGATCAAGCCGGGCCCCGGCTGAAACGGCGGCGGCGGCGTCACCTGCGCGCCGAGCAGGTCCTTGGCCAGCGCCCGATAGATCCGGGCCCAGGTCCGGCCGCCGAGCAGGATCAGTGCCAGGATCGGCAGTCCGATGATGGTGACCGAGATCGCGACGCCGCCGCCCCAGCCGATGTACATGTACGCGAGGGCGATCCAGCCGACAACGAACACGGTGAACACGTAGACCAGTTCTTTCCAGACGCGGGCCTGGAACGGGGCGCTCAGCACGGCACGGGCCACCCGCTCGGCGGAACGCCCGGATTTTCCCGGCGCCGGGTCGAGCACGAGGGTGGGTTCGGCGTGAATCTCGGTCATGGCTCCCATGGTTGTCGGCGCGGCGGTGGTATTCGATGGAGCTGTCCGCCGGATGCGTGGTGTAGCCAGCTACACCAACTACCATCCAGCTGATGAGCTACCCGCCGCAGCAGCCGCCGTACGGCTATCCAGCCTACGGGGCCTACGGACCGCCGCCGGAACACCCTCAGGCCACCCTCATCCTGATCCTCGGCATTCTCAGCCTGGTGTTCTGCCAGATCATCGGACCGGTCGCCTGGGTGATGGGCAGGCGGGCGCTCAACGAGATCGACGCGTCCGGCGGTGCGCTCGGTGGCCGCTCGAATGTCATGGTCGGCTACGTCTGCGGGATCCTCGCCTCGGCGCTGATCATCATCGGCATCCTGTTCGTCGCGCTGTTCGTCGTGCTCGGACTCGTCGGCGTCTGGAGCAGCACGACCACCTACTGACGCCGCATGACAGCGCTGCCGCGGGCGGGAATTAGCATCGTCGGAGTGAATCACCCAGTGCCGGACGCGCCGGAGCAGGACCCACCCGGGCCCACCGAGTGGGGCGAGCACCCGCACGGCGTCGGCCCGTGGGCCGCCGAGCACGCCGAGCCGCCGCCGGACGATCCTCGCCTCGACCCCGAACTACTGACCGGCGGCGACCGCCGCAACGTGGTCGACGCCTACCGCTATTGGACGCGCGAATCGATCGTCGCCGACATCGACCGGCGCAGGCACCCGTTCCACGTCGCCATCGAGAACTTCGGGCACGACGCCAATATCGGCACGGTGGTGCGCACCGCCAACGCCTTCGCCGCCGCGGCCGTGCATATCGTGGGCCGAAAGCGGTGGAACCGCCGCGGCGCCATGGTGACCGACCGCTATCAGCACATCGAGCACCATGCGAGCATCACCGAGCTGCTGGATTTCGCCGCGCGCGCAGGACTCACCGTGGTCGCGGTGGACAACGTGCCAGGCTCGGTCCCGCTCGAAACCGCCGAACTGCCGCGCGAGTGCCTGCTGCTGTTCGGGCAGGAGGGTCCCGGCGTCACCGAGCACGCGAAAGACGCTGCGGCCATGACCGTTTCGATCGCACAATTCGGCTCGACCCGCAGCATCAACGCGGGCGTCGCCGCCGGCATCGCCATGCACGCCTGGGTCCGTCAGCACGCGGACCTCACCAACTCTTGGTAGCGGATCTTCCCACGTCAGTGCCGCCGCGGGCCTATCCTGAAGGTCCGACAGTCGGGGCGGAGGCTGGGATGGATCACGGGCGAATTCTGCGCACGGTGCTCACGGTGACCGCCGCGTACCTGGT
The DNA here is from genome assembly GCF_044455225.1 of Nocardia sp. NPDC051321. Classification (NCBI taxonomy): domain Bacteria; kingdom Bacillati; phylum Actinomycetota; class Actinomycetes; order Mycobacteriales; family Nocardiaceae; genus Nocardia; species Nocardia sp. NPDC051321. The sequence continues at coordinate 540,343 of NZ_JBITEM010000004.1, read as the reverse complement.
GGTGCTCGGGTTGTGGCTCGGGTGGGTGGTTCAGCACACGCCGCCGGGCACGTTGCCGTATCAGATCGTGGCGTTGGTCGGGCTGTTCGGCACCTGCGTGGGGATCGGGATGATGTTGGCATCGCGGCCGTCCAAGGCGGATCGGCGATTGTGGCGCAACGGCCTGGAAGGGTGGGCGACGGTGCACGGGGTACATCCGTTGCAACGGACCGACCACCACACCGAATTGACCGAACTGGATTTGGAATTGACCATCCCCGGAGCGGAAAGTTACCGGGGGACAATCGTTTTCGACGTTACCCCGGCCGACAAGGCGCGCCTGGCGGTCGGCGAGACCATCTCCATCCGGGTCGATCCGGCGAACCGCGATCGAATCATTGTCGTGCTGTGAAGACGCCTCAGTTCTGAGATCAGCAGTGGTGCGCGGCCGGGTCGGCTAGCAGGAACTGGGCGGCGGCGTAGGTGGCCAGGATGACGCCCTCGGTTATCCGACGAGTGCGCTCGGTGCGGGCGAACAGGTGGCGCAGCACGATCAGGCCGTCGGACGCGGTGAACAACATCGCGCCGAGCCCTAGTCGGCTACGCGGATCGGCGTTGGGAATGTTCACGCCCGCAATGGATTTCGCGCCGGGGGCCAATGCCGTGTCCGAGGCGAGCACGCCTGCGGTGCCGAGCATCGCGCCATAGGCGATCAACGGTGCCGCCACAGTAGGCGCTTTCCCGCCGAGCAGAGCCGCCGCACCGAGCCAGGCGCCCAGTCGCGGCAACGCCACCTCGGCACGCGGGCGCGCACCCTTGCGCAACCACAGCGCCGAGTACCCGGCCTGCAGCACCGCGAACGACGACGCACCGGCGATCAACCGGCGGTCGTTGTCGGGGTCGATGAGCAGGATGTCACCAAGCGTCGCGGCACCGAGCGAGCCGAGCAGCACCGTGCGATCCGTCGGATCGATATCGCTGCCCTTGGTTACCACGTCGGCCGCCAGCAGCGGCATCATCAAGGGTTTCGCGATCCACTGCACCTTCTCGCGGCCGGTGACGGCGGCATAGACGGTGACAGTGGCCGCGGCGAGAAACCCGGCCCGGAATACCCGCGGCGGACCCGAAGGCGGTAGCTCGCGTAATGGAGGGACCAGCGAGCGCCGCCGATCAGACACTGAAGCTCGGCTCGATCGGCTTCGGCGGCAGCGTGACGACCTGGCCCGCATAGCTGAGCCCGGCGCCGAAGCCGAGCAGCAGCGCCAGCTGACCACCCTTGGCCTTGCCGGTCACCAGCATTTCCTCCATCGCCAGCGGAATCGACGCGGCGGAGGTGTTGCCGGTCTGCACGATGTCGTTGGCCATCGGGATGTCGTCGGCCAGGCCGAGGTTCTTCTTCATCAGCTCGTTGATCCGAGCGTTGGCCTGGTGCGGGATGAAGACCTCGATGTCTTCCTTCGCCACCCCCGACATCTCCAGCGCGGTGGACAGTGCGCGCGGCAAAGTTACCGCGGCCCAACGGAATACGCGCGGGCCCTGCATCCGCAGCGACATCCGGCCGATCGGCTCGACCGCCGGGTCGGTGCCCTGCATGGCCTGCGCCTTCTCCATGTATTCGAGGAAGTTGACGTCCTGCGCGATGGCGCTCGCGTTCTCGCCGTCGCTGCCCCAGACCGTCGGCGAGATGCCGTTCTCCTCGGCGGGCCCGATCACCACCGCGCCCGCGCCGTCACCGAAGATCATCGCGGTGCCGCGGTCGGTCGGGTCGAGTCCGACGGTCATCGTCTCGGCGCCGATCAACAGCACGTACTCGGCCGAGCCCGCCCGGATCAGGTCGGCGGCCACGCCGAGGCCGTAACCGAAACCGCCGCACCCGGAGGTCAGGTCGAACGCCGGGATCCCGTTGATGCCGAGGTCGTGCGCGACGGACGGGGCGCCGTGCGGGGTCAGCATCAGCCAACTCGACGTGGCCAGGATCAGCGCGCCGATCTTGGACCGGTCGATGCCGCTGTTGACGATCGCGCGCTCACCGGCCGCCGCGGCGATCGACTGCAGCGTCTCGTCGCCGCTGATCCAGCGCCGGGTCTGGATACCGGTTCGCTCGAAGATCCACTGCGGGGTGGAATCGAGGACCTCGCACACTTCCTCGTTGCTGACAATTCGCTGCGGTCGATAGGCACCGATACCGAGCATCGCAACATTGTCGCGATTTTTGTTGATTGCAATGCTCACCACTGGAGATGACCCTTCACCTTTGAAGAACTAGACCGCTGTCCAGGCTAGCTGAGGGCTAAATCCTTCAGTCCGAGGATGGATCGATACTCCAGTCCCTCGGCCGCGATCACCTGATCGGCCCCGGTTTCCCGGTCGACGACGGTGGCGACGCCGACCACCGTCGCGCCCGCCTCGCGCAGCGCGCGCACGGCCGTGAGCGGCGAGTTTCCGGTGGTCGTCGTGTCCTCGACCACGAGCACCCGCTTGCCGACGATGTCCGGGCCCTCGATCTGGCGCTGCATGCCATGGGCCTTCGCCGCCTTGCGCACCACGAAGGCGTTGATCGGGCGGCCCGGCGCGTGCATCACGGCGAACGCGACCGGGTCGGCGCCCATGGTGAGCCCGCCGACGGCATCGAAATCCCAGTCCGCGACCAGCTCGCGCAGCAGCTTGCCGATCAGCGGTCCCGCGGTGTGGTGCAGCGTCGCGCGGCGCAGGTCGACGTAGTAGTCGGCCTCTTTGCCCGAGGACAGGGTGACTCTGCCGTGCACGACGGCGAGCTCGCGTACCAGTCCCGCCAATCTGTCTCGGTCGGAACCCGTGCCGAGCGCCGACCCGTTCGTGGTTGCCTCGTCGATCATTCCTAAGTCCTTCCGCGTGTGTTGAACAAGCCGCGATTCAGTCGGGCCGCCAGGGCTCGCGGGGTCATCCCTGCGACGGTGGTAAGCGTTGTGTACTGCACACCGGGCACACGGAGCACCCGATTCTTCTCCGGATCACGCAGGGAACCGGCAACTACCTGGTCGACACTCAGCCACAGGGCTTTCGGCGACGACGATCGTTACCGGCTCGCTCATGGAATTCGGTGCGCACGAATCCCGGGCACAGGGCCTGGGCCCGGACACTTGTTCCGGCCAGTCCACCTGCCAACCCTTCCGTGAAGGATACGGCGTATTCGGCCGCCGAATACGCCGAGCCACGTCCGGAGATCACCCCGGTCCGCTGGCCAGATCGACGACCGAATCTTTGGCCGCGGCGATCATAGACGGCGGCGCCTGCGCTCGATCGGCCGTAGTACTGCCAAGACGCGGGCCGAGCGGATCACTGCGGCACAGGTCCCTGATATGGACGGAAGCCGGGATGGAACGGGCCGCCGGGCGGCTCGGCCGCGGCGTCGTCCTCGCGCGCCGCCGGACGACGGTCGGGCTTGCCGGCCCAGTCATCGGCGGGGAGTTCGTCGCCTTGCGCTGGTGCCCAGGTGTCGCGCGACTCGGGTGCTCGCATGTCCCGCGCGTCGGCGGGCCGCCTGTCCCTCGGCTCGGGGGACCAATCCTCGCGCGGTTCCGGCGACCATTCGTCGCGCCGTTCCGGCGTCCACTCGTCGGCGGTCCTGCGGTCCTCGCGGACCCTGGCCCGCGCGTCCGGCACCACCGCGAGCGACGGGCGACGCGGCGGTTCCGGTTCGTCCGGTGCGGACAGCGGCGCGCGGTCCTCGTCGTAACCCTGCTCGGCGAACGGCGCCTCGTCGAACTCCTCGTCCTTGCGCATCCGTGGCGGCTGCACCCTGGCGCCGCCGAGCGGCTCGTCGAGTTCGTCTTCCTCGGACTCCTCCGGCCGCTGCCTGCCGCGCGGACGCGGGCGGCCGGGATCGTGCCCGCCGCTGTCGAAGCGCGGCTCGCTGACCGGCGGCAGCACGTGCAGCAGCCCGGACAGCCGCAACACCGCGTCGATCGAGGTTTCCCACTCGCGCGAAGAGGTGCCGACGGACAACATGCCTAGCGTCCAGTTGCCCTCACTCCAGAGCATCTGCACGGTGTCGGGCAGCGTCTCGATGAAGGCCACCATCCGCTGATCGACGGCGTGCCTGGCGATTTCCGGGTTGGTCGCGAACACCACCCGGTCGCCGATCGCGCCGAGCAGTTCGAGATCGGCGTCCTTCGGCGGCGACGCGGTCTTGAGCCGCATGTCGACGTCGATGTCCGAGCCGATCTGGCGACGCACCGCGATCAGCGTCGCGGAGTCCTCCAGATCGAAGAGCACGAACTTCTCACCCTTGCGAATGCCGGACACCACATCGACCGCGGAGAGGTAGCCGAGCTTGGCCAGCGCGCCGCGCCGCCAGGTCGATGGGAGCGCGGGCTCCACCGATACATACGTGTAGCCCTGGGATTTCGCCCAGACCTGCCGCGCGTGACCGGTCCGCTGTCGCTGGATCCGATCGAAATACAGCAGCACGATCGCACCCACGAGTGCGATCGCCGCCAAGCCGAACCACATTGCCGTCATCAGTGTCCAGCTTAATGGGCGCGGACGGACAACGTCCGTCGACAGCCCGAGCCGGGCCGAGCGAAGCAGCGGGAGTTCATCTTCCGCCGCCGGGCAGCGCGGTGCTGATGATGACCTTGGCCTGGATCGACCCGTCCGCGCCCTTGTCACCCTGGATCAGCACGATGTCGCCGACGGGCAGATCGGAGACCTTGGTGCCCGACATCGAGATCACCTGGGTGTTGGCATCGGTGCGCACGGTGACCGTGGCGCCGAGCAGCGTGCTGATGGTGAGCGTGCCGCCGTCGTTGGTGTTGATGGTGCCCATGGTCGCGCCGAGATTGTCGATGCCGCCGAGGCCTGGCACGCCGGGGACCCCGCTCGGGGTGGCGCGCGGCGACCCGGGGTTCGGCCGGTTCGTGGTCGGGAAGGTCGAGGTGCTCGCGGCGCTGGTGGACGACGAATCCTTGTTGGCGAGCACCACTCCCCCGACAATACCGAGCACCGCGACCAGCGCGACGATCCCGAGGCCGAGCGCGATCCACAACCCGGTGTTGCGCCGCCGCGGCGGTTCCGGCGGCGGCATGCCCGCGCCGGGCGGTACGTGATCGGTGGGCGGCGCGGCACCAGCCCATTGGTTGCCGCCGTAGGTGCTTTCGTAAGCACCCCACTGGTTGTCGTGCGGCGGGAACTCACGGGTGGCGTTCGGCGGCGGCGGTGTCCACGAGCCGAACTGCTCGGTCGCCGGATACGCCGAGGGCGCGCCGGGCCCGTACGCCTCGGAGTACTCCGTGGTGTGCAGCGGCTGCTCGAACCCGGACTTGCCGCCCAGGTGCTCGGTCGGCGCATCCTCCGGCCGCTGCCCCCACGGATCGTTCGGGTTGGTCATGGCATCCAGGTTAGGCGTTCCGTCGCGTTCGCTCCGGTCTTGCGCGATCTGAAGTCGCGGCACGCCAGATGGGCCCTGCTAGAGCGGCCACACTGCTCGTCGCGTTCCGGGGGTGTCGCCGACGGCCACTACGACGAGTCGGCGGCCGACACCCGCAGGCATCGACCGCCGACTCCGGTATTCACTTGCCCACGATGAGCCCGTCCCCGTCCGGCGTGACCGTCACCTTCACCACGTCGCCGTCGGTAACCTCGCCTGCCAGTAGCTCTTTGGCGAGCGTGTCGCCGATCGACTGCTGGATCAGCCTGCGCAGCGGCCGCGCACCGTAGACCGGGTCGTAGCCGCGCACGGCCAGCCAGAACCGGGCCGAGTCGCTCACGTCCAGCTTCAGCCTGCGCTGCGACAGCCGCTTCTGCAGCTGGTCGAGCTGGATGTCGACGATGTGCTCCAACTGCTCCTCGTCCAGCCCGTGGAACATCACCACGTCGTCGAGGCGGTTGAGGAACTCCGGCTTGAACGCCGAACGTACCGCGTTCATCACAAGGTCACGATCGCCGCCCGCACCCAGATTGGAGGTCAGGATGAGGATGGTGTTGCGGAAGTCCACCGTGCGGCCCTGGCCGTCGGTGAGCCGTCCCTCGTCGAGCACGGCAAGCAGGATGTCGAACACATCCGGGTGCGCCTTCTCGATCTCGTCGAACAGCACCACCGTGTACGGCCTGCGCCGCACCGCCTCGGTCAGCTGACCGCCCTGGTCGTAGCCGACATAGCCGGGCGGGGCACCGACCAGGCGAGCCACCGAGTGCTTCTCGCTGTACTCGCTCATGTCGATCCGGACCATGGCGCGTTCGTCGTCGAACAGGAAGTCCGCCAACGCCTTTGCCAGCTCCGTCTTACCGACACCGGTCGGGCCGACGAACATGAACGAGCCGGTCGGCCGGTTCGGGTCCGCGACCCCGGCGCGCGCCCGGCGCACCGCGTCGGACACCGCCTGCACCGCCTCGGTCTGGCCGACCACCCGCCTGCCGAGCTCCTGCTCCATCCGCAGCAGCTTCTGGCTCTCGCCCTCGAGCAGCCTGCCCACCTGGATACCGGTCCAGGCCGACACCACCTCGGCGATGTCGTCGGGGCCGACCTCCTCCTTGAGCATCACTTCGCCGTCCGCCGCTGTGCCGGAGACCTTTTCGGCCTCGACGAGTTTCTTCTCCAGCGCCGGGATGGTGCCGTAGCGCAGCTCGGCGGCCTTGCCGAGATCGCCGTCGCGCTCGGCCCGTTCGGACTCACCGCGCAGTGACTCCAGCTCCTCCTTGAGGACTCGGACCTGATCGATGGCGCTCTTCTCGTTCTGCCAGCGGGTCATCAGCTGGTTCAGCTTCTCGCGGTCGTCCGCGAGTTCCGAGCGCAGCTTCTCCAGGCGCTGCTTGGAGGCCTCGTCGGTCTCCTTGCTCAGCGCGACCTCTTCGATCTCCAGGCGCCGCACCGCGCGTTCGACCTCGTCGATTTCCACTGGGCGCGAGTCGATTTCCATCCGCAGCCGGGACGCCGACTCGTCGACCAGGTCGATCGCCTTGTCCGGCAGGAACCGGGAGGTGATGTAGCGGTCGCTGAGCGTGGCGGCGGCCACCAGCGCGGAGTCGGTGATGCGCACGCCGTGGTGCACCTCGTAGCGCTCCTTGATGCCACGCAGGATGCCGATGGTGTCCTCCACCGACGGCTCGCCGACCAGCACCTGCTGGAAGCGGCGCTCCAGGGCGGCGTCCTTCTCGATGTGCTTGCGGTACTCCTCCAGCGTGGTCGCGCCGACCAGGCGCAGCTCGCCGCGGGCCAGCATGGGCTTGATCATGTTGCCCGCGTCCATCGCGGATTCGCCGGTCGCGCCCGCGCCGACGATGGTGTGCAGCTCATCGATGAACGTGATGATCTGTCCCGCACTGTTTTTGATGTCCTCGAGCACGGCCTTGAGCCGTTCTTCGAACTCGCCGCGATACTTCGCGCCAGCGACCATCGCGCCGAGGTCGAGCGACACCACGGACTTGCCGCGCAACGACTCCGGCACGTCACCGGCCACGATGCGCTGGGCCAGGCCCTCGACGATCGCGGTCTTGCCGACGCCGGGCTCGCCGATCAGCACCGGATTGTTCTTGGTACGACGGCTCAAAACCTGGACTACCCTGCGGATTTCGGTGTCGCGCCCGATCACCGGGTCGAGCTTGCCCGCGCGTGCGGCCTCAGTGAGGTTGGTGGAGTACTTCTCCAGCGCCTGATAGCTGCCCTCGGGATCGGGGCTGGTCACCCTGGCGCTGCCGCGCACGGCGGTGAATGCCTCGCGCAGCGCGTCGGCATCGGCGCCGTACTTCTTCAGCAGCATCGTCACATCCGAGTCGCCCGCGGCCAGGCCGACCATGACGTGCTCGGTGGAGACATATTCATCGCCGAGCTCGGTGGCCAGCCGCTGGGCCGCGGTGATCGCGGCCAGCGCCTCGCGGCCGAGTTGCGGGGTGGTGGTCGCGCCGGTCGCGCTCGGCAGCCGGTCCACGATGTCCTGGGCCTCGCGCCGGACCGTCGCCGGGTCGACGCCGACAGCCTTGAGCAGCGGGGCGGCGATGCCGTCGGTTTGATCCAGCAACGCCACCAGCAAGTGGGCCGGACGAATCTCCGGATTGCCCGCGGCGGAGGCCGCCTGCAGCGCGGCGGTCAGGGCCGCCTGGGTCTTGGTGGTGGGATTGAACGAGTCCACAAGTCACCTTCCTACTGGTCGATTGTGCTGGCGCCGAAGCCTGATCCGCACGCATCTCGCGCGGCTCCGCGCCATCCTCTACATCCAACGTGGGAAAGGTTGAGTCTGTTCCGCTCAAGTTTGGGTATTTTTCGTCCCGCCTGAACGGTACCGCCGCGACACCCTCGCAATGCGATGAATCACAGCGTCCATGGGGTATGGATGCATACGATGACCCTTGCCGTTAGTTGATGCATCACTCTTCAGCCCGATTCAAGGAGCGAATGGATGCGCGCGATTGTCGTACGGAAGTTCGGAGCCGCACCCGAGTTGACCGACATGCCGGTCCCCGAGCCGGGACCGGGAGCGGTCCGGGTGCAGCTGGAGGCGGCAGGAGTCAACCCGTTCGACGCGAAAATGGCCGACGGGATACTGGACGGCAAGCTGCCGCACGACTTTCCGATGATCTTGGGCGTGGACGGCGCGGGCACCATCGCCACTGTCGGCCCCGGCGTCAGCCACTTCGCCGTCGGTGACCGAGTGGTCGGCAAGTTCCTGTTCCCACCGGCCGGCCACGGCACCTTCGCCGAATACGCGGTCATCCCCGAGGGCGGCACCCTGGTGCGCATCCCCGAGGGCGTGCCGACCGCCGCGGCCGCCGCACTGCCCACCGCGGGCGTCACCGCCCAGGACATGGTGGACGCCACCAAGATCGAGCCCGGCCAGACCGTGCTGATCGTCGGCGCCACCGGCGGCGTCGGCTCCTTCCTCGTCCAACTCGCGAACATGGCGGGCGCCGACGTCATCGCCACCGCCCGCGGCGAGGTCGCCGACCAGATGACCCGCCTCGGCGCGGCCGAAACCGTCGACTACACCGCCGGCTCGGTGCGCGACCAGGTCGCCGCCGCCCACCCCGACGGCATCGACGTCCTCTTCGACCTGGTCAGCCCACCCGATGTCCTCGCCGACCTGACCACCCTCGTCCGCGACGGCGGCACCGTCTACTCCACCATCTGGTCCGCCGACGAAGACGCACTGCGCACCAGGAGCATCCGCGGCGGCAACATCGAATCCAAAGGCGGCGCACCCGAATTGGCCCGACTACTGGATCGGGTAGCCGAAGGCGACGTGGTAGTCCCCATCGACGCCACCATCCCCCTCGCCGACGGCACCACCGCCATCGGCGCCGCGGGCGCCCGCGGCAAAACGGTCCTCGCCATCTAATCGGCCGACCCCTGGTAAACCCCCTGCCGAAACCGCACCGGCAATCCGACAGATAACCTGTCAACAGAGGCCGAAGCGTCAGCGAGGCCGTATCCCACCCGCGCTGTATACGGCGCGCGAGCGCCCACGAGCGGGCTGGTCGTGCATACCAACACGACCACGGCACTTTCGGGGATACTGATCAGCGGAGGACCGCCGGTTACGGATATGTCCCCGGGCAGAACTGAGGGAAAGGAAGCTTCGCGTCGTGGATGCGCGTTCGGCTGCGCTGGTCCGCGCCAACTTCCGTGCGGTGATCGAGTCGCCGCATGGACCCGAGCGGTTGGTCAGTGCGTTCTACGGTCATTTGTTCGCCGAGAACCCGCAACTGCGTGAACTCTTCCCGCCTGCGATGGAGATGCAGGCCAAGCGGATCGTCACCGCCATCCAGTACGTGCTCGATCACCTCGAGGACTGGGAACGGGCGCAGAAGTTCCTGGAGCAGCTGGCCCGCGACCATCGCAAATACGGGGTCGACGCGGCGCACTACGACGCCGCGGGCCGGGCCTTGCTTTCGGCGTTCCGCGCGTACAACGGCATCGGGACCTGGCATCGGGGGCTGGAGGAGGGCTGGCGCGACATCACCATCCTGATCTCCGCGTCCATGGCCATCGGCGCGAACTCGGACAAGTCCCAGCCGTACTGGGAGGCGACCGTGGTCGGTCATCGCCGGGTGCTGGAGGACCTGGCCATCGTGCGGCTGCAATCCGAGAGCCCGATCCCCTATCAGGCCGGCCAGTACGTGCCGCTCACCGTGCCGCAGCGGCCGAAGATGTGGCGCTACTTCTCGCCCGCGATCCCGGCCAACCCGTACGGCGAGATCGAGTTCCACATCCGCAAGATCCGCGGCGGCTGGGTGAGCCCCGCCATCGTGAACGAGACCAGGGTCGGCGACCGCTGGCAGATCGCCGGACCGCTCGGCGGACTGCACGTGGACCGGGACAGCGGCCGTGACGTGCTGATGATCGGCGCGGGCACCGGCATCGCCCCGCTGCGCGCCCAGCTGATCGAGATGGGTCAGCGCGGCATCAACCCGAGGGTGCACTTCTTCATCGGCGGCCGCTACCCGTGCGATCTCTACGACGTGGAGAACATGTGGCAGCTCTCGCAGAGCAATCCGTGGCTCACCATCGTCCCGGTCTGCGAGCAGAAGACCAATCCGTGGTGGTATCCGCATCCACCGCAGGAAGAGCCATACGGCATGCACCGGCGGCTGATCGGTAACCTGGGCGCGGTGGTCGCGAGCTTCGGCGCGTGGGCGGACCGGCAGATCCAGATCGCCGGGTCGGCGAAGATGATCGCGGACACCCGGCGTGCGTTGATCGCGGTCGGTACTCCGGAGCACATCATCAGCTCCGACCCTGTGTGACGAAGGAGGCCGCCCTCATGGGGGACCCTAGTGCGCTCGGCAACGGCGCACCCTTACCTACCGAGTGGACCGCAACGGTCGTCGGACACCATCGAATCCGCCACGACCTGGCGGTGATTCGCCTGATCGGCGAGTTCGTTCCGTTCCTCGCCGGCCAGTCCGTCGAGGTCACCGTGCCGCAGCAGCCGAGCATGCGGCGCAGGCTGTCCCCGGCGCTGCCGCCGTCGCTGGACGGCAAGCTGGAGTTCCATGTGCGCACCGTGCCCGGCGGCTGGTGCAGCGGTTCGATCGTGGCCGACACCCGCCCCGGCGACGAATGGCAGATCCGTGCGCCGTTCGGCAGATTCGCGATCGATCCGGCGGGCGACGAGGTGGTGCTGATCGCGGGCGGCACCGGCCTGGCCCCGCTGCGGGCGCAGATCCTGGACCTGGCGCGTGCGCCGGAACCTCCGCACACTTACCTCTTCTTCGGCGGCCACACCCCGCGCGATCTGTACGCCTCGGACATGCTGTACCTGCTGGCCGGTGAATTGCCTTGGCTCACGGTCATTCCCGTGGTCGAGAGCCCGGACGACCCGAGCTGGGAAGACGAATGGTACGAGCGCAGCCGGGTGAACATCGGCTTCCCGCCGGACGAGCTGCTCTTCGGCACGCTCGCCGAGGTGGTCGGCTCGCACGGCGCGTTCGACAACCACCAGGTGCTGGTATGCGGCTCCCCCGCTATGGTCAACGCCACGGTCGACCGGCTGCTCGCCACCGGAACTCCGCCGGAACGGATTCAGTTCGAAGGGGTCTGAGCACGCCGCCTCGCCGGAATCCGGCCGCGGTACTCGGCGCGACCGGATTCCGACTGAGCCCGGGATAACGGGAGGGGTCGAAATCCCGGACGGCCGGTCAGAACAGTGGGTCGTGGCGGATGTTCTTGGTGAGCGTCCCCGCGGCCATCATGCGGAACTTGGTGGTCTGCACCATCGAGGGTGAGCCGACGATCTGCACATCCCGGTCGGCCCAGGCGCCGAAGCTGGCGACCACCTTGCCGATCTGGCCGGTCAGCCGCGGCTCCAGGCCCGCGTGGGCGGGCGCCAGTTCCCTGGAATCGGTGTACCACCAAGGGTTTTCGTCGTGTTCGGTGACCGGTGTTACGGTGAGCCAGCGGTTGGCGACGGCCAGGCTGTTCAGCGTGTCCAGGTCGTAGAGGTCGCACGGATGATGCCCGCCGACGAACAGGTGCACCTTCGGGTTGGTGCGGCGCTGCGCCATCGCCATCAACTGGGCGCGCAACGGCGCGATGCCGGTGCCGCAGCCGACCATCAACATCTTGCGCTTGGTGTTGCGCGGGATGCCGAGGCCGCCGAGCGGCGAGCCGAGCAGCCACTGATCGCCGATGGCGGTCTGGCCGACAATGGCCGAGCTGACCCAGCCGCCCAGCACGCTCCGGACGTGAAACTCGATCTCCCCGTTGGCATTCGCGGGCACCGCGGGCGACATATAGCGCCACATCCGCGGCCGGGCCGGTATCTGCACGCTCAGGTATTGACCGGCGGCGTATTGCATCGGCTGGTCCAGTTGCAACCGCAGCACGGTCAGGTTGCGCAGCACGTCGCGGCGTTCCACCACGGTGCCGGTCCAGACCGGTGGCGTGGTTTCCTTCGCCGCCGCGCCGATCATGGTGTCGCCGATGATCTTCAGGCCCTCGTCCCAGGCCCGGTCGACCTCGTCGGTCCACATCTCGGTGCCCGCGTACACCTGCATCGCGGTCTTCAGCGAGACCGCGACCGCCGTGTAATGCGCGGGCTGCACACCGTATTTGCGGTGATCACGCCCGAGCTGAGAAAGGAAGGGCAACAGCTTGTTCGGCTCCTCGAGCCGATCAAGGGCATAGGCGATGGCCTTGACCAGGCGATCTCGCTGTGCGTCCATGGCTGCTGGAAAGAAATCGCGGACTTGGGGGTAGTCGGTGAATAGGATCGCGTAGAACGATCTCGCTAATTTCTCCGGCCCCCCTTCCTCCGCAGCAACCGCCTTGAACGTCGTTCTGATCAAAGCGACAGTCCGCGAATCCATTTGTGTCACAACCCCATTTCGCACTCGAACACAAACTGTGCCGGCGAGTGAGGTGCTGCGGGACACTCGTCAGCAGCCGTTGCCAAGGAGTGTAGGCGAGGTTTGCCAGGAGTGGAATCCTCCGTTTAAACAACAAGCGTGTAATTCCCCGGAAACGAGGACCTGCGGCGCAAAAGGCTTATGAAACAGACTGGTAGACCGCAAAAATCGGCTTAAATCAGTCACGGATACACTGAATTTGCAAGACTCGTTATGCAGTCTTCGCTACGACGGCGATCTCAGAGCGACCGTGCGGCAACATCACTGGACGATCGGCCGACTGAGTCAGTCCACACCGCACGCCACGCCACGAGGGCGCCCGATGAAACTGACCAGTCGGCTATCGACCGGTATCGGATGCCCCGATGCGCTGTCGCACACCGAGTCTCGGCTTATCGTTGGCTACCCTTCAGAAACCCGCGTCCGGCACGACTTCGGGCCGCTGACCTCGGAGCACAATCAATTCTCCGAGGCCGGCGGCCCGATAGTTAGCTAGCCGTATTCAGTATTGTTGCGGGACTGCTGATCCCTCAAATACCACGGCGATTACGCGGTTGCCACACCACCAGTGCGGTACTGCGTTGCGGCGGCGAAAGATCGGGTCGATAGCCCGCTCGCAATCGATCCAGCTCGCCCGATAGTTCGGCGACGCGCTGTTGCAATTCCTCGACCTGGTTGGTGAGTTCGATGATGCGCTTGATGCCCGCCAGGTTGACGCCCTCGTCCTGAGACAGCCGCTGCACCTCGCGCAACAGCTCGACGTCCCTGGCCGAGTAGCGTCGCCCGCCGCCCGAAGTCCGTTGTGGCGTGACCAGTCCCAGACGGTCATACGTGCGCAGGGTCTGCGCGTGCATGCCCGCCAGCTGGGCCGCCACCGAGATCATGAAGAACTCGACGCGCGACGAACCGCCGCCCGCCTGCTTCGGATCATTGGACATCAAGCACCTGCCCATCCTGCCCGTGGGTCGAATCCGCTGGCTTTCTCCGCCTCCGCGAAGCGCCGAAGCGCTTCGGCGGCATTGTCATCCAGCTTTTGTGGCACCGCGACCTTCACGGTGACCAGCAGGTCACCGGCGCCGCCGCCGCGCTTGGGCACGCCACGACCGCGAACGCGGAGGATGCGGCCGTCCGCGGTGCCCGGTGGCACCTTGACGCCGACCCGCCCCTCCAGGGTGGGCACGGACACCGTGGTACCGAGCACCAATTCGCTGTAGCTGACCGGCAGCACCAGGGTCAGGTCGTCGCCGTTGCGGCCGAAGACCTTGTCCTGGCTGACGTGCACGCTGACGAACAGATCACCCGACGGTGCGCCACGCAGGCCCGCCTCGCCCTGACCGGCCAGCCGAATCCGTTGTCCGTCACTGACTCCCGGGGGAATCCGCACCGTGATGGTGCGCGTGCGGTTCTGGATGCCGCTGCCGTGACAGTCGACGCACGGGTCGTCGATGATCGAACCGGTGCCCCGGCAGTCATCGCACGGCTCGCTGAAGCCGAACGCGCCCTGGTTGCGGCTGATGACGCCGGTGCCATTGCAGTGCGGGCAGACCCGCGGGCTGGTTCCCGGCTTGGCACCGCTGCCGTGACACGTGGTACACGGCGACGGGCTGGTCATCCGCAGCGGAACGGTGACGCCCTGCGCGGCCTCGCGGAACCCTAGTGTCGTCTCGGTCTCTACGTCGGCGCCGCGGCGCGGGCGGCTCGTGGTGCGGGTGCCGCCCCGGTTGAACAGGCCGCCGAGCAGGTCACCGAGGCCACCGTCGCCGGCGTTCGCGCCGCCGAAGATGTCACCGATGTTGAAGTCCTGCGAAAAACCGCCTGGCGCACCGGGGGTGAACCCGCCGCCGCGTGGATAGCCGCCACCCGCGAACAACTTGCGGGTCTCGTCGTACTCCTTGCGCTTGGCCGGATCCGACAGCACCGCGTGTGCTTCGCTGACGGTCTTGAACCGCTCCTCGGCTTTGGTATCACCGGGATTGGCGTCCGGATGCAGGTCACGTGCGAGCTTGCGGTACGCCTTCTTGATCTCGTCCGGCGAGGCGCCGGAGGAGACACCCAGTTCCTTATAGAAGTCCTTTTCGATCCACTCCCGTTGACTCACCGGATATCTCCTCCTCTCGCGTCTTATTACTGTTTGTTCGCGCCGGCATCAGCGTCCGATGCCTCGGCCGGGTCGGTGGTGGCCCCATCGGCCACGCCATCGGTTACCCCGACCAGCGCGTGCCGAAGCACCCGTTCGCCGAACCGATAGCCCTTGCGCATGACGATGCCGATCACCGGGTCGTGCCCGGAGCCCTCGTGCTGCACGGCCTCGTGCAGGGTCGGGTCGAAAGGCTCACCCGCCGAACCGAATTCCTCGAGGCCCTGCTTGTGCAGCGCGGTGGCCAGCTTGTCGGCCACCGACTTGAGCGGTCCGTTGTCCAGGTCGCCGTGCGCCCGCGCCCGATCGAGATCGTCGAGCACACCGAGCAATTCGGTGACCACGGCGGCCTTGGCGGTGTCGATCGCGGTCTTGCGGTCGCGTTCGACGCGGCGCCGGTAGTTGGCGTACTCCGCGGTCAGCCGCTGCAGGTCGGCGGTGCGCTCGGCGAGTTCCTTGCTGATGGCATCGGCCAGCAGCTCGGCACCCTGCGTCGCGCCGATGATGGACTCGGTGTCGTTCCCGGCGTCCGGGCCGGAGCCGCCGGCGGCGTCCGCCGCCGGCTCCCGAACCTCACCGGTCTGCGCTGCTTGGTCGCTACGCAAGCTTCGCTCCTGGGGGTCGATCTTGCGATTGTCGACGAAGGTGACCGGCTCTTGCTCGGAGTTGCGCTGCTCCGAATTGTTGCCGTTGGTCACTTCTTCTCCGTGTCCACCGGCTCGTCGACAACCTCGGCGTCAACGACCTCGTCATCGGCGTCGGTGGCCGAGGATCCATTGCTGGACGCGGCGCCCTCGGTGGCCGACGACTCGTAGATCGCCTGGCCGAGCGCCTGCGACTCGGTCGCCAGCTTCTCGACGGCCGCCTTGACCGCGGCGATGTCGGTGCCCTTGAGCGCCTCGTTCGCCTCGGCGATGGCCGCCTCCACCTTGGACTTGATGTCCGCGGGGACCTTGTCCTCGTTGTCCTTGATGAACTTCTCGGTCTGGTGCACCAGCGACTCGGCCTGGTTGCGGGTCTCGGCCTCCTCGCGGCGGGCCTTGTCCTCGGACGCGTGCTGCTCGGCGTCCTTCACCATCCGGTCGATCTCCTCCTTGGACAGGCCGGAGCCGTCCTGGATCTTGATCTTGTTCTCCTTGCCGGTGCCCTTGTCCTTCGCGGTCACGTGCACGATGCCGTTGGCGTCGATGTCGAAGGTGACCTCGATCTGCGGCACGCCACGCGGGGCGGGCGGCAGGCCGGTCAGCTCGAACGAGCCGAGCAGCTTGTTGTGCGAAGCGATCTCGCGCTCACCCTGGAACACCTGGATCTGCACCGAAGGCTGGTTGTCGTCAGCCGTGGTGAAGGTCTCCGAGCGCTTGGTCGGGATGGTGGTGTTGCGCTCGATGAGCTTGGTCATCACGCCGCCCTTGGTCTCGATACCCAGCGACAGCGGGGTCACATCGAGCAGCAGGACGTCCTTGACCTCACCCTTGAGCACACCGGCCTGCAGTGCGGCGCCGACGGCGACGACCTCGTCCGGGTTCACGCCCTTGTTCGGCTCACGGCCACCGGTCAGCTCCTTGACCAGCTCGGAGACGGCGGGCATACGGGTGGAACCACCGACGAGCACGACGTGGTCGATCGCGGCGACGTTGATGCCCGCGTCCTTGATCACGGACTGGAACGGCGCACGGGTGCGGTCGAGCAGGTCCGAGGTGATCTTCTGGAACTCGGCGCGGGTCAGCTGCTCGTCGAGGAACAGGGGGTTCTTGTCCGCGTCGACGGTGATGTAGGGCAGGTTGATCGAGGTGCTCTGCGAGGAGCTGAGCTCGATCTTCGCCTTCTCGGCGGCCTCACGCAGCCGCTGCAGCGCCATCTTGTCCTTGGTCAGGTCGATGCCTGCGCTGGCCTTGAACTTGTCGACCAGCCAGGTCACCACGCGCTCGTCCCAGTCGTCACCACCGAGGTGGTTGTCACCGGAGGTCGCGCGGACCTCGACGACGCCCTCGCCGATTTCCAGCAGCGAGACGTCGAAGGTACCGCCACCGAGGTCGAAGACCAGGATGGTCTGTTCCTTGTCGCCCTTGTCCAGGCCGTACGCCAGCGCGGCCGCGGTGGGCTCGTTGACGATGCGCAGCACGTTCAGGCCGGCGATCTGGCCGGCTTCCTTGGTGGCCTGGCGCTGAGCGTCCTCGAAGTACGCGGGGACGGTGATGACCGCGTCGGTGATCTCCTCACCGAGGTAGGCCTCCGCGTCGCGCTTCAGCTTCATGAGCGTGCGCGCGCTGATTTCCTGCGGCGTGTACTTCTTGCCATCGATCTCGACGGTCCAGTCGGTGCCGATGTGGCGCTTGACCGAGCGAATGGTGCGGTCGACGTTGGTGACGGCCTGGTTCTTGGCCGGCTGGCCGACCAGCACCTCGCCGTTCTTCGCGAAGGCGACGATCGACGGGGTGGTGCGCGATCCTTCCGAGTTGGCAACGACGACCGGTTCTCCGCCTTCGAGTACGGCGACGACCGAGTTCGTGGTCCCGAGGTCGATTCCGACCGCACGAGCCATTGTTGTTCCTCCTAATTGACGTACTTATTGGTGTCGGTGCTGGGCGAGTGTCGCCCTACGGCCAGGTCACCCTGTACCGCGAGACCTCGCTCCAGCACCTGACGGAGCACGGCCCCAGCAACGATGAGCGTGGTCGGCTCAATCCTGCCCCCAATCATCACCGGGAGTCAACTCAAACTTGAGTCCGACACACTCAACACTGTCGAATAGCTCAACGGCCGACCGACGAGGATCATTCCCGAACGGCGGCACCAATTTCGTCTCTTCATGATTCTCGTCGCGCGGACCCGGCCCGGCCACCCGTGGTGCAATAGCTCGCGCGGCGGGTGCGAGCCCGGCGGAGAGGAGTCACGGTGCCGGCGAAGACGCGGTCATGGTGGGGCTGGGGCAACGTCGAGGACGCGGTGCACGGCGCCGAGCGAGCGGCGCTGACCGCGCGCGTCGCGGCGATCATGCCCGGCGCCGACCTCACGCCACACGAGCCACCGACGATCGAATCGCTCGCGCTGCCCGAGCCTCGGATCGCCGCACCGGCGGCACTGGCCGAGTTGGCTTCCCCGGATCCCGCCGATCGCGCGGCGCACGCACACGGGCAGGCGTTCCGCGATGTGGTGCGAAATCTGCTCGGCCAGGTGCGGACTCCGCCCGATCTCGTCGTGCGGCCACGGACCGAGACCGACATCGTCGACGTGCTCGACTGGGCGAGCCGGGCGAATATCGCCGTAATCCCGTTCGGCGGTGGAACTTCCGTGGTCGGCGGGATCGAGCCGCGGCTCGATGGCGATTTCGCCGGTGCGATCAGCCTAGATCTCGGCGCGCTCGACCGCGTCCTCGAGATCGATCCCACCAGTCGCGCCGCGCGGATTCAGGCAGGTGTGTTCGGGCCCGCACTGGAAGACCAACTGCGCGAAGCGAAGCTGGCGCTGCGGCATTTTCCGCAGTCGTTCGAGTTCTCCACGCTCGGTGGCTGGCTGGCCACGCGGGCGGGCGGGCACTTCGCGACGCTGTACACCCACATCGATGATCTGGTGGAGTCGATGCGGGTGGTGACGCCCGCCGGTATCAGCGAATCCCGCCGGTTGCCCGGTTCCGGCGCGGGGCCGGCGCCGGATCGGATGTTCCTCGGCTCCGAGGGCACGCTCGGCGTGATCACCGAGGCGTGGCTGCGTCTGCAGGACCACCCGCGTTGGCGCGCAACGGCTTCCGTGCACTTCGACGACTACGGCCAGGCGGTCGCCGCCACCCGCGTCATCGCGCAGTCGGGTCTGTATCCGACCAATTGCCGCCTGCTCGATCCAGCCGAGGCGTTCCTCAACGCCGGTGCGGCGACCGCGGGCGGGGTGCTGGTGCTCGGCTTCGAATCGGCGGACCACCCGACGCAGCCGTGGATGGCACGCGCCGTCGAGATCGCCGCCGAACACGGGGGCACGTTGCCGGAACCTGTGCGCTACTCGGATTCGGAGACGAACACGCACAGCGGCGGTACGGCCGATACCTGGCGATCCTCGTTCCTGCGCATGCCGTACCAGCGCGATGCGCTCGCGGCGCGGTCGATGATCACCGAGACCTTCGAAACCGCTTGCACCTGGGACAGATTCGAGGGCCTCAGAGCCGCGGTGACCAGCGCGGCGAACGACGCGATCCGCGCGGTCGGCGCGACCGGCGTGGTCACCTGCCGGTTCACCCACGTCTACCCGGACGGGCCTGCACCGTACTTCGGCATCTACGCCACCGGCCGCTGGGGCAGCACGGTCGCGCAGTGGGATGAGATCAAAGCGGCTGTGTCCGAGGCACTCTCGGCCCAAGGCGGGACGATCACGCATCACCATTCGGTGGGCAGGGACCACCGGCCCTGGTACGACAAGCAACGCCCGGAGCCGTTCGCGCTCGCGCTGCGCGCGGCCAAGTCCGCGCTCGATCCGGCGGGCATCCTGAATCCTGGTGTGCTGCTGTGAATTACCGGACTCCGGTCAGCAGGGGCGCATTCGATCGTGGGTGAGTCCGGGATGAATACCCGGGCGCAATCCGTTGCTCGCGGCCGTGCGCTGCAGTAATCGCAGCAACGTCGCACGGTCCTCGGTGTCGAGTTCGGCGAACAGCTCGGCCTCCAGACGGCGCACTGTTTCCTGCGCGCGGGTCAATACCTCACGCGCGGCGGGCAGCAGATAAACGGCGTGCGCGCGGCGGTCGGTGGGATGCCTGCGTCGCTCCACGAGCTGTCGTTTCTCCAACTCGTCGACGAGCCCGACCATCACATTGCGATGAATGCCGAGCGTTTCGCCCAACTGCTGCTGGGTCTGCCCGTCGTGTTCGCGCAGTAATCGCAGCATGCCGAAGTGCCGGGGGCCGATGTCCAGCGGCGCCAGCAACTCCCCGAATCGTCCGCTGGTGTAAGCGCCCAGCTGGCCGAGCAGGAAGGCGGCCTGGTCGGACAGCGGCGGAAACCTCGGATCGGTCACCCACACAGCATACCTTTAACGCACTCATGATGATTGTCCTATTGCGTGATAATCACTTCATGTGCATAGTTTGAGGAGACACCCGCCGAGTCGAAGAGAGCCGCCGTGGACCACGACCTCCACCCCACCGATACCGATACCCCGACCGATCTCGACCCGCGCCGCTGGATCGCCTTCGCGGTCGTACTCGCCGCGGGCTTCATGGATCTGCTCGACGTCACGATCGTCAATGTCGCCGTCCCGAGCATCCAGTCCGACCTGAAGGCCCAGTACTCGCAGATCGAATGGATCGTCGCGGCCTACGTGCTCGCGTTCGCCGCGGTGTTGATCACCGGCGGCCGGCTCGGCGACATCTACGGGCGCAAACGCGTCTTCCTCGCCGGTATGGCCGGATTCACCCTCGCGTCCGCCGCCTGCGGGCTGAGTACCGACCCGACGATGCTCATCACGTCACGGTTCGTGCAGGGCGCGATGGCGGGACTGATGGTGCCGCAGATTTTGGCCATCATCCGGGTCACCTTCCCGGAAAACGAACGCGCCAAAGCGATCGCGCTGTACAGCGGGGTCGGCGGGTCCGCGTCGGCGGTCGGGCTTTCGCTCGGCGGGCTGCTCGTGCAGTGGGATCTGTTCGAGCTGGCCTGGCGGCCGATCTTCCTGGTCAATATCCCGGTCGGCATTGCCGCGCTGTTCGCCGCCGCGGCGGTAATGAAGGATTCGCGCTCGACTACGCCGCCGCGGCTGGATGTGGTCGGCATGGTGCTGGCCGTCGGTGCCGTGCTGCTGCTGGTCTACCCGATCACCGAGGGGCGCCGACTCGGTTGGCCCGCTTGGACTTTCGTGATGATCTTCGCTGCGCTGCTGACCTTCGGATTGTTCGTCGGCTACGAACGGCGGCGAGCGCGGACCGGCGGGTCGCCGTTGATCGACCTCGGCCTGTTCCGTTCCCGGCCGTTCGCGATCGGGCTCGCCAGCTGGCTGCTGTTCTGGATCGGGCTCGGCGGGTTCTTCCTGGTGTGGACGCTGTTCATGCAGTCCGGGCTCGGCTGGTCGCCGATGCGGGCCGGGCTCACGGCGGTGTTCTTCGCCGTGGGAGCCGGTGTGGGAGCGGGTGTTTCGGTCGGTCTGCTGGCACCGAGGTTCGGCAGGCGGGTGCTGATCGCCGGTGGCGTGGTCAACGCGCTCGGGTTCGGCCTCTACGGCTGGCTCGCGGCACACTACGGCGCCGAGATCGCCTCGTGGCAGATGGTTTTCCCACTGCTGGTGACCGGTGTCGGGTTCGGCATGGTGGTCGCGCCGACCATCGACCTGCTCCTCGGCCAAGTACCCGCAGGCGAAGCGGGCGCGGCGTCCGGGCTGCTCAATACCGGGCAACAGCTCGGCACCGCGCTCGGCGTGGCACTGGTCGGCGTCGTGTTCTTCACTCAGCTCGACCATGATTCGGCCCGCGGCGTAGCCGCGGTGACCCCGCAGGTCCGCGCCGAACTCGCGGTGGCCGGGCTGCCGCTGTCCGCGCAGGACGAGATCCTCGCCAATTTCCGTGTCTGCGTGCAGGATCGATCGGCGCAGATCGATCCGACCGCGGTGCCGGACAGCTGCCTTGCGCCGGCCGGTAGCGACGAGGTCGGCCGGATACTGACCGAGGCCGGTACCGACGCGAACGCGACCAACTTCGCCAACACCTTCGACTACACACTCTGGTACGGCATCGGCATGCTGCTGCTGATGTGTCTCGGCTTCTTCGCGCTGCCGAAGGACGCCAAGCTCCAACCACTCGAAACCGATACCGCAACAGCGGATCTGACACCGATAGGAGTATGAGGACATGGATATCCTGGTCATCGGCCGCGGCCCGAGCGTGGTGGAATCGGGCATCGCCCAGCTACGAGCCCAAGGTTTCAGCGCACACGGCGTGCTCGCCGACGAGGACGCCGTCGCGGTGCTCGACACCGACCCGGTCGACTTCCTGCTGATCGGTGGCGGCGTGGAAAGCGACTCACGCGCACTGCTGATCAAGAAGGCCGAGCAGCACGGCGTCTCGGTGATCGAAGCCAACCGCAAGGGGCGCGACCTCGAAACCTACCTCCAGGAGGAGGTGTTCCCCGTCCTGCGCGAGCGGCAGTGAATCCCGTCGGACGCCGAGCGACCGCCGCGATGCCGAGTAGGCACTCGCGGCGGTCTGATCGCTGTTTTGCCGGGCGGCACGCAGTAGCGTGGGAGACGCTGTCGATTCGAGGAGTTCACTATGCGGGCCGCCGTCGTCACCAACTCGAAGTTCGAGGTCATCGACCTGCCGACACCGGTACCGGGGCGCGGGCAACTGCTGATCGACGTAGCGCGCTGCGGCATCTGCGGTTCCGACCTGCATGCCCGCAGCCATGCCGACGAGATGGCCGAGTTGGCCGTGACCACCGGCTACGACTCGTTCATGCGGTCGGATCAGAGCGTGGTACTGGGCCACGAATTCAGCGGTACGGTCGTCGATTACGGGCCCGGGTGCCGCAAGCGGTGGGCGACGGGCACACCCGTGGTGGCGCTGCCGATCGTTCGGCACGGTTCGAAACCGCAGCTGACCGGACTATCGGTCGAGGCGCCCGGGGCGTACGCCGAGCAGGTGGTGGTCCAGGAATCGATGACCATGCCGGTGCCGAACGGGTTGTCCGCCGAACACGCGGCGCTCACCGAGCCGATGGCGGTGGCATGGCACGCGGTCCGCAAAGGGCGAGTCGGTAAGGGGCAGAACGCCTTTGTGATCGGCTGCGGACCCATCGGCCTCGCGGTGATCAGTATGTTGAAGGCTGGGGGCGTGCGTACCGTGGTGGCCAGCGACTTCTCCCCGCGCCGTAGGGAACTCGCGACCGCGTGCGGCGCGGACGTCGTCGTCGACCCCGCCACCGACTCCCCCTGGACCGCAACCCCCAAACGCGGCCGGATCAACGGCGTCACCGACATCCTCGATCTCGGCTTCGACACCATGGACCGCCTGCGCCGCGTCCCGAACCTGCCGTGGTGGTACATCTTCCGCCTCGCGCACACCTTGAACGCGGGCCCATCCGGCCCCGTAATCTTCGAATGCGTCGGCGTCCCAGGCATTCTCGACCAGATCCTGACCGCAGCACCCCCACTCTCCCGTGTAGTCGTCGTCGGCGTCTGCATGCAATCCGACCGCATCCACCCCGCCATAGCCATCAACAAAGAACTCGAACTCCGCTTCGCCTTCGGCTACGACCCCGGCGAATTCCGCGACACCCTCCACCTGCTCGCCAACGGCAAAGTAGACCCCACCCCCCTGATCACCGGCACCGTAGGCCTCAACGGCATCGAATCCGCCTTCACCACCCTCGCCACCCCCGACCACCACGCCAAAATCCTCATCGACCCCACCAGCACCGCCACCGCTCCTTGACGCTCGACCACAAAGATGGCCGGATTCCGCCAGAAGAAGTCACAGAAGACTTCGGCGGCGGATCTGAGCCTCGCGGCGAAGCGGCTAGCGCAGGTCGTAGCACAGATCAAGGAAGGAGAGCGCTGATGGCGGACGAAACGTTCGACAGCGTGTGGGATGCGGCTACGGCCACGGCTGATGATCGAACTGACGGAACGGATTACCGCTCAGGGCTGGACGCAGATCGCTGCGGCCGAACGACTGGGGTGACCCAGCCTCGGGTTTCCGACCTCATGCGCGGCAAGGTCCATCTGTTCAGCTTGGATGCCCTTGTCAACATGATCACCGCGGCAGGACTGCACGTGGAGATGTCGGTCAGCCCTGCCGCTTGACGTCCACACCGCCTAACCGGGCCTATTCGGGGAGGAGGGTGAGGGTGCCTTCGGCGCTGCGGGCGGCGGTTAGGCAGGCGGTGGTGGTGAATTGGTCGGCTAGGGGGTGGCGGGCTCTGGAGCGCCATTTGCGGACCGCGGCTATGGCCTGGTCTCGCCGCATGGCGGGGGCGGCGTCGATGGGGAGGCCTAGGCGGAGGTGGGGGGCGATGCCTGAGCCGCCGATGAGGCGGTGTAGTTCGGCGAGATCTGTTGGTGGCAGGGCCAGTTCGTCGGTGCGGAGGCGGCCGAGCAGGCGAAGTTCGGCGAAGCCGTGTACGTCGGAGAGGAGGGTGCGTACGCGTGGGAGGAGAGCGTCGGCCTCGCTGCCTGGGTAGGCGGTCAGTACGCGGGCGAGGGCGGTGAGGGCGGAGTGGGCCTTGAGTTGGTCGGCGCGCTGGCCGAATTGGACGTCGAGCACGGAACGCAGCTCGTCTACGCCGCTGCGGTTGGTCAATTCCGCTGCCAGCGTGGCGGAATCGCGCACCCCGAGCCTGATCAGCGTGACCGCCATGCGAATGCCGAACAGACCGAACCGTTCCGCGAGCTGGGCTCTGAGCTCCGGCGCCACGGGCAACGCGACATCAGGGCGGGCGAAGCGGTCCGCGGACAGCAGTGCCGTGCTCAGGTCGTCGACCGGGACACCGGCCAGCGCCTCGAACGCCGCATACTCCTGCTGGCGCAGCGTGGCCGCGGCGAACGCGAGTAGTCCGGCGACCGGAATCACGGCCTGGCACAGACCCGTTCGCTCCAGCTCGCCTGCGAAACGGGTGGCGACGTCGCGCGCCGAATGCAAAGCGTCGATGCGGCCTGCGCCGATCTCGTCGGCTCTGGAGACCACGCCGACAACGCCGAGCGGACCGGAAACACCCTGCGCCGCTCCGGTTCCGGCGCCTACCCGTTCGAGGAATCGGACGTCGGCGGCGTCGAGCCTGCGCAGCAAATACACGACCGCGTCGGCGCCAGGAACCGCGATACCCTGCTCGGCCTGCTCCATATCCGCACCAGGCGTGAGCAATCGGGCTGTGCGCCGCGATACTTCACGAGACAGCGAGGAGGTGCCCGGCGTATCGATGATCGTGGTGTGGGCGAGTGCCGCCGCGGGCCATTCGACCTCGAGGTGATCGACCTCGCGCGCCGCGGGGGCGTTCCAGCTCAGGCGGTCCAGGTCGAAGGTCAGTCCGTGCGTACCACCGCCACGACGGACCACCACGTTGGCGCGGGCCCCGTCACCCGCGTGCGCGGTCACGCTCGGGGTGGAACCGTAGCGATACCAGGTAACCACCCTGGTGCATTCGGTCGCATCGGTCGGCGCGATATCCTGCCCGACAAGGGAATTGAGCAGCGTGGACTTGCCGGCCTTCAATGAACCGGCGAGCGCGATCCGCAACGGTTGATCCAGCCGCCCGGCACAGTCCGCGAGCAGTGCCCGCGGTCGCGGTTCGCTCGCCAGCGCGGCGCGCGCCGCACCGACCAGCCGATGCGCCTCGGCCACAATCCCAGGCGCCGCGCCGACCACGCGCCTCACGACTCCGCCGTTCGCATTTTCACGAGGCCACCGTACCGACGGGCGCGCTCGGCAGCGCGGCCTGCATGGCGTCGGCGTAGCGACTGAGCTCGGCGACCACGTGGAGCTGCCGCTCGAGCACCGTGCCACGCTCGGCTCTGCGGGCGTTCGCCATGGTCGCCGCCTCCTGCGCCGCGCGCAGCGAATCGTCGATCGACCGCAGGCTCCGCTCGGCCACCCCGGCATAATGGTCACGCAGCGCGCGATGGATGCGGTGCAGCCGGTCCTTGGATTCCTTGCCGGTCTGGAACGCCACGTCGTCGACGAACCGGCGGACGGCCACCTTCGCCTCGTTGCGCCGCCGGGCCAGCCTGGCCTGTTTGTCATCCCGGAAAGCCTTGCCGCCCACCACGAGTCCGGCGCCGAGTGAGATCGGGTTGAGCAGTGCGAGTCCGGCGAAGGTGCTGGCAAGTCCGATCATCAGCACGCCACCGTAGGAACCGCGCATGCCGACCAGCAGTTTGCTGCCGAAGCCGATGTCGGGCTCGAGGTCGGCGAGGGTTCCCGCGCAGGCATGACTGCCCTCGACGGCCGCATCGGACCGCACGTCGGGCAGATCGGCGGTGCCTGCCTCGGTGAAGTGCTCGGCGACCCGCTGCGCGAGTTGCACTGCGCGGGAATGGGTCCACAGCAGGTTGTCACCGATCGCCGTATCGATGGTGCCGGTGAGGTATTCGGCAATGCTGTCCCAGTGCCTGCCCGGGTCGTGCTCGTCGATCCACTCCTCGGTGGTTCTGGTGATGCCACGCAACCGTTCTCGCAGATCATGGTCGACATCGCCGGCCAGGTCGGTGATGCCGTCGGCGAGGGTCGTCTGCCAAGCCGCGGTGCGGCGGTGCAGTTCTTCGGCCGAGGTCCGCGCGGCCCGCAGTTCGCGGACCGCCGCCGCGCCGCGTTCCGGGTCCCGTACCGCGACCAGTTCGCTGCCCAGCGTGAGCGCCAAATGTTCGGCGGCGGAACGGATATCGCGGGCTACCGCGCCGCGAGTGGCGAGCTGATCGCGCGCCACTACCTGATCGCGCAGGAATTGGTAGAGCACACCGAATCCCGATTCCAGGCCGAGCTGCTGGTCCTGTAGGCGCAACGCGTGACTACGCAGCAGCGAGGAGACCGCGATGATCGGCACGTCCAGGCCGGCTTTGCCGAGGTGGCGCTGGTCGGCCTCGTGCACATGGCGCCAGTGCGGGTACAGGTCGATCTTGGTGACAAGTAGTGCGACGGTCGGGCACAGTTCGCGCACCTGCCGCAGGAACGCGAGTTCCGGCTCGGTGAGCTCGGTGGACGCGTCGGAGAGCACCAGCACCGCGTCGGCGGCGGGCACCATACTCAGCACCCCTGCTGCGTAAGAACTTCCGTGCCCGCCGACGCCCTGGGTGTCGACCAGCACGATGCCGTCGGCCAGCAAGGGGTTGGGCACCTGGATTTCCATGCGCAGGATCCGCCGCCCCTGCGCCATCGGAGATCGCGCGGTGATCGTGCCGATCTCGTTGATCGGCACCGGGACTCGGGTTTCCGGACCGCCCGAGTCACCACCGGGGCCGGTCAGCACCAACTCCGCCTTCGGCTCGGGGCCGTGCGCCAGCAGCGTGGTGATCGTGGTGGTCACGTCGTCACCCACCGGGCAGATCTCGAGATTCAGCAGCGCGTTGATGAAGCGGCTCTTGCCTTGATCCAGTTGTCCCGCAATGACAATGCGCCGCCGTGGATCGCGAACCCGGTCGGCCGCCACTTCGAGGCGGCCGACCAGATCGTTGCGGCCCGCGGCACGCGCCGCCGCGATGGTTTCGCCGAGTACCGACAGCAGTGGTACCGCCGGTGGCGTGGCGTTCGGTGCGGGCGTCCCCATCGCGGTATCGACCTCTTCCAGTGAAACGGGCATTGTCAGTGCGGTAACGGCGTGATCAGTGCAGCATCGCGTCGCCGGTGAGATCCGCGCCGGCACTGCCGGTCAGATCCGCGCCCGCATGGCTATCGCCGAACAATCCGGTGTCGTGCGCGCCGGCGGTACTGTCCAGCCCCGACCCGAACGCATTCGAAACATCGAGTGACGACCAGGCGTTCGCGGTCGAACCGACGTCTCCGCCCAGCCCGGCACCGGTATCCACCGCACCGTGCGTTGTACCACCGACCGAACCACCAAGTCCCGCAGCAGTATCCACTGCCCCATGAGTTGTGCCGCCAAGAGTCGCGCCGGAATCGATGGCCCCGTGCGTGGTCCCGCCGAGCGAGCCGCCAAGTCCGGCACCGGTATCCACGGCACCGTGGGTAGTCCCACCGAGCGAACCGCCAAGTCCCGCACCGGTGTCCACC
>NZ_JBITEM010000004.1:0-512620 GCF_044455225.1 Nocardia sp. NPDC051321 | reverse complement strand
ACCGCACCGTGCGTAACACCGCTGAGCGAACCACCCAGGCCCGCACCGGTATCCACCGCACCGTGGGTAATCCCACCGAGCGAACCACCAAGTCCCGCACCGGTGTCCACCGCACCGTGCGTAACACCGCTGAGCGAACCACCCAGGCCCGCACCGGTATCCACCGCACCGTGGGTAATCCCACCGAGCGAACCACCAAGTCCGGCACCGGCATCCACCGCACCGTGCGTAACGCCGCTGAGCGAACCACCCAACCCCGCACCGGTATCCACCGCGCCGCCGAGACCGGTGGACAGGTCGCCGCCAAGACTCGCGGCCGAACCGATCCCCGTCGACAGCCCGGTCTCGAGCCCGGTCGCCGCGTGCGCACCCGCGTCGATACCACCGCCGAGGCCGGTCTCGAGACCCGTCCCGACCTGCGCACCGGCACCGGCCGCACCGTCGAGCCCGGCCGAAAGCCCACCACCCAGACCGGCACCGGCATCCGCCGCGGCCCCGATCCCGGCGGACAAACCCGTCGCCAGCCCGGTTACCGCGTGCGTGCCCACATCAATCGCGCCGCCTACGTGCGCACCCGTATCGAGGGCACCGCCGAGACCCGTCGCCAATCCGGCCGCGGCTTGGCCGGTTGCGTCGAGCGCGCCACCGACACCGGCCGACAGGCCCGTGCCGAGGTTCGCGGCGGTCGCATTGATCCCGGTGGACAAACCACCGGCCAACTGACTGCCGGCATCCACCGCGCCGTGCAGACCGGCACCGAGATCAGCACCGACGGTCGCATCGATGCCGGTCGTCACACCGGTCACCGCGTGCAGCGCGCCTTGCAACCCGGTGGAGAGATCGGCACCGACCTGTGTGCCCGCGCCTATCGCGCCATCGAGTCCGGTAGAGACCTGCCCCACCGCGCCGAGCGCACCGCCGATACCCGTGGACAAACTGGTTTCCAGCCCCGTCCCCGCGTGCAGTCCGGCATCCACCGCACCCTGCACGTCGGCACCGATACCGGTCACCGCCTGCCCCGCCACCCCGAGTGCGCCACCGACCGCGGCGGACAGATTCGCGCCGATATCGGCGACGGTTCCGAGCCCCGCGGACAGACCAGCGCCGAGGTCGGCACCGACCTGCAGCCCGGTGTCGATCGCGGAGTTCAACCCCGCGCTGAGGTCGAGCCCCGTGCCGACCTGACCGCCGAGGTCGATGCCGAGATCAGCGCCGACGTTCAACCCGGCGTCGGCCGCCGCGGCGGCACCGACGGTGCCCGCGGCACCGAGCACAGCGGCAGCACCGGTCTGCGCCCCGGCGGCGACGATCGCCGACAGCTGGGAGCCGCCCGCGACCAGCGCCGACTCGGCGACCATCGGGGCGACGGCGGCGATGTCCTCCGGCGTGACAGCGGGCAAACCCGCCGCCACCAGCGCTTGGGTGGGGTTGGCGCAGTAGCCGACCGCCGCCTCGTGGTCACGCAGCAGGTTGAGGATGAACTCGAGAATCGCGTTGGGTGTCATCAGAAAATCTCCTGAGAGCCGGCGGACCTCCGCGATCCGCATCGTTGGAATGCATTTCACGCTAAGGGCGCCACTCGTTACGCGTAACGGGGCCGACCCCCACAACTCACCCCGGCCCGCCCTTAGGGGCACCGGTGCCATTAGGGGAATTTCCCCGGAACTTCCCCGGAAGCGGTAACGGCTGACCGCCAGCAACCGAAACAACGAGTGCGTCGGCGTGCTCCTACCGCGTGCCGCACTCGGACTACACAACAGCGACACCGGACCACAGAGTTTTCGAACGGGGTTCACGAATGACAGAGCGTCTGGCGCTCGGCATCACTGTCGGGTCGTCGAATTCGGTCGCCGTGGCGGCGCCGGGGGATGGCGGCGACCGCGTGGTCACCCATCCCAGCGTGCTACGGCTCGCGGCCGACGCGCCGCCCGCCCTCGGCGCACCCGTGCACGCCACCGGACGGCATTCCAGCGACGTGCGGCTCGACGGCTTCGTCGCCAGGGTCGGCGATCCGGTCGACATGCTCGCCGAAGACGGCACGGCACATTCCGCCGCCGACCTCGTTTCCGCCGCCGTCGCCTGCCTGATGGACGAAATGAGCACGCAGGCACGCGAGTACGGTTCGACGGTCGTCTGCCACCCGGCGTGGTGGCCGCGGCACACCGTCGACGTCCAGCGCGCCGCCCTCGATCGGGAGGGCTTGCGCGAGGTGACTCTGGTGCCCGAACCGACGGCCGCGGTCGGCTGGCTCGAATCCGCGCACGGCCCGCTCGGCGATGGCGCGGTGCTCGTATACGACCTCGGCGCCACCGGGCTGACCGTGTCGGTGGTGCGGACCGGCGACCATGCCGGGGTGCTCGGCACACCACTGCGGACCACGGACATCGCCGGCGCCGAATTCGATCTGCTGACCATGCGCTACGTGCTGGCAAACGCTGTGCTCGCAAATGATTTCGACCCGTTCGACCCGGTGGTCGAGCGGAAATTGTCGGCATTGCGCGAGCAGTGCCGAACCGCTAAAGAAGAGCTCTCGATAAATACGGCAACCGTCGTTCAAGTGCGGTTGAATCCGGCGGACACGCACAGCGGCAACGTCCGGCTGGTGCGCGGCGAGCTGGAGGATCTGCTGCGCGGGCCGCTGCTCACCTCGACCGAGCTGATCCGCGACGCGGTGCATCGGGCCGGCCTCGAAATCGGCGATATCGGCCGGGTGCTGCTCACCGGTGGCGGCGGCGCGATCCCCTTGGTCGCGGAGCTGATCTCGACCGAATTCGGTCTTCCGGTGGTCGCCGCCGCCGATCCGGCCAACACCGGCGCCCGCGGTGCTGCCGTGCTCGCCGCGGATCTGGCGTCGGTCCGCACACCGGTCACGCCGCCGGTACTGACCGAACCGGCGACCAAAGAACTGCCCTCGGTGGCGATCTCGTCCCTGCCGAGCGCCGACGCCCCGCGCAAGCCGCGATTCGGCGGCAGGCGGCGGGTCGCCATCGTCGCGGGCGCCGCGGTCGTGATCGGATTGCTGGCCACCGGCACCGTCGCGATCGGCACGGGCGCTCAGCCCGGCCCGAACCCGGCGTCGACCGAACAATCGTCCCCGGCGCGGGCGGCGGAGATCGCCGCGACCACCGGCGGGCAGGCCGGTAACTCCAATCTGCCTGCCGCCGCGACGAAACCAGTCACCTCGCCTGCGGGACGCCCGAAATCCGATGCGGGGCAACCGGGTTCCCCTGCCGCGACGACAGTTGCCGTGGTGAACAGCCAGCCCGTCGCCGACCAGCCCGTCGCGCCGCCCGCGGAACCAGGTGCGCCGCAACCGGCCCCACAACCGCAGCCCGCTCCGGCACCCGGGCCCGCCCCTGCGCCAGGCAATTACCCCGCACCCACGCCGCCGCAGGCACCGAGCCTGCCGACCGGCGTCCTCAAGGACCCGATCGACTCCGTCGGCAACACCGTCGGCACCGTCCTGCGCACCCCCGGCCAGATCCTCGGAGGAAACGGTGGCTGACATCGCCTTCGATACCCTGCCGTCCGCGCGCGAGATCCTTCGGGAACTGGAGTCGGCCGACCAGGAGCCGGTAATCTTCCTCATCCGCGGCCGCTCGCAGACCGGTAAATCCACCCTGCTCAACGAGATTCGCAATCGGCTACGCGCCCGCGGCATCCCGCTCCAGGACACTGCGGCGGTCGAGCCGGCGCCAACCGGTAACGGCGGCTCCCCCAACGGATCCGGCGCCCGCCCCGTGCAGGCGACCGAGCTCCGCCCGGCGCTGATCGTCGACAACGCCCACACGTTGCACCAGTCCGAGCTCGAATACCTCTGCACCACCGTCGAATCCGGTCAGCGCACGGTAGTGATCGCGGCCCAGCCGCGCCCGCACGACCTGCGGCTGCGCGCACTCGCCGACACGGTCGCCCGGCGCGGGCGGGTGGTGGAGCTGCGCGCCCTCGGTGTGGTCGACATCGCCCCGTTCGCCAGGGAACTCGGCATGATGGTGCCGCGCCAGGTGTCCCAGCACATTCACCGGCAGACCGACGGCATCCGCGGTGGCGTGGTCGCCGCGCTGGCCGCCGCCTGCTCGGCCCGGCTCGACGCGGGCATCGGCGCGGTCGACGTGGCCGTCGCCGCCTGGGCGCGCTCGCTGCTGGACAACCTCGCACCGGACCTGCTGGAAACCCTGGTGGTCGCCACCACCGGCGCGGGCCTGGACGCCAGCGAGCTCACCGAGGTGCTCGGCGTGGAACCCGTTGCCGCACAGCACCTCATCGACCGGGCCAGGGCCAGCGCCCTGGTCACCGACGCAGACCTGTTGCTCGCCCCTGCCGTCGGCCCGCTGCGCACGCTGCTCGGCGACCGCCGGTTCGTCGCGGTCCAGCGCAAACTGCTCGGCGCGCGACTGGACGCGGGCCTGCTGCGCGACCACACCGCGCTGCTGCTCGCCGAATCCGGCGTCCGCGACCAACGCCTGGCCGAATTCCTCGCCGCCGCCGCGGAAAAGGCGGGCCGCGAGGCGGTGCGCTACTACGCCGCGGCCGCGGCGACCGGTGCCGACCCCGATCTCATCGCACTGCGCTGGGCCGAGGCGGCCGGGCGCAACGGCGACGGCGAGACAGCCATCCGGCTGGCCGAGCCGGTGCTGGCCCGTTCCGGGGTGTCCAGCGCGGAGCTCGCCGACGCGGTGCGGATCTGCGCGGCGGCACTGACC
The DNA here is from genome assembly GCF_044455225.1 of Nocardia sp. NPDC051321. Classification (NCBI taxonomy): domain Bacteria; kingdom Bacillati; phylum Actinomycetota; class Actinomycetes; order Mycobacteriales; family Nocardiaceae; genus Nocardia; species Nocardia sp. NPDC051321. The sequence goes on along the minus strand of NZ_JBITEM010000004.1, from coordinate 507,917 downwards.
CGACGCGGATTGGTTGCCCGTGCGGCCCAACTGTATTCGTGGCTCGGCGCGCAACGAGTCGGCGCCGATTGGGCCATCGGGGCCACCGTGCTCTCGCTGGCCGGTGACGTGTCCGGCGCGGCGGAGATGGCCGACTCGTCGACGCAGTGGCCGCCGACCGAGGCCAACGCCCACGCCCGGCTGATCGCCACGGCACTGGCCGCTTCGCTGAGCCGGCGCGACGGCGGAATCCCCACCACACCAACGCTATCCACGAATGGCACACCGGCTGCGGTGTCCGCGCTGGTGCAGGCCGCGCACGCCGACTCCGGCGTCGACCGATTCCTGCCATGCACAGCGGTATCCATCGCGACACTGCTCTGCCTTGGCACCGGCGAGCCGCGCCGCGCGGGCGACGCACTGCGCCGCGCCACGGTAAGCGGCCTGCGCTGCCACCAGCTCCAGGTGCTCGCGGCCTGGTCGGCCATGCTCGGCGGCGACGAGCGCGCCGCCGCCGCGACGGTCGCCGCACTCGATCACGACTCGCAGGACGTGCGTGATCGCCTGCTCGCGCACGGTGTCGCGGTCGGCCTGGCCAGGCGGACCGGCGATCACGCCGCGCTGTCGCGGGCCTGGCAGGCGGCCTACCTGATGTTCGACGACGTGGAGGCCGACCTGCTCGCGCTGCTGCCGATCGGCGAATTGTGGCTGGCCGCAATCCGATTGCGCGACGAGGGCCGGATCGCGCCGCTGGTCGACTCCGCAAAGGCCCTGCTTCACCGCATGGGCGATCCGCCGGCCTGGGCGAACGCCTTCCACTGGTACGGAGTGCAGGCCGCGATCCTGCACGAGAGCCCGCGAGAGTTGCTCCCGCATGCCCGGTCGCTGAAGGCCGCGGCCGAGGCGGGTGACCGGCACGCCGCCGTGCTCGCCGACGCGGGCCGCACCTGGGTGCTCGTGCTGCGCGGTGAGGTATCGGCGGCACCGGTGGAAGCCGCCGTCGCCGGATTGAGCGAGATCGGCATGACCTGGGACGCCGCCAGGCTGGCCAGCGAGGCCGCCCTCGCCGCCGCCGATTCGGCGACCGCGACCGCGCTGCTCAAGCTGGCCCGCACGGTGCGCGCCGACGCCAAACCGCAGGACCCGATCGGGCCGCCGACCGCGACACCGCCGCAGCAGGGTGCCGAACCCGCCCCCGATCCGGCGGTCGGCGAACAGACCGCGATCCTCAGCGAGCGGGAACGGGAAGTCGCCGAGCTGGTCCTGCTCGGGCTGACGTACCGGGAGATCGGTGCTCGTCTGTACATTTCCGCCAAGACGGTGGAGCATCATGTCGCCCGTATTCGGCGCCGGATCGGTGCTCGGTCCCGATCGGAGTTATTGTCGATGCTCCGCGCCATGGGACACGGCTCCCTACTGGTGTGACAGAGTGCGGATTCGTCAGCCGGGAAGCCGAAGCGAGGTACTGAGGATGGCCACAGGGGTGGGCCTGCGCATCGCCGAGGACGAGTGCACGGCGGCGATCGTCACCGACGGCGGCGAAGAGCCGTTGTTCATCGTCCGCGAGTCGTTGCTGTACATGTCCGACGACGGTGACGCCACGCTCGGCGGCCCGCCGCCGGACGAGAATGCCCATGCGATCACCGGCTTCGCGCTAGCCGTCGGCGATCCGGCGGGCATCTCCGTCGACGACGGCGAGGCCTACCGGGCCGAAGATCTGGTCGCGACGGCGCTGTTCTGCCTGATCAACCTTACCGCTGACCACCTCAACGGTCCGGCCGAGTTCTACGCGACCCACCCCGGCGACTGGCCGCGCGAATACATCCAGGCCCTGCGCGACGCATTGGACTACTTGGGTCTGCGGTCGGTGCTGCTGGTCAGCGAGGCCGACCTGCCTGCCGCCGAGGCGAACGCACCGGGCAGCACCTTCGCCTACGACGCCGCCCGCGCGGCGCTGGCAGCGGTGCTGTCCACCCCTGCGGGCAGCACCCCGCCCGACCCGAGCCACGCCGAGAACTCGACGGTGGACACCGTCATCATCCCGGCCGTGCCCACGTCCGAACCGACGCCGCAGGCGTACTCGGCGGCCATCCCGATGGCCGAACCCGTGCCGACGGAAGCAACCGAGGTACCGGCGGAACCCGCTCGGAAAGCCGAGCCTGCGAAGGACCGCAAACAGCTCCCGTTGCTGATCAGTGCCGCGGCCTTGATCGGACTCGTGCTCGGCGGCTTCGCGGTGGCCGTGCTGTTCCGCGACGACGGCACCACGCCGGTGCCGCCGCTGCGCGACGCCAAATCGGATCAGGTCTCGGTGAGTCCGACCCCGGCGCCCGCACCGCCGATCAACTTTCCGACGGTGACGCCGACGACCACCGAGGAACCGGTCACCACGACAACTCCGCCGCCACCACCGCCGGAGACGACACCCCCGCCGCCGACCACCGAGCCACCGACGCCGACACCGAGCCCATCCACGCGTCCCCGGCCCACCACCACGACGCCGTACAACCCGTTACCGCAGATTCCGACGATCCCTGGCCTGCAGATACCGGGCAGTCGGTGATTAGTAGAGCCCTTCCCCGGTTTGTACCCTAAAGTGATGCGCTGACCGGTGTTGTCGGATGAATTTGCAGGCGCCCGGTCTGTTGCTGGAGGACGACTGTGAGCCAACGGATTCCAGGCCCGTTGCCGCGGATTGAGCTGGCACGTGCGTGCCAACGAAGGGATTTCATGCGCAAGTTGGTGGCGCGCCGCGCCACGGTCAAAGCTGTCGCCCTCGCTTCGACCGTTTTCCTCGCACCCTTGCTCTGCACAACCGTTGCCGCGGCGGCGCCGGCGACACCCGCGCAGCTGAATGCCGAGAACCTGCCGCCGGAACTGGTGCAGGCGATCGCACGAGATCTGAAGATGACCCCGACGGAGTACCTGGACCGTGCGGCCCGCGCCCAGCAACTGCGCGACTACGCCCGCGATTTCCGCTCGGAACGCCCCGAGGCCTTCGCGGGCGCCTGGATCGGCAACGACGGCAAGCCGGTCGTCGCGGTCACCTCGCTCGACGCCGCCAAGATCGCCGCGGCCGACGGCTACCAGACCCGCCTCGCCCCGGTGTCCGCGGACGGCCTGGAAGGCTCGCTGATGCAGCTGAATCAGTGGATCACCAGCCTGCCGCGCGAGATCTCCACCGCGATCAACTCGGTCGCCATCGACTTCCTCAACAGCCAGCTGGTGCTCAGCGTGGCCAACACCCCGGCGGGTCACGTGCTGAACCTGCCGACCCTGATCGCCAACATCAAGGTCATCCTCTCGCCCGGCAGCGGCGGCGGGGTCGAGCGGCGCCCGATGGGCGGCGACACCTACATCAGCGCCCCGGTTTCGCTGCACGACGCCTCGCTCAAGGGCGTCGACGTCTGCTCGTTCGGCTTCAACAGTGTCGACGCGGCGGGCAACGCGCTCAATATCAGTGCGGGCCACTGCAATCCGAACGTCGACAAGGGTAGCCAAGACGCCACCGTCTACTTCCCCAACGTCAAGGACATCCCGAACAGCCCGGAACTCGGTTCCTTCGTGCAGGCCAAGCTCGGCGGCCAGAGCGCGCTGGACTACTCGGTGATCAAGCTGAACGACCGCGCGGTGCGCGCGGGCATGGACCAGCCGACGGTGCGCGGCGCCAACGGCACCACCATCGCCATCACCGGCACCGCCGACCCGATCACCGGCGCGCCGGTGTGCAAGTCGGGGCAATCGTCCACCTTCACGTGTGGCTTCGTGGTGGCCGATCGGGTCGAGACCCAGCTGTACACCGCGGAGGGCGAGAGCAAGACCGTGCGCGGCTTCGCCAGCTCGGCCTGCACGCTCGGCGGTGACAGCGGCGGCGCGATCGTGTCCGGCACCCTCGCACTCGGCATCACCAGCGGTTCCAACGCGGCCGAGGCACCGGACTGCAACGAGGCCAATATCGCGTTGGCGCAGTACGGCGGCACGGCGAGTCTCGGCATCCCGATCCGGCCGATCCTGGCCGATATCGACGCGTCATCGAACGGCGGAGTCGGCAGCGGCATCTCGGTGCGGACCCGGCCGAACGCCGGGTAGGACGCGCTGAGCACCGAGCGGCGAAACCGGGTCTCGTTATAAGTAGGCATACCGGCCCGGAGCCCATATAGTCTGGGCATGCTCCTGCCACGTATAGGTCATCTCCGATCAGCTGCGCGACAGACCCGGGTCCGAAAAACAGTTATCGCCGCCTCGGCGGCGATACTGCTGTTCGGGCCGACGGCGGCAGTGGCGACGGCACAACCCGATCCGGCGCCGAGTCTGCCCGCCGAACTGGTCAGTGCCATCGCCCGAGATCTGAAGATCTCCCCGGAGGAGTACCTGCACCGCGCCGACGTGGCACAGCAGGTCGCCGGGTTCGCCACCACCGCGCAGCGGCAGTTCCCGGCGGTCTTCGCCGGTTCCTGGCTCGACGACAGCGGTAAGGCCGTTGTCGCGTTGGCCCAGGGTCCCGGTGCCGACGATGCCCGAAAGGCCGCGGAGTCAGCGGGTTTCGAGGTTCGCAACGTCGCCAAGAGCGAGTCCGCGCTGCGTGGTGAGAAGACCGCGTTCCAGCGTTGGCTCGACGGTCAGCCCGAGGCGGTGTCGGCCCTCGTGCGTGGCGTGGTGATCGACACGGTCAATAACAGCATCGCGGTGCGCGTCGACAAGGCGGGCCTGCCGATGCCGAACTTCATCGACCCGGCCAGGGTCATCGTGATGGCGCCGCCGGTAGCCGGTGAGCAGGGCACGCTGCAGGCCACCGAGATCGCCGGTGCCGCGAACGGCGTGCTCGCGGGCGGCGACGGCTACGCCTCGGTCGCCGGTCGCCTCTCGCTGCGCTGCTCGCTCGGCTTCAACGGCACCGACCGCAACGGCAACATCGTGAATGTCACGGCGGGCCACTGCAACCCGGACATCCCGTCAGCGGGCAACGACAACGCCGCGCGGGTGCACGAGCTCAACGGCGACCGGCTCGGCAACGAGCTCGGCCGGTTCGAGAAGTCGGTGCTCGGCGCGCAGGACTACTCGATCGTCCGGATCGCCGACCAGGCGCGGGATCGCTTCAGCAACAACGAGGTCCGGGTGCCCGGTGCCGCGTCGGTGCGCATCGAGGGTGTCGCGACTCCGGTCGTCGGCGCGCCGGTCTGCAAGTCCGGTTCGCGTACCGGCTTCAGCTGTGGCGTTGTCAACGCGGTCGACCAGACCGTGCAGGTCGGCGAGCGTGAGCTCACCCAGGCCTTCTCGGCCAACATCTGCGCGCTGCCCGGCGACAGCGGTGGCCCGATCGTGACCGGCAGGCTCGCCCTCGGCATCTCCAGCGCGTCGTCGGTGGCCGACTACCCGATCTGCGAGATCCCCAACCTGATCGGTGCCCTGACCGGCAACGCGCCGCAGCTGTTCGCGCAGCCGGTGAGCGTGGTGCTCTCGGACAACCCGGGTCTGAAGATTCGCACCAACTAGTTTCACCCGTCGAGAGGCCGGCAGCGTTGCGCTGTCGGCCTTTTCGCTGTCTCGGCGACGCTTCCACTGACCCTGCGCGCCCCGTCCGACCGCCAATACCCGCTGCGTCCGGTAGCGGTGCGGCATCCTGGACTGCATGTGTTTGGTGTTGATCGGCTGGCGGGCTCATCCGGAGTATCGGTTGATCGTCGCGGCCAACCGCGACGAGTTCTATACCCGGCCGACCGAGTCGATGCGGTGGTGGCCGGAGGTGCCGGGGCTGCTGGCCGGGCGCGATCAGGGGGCCAAGAACAAGGCCGAGGGCGACCCGCCGGGCACCTGGCTCGGGTTGATGCGAGAGGACAAGGGCCGCAACCGATTCGCGACGGTGACCAATGTGCGCAACCCGAAGGACGAGCGCGGCGACGCCCGTTCCCGCGGTGCGCTGCTGATGGATTTCCTGCGCGGCGCCTCGGCGCGGCATCCCGGCGCCGATTTCCCCGGCCCAGAGAAGTACCTGCTCGACGTCGCGGCCGCGCCGGACGACTACAACGGCTACAACCTGGTGTTGTCCGACCTGGAATCGCTGTGGTGGCACTCCAACCGCAGCGATGCGCCGCCGCGGGAGCTGGCACCCGGGTTCCACGGCCTCTCCAACGGCACTTTCGTCGGCTCGGCAGGGGTGAACCCGGGCGAGACGGATTTGACCGCCTCACAGCCCATCTGGCCCAAGATACGAGGTGGTGTGATCGAACTGCGAGAGGTGGTGGAGTCCGATCCCGGCGCCGTCGACCGCTATTTCGCGGTGCTGGCCGATCGCACCAAGCCCGAGGACGCGGAGTTGCCGGACACCGGAGTCTCGCGGCTACTGGAGCGCAGGGTGTCGTCCCGGTTCATCGCGGACGCCGTGCACGGCACCCGGGCGAGCACGGTGTTGCTGGTGCGCGAGGACGGCTCGTTCGAGATGGCGGAGCGGACGTTCGGACTGTTCGGACGGCGCAAAGGCACGGTGTCGTTTTCCGGCACGCTGGATCTTCCTGCCTGAAAACGACAATTCGGCCCGCCTCTCCGAGGAGAGACGGGCCGAGCTGTCAGAGCGTAGTTCTTACTTGGCCGGGAGCGGCTTGTCGGCCCACTTGGTGGTGCCGTCCGCGGCCTGGAAGGTGTTGAGCAGCTCGAGGCCCGCGGCGATCAGGGTCGGGCCACCGACCACGATGGTGCCGAGGATGCCGCCGATGCCGGCACCGGCCACCAGGCCGGGGAAGCAGAACGCGGGAATGGTCAGGATGCAACCGATGGTGGCACCGATGGCCGTGCCGACGAAGCCGCCGATCGCGGTGGCGATGCCGAAGTTGCTCGCGAACTCGTTCTGCGCGCGCTGGTTCTCGATCGGCGACGCGATGTCCTGCGCGACGGAGGGCTTGGCGATGACCGGCTTGTCGGTGACGACCAGATCCGCGGGCTTCTGCGGGGTCACCTCGAGAACCGCGCCGTCCTTCTTCACCTCGGTCTTGACCGGAACGAGCTTGCCGTCGACGTCCACGTCGAGCGGGAACGAGACGAGGGTGTTGCCCTGTCCGTCCTTGACGTTGGCGACGGAGATCTTCGGATCAGCGGCGGTTGCTCCGTCCTTCTCGGTGACCGAGAAGGTGCCCCCCTTGAGCGACGCGACTACCGTCTTGTCGACCAGCTTGACGGAGTAGTTGATGCCGGGGTCGGCCGGGGCGGCGACAGGCTCGGCATGCGCGGTCCCGAGACCGATGGTCATCGCGCCGATGACCAACGCGGCACCCGCGGTGGTTCTGCGGAGGTTCATTCAGTTTCCAATCCATCATCAGGTTGCCTGCCAGCTGATCTCCGCACGCGAGAGCGCTCTCATCAAATCCGGGCGGTCGCCCCGGATCCTCCCCGAGCAGTGTGAAGACAGGCAGAGCAGACAGAACGTCGTGAGCGTAATCCACCGGCGACGCAAAGGCGAGATGCATTACGCGCCTTGAAGACTAAGCCTGTCCTTACCGATTAGGCCGGATGCCTCGACGTTTACGGTGGTGATCACCTGGACACGCACTTGGATGGGCAAACCATGTGTGACGTTCATCACAGGCAATTTTTGAGTCAAGCCCCAGCAAGAGGGGGCATAGCTCAGCTGCAAATGGTACGACGGATAGCATATGTTACTGGTGGGTAACTTACCGCCGGTTAGGATACGAGCCAATCGGGGCGGTGCGAACCGCCCTCGCTCGTGTTGCCTCTAGAGAAAGGTCGCGACATGAATGCCCTGACAGTGACGCTGGGCACGATTGGGGCGACGCTCAGCCTCCTGTGTTGGGCGTCGTTCTTCGGCGGCGTCCGCAGCATCGTCCGCGCCATCATGGTCGGGCAGCCGGCACCGGATCGCTGGCGACCGTTCTTCCCGCGTTTCAAGCAGATGGTCATCGAGTTCCTTGCGCACACGCGGATGGCCAAATTCCGCACCGTCGGCTGGGCGCACTGGCTCGTGATGATCGGCTTCATGGGTGGCGCCATCCTGTGGTTCGAGGCCTACGGTCAGACCTTCGACCCGTCCTTCCACTGGCCGATCGTCGGCAACTGGCCGATCTACCACCTGTGGGACGAGATCCTCGGCATCGGCACCGTGGTCGGCATCGGCACGCTGATCATCATCCGCCAGCTGAACCACCCGCGCCTGCCCGAGCGGCTCTCCCGTTTCAGCGGCTCGAAGTTCGGGCCCGCGTACGTGATCGAGCTCATCGTGCTGATCGAGGGCCTCGGCATGATCTTCGTGAAGGCGGGCAAGATCGCCGCCTACGGACATTCCGACCCGTACACCGATTTTTTCACCATGCAGGTGGCCAAGCTGCTGCCCGCGAGCACCACCATGGTGGCGCTGTTCGCGTTCGTGAAGCTGATGTCCGGCATGGCCTTCCTCTACCTGGTCGGCCGCAACATCACCTGGGGCGTGGCCTGGCACCGGTTCTCCGCGTTCTTCAACATCTACTTCAAGCGTGAGGACGACGGCGGCGTCGCGCTCGGCGCGGCCAAGCCGATGATGTCCAAGGGCCAGCCGGTCGACATGGAGACCGCCGACCCGGACAACGACACCTTCGGCGCGGGCCGGATCGAGGACTTCTCCTGGAAGGGCTGGCTCGACTTCACCACCTGCACCGAGTGTGGCCGCTGCCAGTCGCAGTGCCCGGCCTGGAACACCGGAAAGCCGTTGTCGCCCAAGCTGCTGATCATGTCGCTGCGCGACCACGGCAACGCCAAGGCGCCCTACCTGCTGGCCGGCGGCCGCAAAGACATGGGCGGCGACGAGATCGGGCTGGTCGACGCCGAGGGCAAGCCGAACGAGGCCGCGCTGGCGAAGATTTCGGACGCGGCGAAGGCCGAGGCGGAGCGTCCGCTGGTCGGCGGCGCCGACGTCAGCGGCATCATCGATCCAGAGGTGCTGTGGTCGTGCACCACCTGTGGCGCCTGCGTCGAGCAGTGCCCGGTCGACATCGAGCACGTCGACCACATCATCGACATGCGCCGCTACCAGGTGCTCATCGAATCGGAGTTCCCGTCCGAGCTCGCGGGTCTGTTCAAGAACCTGGAGAACAAGGGCAACCCGTGGGGCCAGAACTCCAAGGACCGGCTCAACTGGATCAACGAGGTCGAGTTCACCGTCCCGGTGTTCGGCCAGGATGCCGACAGCTTCGACGGCTACGACTACCTGTTCTGGGTCGGCTGCGCCGGTGCCTACGAGGACCGCGCGAAGAAGACCACCAAGGCGGTCGCCGAGCTGCTCGCCACCGCGGGCGTGAAGTTCATGGTGCTCGGCCAGGACGAGACCTGCACCGGCGACTCGGCCCGGCGCGCGGGCAACGAGTTCCTGTTCCAGCAGCTCGCCGCGCAGAACATCGAGACGCTGAACTCGGTGTTCGAGGGTGTCGAGGACAAGAAAAAGAAGATCGTCGTCACCTGTGCGCACTGCTTCAACGCGCTCAACAACGAGTACCCACAGGTGGGTGGCAGCTACGAGGTGGTGCACCACACCCAGCTGCTCAATCGCCTGGTGCGCCAGAAGCAGCTCATCCCGGTCGCCTCGGTGTCGCAGAACGTCACCTACCACGACCCCTGCTACCTGGGCAGGCACAACAAGGTCTACAACGCGCCGCGTGAACTGATGGAAGCCTCCGGCTCCACGCTGATCGAAATGCCGCGCCACGGCGAACGTTCCATGTGCTGTGGTGCCGGTGGTGCGCGCATGTGGATGGAGGAGCAGCTCGGCAAACGCATCAACGTCGATCGAGTCGACGAGGGGCTCAACACCCTCGCGGCGAATCCTGGTGCCACGCCCGGCAAGATCGCGACGGGCTGCCCGTTCTGCCGCGTCATGCTCAACGACGGTGTCACCGCTCGCCAGGAAAAGGGCGAGGGCGAAGGGGTCGAGGTCGTCGATGTCGCGCAGCTGATGCTGGACGCCATCGATCGGGTGGACGCGGCGAAGCTCAGCGAGAACCTGGTTGTCATCCAGCAGCCGAAAGCTCCTGCGGTCGAAGAGGTCGCCGAGCCGGAGCCCGAGGTCAAGGCCGAGACGCCGGCGGCTGCGAAGGCGGCGCCGTCCGGTGGCGGGCTTGCGATGAAGGGCCCGGCCAAGGCGCCCGGTGGCGGCGGGCTCGGCATGAAGGGTGCTGCCAAGGCGCCCGGCGCCAAGGCTGCGGAATCCCCTGCGGGCGAAGGTGAATCGACTCCCGAAGCACCGGTTAAGGGCCTCGCGATGAAGGGCCCCGGCAAGAAGCCCGGCGGGCTCGGCATGAAGGGTGCTGCCAAGGCGCCCGGCGCCAAGGCTGCGGAATCCCCTGCGGCCGAAGCCGAATCGACTCCCGAAGCACCGGCCGCACCGGTCAAGGGCCTCGCGATGAAGGGCCCCGGCAAGAAGCCGGGCGGGCTCGGCATGAAGGGTGCTGCCAAGGCTCCTGGCGCTAAGGCGACTCCGGCCCCGACCGCTGAATCCGCTCCCGCGGCAGAGCCCGCGGCCGAGGCTTCGGCACCCAAGCCGGTCAAGGGTCTTGGTATGAAGGGGGCCGCTAAGGCGCCCGGCGCCAAAGCACCGGCCGCACCCGCCGCACCCGCCGCGGCTGCTGCCCCGGAAGCGGCTGCCGCCGAACCGGTTTCGGAAACCACCGAAACCAAGCCGACGGTTCCCGCCAAGGGCTTGGCGATGAAGTCCGGCTTCAAACGTCCCGGCCCGAAGGCCCCCGGCAACTCGGCGCCCGCCCCTGCGGCTCCGGCTGAGCCGACCCCGGCTGAGGCATCGGTGGAATCCGTCGCGGAATCCACTGCGCCGGAACCGACTCCGGAGCCGGAGCAGCCCGCCAACGGCAACGGTGCCGCCGAGTCGGCTCCCCCGGCCGCCAAGCCGGGCGGCCTCGGCTTCAAGTCCGGCGCCAAGGCTCCCGGCCGCAAGAACTGATCCACACAACCTCATAGCAGTCCAGCTCGACCCGGGTCCGCACGATGGACCCGGGTCGAGCTGTGTCCGACGCCTCAATCAACCAATCAAGCGTCCGCTTTTCAAACATCTGCCGCGCCAATACGCTCTTGCTGAAAGTGATCTCGGGGGCTCGAGTTCCACCACAGACCAAAAAAGGGGGGCGCATGTCGACGCCTGAGGACAGTGCGAAAGCCAGCAGACCAAGACTGGTGTCGGTGGTGATTCCGGTGTTCACGCCTACACCGACCAAGACGATCGCGTCCATGCCGGTTGGCTGAGCGCGCTGGTTCGTGCCGCCGCCGACTACGACGCGGTCGGCGGGCCCATCGAAACCGAGACGCTCAACAGTCCGGCGGTGGCCGCCTGGCGGCCGACGCCCGCACCCGAGCAGCGCTTCACGACCCAGTATCTGCCGTTCGCGCACGGCAACAACATCGGCATGTGGCGCAACACTTTCGACAAACTCGGCGGCTACGACGAAACCATGCTCGGCGGGGGTGACGACGTCGACATCTCCTGGCGGGTCCAGCAGGCCGGGCTGACCCTCGGGCACGCGCCCGAGGCGATGGTCGCCTACCGGTTGCGCACGACGCTGCGGGCGACGTGGCGTCAGGCGGTCGGATATGGGCGCACCTCGACCGAGGTGTACGTCAAACACCGCGCCCTCGGCTGCCGGCGGCTGCCGCTCTCGATGACCTGGTTGTCGCTCATGATCGTGCTGCGCCACAATCCGGTTATTCCGTTGACGCGCACGCGGATTCCCACCGGCCTCTGGGTGCTGCACGCCGGTGTGCTGGCCGGGCGGATCCGGGCCAGCGTGCGGCACCGCACTTTCTACGTTTAGCGAAATCGCGAGCGACGAGTGGGGAGGCACTGGGGAGTGCTCGCTACGTAGCGCAACAATCGCCAGTTCCCTTACCGCGCTGACGATCCCGGCTGCGATATGGAATACGGGCGGTAGTGCGATAGCTGGGCCCCTTGCCGCGATTCCGGTCAGCGACTTATCGTTTCGGCACATTAAGAGCTCGAAATGTTTTCTCTGACATGACGTTTGATTACTGATCAGTATGCCGGCCGCTGCTGCTCAGGCTATTAGGAGCGCAATGATCAACAAACGAAAGCTGACGGTACTCGGGGCGGCCGTAGGGATTGCCCCTTTCCTGGCGATTCTGTTCCCGGCCGGTCTGGCGAACGCGCACGGTTACGTTTCCTCGCCGCCGAGCAGGCAGGCGCAATGCGCGGCAGGCACGGTGTCCTGCGGCCCGATCAAGTACGAGCCACAAAGCGTCGAGGGGCCAAAGGGCTTACGCACCTGCAATGGCAATCTTTCCCAATTCGCCGATCTCAACGACGACAGCAAGCCGTGGAAAGTGTCGACGGTCGGCCAGTCCGCCACCTTCACCTGGACGAACACCGCCCGGCACAGCACTTCCAACTGGGAGTACTACATCGGCAACACCCGAGTCGGCCTCGTACCCGGCAATAACCAGCAGCCCGGCCAAACAGTCACGCACACGGTGAATTTCGGCAATATCAGCGGCCGCCAGAAACTCCTGGCCATCTGGAACATCGCCGATACCGCCAACGCCTTCTACGCCTGCGTCGACCTGAACATCGGCGGCACACCCCCCACCACCACACCGACCACCACCCCACCCACCACAACAACAGCACCCCCGACAACCACAATCCCGCCCACCACCACCCCACCCGGCTCCCGCCCATGGACCGCGGGCACCAGCTACACGGCAGGCAACGAGGTCACCTACGACGGCCTCCGCTACCTCTGCCGCCAATCACACACCGCGGCCCCAGGCTGGGAACCCCCGAACACCCCCGCCCTATGGCAAAAAATCTGAGCCACCCTCATCCCGGACCTCGACCCACCATCGAGGCCCGGGATGTTTGCCCACGGCTATTCAGTTTCCTTCGGATGCCCAGGCAGGCACCGCTCGAGCAACACCCGCCCAGCAGTTTTGCTGCCCTTCGGCGCATATTCCACGAAGTACCAACGTCCTGCCGCTTGCTCACTCACCGCCCCTTGGGTCGCGCACCACCACCGGCTTGTCGAGGTAGCTGAGGTCGGTGGTGTCGACGCGGATCCTCGGATCGGCATGTGCCGCAGCGGTATCGCGCCACGCCGCCAATGTGGCGGTCAACCCGGCAAGCCGGCCGACGGCGAGCCCTCCTCGCGCATGATTGAGGAAGTCGGCAACGAACTCGGCCCGTTCCGACTCGGGCAGCAGTTCGATCCAGGGGAAGGTGATCGTCAGCCGCCCCACCAATCGTTCGAGGATTTCGTCATCGAGTGCGATCGCCAGCAACTGCGTCAGTGCGCCGAGCGTTTCCTCCGTCGCCGCCGACTCGGCCGCATCGGAAAGCCGCACGGGCGGCGCGGAGCGACGAACGAGGATCACATCCCCGTTCTCCTCCATCGACTCGATGACCCGGTTCGGATCGCGTAGGAACTCCGACCAGGTGGCTGTTGCGCTCATGCCTTCAGTATGTCAGAACTAGTTCAGATGTCGATAGCTGAGCCTTCAGCCCAGGTCAGGACCAGGAACTAGGGCCGGGTCAGGGCGGCGTAGCGGGTCAGGTGGTGGTCGCTGGTGCCGAATTCTTGGTCGATGGCGGTGAGGCGTTTGAAGTAGTGGCCGATGGCCAGTTCTTCGGTCATGCCCATGGCGCCGTGTAGTTGGACGGCGTTCTGGCCGATGAAGCGGGCGGCGCGGGTGATGGTGACCTTGGCGGCGGAGACGGCGCGGGCTCGGGTCGAGGCGTCGGCTTCCAGGGAGTAGATGGCGAGGTAGACGGCGGCGATGGCTTGTTCGAGTTCCATGTACATGTCGACCATGCGGTGTTGCAGGACTTGGAAACTGCCGATGGGCTGGCCGAATTGCTTGCGCTGCTTGACGTATTCGAGGGTGTCGGCGAGCACCTTGCGCATGCAGCCGACGGCCTCGGCGGCGACGGCGGCGATCGCCTCGTCGACGGTGGGTTCGATGGCGACCCAGGCGGTTCCTTCGACGCCGAGCAGTGCGTCGGCGGGCACGGTGAAGCCGGTGAAGACGATGTCGCTGGCAACGCGGTCATCGATGGTCCGATAGGAGTGCACCTCGACGCCGGCGGGCGGGTTGTCCGCGTCGAAGTCGGTGCAGAACAACGAGATACCGTGTTCGTCGCGGCGGCCGCCCGCGGTGCGCGCGGTGATCAACAGATGGGTCGCCAGTGGCGCGCTGGTCACGACGGTCTTGGCGCCGTCGAGGAGCCACGAATCACCTTCGCGCCGTGCGGTAGTCGACACATCGTGCAGCGTCTGACCCGAAGTCGGTTCCAGCGCGGCGAAAGCGGTGCGCACCTCGCCGGACACGATCTGCCGCAACAGCGCGTCGGCCCGCTCACCACCGGACCTGTTCAACAATCCGGCACCGACGACGACGGTGTCCACGAACGGCTCGACCACGAGTGCGCGCCCGAGTTCCTCGGCGATCACCATCAATTCGACCGGGCCACCGCCCATCCCGTCGACCCGCTCGGGCAGGGTCGCGCCGAGAATGCCCAGTTCGTCGGCGAATCCGCGCCACACCGCGGGCTGCCAGCCCGCACCGACCTTCGCCGCGGTGCGGCTCTTCGCCAATTCGTATCGGGCGCCGAGGAATCCGGCGATCGCGGTGCGGAGCAGTACCTGCTCGTCGGTAAGGGTGAAGTCCATCAGAGCCCCAATGCTGCTTTGGCGAGGATGTTTCGCTGAATCTCGTTGCTGCCCGCGTAGATCGAGCCCGCGCGGTCGTTGAAGTAGCGCAACGGCGCGACGGCTTGCCATGCCGCACCGCTGCGGTAGTCATCGGCAGGCGGGATGAATTCCGCTATCGGCCCACCCGGTTTCGTGGCATGCGGCTGGTACACGCGTCCGCGTGGACCGGCGGCCACCAATGCCAGTTCGGTCAGTTTCTGGCTCAGCTCGGTGGCCAGAATCTTCAGCATCGATGAAGCCGGTCCCGGGTTGTGCCCGCGCGACATCGCCGAAATCGTGCGGTACTCCAGGATTTCGAGCACCTCGGTGCGAATCCGTGCCTCGGCGAGCCGCGCCGCGAACCCCGGATCGTCGATCAGCGCATTACCATCCGGCCCAGGCTGTTGCGCCGCGTCGGCGGCGATCTCCTGCGCCATCGCCTGCAGGTACGGCGCCATCGCGCCGCCGCGCTCGTGCACGAGCAGGTACTTCGCGACGGTCCACCCGTCATCGATCTGCCCGAGCACGTTGCTCTTCGGCACTCGCACGTTGTCGAAGAAGACCTGGTTCTGCACCTGCTCACCCGAGGTCATCACCAACGGCCGAATCTCGATGCCCGGCGTGTTCATGTCGATCAGCAGGAACGTGATGCCCTGCTGCTTCTTCCCGGCCCGCGACGTGCGCACCAGGCAGAAGATCCAATTCGCCTCGGTCGCATGGGTTGTCCAGATCTTGCTGCCGGTGCACACCAGGTCGTCGCCGTCCTCGACGGCCGCCATCGTCAGCGACGCCAGATCGGATCCGGCCTCCGGCTCCGAATACCCTTGGCAGAAGAAGACTTCGCCGGTCAGAATCCGCGGCAGATAGAACGCCCGCTGCTCCGCCGTCCCATAAGCGATGATCGCGTGCGCCACCATCTTGATCCCCATCGGCGACAACGCGGGCGCCCCCGCCAGCGTCGACTCCCGATTGAAAATATAGTGCTGCGTCAAACTCCAGTCGCACCCGCCGAACTCCACCGGCCAAGCAGGCGCCGCCCACCCCCGCTCATGCAGAATCCGCTGCCACGCCATGCTCGCCTCGTGGTCCGGATACACACTCGTGGCCAGCCGCCCCGCCCGCCGCAACTCCGGCGTCAGCTTCGCCTCGAGAAACTCCCGCACCTCATCCCGAAACGCCAAATCCAACGCCGACCAGTCGTAATCCATCTGCCCTCCAGCGGGTGCGCACCATTGCTCGCCGTCGACCTGCGGGCCGAAACGCGCCAGGAACCTACGTATCGCTCACCACTGTAGCAAACTGACGGCGCCCGCCAGCACTTACTGCGACAATCGAAGTATCACCGTTTCTAAAACCATGCTGAACTGCATCTATTTACAGATATGGTCTCTTGAGAGACTATATATTCATGGCCGACATGACAGCTGCTGAAGCCGCCGAAGCGCTTGGCGTGACCCCCCGCCAAGTAGCGCGTTTGACAGCGGAAGGCCGAATCCAGGGCACGCGACGAATCGGCCGAACGCTGGTGCTCGACGCCGAGTCGGTGCGCCGGTTAGCCCAGCAGCGGCGGCGCCGCGGGCGGCCGTGGACTGAACGCATCGCTTGGGCGACGCTGATGATCCTGTCGGGCTCAGATGTAGCCTGGATCACCCCACCCGAGCGGGTACGCCTCACCCATCGCCTTCGAAAGGCGGAAGCCGACGACCTTGCCTACCTCACCAGTCAACGTGCAAAGGTCCAGCGATTCCGCTGTCACCCATCCGCACTCGATGAACTCTCCGCTCACGTCGTGGGATCAGGAGCGTCCGCCCTGACTGAGGCCGACCTGCGACGCCTGGGTTTGACCAGAGCCGCCGACCGCGTCGACGGCTACATTCCGTCCGATGCACTCGACCCCATCATCGACGGCTTCGGCTTGTCCGCAGATGTGACCGGAAACGTCATACTTCGAACGGTCGCCACCGAGGACGCCTTTGCCGACGGACAGACTCCACGCGCGGCTATCGCCCTGGACTTGGCCGAATCGCTGGATACGCGAAGCCGCGCGGCAGGGCTACGGGATCTGACAGCTCTTCTCGGAGATTTGAGCCATCGTGGGCGATAGGCACGATCGCCCACGATGGCAAATTCCCACTCCCACAGGCGGTTGCGGCCCCGGTGGCCTCAGGTCGCCGAACTAGTCACCGTTCTGCCCGGAGATCAATGGACGTTGATCGGCGGATTGATGGTTCAGCTGCACCCAATCCGAGCCGGCCTCCCAGCGATACGCGCGACCGTCGATGTCGACATGGTTTTGCATATAGAAGCGGGCGCTACAACTTTCGATCGAGCTCGGCGCGCGTTGGAGACACTGAGATACGAGTTGCAGATTCCGAGCCGTCGCCGAGCTCCGATCCACCGTTTTGTTCGTAAATCCGACCAGCTCGACGTCATGGTGGCCGACCACTTGGCGCCGAGTCACTGTCCAGCGGTAGCGGGGCGGCCGGTTTTTCAGGTGCCGGCGGGGACGTCGGCGCTCCGCAAAACGGCCAGTTGCGAGCTGGAGATCCGTCCCGGCGTCATTATCACGCTGAGCATTCCAGACGTTCTCGGCGCATTGGTACTCAAAGGTGCTGCCTACCTGGAAGATCCACGAGATCGGGACCGGCATCTCGATGACGCGGCAGTACTCGTCTGCGCGCTGACTACGCCGCGCGTCGAAGCGACTCGAATGGCGGGCAGCGACCGAAGCCGGATCCGGACACTGGCCCAGAAGCTCTCAGATCCCACCCACCGATCATGGCTACTGGTCCCCCGGGAGATCCGCCAGCACGGCTTCGATTCACTCCGTGTCCTCGCTCGCCAACCAGGGCAGGACGTCGAGATACCCCGCCTGGGCGGGAGTCGATAGGTTGGGCGACTAGCAGGGGTTGCGCTCGCCGATCTTTACTACGGAAAGCACCGCGTCTGCCTCGCCGATCGGCACTCCAGGCGCGGGAGTCTGCGCGACAACGATCCAATTCGCATCGAGCACCTGCATGCGGCCCTTGCCTGTCGCATCGGTCGACCTCGAATACCAGACTCCCCCTTCCTGGATCTTGTTCTGCGCGGCCTGCAGGTTCATGCACACCACGTTCGGCATCAATGCCTGCCTGGGCGGCGCCGGTTGAGAAGGCGCTGGAGGAGGCGAAGGCGTCGGAACCTCCTGCCGGGCGGTTGTTTTAGGGATAACGACGGCAGGTGATGTGATAGCGGCGGAACTCACCGGCGCGGCAACCGATGTGGTCGTGGAGGCAATGACCGCCTTACCGCTGACGGTGTTCGCCCCACAGCCGCTGGCGACGACCACAACCAATCCACAGATACCCGCGATCATCATTCCCCGCGTCGATGTCCGCCTGTTTCGCGCGACCCGGCACTCTTGCGGCGGCCCTTGCGGATTCGAATAGTGCGATCGGTCCGACGTCATGTCGTTCCCTGCTCCCGTAGTAAGTGAAGGGATCAACCGTACTTCCGCACACGCGCACACCGTGTCGGTCGATCGCCGGACACGAGCACGGCCCGATCGAAACCGAGGCCGCCGCTAGCACCCCTCGAAGGCCGCCTTGATATAGCCCGCGGATTGATAGACGTAGTCGTACGCCCAGCGGGCGACGGACAGTTGGGGTTTCGGGTCGGCGAAGAGAAGTTCACCGTCCCAGCACTTTTCGAGGATGTAGCGGGCTCGGGAGATGTGCGGGGTGAAGGTGACGACGATGACGCGGTGCCAGCCTGCGGCGCGGGCCATGCGGGCGAGTTCGCGACCTTCGCCCCTGGTGGTGCGGGGCGAGGGGTCGAAACACACCACCTCGAAGCTGTAGCCGCCGTGGCAGATTCGGTTGATCATGGCGCTGTGTTCGTAGGGGTTGGAGAAGAGGACGCGGGGAGCCAGACCGTCGTGAGCCATGTGCAGGGCCAATTGTTCGCGGCCGTCGTGGGCTCCGCCCAGTACGAGGATGGCGTCGGCGGGCACCGGAGTGTCGGTGCGCGGGCGGACGTAGACGGGCCAGAGCGACGACACGGCCACCGCGACGACAGCGACCAGAATCAGCCAGGTCCAGGCCCATCGGCGGCGTCGCATCCGATCGATGCTAGCGGGATCCGCGCAGGTCAGAGCATCCAGCCCGATATATGTCGCCACATGTACACCTACCGTTGCCGTGACCCTTGCCTCGGTGACGCGGGGTGGCCACCGGCAGCGCTTATCAATCGATCATGCGATGCACAGTCTTCGGAACCGGGTACCTCGGGGCCACGCACGCAGCGTGCATGGCCGAGCTCGGACATGACGTCATCGGGGTGGATGTCGACCCAGGCAAGGTCGCGAAGCTGTCCGATGGCGTGGTGCCGTTCTACGAACCGGGCCTGGAGGACGTGCTGCGGCGCAACCTCGACACCGGCAGGCTGCGATTCACCACGTCCTATGCCGAGGCGGCGGCCCACGCTGACGTGCATTTCCTCGGCGTCGGCACGCCGCAGAAGAAGGGCGAGTACGCCGCGGACCTGAAATACGTGCACGCCGTGGTCGATACGCTGGCACCGATGCTGGAGCGGCCTTCGGTGATCATCGGCAAGTCGACGGTGCCGGTCGGCACGGCCTCGGCGCTCGGCGTCCGGGCCCGCGCGCTCACCTCGACCGACGTCGAAGTGGCCTGGAATCCGGAATTCCTGCGCGAGGGCTTCGCGGTGAAGGACACGCTGCGCCCGGATCGTCTTGTGCTCGGGGTGGATCGGGAACGCGCAGGCGCGGACTGGGTGCAGGACAAGGTGCGCGAGATCTACGCGGACCTGATCGCCGCCGAGGTGCCGTTCCTGCTGACCGATTTGGCCACCGCCGAATTGGTCAAAGTTTCGGCGAATGCCTTTCTGGCAACGAAGATTTCGTTTATCAACGCGGTATCGGAGGTCTGCGAGGCGACCGGCGCGGACGTGACGATGCTTGCCGACGCGCTCGGCTACGACGCCCGCATCGGCCGTCGATTCCTCAATGCCGGACTGGGTTTCGGCGGCGGCTGTCTGCCGAAAGATATTCGCGCCTTCATGGCGCGCTCCGGCGAACTCGGCGCCGATCACGCGGTGGCATTCCTGCGCGAGGTCGACAACATCAACATGCGCCGCCGCACCAAGGTGGTGGACATGGCGGCGCGCGCCTGCGGCGGTTCGCTGCTCGGCGCGAATGTCGCGGTGCTCGGCGCGGCGTTCAAACCGGAATCCGACGATGTTCGCGATTCGCCCGCGCTGAATGTGGCCGGAATGATCCAACTGCACGGCGCGGTGGTCACCGTGTATGACCCTAAGGCGCTGGAGAATTCACGCCGGGTATTCCCGACGCTGAACTACGCGACCTCGGTGGCGGAGGCCTGTGAGCGAGCCGACGTTGTGTTGGTGCTCACCGAATGGGACGAGTTCACGGCGCTGCGACCGGAGGATCTGAATCGGGTAGTTCGGACAAAGTCGATCATCGACGGGCGGAATTGTCTCAATCGTGCCAACTGGCGAGCGGCCGGATGGGTGTACGCGGGACTCGGCACACCGTAGAGTTGCGTCGCGACGGCGGGTCTATGGCCGGACGAATAGTCCTGCCGTATGCACAGACGCTCGTCGACGGTATGGTCCGGGGAGCGGGCCTTCGCGCTGGCTCGCATGTCGTGAAGTGTGAACGAGATGGGCAGCTGATGAGTTCGGTATTGGGAGTTTCGGTGGGGGCCGGCGCTGTCCGTATGGCGCGTCCGCACACCGCGAACCCCCACGGGCACGTCGAGGCGCACTCTTTCGATCTGCAAACCATTCCGGTCGGCGAGCAGACGGTGGAGGAATTAGCCGCCGAGGCGATCGGCGTCACGCTGGAGACCACACCGGACATCACCGCTACCGCCATCGCGTACCGCAGCGAGCAGCACGCGCGCGCGGTTCGCGCGGCCATGGCGCGCCAGCAGCTCACCAATTACGAACTCGTCCCCGAGGTCGTCGCCTCGCTCGAATTCGCCCAATCCACCGGCGACATCCGGGGCATTTCCTCGCTGGTCGTCTACGACCTCGGCAGCTCAGGGCTCACCGTGAGCGTGGTCGACACCCAGTCGCGCGAGGTGCGCTACAGCGAGCGCACCAGCGATATCAGCGGCGACTATCTCGACTCGCTGATCCGCGAACAGCAGATCGCCTCCGGCCGGATCGCGCATCCGCCGGACGCCGCCGGTCTGGCCACGCTGGACGGGCTCTGTCGCGAGGCCAAGGAACAACTGTCCACGAACACCGCGGTCGCCCTGCCCAGCGAGCAGGGGCTGGTGTTACTGGCGCAGGAGAATTTCGAGTCGCTGATCATGCTGGCGATCGAATCGTCGGCGCGGATGGCGCGCGACGTGATCACCCGCTCCGATCGTCCGGTGCACGGCGTGCTCGCCATCGGCGGTTGCGCCCGGATTCCGCTGGTGGCCAGGGTGCTCGAACGCTGGATGGGCGTTCCGGTGATCGTGCCGGAGAGCCCGGAGACGGTGGTCGCCCGCGGTGCCGCACTGCTGGCAAGGCCGGTGCTGCCGGAGCCCGCGGTGGTCGTCCCCGCCGCGGCCCTGGATCCTGAGTTGTCCCCGGCGTGGTTATCGGCCCCGCCCAAGCGCCGCAAGCGCGAGATCAGCGGCGCGGTGCTCACCGTCAGCGCGCTCGCGGTGGTCGCCGCGATCGGCCTCGGCCTCGGCTACGGACCGCAAGTGCTGCAACGTGATTCACACAGCGAGGGCTCGCCCTCCGCGCCGACCACCACCTCGCCGCGTACCACCAACCTCGCTCCGCAGATCGCGGTCGCGCCCGCCACTCCGACCGAGTCGGCCGCGGAATCGGTCGCCGCACCCCCGCCGCGCCGCCAAACCACCACCGAAGCCCCACCCCCCGCCCCCGGCCCGAACACCATCGTCGTGCCCGGCCTGCCACCCATCGTGGTGCCAACCATCCCCCCGGAAGTCTTCCCCTTCCCCCCACCGCGCTGATCGCTCGCGTCGGCAAGGTGCGCATTCACGCACGCCTTCTGACGTCCCGCACCTGAAATCGCATGCGATTCTCGGTGCTGGAAATCAGTAAGCGTGCGGCGAGGGGTAACCGGAATCAGTTGCGCGCGTGGCGGGGTCGGCGTGGGGGGTCGGTGTGGTCGCGCCTGCCGAAGGGCTTGGCGAGCACGACCGCGATGGCCGTGGTCAGGGGGACCGACAGCGCGAGCGCGATGCCGCCGACGGATGAACGAGCGATCTCGATAGCCACGGCATCGCCGGTCAGCACGTCGCGGATCGATCGGCCCGCGACGCTGAACAACATCAGCAAGGGCAGCGCGCCGCCTGCGTAGGCGAGCACCAGGGTGTATACGGTACTGGCGATATGGTCGCGCCCAACCCGCATGGCCGCCGTGAAAACCTCACGGCGGGTGGCCGACTCGTCGATCGCCGCCAGCTCGAACGCGGCCGACGCCTGCGTGATGGTGACGTCGTTGAGCACGCCGAGCGAGCCGATGATGAATCCGGCGAGCAGCAGGCCGGTGATGCTGACGTGCTCGATATAGGTGGCGACGTTGGTGTTCTGTTCCTCGGAGAGCCCGGTGAGATGCGTCATTTTGATGGCAACCCAGGACAGCCCCGCCGCGACGAGCATCGAGGTCAGCGTGCCGAGCAGCGCCGAGCTGGTGCGCAGGTTCACCCCGTGCGCGAGATACAGCACGGCATACAGGATCAGCGCGCCGGCGACCAAGGCGACCGGGATCGCGGGTTTGCCGTCCAACAGCGCGGGCAGCAGGAACATCACCAGCACCGCGAACGCGAAAATCAGCCCGATCAGCGCGCGCAGTCCGCGCCAGCGCGCCACCACCACGACCACCACCACGAACACCGCGACGATCAGCAGCAACGGCATGCCGCGCGAGTAATCCTCGAACGAATACATCGGGGTGCCGCTCGGATCGGCCTGGCGCACCACCCGGATCTTGTCGCCGGCGTGCAGGTCGGGTTGTCCTGGGCCAGGCGGAAGTTCGAACAGCGTCTTGTTGCCCTTGTGCGGCCCGGACTCGATGTCGACCAGGCTGCGCTGACAGGTGTAGGGGCTGTTGCGCGGCACGTCCGGCTTCTCCACGAACACCTTGCCGTTCGACGCGCTGCCACACGGACCGACGTCCTGCATGACCACCGTGCCCGCCTCGGTCTGCACCGCGCCGCCGCCCGCGTTCTGCATCGGCAGCGGAATGTCGATGTGCTGATTGCTCGGCCATAGCAGGACGGCGCCGAGTAGCACGACGGCGCCGATGACGGTGAGCAACCCGACGACGACGCGGGCGGCGTTGGCACCGATCGCGATCGGACCGGAGTGGTCGTGGTGATGGTGATGCTCGGTCATGACTGCGCGGGGCTCCTACCCTGTAAGCAACGGCTGTTCAGCCCGAGTCGGCTGCCCGCAGCCGAGCTTAAAGGATTTCATTTTCAAAAGCGGCGCGGCGACCGGGAAAGATCGGGCCGAAGTCGGCACGGTGGCCGGGAAGGGGTTCGGAGGGGGCGGCGGAGAGCAGGGGGATGTCTCCGCCGCCCACAGGCCGGCGGCCCAGGGGGGTAGGCGGCCGAACCCGAGACCGGGTTAACCCAGGGGGGTAGGCAACCCGGTCGGGCACTCGAAAGTGCCGAGTCCTACTGTACACAAAAGTACTTCTAATGCGCTAGCTAGTCTCCAAACTTCGCATATATCCGTACATTCGGTCGGTTTATGAGCTAGAAGCGGGGCGACTCGGCGGACCGGATCCGGCCGCGCAACCTACTGGCGATAGCTCGACAGAAAGTTGCCGAACCGCTCGATGGCCACCGCGAGGTCCCTGGCCCACGGCAGCGTGACGATCCGCAGGTGATCATGCTCGGGCCAGTTGAAGCCGGTGCCCTGCACCATCAGGATCTTCTCCTGCAGCAGCAGATCCAGGATCAGCTTCGAATCGTCATGAATCTCATGGACATTCGGGTCCAGCCTGGGGAACGCGTAGAGCGCGCCCTTGGGCTTTACGCAGGACACACCGGGAATCATGTTGAGCCGCTCCCATGCGACGTCACGCTGCTCGAGCAGTCGCCCGCCGGGCAGGATCAGATCCTCGATGCTCTGATGACCGCCGAGCGCGACCTGAATCGCATGCTGCGCAGGCACATTCGGGCACAGCCTGGACGAGGCGAGCAGATCGATGCCCTCGAGCAGGCCGGACGCGTGCTCCTTCGGGCCGGTGATGGCGAGCCACCCCGCGCGGTAGCCAGCCACCCGATACGCCTTGGACAGGCCATTGAAGGTGAGGCACAGCAGATCTGGCGCAACCGAGGCCAGCGAAATGTGCTTGGCATCGTCGTAGAGGATCTTGTCGTAGATCTCGTCGGCGAGCAGCAGCAGCTGATGCTTGCGCGCTATATCGGCAAGTTGCTGAAGAATTTCCGCAGAATATACGGCGCCGGTCGGATTATTCGGATTGATCACCAAAAGAGCCTTCGTTTTATCGGTGATCTTCGATTCGATATCGGCGATGTCGGGCTGCCAGCCGCTGGACTCGTCACACAGATAGTGCACCGGCGTGCCGCCGGCCAGACTGGTCATCGCGGTCCACAGCGGATAGTCCGGCGCTGGGATCAGCACCTCGTCGCCGTTGTCGAGCAGCGCCTGCATGGTGATGGTGATCAGCTCGGAGACGCCGTTGCCGAGATAGACGCTGTCCACGTCCAGCTCCGGGAAGCCAGGCACCAGCTCGTAGCGGGTGACAATCGCGCGCCGGGCGGACAGGATGCCCTTGGATTCGGAGTAGCCCTGGGCGTATGGCAGCGCCGCGATGATGTCGCGCATGATCACATCGGGGGCCTCGAACCCGAACGGGGCCGGGTTGCCGATATTGAGCTTGAGGATCCGATGACCCTCGGCCTCCAGCCGTGCCGCCTGCGCGTGTACGGGTCCACGAATCTCGTAGACGACGTTCTGCAGCTTCGTGGACTGCTCCAGAACACGCGGCGGGCGATGCGGTAGATGACTTGGGCTCACCCGTCCTATGGTGCCATCTGTGGCAACCGGATAAAGTCCCGCTCGGTACCAATTGCCCGCATTTCACTGGCACGGCGCGAGCGTGTCCGTCGTCTTATCAGCCGATGTGATGAGGACCTCAGGAAGCGGGGTTGCCAGGCGGTATCCCTTTCGCTGCCGTCGCGCCGCAGAATTCCTCGATGCGCTCGTCCAGGAAGCGCGCCTCGACCGCGTCCCGGAAGTCCGGACCCGCGATCCGCCTGCGCACCCCGGTCAGCCGCTCCTCCAACTGCGCGATGCGCTTGTCCTCGGCGAGCCCGAGCACCGGCCGCAGCGCCTCGGCGGCGCCGTCGAGGCTGCCGTTGATCAGGTGCGCGGCGGCGCAGTCGACCCGGGCCAGCGACTCGGCGCCGTAGGAACGCTGCTCCGACGGCCCGCTCGCGTACAACTCGATGGCCCGCTGGGTGGCGGCCAGCGCGGGCTCGGCCTGGCCGAGATGGATGTAGGTCGCGCCCGCGTAGTACTGAGCCTTCGCGTCGTTGAACCCGAACACGCCGCCCACGTCGTCGTGCAGCGTGTCGGTCTCGGGCACCTCACGCGCGTCGTCGGCGGCCCGGATGCAGCGGTCGGTGTCGGACGGGCTGCCGAGCCGCGACCAGATCCGCGCCTCGATATTGAACAGCCGCACCTTCGCCGTCGCCGACTCCGCGTACTGATGACCGCTCTGCGCGAGCAACACGCCGCGCCGCGGGCGCTCCGCTTTGTATTCGATGAGCGCGTGCATGCCGCGGGTCCAGGCGCGTAACCCGTTGTGCCCGCACAGTTCGGCATAGGCCCACGCCGCTCTGGCCTGTTCACCCGCCGCGTCGAAATAGCCGAGATCGGTACTCGCGTTGGCCAGCAGACCCGACAGGGTGCCGGCCAGCAGGTAGAGGTGGCTGGTGTCGACGGGTCGCTGATGGCCCTCTAGCAGTCGATACACCCGGCGCCGCACCCGCAACATATCGACCATCATCGGCACCGGAGGAACATGCACATAGTCGTTGGCGATGCGTGTGACATCGGCATCGAGCTGTTCCAGGGTGGTCGCACCCACATTCGTGCTCTCCGCCTGGCCGGCGTGCTCGCTGGCCTCATGGGCAGCCGCCATGATCAGATCCCTCTCCGAAATCGCTGCTAACGCATCGCCTCTCATCGCACCGGCGTCTATGAGAGCCAAAAGGTCCGCGTCGCTCGAATATTGGACGCGCGCCGAGTCATCGGCGGGCGCATCGATTCCAGGCGGGGTGGGTCGGTCGGCCATCGATTGATCGATCATTGCCGCAAACCGTGCCCGCACAACGTCGTCCGACCTGGCCAGGGAGGTATCGAGAGCGGCTTGATTGATCGGACGTGGATGGACCCGGACGCCGCCGGCCTCCCACTTCGACACCAGGCGTTCGTGTACCCCGAGGTGGGCCGCGAACTGCCGGATGCTCATGCGCTTGGCATCGCGAAGGGCACGGGCCTCTTTACCTGACCATTGCCGGACCACGATGTCATCCCTTCCGAACGAACTCTTTCCCAGGGTACGAGGGGTTTGTGAGCACGGCCACATACGAAACAGAGCTGGTATCAGAAGAATCCGAAACGTCGGCTGGTGACAGAGGCAGCGGAAGGGCAGCAGAAGGCGGGCGTGCGGGCAATACCGCATCTGGGGTGGGACCGGGACCCTTGAGGGCGGGAGGCAAGGAGTTCGCCGTGAATGTGGAGAAACTCAGGACTGTTGACGATTGGGTGGCGTTTTATCGGCACGAGTTCGGACTACCGGTGACCGAGCGTGGCGGCTTCGTCATGCTGCCGATCACCGGCCGCGTTTGCGTTGTCCACTTGCCTACCGCTCGTGCCGAAAAGGTGCGTGCCGCACTGGATCAGCAGGGGACCAGGGGGCCCATGCTGGCCAGGCAGATCCGGTGGAGCTTTCTCGCCGAACCGGACAGCAGGCCGGGAAC
Organism: Nocardia sp. NPDC051321; assembly: GCF_044455225.1. NCBI lineage: Bacteria > Bacillati > Actinomycetota > Actinomycetes > Mycobacteriales > Nocardiaceae > Nocardia > Nocardia sp. NPDC051321. The sequence continues at coordinate 481,243 of NZ_JBITEM010000004.1, read as the reverse complement.
GCAGGTATTGGAGGTGCTCAATCGTCTCGATATCGGCATACCTGCCATCGGCAGTGCCGTGATGTTGCCGACTGGCCTCGGACGGTGGACCCGGGAAGGGTGCTTCTGGGTATCCCCGCCGAGACGCGGCGACACGCTGCCACCGCTATCCGTCATCATCACGACGGCGCTGGCGGTGGGAGCGGGCGGCGGGGACTGATCACGCGCCGCGATCGGTTCCCGTTGCCGCCCGGCGCCGGACCGGGCCGAGTCCGCCCCTTTTTTGGCAGTCGACGGGGCGGACTCGGACCGGGCTTTCGGTGGCACGAGACATGACCACGCAATCACGGCGCCTACAGGCCGAACGCCGCGCAGGCACCGAGGCGAAGCTGATCGACGCGACGATTCAGTGCATCGTCGAGATCGGTTACCACCGCATGTCGGTGCGGGAGATCTGTCAGCGCGCCGGGGTGTCGCACGGTGGACTGTTCGGTCGATTCGACACGTTGTTCGACCTGATCGCGGCGGCCGCCGTGGAGGCAGGGCGACGGTTGGCTACCCAGTTCGTGGCCCAGGTCACCGAACTGGCGGACGGTGCCGACCTCGGCGCGATACTCGAGGTCTTGCGCGACAGTGCGCGGCGGCCGACGAACGCGGTGTGGATCGAACTGAACGTCGCGGCGCGCACCGATCCCGCGCTGGCCGCGCACATGGCCGTCGCTCGCGCCGAATACCGTGCCACCATCGTGGAACACACGGTCACCCTGCCGGTGGCGGCCGGGGTTCCGGCCGAAGCCTTGCGCACGGTGGGCACAATTGCGCTGCAGTACTTCGACGCCAGCGCCATCACCGATGCCGCGTTCCCGACGCCCGACCAGGACAGCGCCCAGTTGGCGGCGTTCGCCACCATGGTGCGGGCCTACCTCGACTCGGTCCGGACCGACTGAGCGGCCTTTACTGTGGGGGAATGGTCAGTGATCGGCTGAGCGACCTGCGTGGGACCTATCAGGTGCGCGCGCACCAGATCGTGCCCGCGCCGGCCGCCGCCTTCGCAGGCCTCGACGTGGTGCGCTGCTTCGGATTCGACGTGATGGAGCCGAATCCGGTGCGGCGCAGGAAGATTCCGGGCGGCACGGTCAAGATCGTGTTCGCGCTGGAGGGGACCTTCGAGGGACGCGGTCTCGACCCCACCGCGCTGGTGATCGGCTTGCACGATCGGGCGGGGTCCGCCGGGCATGCCGGGCGGATGCGCAGTGTTCAGGTGCAGCTCGATCCGTTGACCGCGCGCCGCTTGCTCGGCATACCGATGGACGAATTGCGCAATGGCGCGGTAGAACTCGCCGAATTCCATGGCCGGTCGGTATCACGATTGGCCCAACGCCTCGCCGAAACACCCACCTGGTCCGAACGATTCGACCTGGTGGCCGACTACTTCCGCGCGCTGTCCATCGAACCGGACGAAGACCGCGCGATCACACATGCGGTCCGGGAATTGCGCCGATCGAAAGGAATCCGGCCCGTCGCCACCCTTGCCGCAGAAAGCGGTTGGAGCCCAAGGCATTTCCGACGCCGATTCGCTCAACAGGTCGGACTACCACCCAAGGACTACGGTTCGCTGCTCCGCTTCTCGGCCGCCCTGACCGCGTTGACGAGCCACCCCCGGTACGACATGAGCCGTCTCGCCAGCGATTTCGGCTACTACGACCAATCCCATCTCATCCGGGATTTTCAGCGTTTCGCGGGTTCGTCCCCAGCTCGCCTGCTCGGCTGAGCGTGTCCTATTCGTCCAATACCGCGGCGGGCGGCGGTACGTAGCGTTCCACGGACCTCGACCGCGAAGGAACGTCCATGATGTCCGCTGCACCGGTTGCCGTGCGGGTGGCCGCCCTCGGCATTGTCATTCACGCGATCAACCATGTTCTCGTCCTGGTGTTCTCGCCGTTCAGCTGGAACGTCGGCACCGTTTTCCATCTCATCCACGCACCGCTCTACGCCGCTCTGGTGTGGCCGGTGTTGCTCGGCAAGAACTGGGCGCGGATCCTCATCACCTTTTTGCTCGGTGGTCAGTTCCTCGGGCGGTTCGTCGTGTGGGTGCTGTTTCCCGGTGCGGGCGCGCAGCTGGCGCTGATCGGCGGTTGGGCGCTGTCGGTGGTGGTGCTGACGCTGCTGTGGGTGCCTGGATCGGCTCGTCGGTACTTTCGGCGGACACATACACACACGGTGCCGGAGTCCGCATCGGTCGCGGAAGTGACCGACTGACAGTCACTTTCAGCGCTATCGCGATTTCGCGGCGTCCACCACATCGGTGGGCAGCGGGAAGTTCAGGTAGGACTTCGACGGCGTCGGCCCGCGCTGCCCCTGGTACTTCGAGCCCGCGGTGGCGCTGCCGTACGGGTGCTCGGCCGGGCTGGTCAGCCGGAGCAGGCACAGCTGACCGATCTTCATGCCGGGCCACAGGGTGATCGGCAGATTGGCCACGTTCGAGAGCTCGAGGGTGATGTGGCCACTGAAGCCGGGATCGATGAAGCCCGCGGTCGAGTGCGTCAGCAGGCCGAGCCTGCCGAGGCTCGACTTGCCCTCCAGCCGACCCGCCAGATCGTCCGGCAACGTGCACACCTCGAGGGTGGAGCCGAGCACGAACTCGCCGGGGTGCAGCACGAACGGTTCGCCCGCGGCGGGCTCGACCAGGCTGGTCAGCTCGTCCTGGCGTTGCGCAGGATCGATGTGGGTGTAGCGGGAGTTGTCGAATACCCGGAACATCCCGTCCAATCGCACGTCGATACTCGACGGCTGGATCAGGCTCTCCAGGAGCGGCTCGACGCCGAGACGCCCAGCGGCGATCTCCGCACGGATGTCACGATCGGAAAGCAGCACGCCGAGCAGCGTAGCGCCTGCTCGTCCGTGCTCGGCAGCCGCACAGCGCCAGTGCCGGTCCCGGGCCGCTTTCGTCGCGCGGCGACCAAGCGAGGCCGATATTCTCGCATTCGTTCGGGCGCTGCGGCCCGCCACCGAAGGGATCTACGCATGACCGAGGCTTCGTTGTTCGACCTGACCGGGCACGTGTCCGTAGTCACCGGCGGAAATTCCGGCATCGGCCTCGGGTTCGCCCGCGGACTCGCCCGGGCCGGTGCCGACGTGTGCATCGTCGGACGCAACGCCGAACGCAATGCCGACGCCGCCGACATCCTGCGCGCCTACGGCGGTCGGGTGCTGGCGCTGTCCTGCGACGTCGCGGAGGAACAGCAGGTGATCGACACCATCGCCAAGACGGCCGACGAGCTCGGCCGCATCGATTCGTGCTTCGTCAACGCAGGTGTGCCCGCTGGCATTTCGACGTTCCTGGAGACCGAGCTGGCCGAGTTCCGCCGGGTCACCTCGATCAATCTCGACGCCGCGTTCGTCACGCTGCGCGAGGCCGCGAAGGTGATGGTGGCTCAGGGCGATGGCGGCAGCCTGGTCGGAACCGCCAGCCTCGCTGCCCGCCAAGGTGTTCCGCGCGGACAGTCCTATGCGGCCAGCAAGGCCGGGCTGATCGCGATCATGAACTCCATCGCGGTCGAACTCGGCAAGCACGGCATCCGCGCCAATTCCGTGCTGCCCGGATGGGTCGAAACACCCATGACCGACGGTGTTTTCGCGTGGGACCGGTTCCGCGACCGGGTGCAGCCGCGTATCCCAGCCAAGCGCTGGGGGCGGCCGACCGATTTCGAGTCGGTCGCGGTGTACCTGGCGAGCCCCGCCAGCTCCTATCACACCGGCGACACCCTGCTCATCGATGGCGGCTACAGCATGTTCTGATCGCTCCTCAGCCAATCCTCAGCGTCGGGATGGGATCGTGGGATGGTGACCACGAATCCCTTACCGGGCCGGAGCTGGAACCTGGTCCACGCACTCGCCGTGTCAGCCGCGATCTTGGCCGTTTTCGTCGTCGGATTGACGAGCAACGTGCTCGGGAAGAACGGGCTCACGGTAATCGACACTCCGGTCTCGGATTGGGCCATCGCGCACCGCAACGGCACGCTGACACCCCTCGCGAAAACAGTCAGCAACCTTGGCGGCACCCTCGCGATGACCATCCTGGCCACGCTGGCCGTCGTCGCCTTCGGCATGCGCGGCTACCGGCGGGAGGCCGCACTGATCGCCGCCACCGGCCTCGGCGCCTGGGTGCTGGTGGACGGTGGCAAAAACCTTATCGCCAGGCCACGCCCACCCATCCACGATCACCTCGTCGTCAAAACCAACTACGCCTATCCCTCCGGCCACAGTCTCGGCTCGATCGCCGTGATCGGCATCCTCGCCGTCCTGCTGATCCCCGGCATCCATCGCCCGATCGTCCGCTGGATCGCGGCCATCGCCGTCACCCTATTCGTTGCCGCAGTTGGCTTTTCCCGCATCTACCTCGGCGTCCACTGGCCCACCGATGTGCTCGGCGGCTGGTCGCTCGGCGCGCTCTTGGTGATCGTGTGTTTCGGGGCTTATCGGTACTTCGACCAACGACGAGACCTCGCTGTAGCGCGTGAATAACGTTCGCGTCGGCGGGATCTCGCAGCCCACCGGATGCCTGCGGCGGCTCGAACTGTCGAAAGCCGGGCTTGTCGAATAATGTCTTGGCCTCGAGGGGGTTTCGTAGATCGACGTGCCCCGGCTGGTCTGGTGAGGAGGCGTTCCCGTGGTGGACGGATTGGTCGAGCGTGGGTTCGAGGCGGTTCGCGACGCGTTCGCGCAGGCGCAGGCCGGTGACGAGGGCGCCGCACAGCTGTGCGTCTATCGGCATGGCCGGGTTGTCGTCGATCTGTGGGCCGGGCAGGACCCGGAATCCGGTATGGCGTGGGACGGGGAATCGCTGTCGGTGCTGATGTCGGTGTCGAAAGGGGTGACCGCGACCTGCGTGCACATGCTGGTCGAACGGGGACAACTCGAGCTGTCGGCGCCGGTCCGCGAGTACTGGCCGGAGTTCGCGGCGGGCGGCAAAGCCGACATCACCGTCGCCGAACTGCTCGCACACCGAGCGGGGCTGCCCGGCTTCGACCCGGCGGCAGGCATCGGGGCGCAGGAGCTGACGGACTGGTCGCTGTGCACGTCCACCCTCGCGTCGATGACTCCCCTGTGGCAGCCGGGAACCGCGTTCTACTACCACTCGATCACCTGGGGGTATCTGGCCGGCGAGCTGATCAGGCGAGTCACCGGTAAGAGCGTCGGCGACTTCCTCGCCGCCGAAATCGCCGGACCGCTCGGGTTGAGCCTGTGGATCGGGCTGCCGGAAAACGCGGAGCACCGCGTTGTTCCGCAGTTCAGCCGCAAGGAGCAGCCGACGGCCGCGCAGGTGGCGGCGGTGCTCGGCAACATGGGGATCGATGGCGAGGCACCGTTGATCAAGACGCTGCTCGCCACCGTGGAAACCCGTGAGGCCGGAATCGCGCTGCTCAACACCCGTGCGGGACACGCGGCCGAAGTACCGGCGGGCAATGCGATCGGCAATGCCCGCTCGCTGGCACGGATGTACGCCGCGACAATCGGCGAGGTCGACGGCATCCGCCTGCTGACCCCGGCCACTGTCGACCAGGCACGGCAACCGCAGACCGACCAACTGCGCGGCCCGGCACCCTTGGACATCCTCCCCGTGACCCACCGCTTCGCCAGCGGCTACGAGATCCCCGGCCCCGCCCACGCCATGCTCGGCGACGGATCGTTCGGCCACAACGGCACCGGCGGCCGAATCGGCTTCGCCCACCCCGAATCCGGCCTCGCCGTCGGCTACACCTGCACCAACATGATCTGGGACGATGTAGCAGGCCCCGACCCACGCTGGCTGCCCTGGCTCGCGGAGCTCGAGAAGGCACTCGACTAGGTCACCTCCTCAGGACCGCTTCATGGCGTGCGATGAAAGCACATCCCAGGTGAAACTGCCCGCATCCGGGTCCACGTCGACCGCCAGGAAGTGGAGGGTGTCGACGATCAGTGCGGCGGGGGTTCGGATGGCCGACAGCGATTGTTCGAGGGGAGCGGAATCGCGGTCGGCGGTGCCGTAGCCGAGCGATACGTGCGGCATCGGGGGCGGGGCAGGCAGCGCACGTTCCGCTCCGAAGATTTGCGTGGCCGCATCGCGGGTCGCGGTGCAGAGCTGTTTCCACTGCGCATCCTCGGGGGCGGCTACGCCGATGCCGTAGTCGTGCAGCCATGGGCCCTGCATCGGGATCTCGAACGCGGCGGTATCCGCGGCGACGGCCGCCAGCGCATCCGCATACCGATCGAGCGCATCGTCGTCGACTTCATTGCGCCACCACGGGATTCGAGTGACAGTCGCGTGCTGCCAGCGAGGTTCTACGGCGGCGCAACCCTCGAACGCGGCGGCGACATCCACTGCAGGCTGTACCGCCGCGATGAATTCAGGCTCGGGCAGCACATAGACATGCAGCGAACCGTGCAGCTGCGGCCAGTCGAGGTGTGGTGAATCGAAGAAGTTGCGCACCGGCCGATCCTATGGGCACAGACGACGCGACCGCATCAGTCGATCATCACGAGGGGCGGCCGATAGGCGGTTCGCCGGTGCGGGTGGCTGCCTCAGCGAGGACCGGCAGGTGGATTTGTCACGGCAGCGAACCCAACTCGCGCGCAATGCAATCCGCCGCAATATGGTCGCCGCGAGTGCGCAGTTGGGTAATCCGTTCCCGGACAGCATCGACGCCGTACGTCGCAACGATCTCGTTGATGCCGTGCCGCGACACCGAATAGGCAGCGCTACCCGCGATCTGCTCCCGCGACGCGTGCTGCCCTGGATGCTGGTACATGCCGAGACCTCCCATTACAGCCGAAAGCTTCATCTACACAACAGAATTGGCTTCCGGCGCGGGAGTCGCTCACCAGCCGGGTACTAACGACAGTTTAACACCCCGCAATCGCGGCGAACGCGCCGAAATACGATCCTTGCCGAACTAGGCTGCCCGGTCATGGACCTACCGAGACTGTGGGTTGGCATCGACCTGATCAGCACCCGGCTGCACAGCGAGATCGTTGTTCATTCGGCAGGCGGCCAGCGGGTGGCTCGACGGCTCCGCCGCGTCGCGGGCAAGCTCGGATACGACCACAGCGGGGAAGCCTTGTTTCGCGGTGTCGTCGCCGACGTCATGAACGGACCTCGGCTCGACCATGCACGCACCGAAGCCGGGATCGAATGCCGGACACACTGGATCACCGCCGCAGACGGCACCGCGGTCGCACTGCTCGTGTGGCTGGCGCCGCCTCCGGTGACACCGCGCCCGGTATACAACAGCTGGATTATGGACCTCCGCAGACTCGCCACCGCTCCCGACGGCGACGACTTGGAGCTCTACGGCGTCAAACGCACCGTGGGTGAGTACAAACCGATCACGGCGGTGTTCCGCACCCTGAACCCCGACGACGCACCCGCATGGACCGCCTTGATTCACAACGCCGGACACGAGCGTGAGGGCGTCACCCTCGACGCGGCGTGGTCGATCCGACCGGACAACAACTGGGTGCACTTCTGGTCGTCGACAACGAATCTCGGCGCACCGCGGCCAGGACGCGCCGTCTACGGGCTGACCGTGCAACTGCCCCATCGCGAGCTCGACACCCGGCTCGGCACCCTCGTCCGGTACACCGACGCCAGCCTGATCATGGTCGACGTGCGTACCCGCTGCGTGGTGGCCGGCTGCGGAGATCTCGCCGACGCGCTGCTCACCGACGAACCGCGCCTGGCGCGGGTACTCACCCAGATCGATCTGGACCGCCTTGTCGCGGCGCCCGCCTATGGTGTTGTCGAGCAGACGATTTCGATCGAAGGATCGCTGTTTCAGGCCGCGCTGTTCGCGATGCCCGCCGGTTCTCTTCGGCCCGGCTCGATGTTCGCGATCCTGCTCAGCCCAGCTTCGGACCGGGCACGGTGACCCGTCAGTGCGCTTCGGTAGTGTCCGCCTCCGGTGCGCGGCGCGGCCCGCGCGCGGTCCACACCGCGGCCGAGCCACGCGTGCCGACCTCCACCGACTCGAACGCGCGCTCGAGCGCGGCCACCAGGCCCGATAGGTCATCGGCTTCGTTGTGGAAGACGCCGGTACGCAGGAACCGGCGCATCGTGGCACGGCTCAGCGCCGTATGCGGGACACCGCCGGCCAGCACGGTCGCCCCGAAGAACACGCCGTCATCCGCCATGACATCGGCAATGTGACCGAAAGCCTCGCCTTTGCTGTCCAACCCGCCCGGCACGCAATGCATCAGCCAGGTCGCCGAGACCGACCTGAACCGGCGGCGGTCGGCCGGCAACGGCTGCAACACGCTGCCGACCCTGGCCACCGGGTCGATACCGCGGCGGCGCAACCGCCTGCTCGTCTCATCGAGCGAATGCGGATTCAAATCGACCAGGGTGACCGTTGGCTGGGTCGTCGGATAGGTGGTGTGACACAAATGCCACCCGGTGCCGGTGCCGATGTCCAGGTGATCGCTGGACATGTTGGCGTCGTACAGGGCCAGCGTATCGCGGAGGGGGCAGCGCCAAACGAAACGACAGTTGAACCAGACCCAAAGGTCATAGATGGCCAGGACTTTCGATGAGTACAGCGCCGCCCCGGCGCGCTCAGCCTGACTGATACCAGCCGTTGCATCCATTCCCGACTCCCTCGCCTACCAGGCAGGGCACTCCGAAAACGGATACCCGCCAAGGCATCTGCACCCCGATCGGGAATCACTCACCGACCCGCTATACGCCGATAATTCTACCGCTTCGGCCGTCATCCCGTCCGCGAGTGGATCTTCGGCGTCGATAGCGCCGCTTCCGAGATCGGCGCGGACGATCGCGCTATAGTATTGGCGGACAATCGATTTAGCCTCCTCGGGAGAGACGAGGTCAGCATCGTGTCAGCAGACAGCCGCGAGGGACAGGCGGTCAGCGCGAAAGCGCTCGCGCTCCATCACGTCTCGATCAACGTGCGCGACCTCGATCGAGCCCTGCGCTTCTATGTCGACCTGCTCGGCTTGACCCAGCGCACCGACCGCCCGCACGACCTCGGCATCGAGGGCGCCTGGCTGGATGTCGGCGACCGGCAGTTGCACCTCATCGTGCAACCCGACGTCCCGCCCGCCTTGGGCCAGCATTTCGCCCTTCTCGTCGACCAGCTCGACATCGCGGTGCCCGCGTTGCGATCGCAGGGACTGACCGTGTCCGATCCCGTCCAGATAGGTCAGGGCCGCCAGTCGTTCATGTCCGATCCCGACGGGAACGTCGTCGAGCTGCATCAAGCGTCTCGGACAAGAGCGTAACGACCGTCACCGCCCGCCGCCACGATTCCCCGTTCAAGCAGGTCAGAGGCATCTACCTGGACTTTTCCCACCCGCCTGCGGACTCTGCTAAAGTCTCGGAAGTACCTTTACCGGTCTGCCGATGTAGTTCAATGGTAGAACTTGTGCTTCCCAAGCACACAGCGCGGGTTCGATTCCCGTCATCGGCTCTCAGCAGCAAAAGCCCTGGCCAGCCACCCTGGTGCAGGGCTTTTTCTTTGCCATGCCTTGCGCGCAGTACCGGAGGGGGAGCCGGGATGGCTCGGTGGGGTGATGTGGGCTCGGGATAAGTGGACCGACGATCTGGGACATGTTGTTTGGTCGCGCTGTATTGATCGTGGGTCTGACTGCTGGGCTTGGGATCTCGCGGCGAGCTGCCGAGAGTACACCGGGTCGCTGATGGATCATCTCGATGCGGTGAGCGTCGCGCGGGATGTCGAGGCGGTGCGGGTGGCGCTCGGGGTGGACCAGATCAGTACCTACAGCAGGTCTTACGGGACGATGCCCGCGCAGGCGTACGCGGAGCTGTTCCCGAAACGCTTGCGCGCCATGCTGTTGGACAGCCCGCCGGCAGCCCGCTGCCGCCCGCCGCCCCGCGGCAACAGGGCAAACCGGCACCGATGCCGGAGATCATCGTCTGCTCCGACTGGCGTTTCGACATCGCGAGCCAGGATCAGTGGACGCAACTGTGGCGCGAACAGAACGACAACTCCGCGCCGCTGCGCGCCCACTTCGCCTGGGGCGCGGGCGCCATGTGCTCGGGCTGGCCGATCGCGCCGCCGAACCCGGCGCACCGCCCGCAGATCGTGGACGGGCCACCGGTGCTCATCATGAGCTCACTGCACGACCCGGCGACACCGCACGAGTGGGCGCTGGGCGTCGCGAAGAACACGCCACGCGCCACCCTGCTGACCTACCAGGGCTGGGGCCACGGCGTCTACGACCGCTCCCCCTGCACGACCACCGCCGCCGATCAGTACCTGATCAACCTCACCATCCCGCAAAGCAGCTGCCCCGCAGCCTGATTGGTTAGTCGACGACCAGCCGCCACAGCGAGGTGACTTCCGCGGACCGCGCGGCGTGCAGCGGGTCGGTGGCGTCCTGCGCGCGCGGGTGGCGCGGGGCGGTGTCGGCTTTATCGACGACGCGCAGCCCAGCCGACTCGATGAGGGCAAGCAGGTCGGCACGGGTGCGCAGGCCGAGGTGCTCGGCAAGGTCGGACAAGATGAGCCATGCCTCGCCACCGGGCTCGAGGTGGTCGGCGAGACCGGCGAGGAAGCCACGGAGCATGGCACTGTCCTGGTCGTACACGCCGTGCTCGATCGCGGAGGTCGGGCGAGCAGGCAGCCACGGCGGGTTGCAGACGATGAGGTCGGCGCGACCCTCCGGAAAGAGGGTGGGCCCGACGATATCGACAGACGAGGTGAGGTCGAGCCGCTCGATGTTCTCGCGGGCGCAGGCCAGGGCGCGCGGGCTGTCGTCGGTGCCGACGAGGTGGCCGACACCGCGACGGGCCAGCACCGCGGCCAGCACTCCGGTGCCGGTGCCGAGGTCGAAGGCGGTGCGGTGCGCGGTCGGCAACGGCGTGCGCGCGACCAGGTCGACGTATTCGCCGCGAATCGGGGAAAAAACGCCGTAGTGCGGGTAGATGCTGGCGTCCAGCGACGGTATCCGCACGCCCTTCTCCCGCCACTGGGCCGCGCCGAGCACGCCGAGCAGCTCGGTCAAGGCGATCAGCATGGGCCCGCGCGACGGCCCGTACACATCGTCACAGGCCTTGCGCACATCGGGCGCGCGGCGCAGCGCGAGCGCGTGATCGTCCTCGAGCTGAACGAGCAACTTGCCGAGCACCCGCGCGCGATGGTTGCGCGCCCTGCGCTGCAACCGGAACGACTCGGCCGGACTATCGCCTGGTCCAGGGGTTTTCCGGTCGACGCGGCGGCTCATCGCCTGAAGCAGCTGGCGGGCATTGTGGTAGTCGCCGCGCCACAGCAGCGCGGTGCCCTCGCAGGCCAGGCGGTACGCGGTCTCGGCGGTCATCCGGTCGTCGGCCACCACGATCCGGGTCGGCGCGGGTGTCGCGCTTTCGGAATGCCAGGGCGCGGACCGGACGGTATCGGCTTCGGTCCAGGTCATCGTGGACATCGGTCACCGAGAACCATGCCCACTGTCATGACCGACCCTTCCGAATAGACGCATCGCAGTTTCCCACACGGGCCGCAGAACGCCACGACCAGGGCTGATCGGGTCACGCGAGCTCGCTGGCCTGCGCGCGATCGGTCAACTGGCGATCGTGCTGCGCTCCTCGTGCAATCGACGGAATCGACTGCCATGGAAGACAAGTGGATCGACGTCGGTGCGCGTGGCGATGCGGTGGATCCGCAGAATGACCACCGCGTGGTCACCCGCGGGCACGTGCGCCTCCGGCACGCCCTCGATCCAGGCGGAAGCGCCGTCGATGAAGACCGCCTCACCGGTGCCACGGTGCAGTGTTTGCCCGCGGAACCGGTCGCCGTTGCGCGCGCCGAGCGTGCGGGCGGCTTCTTGCTGATCGGTGCCGAGCAGGCTCAGGCCGAGATGGCCTGCGGCGGCGAGCTTGGGCCAGGTCGAGGAGGAATTCTGCACGCAGAACGACACCAACGGCGGGTCCAGCGAAACCGGCACGAAGGTGCTCACCGCGAGACCGTGTGGGGTGCCGTCGATTTCGGCGCACACCGCGACCACACCGCTGGGAAAATTGGCGAAGGCACTGCGCAGCCCGCCGCCGTCCGCGGGAAACTCGAAGAGCTCATGCATGATTGGTCACCGCCGCGGTATCGGCCAGCGCCCGCACGACGGAGCGCCAGCGGACGCTGTATCTACCGATTGCGCCGTCGTCGTGGAAAGTCCGGTCCGACAGGTACAAACCGGGCAGCGCCGTGGTGGCACCGAGCTCGACGAGCACCGGCTTGAGCAACAGATCGGGTGCCAGCGCGTGCCCGGGACCCGCACCGAGCATCACCGGAACACCGAGGACGCCCGCGAGACCTGTCCCGCCGTCGAACTGTTCGAGAAACAGCTTCAGCAGCCCGGTATAGGTGGCCTTGAAGGTCGGGCTGGCGAAAACGACGAGCTCGGACTCGGATACGGTGCGCACCGCCGCGGCCACCGCCGGATCACCCCAGCCAAGCAGGGCGGCACCGAAATCGACCAGGTCGAGCACGGTGGGCTCCACCTCGGGCCGCAGCCCCTTCGCGACCAGCGTGGCCGCCGTCAAAGTGCGGGAGGCGGGCTTCGGATTGCCTACTACGACCGTCACTGTCACTTTTGTATCCTTTTCGATCACATGCTGTTTCGACCGGACGACCGGTCAGATCACCCCGTGCAGTGGTGGCGCGGTACCGTGCAACAGCGCACGGCCGAGGTGCTGGTACTTCCATCGGATCGGATCGTGCAGGGTATGCGTGCGCGCGTTGCGCCAGAAGTGATGAAGATTGAGATCGGCTGCGGCACTGCGTGTTCCACCCACCTCGAACAGCGCACTCGACACCTCGTTGGCCGCGCGATCGGCAAGCACCTTCGCAGTGGCTACCGCCAGCGATGCCCGACCGGCGGCATTGTCTTGTTCGCTATCAACTGTGCCACGCGAGGCGAATCCGGCAAGCCCCCCGTCGGGGGGTTCCGAAGTACCCTGCCGTCGTGCTCCGGTGGCCGCGTCGACGGCGACACCCGCAGCGGTGAGGGTCGCCTCGGCCGCGGTGACCGTGACGGACAGTTCGCCGAAACGCTGAATCAGCAGCGGGTCGTCGATGGCGTTCGAGACGCCGGACTCGAACCACGGGCGGCTGGTGGTGCGCACGAATTCCGTCGCGGCGGCCAGTGCGCCACGAGCGATCCCGGCATCGATGGCCACGTGCAGCAGCTGCGCGAACGCGCCGTAGCCGGTGGGTGCCTGCACCGCGGCGGAACGACGGATCAGCTGGTCCCGCTCGACCAGCACGTCCTCGAAGGTGACGGTGCCGCTGCCGGTGGTGCGCTGGCCGACGCCGTTCCAGTCATCGATGATCCGCACACCCGAGGTATCGACGGGCAGGTAAGCGATGTACTCCCCCGGCTCGAGACCGGTGTGCCCCGCTGGATCGTCGAGCCTGGTCAGCACGGCCAGTAGATTCGCGAACAGCGAACCGGTGCAATAGAACTTGCGCCCGTCGATGCGGAATCGCTGCCCGTTGGGCCGCAGGGTGGTGGAGATGTCGGCGATGGTGGCGCCGCCGCGCTCGGACTGGGCGTTGGCGATCCGGGCGCCGTCGAGCACCTGCGCGAAGTAGCGCTGCCGCTGGCCCGCGGTGCCTGCCAGCCGCACCAGATTCACGTACACGAAGTGGCTGTGCGGAATCTGCGCGATATTCGGATCGGCGGCCGCGAGGATCCGCACCACCTCGGCCACGGCGCTCGGCGGCAGGTCGGCACCGCCGTACTCGGCGGGCACGGTGATGGCGAGCAGCCCGCTGGCCGCGAGCCGCTCCACCTCCTGATGCGGCAGTATCCGGCCGCGATCCCGCGCGGCCGCCCCCTGGGCGAAATCCGCCGCGAGCTGTTCGGCGACCGAAAAGGCTTGCGCGGCCGACGTTATCCGGTCGGCCGCGGCCGTGGCGGCGAGAGCGCCGGACACCGTCATCAGCCGACCGCCGCGACCGGCCGCCGCGCGGCTTCCAGTTCCCGAACCAGCGGAAGCACTTTCGCGCCGAAGTACTCGATCTCCTCCTGAAAGTGCAGGAAACCACCCAGGATCAGGTCCACACCGAGGTCGCGGTAGGCGACGATGCGCTCGGCAACCTGCTCCGGCGTGCCGATCAGTTGGGTGCGGAAGCCGTCGTTGTACTGCACCAGATCCTCGAACGACGAGTCGGCCCACATGCCCCTGCGGTCCTTGGTGGACGCACCGGCCTGCTGCACCGCGTCCCGGAATCCTTCCACCGCAGGCTTGTTCGCCTTCTCGATGATCTCGCGCAGGGTATCGCGCGCCTCCTTCTCGGTGTCGCGGGCGATGATGAAGCCGTTAAGGCCGAACTTCACCTCGCGGCTGTTGGCCCTGGCGATCTCGCGCAGGTCGTCGAGTTGTTCGGTGACGCCGTCGAAGTCCTTGCCGTTGGAGAAGTACCAGTCGGCGTAGCGGCCACCATTTCGACGCGCCGCGGTCGAGTTACCGCCTTGGAACAGTTCGGGATTCGGGCGCTCGGGAGTGTTCAGCGGCTTCGGCTTGAGCGTGAAGTCACGGATCCGGTAGAAGTCTCCGCCGTAGTTCACCTCGTCCTCGGTCCAGATCTTGCGGATCACCTCGAGGAATTCGGCACTGCGCCGGTACCTTTCGTCGTGCTCCAGCCACGGCTCGCCCAACGCGGTGAATTCGCCGGCGAACCAACCGGATACGACGTTGATGGCGAAGCGGCCGTTCGAGAGGTGATCGGCGGTTGCGCCGAACTTCGCCAGTACCGCCGGGTGCCAGAGGCCGGGGTGAATGGCCGCGATCACCTTCAGCCGTTCGGTCGCGCCGAGCAGCGCGAGGCTGAACGAGGTCGACTCGTGCTGGAACTCGGCGCCGTAGGACGCGGTGTAGCGCACCTGCGACAACGCGTATTCGAAGCCGTTGTTCTCCGCGGTCTGCGCGAGTTTCTTGTTGTATTCGAAATCCCAGCCGGTGCGCTGTTCGATCTCGCTGGTGACCAATCCCCCGCTGACATTGGGCACCCAGTAGGCGAATTTGATCTCATCGGCGATCTGCTCCGTGGTCATAGCTGTGCTCCATGGGGTCGGGGGTAGCCGTCGATCTCCTCCACTCCAGCACCGCGATCCGAGCGGCACGAGGGTTTGAATCTGTGCGATCGGATCGCGGTGCGGGCGGTGTTCGGGTTCTCAGGCGTTGGTGAGGGTGTTCGCGAAGGTGGATCGATCGAACCTTCCGGCGGGTGCGAAGCGGCCGAGCAGCGCCTCCGCGTCCTCGCCGGTGACACGGGCAATGAAGGCATTGGCCGCTGCCACCGAATCGACAGCGAGGAACGGCTGCGGGTGGTGCAGCAGACCGACGAGGGCGGCGGCGAACTTCGGGTCGACGCTCGCCGCGGCGAAGAGCGTGTTGCCGATGTCGGCCAGCTCCGGATCGCCGAGGAACAGCCGGGTGACCTTGTTGGCGGCATCGCCGCGCACCGCGAGGAAGCCCGCGTACTGCTCGGTGAACCAGGCCTCGTCGAACACGCCATCGTGCACCGCGGCGGCCGCGACGAGCCGCTGGGCCTGGATGAGCCCGCTCTGCGCGCCCTGGCCCGCGATCGGGTCGTAGGCGGCGGAGGTGTCACCGAGCGAGGCCACCACGTGCCCGCCCGCGGTGTGCCCGACGGCGGACCGGACCACCGGCCGCACCGCGCCCTTCAACCAGGAATGCGGGTCATCGGCGATCACCTCGGTGGCCAGCACCTCGGGCAGATCCCAATCGATGAAGTCCCGGTACAGATCCTGCACGATCCGGTGCGCGGACTCGGCGGAATCCGCTGCGGCGAAAAGGGTTTCCCATTCACTTCCCGGACGAGCCCAGCCGAGGAAGGCCCAGCTCGGGCCCGCGTCCTTGTGCAGGTACGGGCCCCACCATGCCTCACCCTGCTCGGCAAGGATGGAGAAGCCGCTGTGCCCGCCGCCCGCCGGGCTGCGGTGCGCGAAAACGTCCTTGTCGTAACCGATTCCGGTCACCGTGACGGTGAGCAGCGAGCGCTGCGGTGCGTCGTAGGGGGTACGCGCCTGGTCGATCGCGAACAGATCGGACAGTCCGCCGCGGCCGGTGGCGACCAGCGTGAGGGCGTTGGCCGCGGCGATGGTGTCTAGGGTTTCCGGGGTCACCTGCTCGACGACGAAGCGGCCGCCGCGTTCCTGGAAGGCCGTCAGTCGTTCGTCGGCCTTCAAACGGGTGTCGACGGCGACGCCGACATAACCGTCGAAATGACCGTCGAATTGGATCAATTCGGCGCGATCCGGTCCGGCGATCCGGACACTGAGTCCGGTGTGCCGCGGTGCCCGCGCGGTGTAGGTGTCCAGGCCGAGCGCGGACTCGGCCTGCTGGGTGATGCCGAATTCGAGCGCGGTGCCGGTGGCGGGAACGTCGTCGCGCAGCGCACGTTGATCGCGGTCGCTGTAGAGGGTGACGTCGAATCCGGCGTCGAGTAAGCCGAGTGCCGCAGTGACGCCGGTTTGGCCGGCACCGATTACCGCGGCCGAACGGGTGGAACGGGGAACGGAATTCTGCGTTGTCATGCTCGGATCATCCGGGGTGTGACCCGGCCCTCGTGAGTGTTGCGATCAGCGAGAATCAATGAGCAGACGGGAGTTTTCGCTGGCGTACCATTCGGGCCATGTCGTTCACCGTTGCCGAGCTGACCGGAGACCGGGCCGAGCAGTACCAGCAGCTCGCCGCGCAGGCGGCGGCGCTGGTGGCCGGCGAGCCGGACCGGGTCGCCAACGCCGCCAATCTCGCGTCGCTGGTATTCCACGCGCTGCCGGAACTGAATTGGGTCGGGTTCTATTTCCACGACGGAAACGAGCTCGTCGTCGGCCCCTTCCAGGGCAAGCCCGCGTGCGTCCGCATCCCCATCGGGAAAGGTGTGTGCGGCACCGCGGCACAGACCGGGGAAACTCAGCTGGTGCCCGATGTGCACGCGTTTCCCGGTCATATCGCGTGCGACGCCGAGACACGCTCCGAGGTCGTTATTCCGTTGGTGCACAATGGCGCACTCGTCGGAGTATTCGATCTCGACAGCCCGAAACCGGACCGATTCGATGAAATCGACAAGGACGGGCTGGAATCCATCGCCAAGGCTTTCCTCGATTCGCTCCCGGCTTAGCCCGCCGTTCCGGCGAACACGGAGTGCTCGCCGGAACGACCGGTCTACGGCGCGGGGACGGCGGCTCCTGGACGCGAGACCTCGTCGGGTAACGCGGTGGATCCGGGTGCGCCCACCCGATAGCGCGCACCGCGATGCTCGTCGGGCAGCCGATCGCCCGCCTCGAACAGGGCGTTGCGTAGCGTGCCATGGACGTAGTCGGTGGCGTAGGCGCCGCGTTCGGTAAGGGCCGGAACAACGTGCTGGACAACGTCTTCGAACGAACCCGGGGTGATCGCGTAGGCCAGGTTGAAGCCGTCGAGATCGGTATCGGCGACCCATTCCTGCAGCCGGTCCGCGACCGTGGCACCGGATCCCACGAACACCGGGCCCATGCCGCCGATGCCTGCCCAGCGGCCGATATCGCGCACCGTCCACTCGCGGCCGTCGTCGTCGAACTCCTGGAAGGCGGCGACGGCGGACTGGATGGCGTTGCTCTGCACCTGCCCGATCGGATCGTCCAGGTCATAACCGGACAGGTCGATGCCCATCCAGCCGGACATGAAGACGAGGCCGCCCTCGATGCTGGCGTAGGACAGGTACTCCTCATGTTTGCGCTGCGCCGCTTCGTCGGTGGCGTCGGTGATGATGGTCGCCAGCGCGTAGATCCGGGCCGAGTACGGATCGCGGCCCGCGTCCCGCAGCGCCGCGCGGATGCGGGAAACGGTCTGGGCAAGTAGCCGTTTCGACGGCGCGGCGATGAAGATGGCCTCGGCGTTCTCCGCAGCGAAGCGAACGCCGCGAGTCGAGGCGCCCGCCTGATAGATGACCGGCGTGCGCTGCGGTGACGGCTCCGAGAGGTGGATGCCTGGCACCGTGAAGTGCTTACCCTGGTGGCCGATGTGGTGCACCTTCGCCGGGTCGACGTAGACGCCCGACGCGGCGTCACGGACCACGGCGTCGTCCTCCCACGAGCCTTCCCACAGCTTGTACAGGACCTCGAGGTATTCGTCGGCCTGGTTGTAGCGCTCGTCGTGGTCGAGCTGGTCGTCGGCGCCGAAATTCCTTGCTGCCGAAGGTAAGTAGCCGGTTACCACGTTCCAGCCGATGCGGCCGTTGGTCACGTGGTCGAGGGTGGAGAGCCTGCGCGCGAACGGAAAGGGATGCTCGAACCCGGTGCCGGTGGTGATGCCGAACCCGAGGTGCTCGGTGACCGCGGCCATCGCCGAGACCAGCAGCAGCGGATCGGCGACCGGGATCTGCGCGCCCTGCCGCAGTGCGGCTACATCGGTACCGCCGTAGACGTCGTAGGTGCCGAGCACGTCGGCGATGAAGATGCCGTCGAATCGCCCCTGCTCCAATAGTTTTGCCAGGTCGGTCCAGTAGCTCAGTTCCTTGTACCGGTGCGACTGATCGTCCGGATGCCGCCACAATCCCGGCGATTGGTGGGCGACGCAGTTCATGTCGAAGGCGTTGAAGCGAATTCGCCGGGTCACTGCGCCACCTCCGTCGCGGGCTTGCGTTCGCCCGCGCTCCAGGCGAACGGCAGATCGGCACCGTTGAGCAGGTGATCGCCGATCGCCCTCGCCTTTTGGATGGCCGGGTTGTGTACCGAGATGGTGCGTGCGTTGCGCCAGTGCCGGTCCAGCCGCTGGCGTTCCGAAACCACCGACGCGCCACCGACTTCGAAGAGCAGCGTGGTGGCGGGCAGTACCAGATCGATCACCGCGAGCTGCGCCTGTGCGGCGGCGAGTTCGGCTGCCACCAAAGACTTTTCGTCCTTGGCGCCACCGGCGAGTACCTCATCGAGGACATCGGCGACGGCGAGCACGGCGGACCTGGCGGCGAACGCGGCCGCCGACAGGCGCCCGATCACCTGCTGCACCAGCGGATCCTGCCGCGGCACACCCGCGGTGGAATGCGAGTAGCTGCGCGTGCGTCCCGCCACCCACTCCCGTGCGTCCAGCTCGGCGCGCTGTGCGATACCGGCGAGCACGGCGAGCTGAACCAATTGCAGATACGAGGTCGCGTAGGTCGGGCCGGGTGCGCCGTAGCCGGGGCCGAGGATTCGCTCGTCGGACACTACGACGTCGGTGAATTCCGTGGTGCCGCTTGCGGTCAGCCGCTGCCCGAAGCCGTCCCAGTCGTCGTGCTGGCGCACGCCTTCGGCATTCGCGTCGACCAGCACGCCAACGCGCTCACCGTCGCGGTCGGCCGCGACGAGGATGTAGTCGGCGTACAGGGAGCCGGTGCTGTAGTACTTCACGCCGTTGAGCAGCCAGCGGTCGCCGTTCTGGGCCAGCCGCGTCCGGTAGCGGTCGACCGCACCCACCCCGGGTTCGGTGATCGCATTGCCGACCAGCGTGCTCGTCGCCGTCCGCAGCCACTGCTCGCGACTCGGCCCCGGCTCGGCAAGCAGCTGGTCCTCGACGAACGAGAAGTGCACGCGCAGCGCCTGCGGCAGGTTCGACTCGGCCGCCGCCAGCTCGATCAGCAGCCGGAACAGCTGCCGCACCGAGACGCCGTACCCGCCGAACTCGACCGGCACCCGCAGCGCACCGAACTTCGCCTCGCGCAGCCATCCCACCTCCTCGAACGGCAGGCGACGATCGACTTCCCGCGCCACCGCCCCCTGCGCGATGCGCTCGAAGATCGGTCCGAAGACCGCATCCAGTTCGGAGTCTGTGGCGGATTTGGCCTCGAGGGATGTCATCACCCCACGATGGCGCAGCGCCGTGCTCGGCTCACGGGTTGCGCGCACCGCGATCGAAATGGTGGCCGATCGGCCTCGCCGTCGCCCGATGCGTTAGTGCGGGGCCGTGATGCATTCGGTGGCGATGCGGGCGCTCGCGGTGCGGGCCTTCTCCGCGTCGTCCTTGCTCATGCCGAGGGTTTCCTGGTCGGCGGCCTTGGAGTCGTACTCGTTGCTGACCATCACGCGCAGGCCGTCCTGCGAGATGCCCTGGTCGACAAAGAGTTTCGCGGCGCAGTCGGCGAGTTGCTGGCTCTTGAGGCCCTTGTCCTGCAGGGACTTGGCGAGGTCCGCCTGCGTCACGGTCGGCGCTGCCGCCGCTTTGTCGTTGCCGCATGCCGCGAGCACCGGCAGCGCGATGAGCGCCGCGGCGATCAGGGAGATCCGCACCTGAATCCCTATCTGTCGAATGGACACCGTCGAATGGACGCTGTGGGACGTCGGCCACGATGGTACCGATCAGGTCGGAAACCTTCGCGCGGTGCATGTTTTCACAAATCCATCGCGGCGCGCAGCGCGGTATCCAAACGTTCCAGCGTCTCGGTCTCCATTTCATCGACGCGTTCCGCGAGCCACCCACGGAAGATGCGCCCGATATTCCCGGCGTGCACCCAGCCGTAACTTTCCACCGGCACAGCGAGGATGTCCTGGGGATCGTCCTCGACCACCTCGGCGGCGATCAACCACGGCCTCGGCGACTCGTTGATGCCGTCACTGCTGATGAGCACGACTGTGCGGCGTCGCGGCGAACCATGCGGGTTGTAAATCCACAGTTCACCCCGCCGCACGCATCGCCTCCTCGGCGGCGGCCATCTCGGCCGCATCCGCGGCGGCCTGAGCCGTCACGTCCGACGCCGGACCACAGCCCGTGCGCACGGCTTCACGCCGAGCGGCCTTCGATATCCATGCCGACGGCGACATGCCCGCGCGGGCCGCGGCCTGCTCGGCGAAGGACCAGGCGGCCTCGTCCAGCGAAAGGGTGACCTTACGCGTTGCCATACCAATTACCTTACCCCTGTTCCGCCTCGCCGAGTCATCTGGCCAGATTCAGGTGCCGCTGCAGCAGCGTTGGCGGCCGCCGGTACTGCGGTGTGCGCGTTGGCCCGTCCCCGATGAGTTACCCATGTGCTTGCGAAATCAGTCGGCGCGTCAGCACAAAGATCCATGCGATGGCACAACTGATGGCTGGTGACTGCTGTTACTGTGGGCGCACCGCAGGAGAAGAGTTGGGATGGCTGGCAATGACTACGTTGAACCATCATCGGGTCGGTGCGGGCGAGCCGCTGGTTCTGGTGCACGGCATCGGTAGTCGGTGGCAGGTGTGGGAGCCGATCATCGACACCCTCGCCGAGTCTTATGACGTCATCGCTGTCGACCTGCCCGGCTTCGGCGATTCGGCAGCACTGGCCACCACAACCGTCGACACACTCGCCGATGCGCTCGCCGAATTCCTTGCCGCGCAAGGGATCGACCGGCCACACCTGGCGGGCAACTCGATGGGTGGGTTGATCACGCTGAATCTCGGTGCAAGGGGATTGGCTCGCTCGGTCACGGCTTTCTCGCCGATCGCGTTCTGGGACAAAGCAGGTCGCGTCTGGTGCCAGCAGTCGCTCGGCAAGTCGCGGCTGCTGGCGCGCCAACTGAAGCCGGCGCTGCCGACGATCCTCGGCACGGCCGCCGGCCGAACGGTGTTCCTGAGCCTGGTCTTCGGTAAGGCATGGGCCGTCAGCACGCAGGTGGCGGTGGATACCGCGAACGGTGCCGCCGACGCACCTGGATTCGAGCCCGCTCTCGCCTCGTTCGACAACGCGAAGTTACCCGAAATCGGCGGCCTGGCAGACATTCCCGTCACCATCGCCTGGGGCAACCGGGACATCCTGCTGACCTACCGCACGCAGAGCCGCCGCGCCCGGGCGGAACTACCGAACGCCGAACACCGCACCCTGCACGGCAGCGGGCACACGCCGTTCTACGACGACCCGGCCGCGTGCGCGCAGGCGGTGCTGGACACCGTCGGCAGAAACAGCAAGTAGGTCACCGCTGCTGACGCGGCTCGGTCAGCGTGTCCGGATGCGCCGTGCCAAGCAGGATGCGTACCGCATTACGCCAGCGGTGCTGGATGATTCGGTTCCGATCCACCTCGCCGGTCAACAGCACGCGCAAGGCGAGACCGGTCATGATCTCGATGGTGAACTCGGTGATCGTCGGCACCCGGGGGTCATCCGGGAACTCCGCGCGGAAGACGTCCCGAATGCTGGTGTGCATCAACTCGAACAGCCGATGCTCCAGCGGCAGGAACGCGGCGAGCAGTTCCGGATCGGTGCGCGCACCCACCCACATTTCCAGCGCGGCCCAGAACGACGGGCCGCTGAGCATCCGCATGGTCAATTCGACGGCGGCCTCCAGCCGATCCGCCGCGGCCGGTAGCTCGGCGAATTCCCTTGTCAGCTGGTCGAATCGGCGGGCGGCCAGATGCTCGACCGCACCGGCGAGCAGATCGGCCTTGGTCGGAAAGTGATGCTGCAGCGTGCCGCGCGGTACCCCGGCCCGCTTCTGCACCTCGAGCGTGGTTGTCCCCGCGTAGCCGACCTCGATCAGGCTCTCCACCGCCGCGTCGAGGAGCCGCGTGCGCATGCGCGCTCGGCGCTGCGCCTGCGTCTCCCTGACCCGTTCCCCGGCGGAAGTCAGCGTCCCCGCCATTGTGGTTCACGCTTCTGCGCGAAGGCGAGCGCACCCTCGGCAGCGTCCTTGGAAAATAGCGCGGGCAAAGCGATCTCGCCTTGTTTGGCGAACGCCTCGGTCACCGTCCAGTCCGGCGACTCGTCGATGATCCGCTTGCTCGCGGCGACCGCGAGCGGCGCGGCGGCGGCGATCGCGGCGGCCAATTCCAGAGCCACCTCCAGTGCGGCGCCGGGCTCGGTGATCCGATTGACCAGGCCCAGTTGGAAGAGCCGTTCGGCGCCGATCCGTCCGCCGGTGAGCGCGAGCTCGGCGGCGATGCTGCGCGGCAGGCGCTGGGTCAGGCGCAGCACGCCGCCGCCCGCGGCAACCAGGCCGCGCGTCACTTCCGGGATACCGAACTGGACGTTGTTCGCGGCGACGATGAGGTCGCCGGACAACGCCAACTCGAAGCCGCCGGCCAGCGCGAAACCCTCGACCGCCGAAATCATCGGCTTCACCGGAGGTTTCGCGGCGATGCCGAGCGGCCCGCGCCGCTGCGTCATCGGCATCTCACCCTTCGACGCGGCGACGAGATCCATGCCCGCACTGAAGGTTCCGCCCGCACCGGTGAGCACGAGCACCCTGGCGGTGTCGTCGGCCTCGAACTCGTCGACGGCGGTCTCGATGGCCTGCGCGGTCGCGAGGTTGATGGCGTTGCGGGCCTCGGGGCGATTGACGGTCAGCACCGTAATGGCGTCGCGCCGTTCGATCAAGATCAGATCGGTCATTCGACGGTCCTCTCGGAGAGCAGGGTGAGCTTGTCTGCGGCGGTGATGTCGGCGGCGGCGCCGAGCGGGTCGCCGTCATCGAACGCCGCGACCGTCTCGGCGTCGGACGCCCGGATCAGTATGCGGGCACCGGTCGGCGTCAGCGCGCTGACCACGACGGCTTCGGGCTCGTCGACGTGATCGGGCGCCGGGCCTTTGCGATAGGCAACGGTGTACGACTCGACCGTGGCCGGTCCGGTGTAGCCGGGCGCGGCGTCGCGACGGGCGACGGGCACCGCCGCCTCGATCGAATGAAACAGCCGCGCAGGCGGTTCGGCCGAATAGACGCCGACGCCATGCTTGGTGATGTACCAGCCGAGCGCGGTCGCGAGACCGTAAGCACCGGGGTCCGCGCGCAACAAACCGACCAGGGTCGCGATCGAATGGGTGCTGTAGTTATTGCCGGGACCGCCACCGAAGGTGAGGCCGCCGGTAACCGACAACGGCCGGGCCGGATCGTCGATCGGCAACCCGAGCGCCGCGGCCGCCACCTGCACCGCGACCGGGAAACAGGAGTACAGGTCGATGTGGGCCACCTCGTCGATGCCGATACCGGCGGCGCCGAGGGCAGCCCGTCCGGCGGCCGCGATGGCGGGCGATGCGGCCAGGTCCGCGCGTTCGGAGACGAACCACTCGTCGGTCGCGGTGGCACCACCGTGCGGGAACACCCACCGGTCGCGCGGCACCCCGGCCGCGGTGGCGGCGGCCGCGCTGCACACGATGAGCCCGGCACCTTGATTCACCGAGAGATTCGCGATGAGCAGCTTGGGATACGGCGTAGACACCAGCCGATTCGCCGGTGTCGGCATGGTCAGATCGGCGGCAGTGTGCGCTGTGGGCTGCCACGCGTATGGATTGCCCGCCGCCACGGCCGACAGCCGCGACCACAGTCCGCCGATCCGCGCGCGGTGCTCGTCCTCGCTCAGCCCGAGCCGACCGCGCAGCGCGGTCTCCATCAGCGCGTAGAAGTACACCGGACCCCACAGCCCGGCCGCGGTTTCCATGTCGGAGTTGGGCGCGCGGTCCGAGCCGATGAGTTCGGTCGGGCGCACATCGTCGGGCTGCTCGGGCCAATGCAGTGTGGCACCGGTGCGGGTGGCGGTGTTCCACGCGGCCACCGCCTCGGCGCCGGTGATCAACGCGATGTCGGATTGCCCATCGGCGATCGCCTGGGCGACGGTGTTGAGCAGGCGTTGTGGTGCGTCGCCGCCGAAACGCACGGACTGCATCGTGCGCTTGGGGGACGCGCCGAGCTCGGCCGCGACCAGTGCCCCGAGATCCGGGTAGGGCCTGCTCACCGGTGCCGCGGCCGCGATCAGGTCGGCGGCGCGCAGCAGCCGATCGCCGGTGCCGCTGTCGGCGCCCGCGCGGCGCAGGGATTCGGCGGCGAGTTCGACCGGGCCCGGCAGTCCCGACTCGCCGCTGCGGTGCACGATCTGCCCGGCACCGACCAGCACCGGCGTCCGTGGATCCATTCCCGCTGGCAGCATTGTTCCTCCGATGATCTTGCGGGGCGTCCACGCGCGCTAGGGCCGAGTCGACGCGAATACCGTCAGCATTGACGGTAACTCGGGTTCGATTAGAACAGAGACCGTCCGACCGGGCAATGGTCAGCTGCCGTTGAACTGACTCACGGGTAAGATCCGGGCATGGGCACCAACATCGCGCTGCGGTTCGACGGCGACCGCGCCTACGTCACCCTCGACCGGCCGGACAAGCACAACGGCCTCACCATCGACATGCTCGGCGAACTGATCGACACCGCGCACACCATCGCCGGTCGCGACGACGTGCGCGCGGTCATCCTGTCCGGCAACGGGCCGAGCTTCAGCAGCGGCCTGGACATCGCCAAGGCGACCGGCGACCCGCTGTCCATCGTGCGCAGCTTCGTTCCGCTGCCGTGGCGCGGCACCAATAGGTTCCAGGAAGCATGCTGGGCGTGGCGAAGGCTGCGGGTTCCGGTGATCGCCGCGGTGCACGGCCGCTGCTACGGCGGTGGGCTGCAGCTCGCGCTGGCCGCCGACTTCCGCTTCGCCACACCGGACTCCGAGTTCTCGGTGATGGAGGCCAAGCACGGCCTGGTGCCCGACATGACCGGCGCGGCCACCCTGTCCCGGCTGATCGGCGTCGACAAGGCGCTGCTGCTCGCGATGACCGCGGACACGGTCGACGCCGCCTACGCCGAGCGCATCGGCCTGGTCACCGAGGTCACCGCGGATCCGCTCGCGGCCGCGGAGAAGCTGGCCGACCGCATCGCGACTCGCTCGCCGCATGCCGTCGCCGGTGTCAAGCGACTGTTCGACAAGGCGTGGGAGGCTTCGACACGCCGCACCTTCGCAGTGGAACGCGCGACGCAGCTGCCGCTGATCATTCGGCTGGCCACGACGCGGGGTAAGCCCACCAAGAGCTAGCGGTCGCCGCCCCCTTTTGCGAGACGCACCACATTTTCGCCGACTGCGCTGCTAGCATTTCCTAGAGATTTGCCAGCCAGTCGAATTGTGGTGCGTTGCACACCGCGAGTGGTCTGAGTCTTGCGGTATCCCGTGTTTCGCGCTGCTCTCGGCGAGGAGACGGAGGGCACACGAACTTTGACCAAGACGGCAGCCATCTTACTTTCGGCGTTGACGGGCGCTTCGGCATTGTTCATCACGGCGAGTACCCCCGCCATCGCGGACCCGAACACCATTAATCCGATTCCGGTACTCAACGGAAGCAATGGCCTGCCCAACCTCGTCGGGCGCACCAAGGCCGTGTTTCAGATGACCGGAATGGCCAGCCCGAACAACACGCAGGCCTACAACGTACTCGGTACCGACCTCGGCATCATGTGGGACAACGGCAACGGCGAGTTGCTGACCGCATTCGGCGACACCGCGGGCGTCGGATTTCCGAACCTGCTGGCTGGAAGCATGTGGTCGTGGCGGTCCAATATTCTGACGCGCAGCCACACCCAGAACCCGGCGGGCGGCATCTATTTCGACAGCGTTGTGCGCGATGTTTTCGGTCAGGCGCGCGATCTGATTCCGAGCCCGAAAATCCCGTTTCTGGAAATTAGCCGTATTCCCACGGCGGGCATCTCGGTCGGCGGAGTCCAATTCATGAGCCTCATGTCCGTGCGGAGCTGGGACGAGGTCGGGCAGTGGACAACCAATTACTCCGGACTCGCCGCCTCCGGCGACAACGGGGAGACCTGGGGTGAGCTGCCCGCTACCCGTCGCCCGGATGACGGCGGCAACAGCAACTTCCAGATGAATGCCTTCCTCAAGGACGGCGGTTTCGTCTACGAATACGGCACCCCGTCCGGACGCAACCAGCAGGCGTTCGTCGCGCGGGTTCCGGAGGCCCAGATCGCCGACCTCGGCGCGTACGAATACTGGGACGGCGGCGCGTGGAAACGCGGCGACGTCAATGCCGCGGCACCGATCATGTGGGGCGTCGGCGAACTGTCGGTGATGTACAACGCCTATCTCGGCCAGTACATCTCGCTCACCACCGACCCGTTCAACTCGGTGGTGATGCGTCGCGCGCCGGCGCCGACCGGTCCGTGGAGCGATCCCGAGGTGCTGATCGACACCAGGGAACTGCCGAGCGCGTACGCGCCGTCGATCTTCCCGTATCAAACCGGTCGTGATCTGTACTACCTCACGACCGTGCACAGTCAGTACAACGTGCTGCTCATGCGCACCCCGCTGTAAGCGCTTTCCGGCACCGGGTTCCACACGATCCGGCACGGCCTTGACCTCAACATGACTTCATGTATGAGGCTTGGCTGTGCCGGATCGTCGTCGTTCAGGAGGAACCATGGAAACCGCCGCACCCGAGATCGCCACCGTGCGTGCCTGGCTCAGCGCCAATGCCCGTCCGATCGTCGATACCGATCCCGATTACACCGGACCAGACCTCGATCTCCTGATCGAGCGACTCGGGTCCGCGACGGTGGTCGGACTCGGTGAGTCGACGCGATTCTCCCGGCAGATCTACGGCGTGCAGGAACGGGTTTTCCGCGCACTGGTGCAGCGACATGGGTTCCGCGGGTTGGCGATTCAGGACAGCGCCCGTTCCGGCGAGCGGTGGGATCGGTATGTGCGCGACGGAGTCGGCGATCCCGAATCGGTGCTCGCCGGGTCGTGGCGACCGTGGCGGACGGCGGAAACCGTTGCGGCACTGCGGTGGATCCGCGCGTTCAACCAGGCGCATCCCGACGACCAGGTCCGGGTGTTCGGTGTCCAGCCGCCCAGCGCGGAGCCCGCCGACTGCGACGTGGTGCTCGATTATGTGCGCCGGGTCGCACCGGATCGGCTGGCGGCCATCGAGGCGCACCTCGCGCCGATCCGGACGGCGCATCAGGTGGACGAACACGTCCAGCGTCATCAGGGAATCCATCCGGGACGCCCCTTTGCCGAGCATGCGCGGGACGCCTTCGACTTGCTCGAAAGTCTGCCGACCACAACGGAATACGCACAGATCCGTGCTCACGCGAAGCTCATTCTCGACTTCCATGAGAAGAGCGTTGCCGGGCAGGGCGGGTTCGCCCGCGATGAGCGGTCCGCGGGCCAGCGGGTCATCGATTGGCAGCGCGGCACCGGCACGAAGATCGTCTACTGGGATGGCATCGCGCACACTACGAACCTCCGATTGGGCATGGGGACAGCGGAATTCCGCGGCGTCGGCGCCTATCTGCACGACGAGTTCGGCACCGGCTACGCCTCGGTCGCCCTTGGCTTCCACCACGGCGACCTCGGCATGAACACCGCGCCCGACCCGCAGCCCGATCTGCTCGACGCGCTCCTCGGCTCGGTCGACCTGCCCGCCTACTACCTAGACCTGCGCGACACCGCGCCGGAGGCGGTGCGCGAGTGGCGCGACAGGCCGGCCAAGGCTCGTGTCATCAGCGGCATCTACGACCCGGCCAAGGACGCCGACGCCAACATCTCCGTGGCCTCGCTGGCCGATGCCTTCGATGTGCTGGTGCACATCCGGGAAACCTCGCCGGTGCATTGGCTGCCGATCGGCGATCAATAGACTCGCGGTCATGGATGCGACCGATTGGGACGAGCGCTACGCGCACAGCGACTTGGTCTGGGGCGCACCGCCGAACAACACCGTGGTGGAGCACGTGTTCGGACTGGAGCGACGGATACCGCTGCGGCCCGACACCCCCGGCGGCGAACCGCCCGAGCTCCCGCGCGCCCTGGATCTGGCCTGCGGCGAAGGCCGCAACGCGCTGTGGCTGGCCACCCACGGCTGGCAGGTACACGCCGTCGACTATTCGCAGGTCGGCGTCGACAAGGGTCGCACCATCGCCACCCGGCTGTCGCGCTCGGTGCGCAGCCGGATCAGCTGGCAGTGCGCCGACGTCACCGATTTCGACGCCGCCGAGATCACCGGCCCGTTCGAGCTGATCCTCATGGTCTTCCTACATCTACCCGCCGACCAGCGGAGCAAGGTGGTCGGCCGGGCCGCGGAACTGCTCGCCCCCGAGGGCACCCTGCTCGTGCTCGGCCACGACACCACCAACTTCACCGACGGTTACGGCGGCCCCAAGGACCAGTCCGTCCTCTTCACCCCCGACGATATCGTCGCCGACCTCGGCGCGGCCGCCGCCGACCACCGCATTCGAATCCAGCTGGCCGAGCGTATCTTCCGCCCCACGGAGGGCCGCGACGCCATCGACGCCCTGGTCATCGCCAATCGCCCGGAGCCAGGGTCGGACGAGATCGAACCGGCCTCATGACGTCACGGCAGGAGTAACCGCCAGTACAGGGCCCAGGGTATGAACAAGGCGCCCGCGAGGATCAGTAGCGCGAGCCGGACCCGGACCGCCCCGCTAACCTGAGCCCGCGTCCGCCACCAGGTAATCGCGGTCGCGGCGATCGCGAGCAGCGCTGCACAGGTACAGATCTGCAGCAGTAGCCATGGCAAGGTCCGGCCTGCGACAAACGCGGTTGCCCCCTTGCCGCCGGTAGCGAAGATGCACAGCAGGTAGATCACGGTTCCGACGACGGCCACGAACCCGGTCACGGACAACCATCGGGCAGGCCACCTGACCGGATTGCGACCAGATTCCGCGCGCCGCCCGACCCAGGCGGTGAGCGGATATCCAGCGAATCCGATCAGTAATAGCGCCAGGGTGGCATATCGCACCGCGGCCGCCTCGTACCAAGCGCCACTCGACCGGGCCTGGCTCGTATCTTCTTGCGCAGGAACAGGTTCGACGCTGGACCGCGGTGCGTGTCCGGCTGCCACCGACTGGACCCACGAGGTCATCACGTCGGCATAGCCAGGTCCGAGCGCCCCGAGTGCCTTACCGCCGACGACCAGACCACCGACTTTGTCGAAGCCATCGGTGGTGGCGTGCCCGTTATGGCCGGCCCCGGGCACGAAACGTATGGTGGCGTGCTGGTTACCCGCGCGATCCAGCGCCCGCTGGAACACTGCGGCGCTCTCGGCAGGTGCGGCCTGGATGTCGTGCTCGCCCCACACCGCCAAAACGGGCAATCGAAGCCGCTCGAGCACTGGGACCGGGTCATATCCGGCCTCTGGGAACAATCCGGTGTCGGACATCAGCAACGCCCCCGGTTGCGCGACCGCATCGCGGAACGCTCCGGAAACCCCACGATGGCGTAGCCGATTGCCCAGATACCAGGTCTGCTGACGGAGCGGATCGAGTCCGGACGCGCCGATGGTGACCAGAAACGCGACGTCCGGTGACTTCGCGGCGGCGAGCGGCGCCACCCAGGCGCCCTCGCTGAATCCCCAGAACCCGACCTGGGCCGGGTCCACGTCGGCGCGAACGCGCAGGGTCTCGACACCGGCGAGCGCATCATCGGCGAGGAGGCTGAAGTCTCGTTCCATGAAGGAATAGCCGTCCGTGCGTTTGTCGAAGGCCAGGGTGACAATGCCGGCCCGGGCGAACGCTTCCGCCTCTGAGACGTATTCGCTTCGTGGACCAGGCCCCGCGCCATGGACGAGGACGATGCCGGGCTGCCTTGCGCCGGAGGCCGCGGCACGGGGTATGAACACGGTTCCGCGCAACGTCAACCCGTGGCTCTGGAACGAGACCTCCTCCTGGATCGGATCGTCGTCGGCGCGCGCACCGGCCGGGCCGATGCTCGCGCCGAGACACGCGGCCACGGCGATCGCGACGAGGACCGAGCGACGGAGGAAAGTTCGACGGATTGCTGGCGTGCGCTTCAGCCAGGCGACCAGGGCAATCTGCATGCCATGCACGCTAGAGACAGAAACATCGTCAGACATCGGGCCGCGGACCTAGACCCACAGTCCTACAAGCTCTTTCGACCTACCGCCACCGAGGGATGCGGTGGTCACGAGTCACGAGGTAGCGCAGCCGATGCTGCGGTCAACGACATTGGGGCGTGTCCGCGGCGGGCTGACGCGCTACATACTCCACCGCTGCAACCACGGCGTGACCGTGTCGGCGATGACGTCGAACCCAGTGCGGAAC
The DNA here is from genome assembly GCF_044455225.1 of Nocardia sp. NPDC051321. Classification (NCBI taxonomy): domain Bacteria; kingdom Bacillati; phylum Actinomycetota; class Actinomycetes; order Mycobacteriales; family Nocardiaceae; genus Nocardia; species Nocardia sp. NPDC051321. The sequence continues at coordinate 450,424 of NZ_JBITEM010000004.1, read as the reverse complement.
GAATGCGGCTGGCCGGGGATCACCCGCACCTCCGCGGCGTCGGCGGCATCGGGGATACCGAACGGATCGCTGCCGCCATTGATGACGACCACCTCGATGTCCCCGGCGTCGAGCAGCTCCTCGCGCCGGGTCTTCTCCGGCTTCCCCGGTGGGTGCAACGGAAACGACAGCGCGATCACCCCGCGCGCCTGGACCGCGACCGCCGTGCGGCAGGCCACCCGCGCCCCGTTGCTGCGCCCGCCCTGGATCAGCGGAACCTTCTTGATCCGAGTCCGCAGCGCGGCCACGATCTCCAGCCACGCCTCGTCCTGCTTCACCGGCGACCCCGGCGCACGTCGCCCCGCGACCCGATAGGGCTGCACCACCCGGGCCACCGCGCCACCGAGGTCGAGCGCGGCATCGCGCACGGTCAGGATGTCTTTCGCCTCGACGCCGCCGCCCGAACCGTGGGTAAGCAGCAGCAGGAAGGTGGGCTTGCGCGGCCGGTCGAGCTCGATCTCGGCCGGTCCGGCACTCGTCTCGATTCGCACAACTCACGGTAGCCCTGGGTCGGCGGGTCAACTGGTGACACCACGCGCGGCGCTGTTTTTCGCGTCACATTCCCGCTCGAGCCTTTGCCAGTCCATTACCGACCGGTAATATAGACCGTAAGTTACCCGCGAGTAGCATGCGGAAAACCGGCTTACCGGTGACGACAAACGGGCGGGAACGGTCAAACCAACCGACCGCACCAACTCAACGGAGAGTGAGTACTGACATGGGTCACTACAAGAGCAACGTCCGCGACCTGGAGTTCAACCTCTTCGAGGTCTTGGGTCTCGGGTCCATCCTCGACAGCGGCGCCTACGGCGACCTCGACACGGACACCGTCAAGGAGATGCTCAACGAGGTGCGTCGCCTGGCCGAGGGCCCGCTCGCCGAGTCGTTCGCCGACGCCGACCGCAACCCGCCGGTCTTCGATCCGCAGACGCACACCGTCGCGATCCCCGAATCGTTCAAGAAGTCCTTCCGCGCGCTGCAGGAAGGCGGCTGGGAGAAGCTCGGCATCCCCGAGGAGCTCGGCGGCCTCGGCGTGCCGCGCACCGTGCACTGGGCGATCAGCGAGCTGATCCTCGGCGCCCAGCCCGCCGCGTACATGTACGCCGCAGGCCCTGGCTTCAACACCATCTTCCACAACAACGGCACCGAAGAGCAGAAGAAGTGGGCCAAGATCGCGATCGACCGCGACTGGGGCGCCACCATGGTGCTCACCGAGCCCGACGCCGGCTCCGACGTCGGCGCGGGCCGCACCAAGGCCGTCAAGCAGGAAGACGGCACCTGGCACATCGAGGGTGTGAAGCGCTTCATCACCTCGGCCGACGCCGACGACATGTTCGAGAACACGGTCCACCTGGTGCTGGCCCGCCCCGAGGGCGCAGGCCCCGGCACCAAGGGTCTTTCGCTGTTCTTCGTGCCGAAGTTCCACTTCGACCACGAGACCGGTGAACTCGGCGACCGCAACGGCGTCTTCGTCACCGGCGTCGAGCACAAGATGGGCCTGAAGGTCTCGGCCACCTGTGAGGTCACCTTCGGCGGCAACGGCATTCCGGCCAAGGGCTGGCTCGTCGGCGAGGTGCACAACGGCATCGCGCAGATGTTCGACGTCATCGAGAACGCGCGCATGATGGTCGGCACCAAGGCCATCGCCACCCTGTCGACCGGTTACCTGAACGCTCTGGAATACGCCAAGCAGCGCGTCCAGGGTGCCGACCTGACCAAGATGACCGACAAGGCCGCGCCCCGCGTGACCATCACCCACCACCCCGATGTGCGTCGGTCGCTGGCCAGCCAGAAGGCCTACGCCGAGGGCCTGCGCGCGATCTACCTGTACACCGCCGCACACCAGGATCCCGATGTCGCCCAGCAGGTTTCGGGCGCCGATGCCGATCTCGCGGACCGGGTCAACGACCTGCTGCTGCCGATCGTCAAGGGTGTCGGTTCCGAGCGGGCCTACCAGTACCTGACCGAATCGCTGCAGACCCTTGGCGGCTCCGGCTTCCTGCAGGACTACCCGATCGAGCAGTACATCCGCGACGCGAAGATCGACTCGCTCTACGAGGGCACCACCGCCATCCAGGCGCAGGACTTCTTCTTCCGCAAGATCGCCCGTGACCGCGGCGTCGCGCTGGCCCACGTGGCAGGCCAGATCCAGAAGTTCATCGAGACCGAAGCGGGCAACGGCCGCCTCAAGGGTGAGCGCAAGCTGCTCGCCACCGCGCTCGAGGACGTGCAGGGCATGGCCGCGACGCTCACCGGGCACCTGATGGGTGCCCAGGAGAACCCGTCCGAGCTGTACAAGGTCGGCCTTGGTTCGGTGCGCTTCCTGCTCGCCGTCGGCGACCTGCTCATCGGCTGGCAGCTGCTGCGTCAGGCCGAGGTCGCCATCAAGGCCCTCGACAACGGCGCCACCGGTGCCGAGGAGTCGTTCTACCAGGGCAAGGTCGCGGTCGCGCAGTTCTTCGCGCGCAACATGCTGCCGGAGCTGACCGCGGTCCGCACCATCCTGTCGAACCTGGACAACGACATCATGGAGCTGGACGAAGCAGCGTTCTGATCCTGAAGTACTAACCGAATACGACGAAAACGGCCCGGATCGCTCCGGGCCGTTTTCGTGTTTCAGGCGACATTCGATTCGATGAATTCGTCGACGACGACCCGATTGCCGCCCAGCTGTTTGGCTTGATACATCGCGTCGTCGGCCCGCAGGATCAGCGAGGTGGGTATCGGAGAGTCGAGGCCGCCGTCGAAAACCGCGACCCCGATGCTTGCAGTGACCGCGATCGAGTTCTCCGGCTCGGCGACAGCTCGGCGCACCAGCTCCGCCGCGACCCGAGCGGTCTGTGCGTTCAGTTGCCCGAAGAGCACGAACTCCTCCCCGCCCGTCCGCGCCACGACCATCCCTGGTTCCCGCGCAGCACGCAACCGCTTCGCCGTCCGGATCAGCACCTCGTCGCCGCCCGCATGACCGAGACGGTCGTTGATGTCCTTGAATCGATCGAGATCGACCGCGATCGCGCAGATCGGCGACGAGCAACCGGACTCGACCAACTGATGCAGATACAACTCCAGACCGCGACGATTCAGCAGCGTGGTCAACGGGTCGGTGACCGCGTCCTGGCGCAACACCCAATAGCAGAACTGCATCGCGGGCAGCAGGACAACGCCCGCGGCCACCGAGATCAGCACGATCGCCAGGCCGACCATCGGATCGCCGCCCACCGCCACCATGCGAGCCGTCAGCGCCACCACCGAAAGCACCGTCCAGACCGCGTGCACCGCCAGAACCTTGGCGTTGTGCATCACTGCTAAATAGCCGCCGGTGACAACCAGCAGGATCACGCCGAGCGCGCCGTACACCCGGTTAGATTCCTGCAGGTTGGCTACCGTTATCGCGATATCCGCGGCCGCGAAGAGCACCAGGGATTCGGTCCGGCTCGGCCACGGCAACAACCACCACCGCAGGGCCCAGAACAGCGCGAACCCGGCAATAATCCAGTCAAGCGCCTGGCCGACCCGACTCGGCGGACCCGTCTCGGAAGACAACACCAGGATGGCGATGCCCGCGAGCACCAAGCCGCCCGTGCCGACGACCACCTTCGTCCAGTGCACCGCCGCGTGGGAGTGGAGGGCGCGCGCCAGCCAGTGGTAATCGGCGGGATCGTTCCACCAAGCCTTGAGCATCACGCGACCATTGGGCACAAGCCACCACCAAGCGCAGAAGGAGTCATTCCATCGCATACGCCGAGCGCGAGATTTCGCCGTCGGAATCTCACCAGCTAACTGGTCAAGTGTATGACTCTCCATGCAAGGGCGCACTCATCCGGCATGTGGCAGGCGACTCATTTGTGCAGTGTTCTTGCTGTTCAGCCCCATTTCTATCACAACGACCAAGGCCGCGACACCGATCGTCGCCCTCATCACGGTGCCCCATCGCCAGGCGCACCACACCCAGATCTGACAAGCGCCGGCCTCCAGCAAACGACCGATGGCATCCGCGCGCCTCCCGACGTGGAGCAGGTCGCGGATACGACGAAGCGGCCCGGATCGCTCCGGGCCGCTTCGTGAAATTCAGGACGCCCCGCCGTCCATCCCCAGCAGTACGCGGGGCCGCAGCACTTCGTTGAGCTACTTCCCGGCGCCCGCGGAGCCGCTCGACAGCGCCTTGACGATGTCCGCGATGGCCTTGCTCGAGCCCGTTCCGTTCGGATCCGGCTCACCGACGCCGATCACCGGCTGCACCGTGACACCCGGCTCCACAGTGATGGCCGGTGCCGCACCGGCGGTTGCCAAACCCGACCCGGCGACGATGACACCGGCCGCCGCGGCCAACACGACTCCGAACACACGCATTTTGCTCATTCAGCTGTTTCCTTTACAGAATCTTCCCTGGTCGAAAACCCCATTGGTATCGACCGAGGCAGTTCTATCACGCAGATTCCGCATCCAGCGACCATTCAGCCATCGCGGATTTTCGCCATTGATTGCTCGACGATTGCAAGTCGCAGGTCATGCAACTTTCAAAGTGTAAGCTGGCGTATAGCCAGGCCATGACCCGATTTCTATCGGCAATCCCGTTGGGGGCAGGCACTATAGGCGCTGGCAACTGACCGAATATCCAGAGCGATAGACAAACGACATCGACCATTTATGGCATCAGATAGATAGGTATAGCAAATAATTAGCACATACAATCGCGTGCTGAGAAATTCATCGAACGAACGAACCGCACGAACCCAGCAATCCACCGGCAACGCTGTGATTCATCGCATACAGAATGTACGTAACATCGGAGGCCGATCCGCCGAATACAGCGCTGCGATACCAAAGGGCCGCCGACATGCCGGTGACACGATGGTTACAGATCCAATCGCGCGATGCCGGGGTTATGGGCCACAAAAATCGCCTCAGCGATCACCGCTACGCCCTCCGGAGCACTCCTTCATCAGTCATGCCGTCTCCGTGGCTATCCGTTCCGCTTCCCCGTCGGCGAACCTGAGCGAATGGTTTTCCGCATTGGAACCGTCCAGCTGCCCGGCGAATGCCGCGTGCGCGGCCTCGATCAGCGCGGGCGCGATGTCCGGATAGGCGCCGGCCACGCGGGCCAATGCCCGAAAGGTCTCGTAGTCGAGACCCCTGTGGTTACGGATGCCCTGCCCGGCCAGCGCACGCGCGAACTCACCGTCGAAGGCCGCCCGCAGCTGCTCATCCTCGGGGTACATCAATCTTCGCGGTGCTCGTCGGGGTCAACCCGATCTCTGCCAGGCCGGTAGATTGATTGCGGCAAAGCTGACAGCGGTATTACCTTGGCGGCAGCTTCGTCATTCCACCAAAACGATTCGGGGCCATACATGATATCCCTCGCCCAGAAGCCCGCTTCTTCATGAAAGATAATATCGTCACCGGTCAACGTTTGCCCGACGAATCGAGCATTTATTCTGACAACCGCTTCATCTTCGGATATTCCGAATATCGCGATCATTTCATGCACTATAGACCGGACGAACTCCTCGGATTGCTCGTCGATTCGGAATTCAAACGCCCTCATGTAGATAACCTTCTCATATCTCAAATCAGCCCGCTCGGGAACAGGTCCGCCCGCAGAATCTACGTGGGCGTCCGCATGCCTGCCTCTTCGAGCTGTCGGCGAGTCGACTGCTATCCCGTTCCGGTGGAGACAGCCCACGACGGCAACGGTTCGCATCGATCGAGCCATTCAGCGGGTAGACCCGGAATGCCGAGGCGGGCAGCGAGGATGCCGCCGACGATGGCGCAGGTGGTGTCGACGTCACCGCCGGTCGCAGCGGTCGCCCAGCACGCCTCGCCGAAATCCTCGGAAAAGTGGGCGCAGATCCAGAGGCAGAACGGAACTGTGTCCGATGCGGATACCGCTTGCCCGTTGCCCAATGCCGCTGCGGCCGTTTCCGTATCGCGCATGTTCCGCGCGTCGAGGATGCCGTCACGGACAAGTCCGGTCGGGGTACGCTCGGCGACCGCCTCCAGCAAAGCGACTCCATGTAGGTCCGGTCGCGAAACCGCGAGTGCCGCAGCGACGGCCACCGCAATGGCGCCGGCAACGCCTTCTCGATGGGTGTGGGTCACCTGGGCCGATGCGGCGGCCTCGCGCACAACCGCGTCGAGGTCATCGGCGAAGTAGGCACCCAGCGGCGCAACCCGCATTGCCGCACCATTGCCCCACGACCCGCGGCCGCCTCTGGCCTCGGGCGCGAGCGTCCGCCAGTCACCGCCTTTTTCGCGTATCAGTCGCAGGATGCGATTCGTCCCTGGACCGTATCGCCGGTAAATGTCGTGATGCCGGGCAAAGGACTCGGCCAGCGCATCTTGCTCGATCCGCCCATACCGGCCGAGCACGACAACGATCGAGCACGCCATCTCGGTGTCGTCGGTCCACAGCCATGGACCGGGCAGCAACGAGTGCTCCTGCAGCGCAGTTCGATTGATCGGATCCGCAAAACACGACCCGAATGCGTCACCCAACGCCAACCCACGCAGCGACGCAAACGACCGCTGCCGGGCATCAGAAGTCATGACACCACTGCACCTTCTTCGTTATTTGTGGACTCGTCGTTTACTGAGATTCGGTCTCCGCGGCTATCCTGTCCGCTTCCCCGTCGGCGAACCTGAGCGAATGATTTTCCGCATTGGAGCCGTCCAACTGCCCGGCGAATGCCGCGTGCGCGGCCTCGATCAGCGCGGGCGCGATGTCCGGATAGGCGCCGGCCACTCGGGCCAATGCCCGAAAGGTCTCGTAGTCGAGGCCCCTGTGGTTGCGGACACCTTGCCCGGCCACCGCATGCGCGAACTCACCGTCGAAGGCCGCCCGCAGCTGCTCGTCATCGGGGTCATGACTCATCTGGCTCACTGCTGTCTCCTGGATTCGACGAGTAGTCGGTGCAGCACCTTGGCGGGTTCGGATGCGTTGGCACCGTTCATTTCTACCTCAACGAATGCTTCAGCGAGCGCTTCATCGGGGTTCAGTTTGGTGGGATCATTCTTGAGAAAACTGTATCGACTGAGTGCGCCGGTCCAGTCAGCGAACTCCGCATCCAGCTGAGCCGGATCTTTGGAGTGGGGCACGTTTCGGATGAAGTAATCCTTCAGCTCTTTTTCTGCGGTAGCGCTGGCCAGTCGGCGGCCTTGATCATCGAGGACGTGACCGAGCTCGTGCACTGTCACGGCGTAGTACGGACGCTGCTCGTGACCGGGCGGATGGTATCGGAGTGACATATCGTGCTCGATGGCGATCCGCATCCGCTCGGGCGAGATGGCGAACTCCCTGTTCAACATCAGCGTATGCGTGACCCAAGTCCCGTCGGGCTGCTCAAGGCTCCCGGTGGAGGCGTATGCCGTCGATCCTGGGCCTTCGTCGGCGATGCCGACAATCCTCGGCAATGTGATGTCCGGGTATCGCGCCACGACATCGTCGAATGCACGCGCGTACTCGGCCAGCGGCTCGACCGGTAGCCCGGGCTCGGTGAATCCGAAAACGCTGAGCCCGTGGCGATCCACCAGGTAGGCCTCGACCTCTTCGGCCGTCCTCGCCAGGTCGATGGTCGCAGGCACCGGGGCAGCGCCCGGCACTCGACGTTGCGGAAGGCGTGGCAGGCCGCTCGGGTTCTGGCCGGAGTTGCCGCTGCCGGTATTCGACAACCGGGTGGGTCCGCCGCGGGGTTCGGCCAAAGGTGTTTCGAGAACGTCGATTTCGTTGACGATTTCCGATGTCGGCCGGGCCTCGACTGATGGTTCTTTGACGTCAACCGTCGCCGAATAATCGGATTCAGCGCGCGGTTTCGCGGTCGAGGAGATTTTCGGTGCCGCGTCTGGATGTATCGGAGGCAGCTCGAGTCGGGGGGAGTTCGGGGCGCCGGCATGGGGCGGCGGGATGCGCGTGCGTTGATACGCCGTCAGGTCGTCGAGCAACTGCTTTGTCTGGAATTCGCTGCCGATCCTGGTGGCTTGGGCGGCGGTCTCGGCACCGGTCAGGGTTTCCCACAGCTTGGGGGCCGCGTTCCGGATCAGGGCTTTGGCACCTGCCGCCGCGGCAGCGCCGGGACCGGGCACCGTCAGCACGACGTTCACCCCGAGTTTGGCTGCGGCCCAGGTGATCTCCCAACCGCTGTGGTCACCTTCGCCATGCGCGGCCTGCCACAGCACCGTCGCCGGATCGATGAACATGTCGTCGATCGAGTTGTTGACCAGCTCGCGGATGGTGGTATCGGTCCGGTTGGCGTCGATCAACTGCTGGCGTAGCTGAGCAGGGGTGTACTTGGGCGGGGCAATCCAGCGGGCCGGTGCGTCGGGATCGGTGCTGACCGGGATGTTCTCCCGGTCGCTGACGAACTTTTCGATGGCGGGGTCACGCCACGGAATACCGGCCTGCCGCAACCGGATCAAGGCCGCCAGCTGCTGGGCGCGTGCCTCATCGGTCTTGGCGTTGTACTGCGCCCACAGCAGGTCGATGCGCTGCTCTTCGACGGTGTACTGCGCCGCCGACAGCCGCGCGTACGCGTCCTGATACGGATCGCCCGGCCCGACCCACTGGACTGGACCACGGCGCACGGTCGCCATGTCGGCGGCCAACTGCTCCGGCGTATAGCTGAATCCGTTGGCGTAGTTGGTACCGGTACGGAAGGTTGTCGTCGGGTTGGTGATCGATGTCGGCACCACTCCGGGTGTCGAGGAGACGGTGGTGGTGCAGTCCGCGGAAACGGTCACCGGCGACGGCTCTTTGTAGCCGGGCATCGCCAACTCGGCCAGGGTGGGCACCGTCGTCGCCACCGGACTCGGCGAACTACCGTCGAGTCCGCCATACATCTGCTCGAACGCGGTCGGAGCCCTGTTTTCCTGCTGCCCTTGGTTCGCTGGAACCGGGTTGCCCGGCGGTGGCGGGTTCTTGTCGGGCGTCGCACTGGGCACACCCAACTCGGCAAGAGACGATGGGACCGAGGTCGTTGAGCCTGGCGAATTCGCGCCGGGCCCGAGATACGTCTGCTCGGCTGGAGTCGTCGCGTTGGGCTGCACAGCGGGAGGCGTTACGACCGGCGGCGGGACCTCGGTTGGCGGCTTCTTGTTGTTCTCACGAACCTGTTGGTCGTGGGCATCGATCTCCGCCTGCCGCCGGTCCGACTCCTCTTTGGTCGTCGGGCCGGGTGAGCCGAGTCCTTTGTCGAAGCCGATGGGTTTGGCCCCAGTGATGACGACGGGCGATGACGCTGCTTCCGCAGGCGATACGACGGTGTTATCCGCCGCCTCGAAAGGAGCTGAAACAGACTGTAATTCGGTGGTAGTCGACGACTTGGCCGACTCGATCATCGCATTGCTCGCGTAGATTCGCTCGAGCGTGCGGGCGGTGCTTGTCGGAGTCATCCGATGGAAGTCGAAGACTCGGCCGGCCCGGTCGACGTCTGCTGGTCCGCTGATCGATAGCGACGCCAAATGTGCGCCACGGGCGGCCACCCAGGCGGGGACAGCGTCCGGCTGTCGAACGATATCGATATTCGCCATGGCGGACCTCGCAGACCGGAAAGGTAGAAATGGAAAACCGAACGGCCCGAATTGCTTCGGGCCGTTCGGTTCAGCTGAATTCGAGAATTACGCGGTCGGCGGATCGACAGCCATCCACGTGCCGTTACGGAAGACCTTGTGCTCGTAGTACATGATCTGCCGTCCATCACGCATCTTCTGCACACCCAGTTCCCAGTAGCCGTTGAACTGTTCACCGCCTGCACCGATGCGCAGGCGGTGCACTTCGACGCTGTCGTATTCGTATCGAATGATCAGCCTGGCCGTATTGGACCGCTCGTCGCACTCGACCGCCTGGATTTGCTTGAATCCGGGGATGTGGATCGTGTCGCCGTTGATCGTGGGTTGCACTTCGACGACCATAAAACTTTCGTACATGGGTAGTTCGCTCTCTATTAAATGCGCCCGCGATCAGCGGGGCTGTCGTACTTCAGATTTCCTCTTGTAGCGAGGAGGGGATTTTGTAGCGGGCCTTCGGCGGCTCCTGGCCTGGCACGTGCAGGCGGAGGAAGCCGCGCAGTTCATCGATGTGTTGCTGGAGCGCGCGGATCAGGCGGATAGCTTCGCGGAAGCGCTTCTTATCGTCTGCCGCCTGGGTTTCCAGCACGTCGACGCGGGTACGGAGCTTGCCGACCTCCCGCGCCTGCCAGGCGGTGATCGCCCCGATGACGGTCGCGACCGCGATGCCGAACGCTTGCACCAGTTCGGGATTCATCCAGTGCTGGGTCATTCATAGCCTGCCTTCCTGCCGGTCGACCGGGGTCACCGCCGGTCGGATGAGCACACCGGCGATCACCGGGGTGAGCAGGCCGTAGACGGCAAGTACTGCCTCGATCCACGCGGTATCGATCTGGTGGCCGAGGGCAAAGGCGACGACGCCGGTGACAGCGACGAGCACCGACCGGATCAGTGCTGGCTCGGGAATCCTGTTGAGAGACATCAGATCCGCCCTTCAGCCGTGGCAAGCAGCCGGTCGAGCTTGAGTTCGAGCGCCTTCAGGCGCTGTTCGTTGCGGAAGTCGGCGGCGTCGGAGTTGAGCACATAGCCCGCCACGGTGTCACGGTATTCCGAGTCGGCGACGCGGGACTGGAAGCCGTAGGTCAACTCGAAGTGCACCCTGCGCAACTTGTCGAGCAGTTCGCGCTGCTCCATATCCGAGAGTGCCATCAGTGCACTGCCTTTCATTCGCTCCGCGACGTCGGCGCGGAATTGGTTCATATCCATGGCGCCGGGATCCCACTTGCCCTGTTTGGGTCCGGCCCATTCCTTGTGCCCGATCACCCGGTCGGCCCCGTGCCCGAGTTTGCGCAGAATCGCCGCGCAGATCCCGACATAGGCGTCGTACTGCTCGTCCGACCAACCCTCGGTGCCGTTGTTGGCGGCCTCGATGCCGATCGTGTGAAAGTTCGCGTTGTCCTCGGGCAGCCCAGGCCAGGAGCCGGCGCCGGCATGCCAGGCGACGCCGGCGGCGACGACCGTGACGGTCCCGTCCTGAGCCAGATGCACCTGCGACAGCGGGCCGTCCAAAGATGGCACCCCATAGGCTATTTCGGTCGGCGGCGTATTCGAGCCGCCGGTGTGATGGGCGACGATGCCCCATATTTCGCCGAAATCGCCGTGGCCGCGTTCCCGCCAGCCGGGGAATTCCACCACTCGCAGGCCTTCCGCGCGCAGTATTTCCGCAAGCCATACCGGATCGCCGGTCCAAGACATGGTTGTCCTGCCTTTCGCTGAAAAGCTGAGAGTCAGGCGTCGTAGTACAAGTAGGTATTCGAGCCCGACTGCACGGTTACGCCGCGTTCGTCTGTGGTCGCCATGCGGACCCAGATCCGGTCGCCGGATGCGAGGGTGAGGGCGGTGTCGCCGAGGGTGAGTGCTGCGGCGCCGACCGCAAAGTCGGCGCTGGCGACCTGAGTGTTGTTCTGCATCAACAAAAGTCGGAGGTAGCGACTGGTCGCTGTCCAGTTAGCGGCCAATTGGACCCGGCAACGCACGGTCACGGTGCCCGGCCCTTGGGCGACGAGCGCGTCGCCGGTGATGACGGTGTTCGGGAATCCACTGCGCGCCGACCAGCCGGTGAGCGTCACGGCCGCCGGGCCACCGTCTTCGCTGATGACGGTACTGTCGCCGTACTTGTCCATCCCCATCGGCGCCGTCGTAATCGGGGTAACGCCACCAACAATGCGCAACGGCATCGGATCGACCCTTTCTCTGCAACGGCAGGCATCAGGCCGGGTCGAAGTAGACGTAGGTGCCCGTGCCGCCTTGAACCGTGGCGCCGGTGAGGATGTTGCCGTTGACGATGTTCACCGCGATCCGATCGCCCGCCGCGACGGTGATCGCCTGCGCGGGAATCGTCCCAACGGTCTGTGCCTGAGCGAATTCGACGCTGGCGACCTCGGCACCGTTGCGGACGAGTTGTGCCCACAGGCCGCCTGCGCCACCCCAGCCGCTGGCCAGGGTGACCTGGGTACGGATAACCACATTCCCCGGCGCGTTGACGAGCAGCGTGTTGGCATCCAGCACCGTGTTCGGGTAACCGGAGCGGACCACCCAGTTCACCAGTGGCGTGGTTTGGTTCTTGTCGGCGGCCTGGTTGCCGTTCTTGTTCAACCCCATCGAGGCGACCGAGATGGGAACGCCGCCCGCCACAATGAAGGTCATGCGGTCAGCCCCTTCAGACTGGCCTGCAGCCCTTTGCCCGGAGTGGTGTCGACCTGGGTGATGTACACCGTGATTCGATCGTTCGGCAGAAAGGTCCACGGCGCAGGCGGCGTGATGGTCTGATCGACAGCATGATTCGCGGCGGTGATGGTGGCCGCGGTACCGGCGACCGGGCCGTTCTGGGTACGCAGTTCGACGACCAGGTTCCCGGTGCCCGCGGTTTCACCCCGATAGGTCACCGAACTGACGCTGATCTTGCGTTCGATGCGCAGTCCCTCCGGCATCACGTTGCCCGCACCGACTGCCCGAGTTCCACTGTGCGACTTGAACGCGATGTCGTAGGCTTGCCCGGCCGCGGTCGGTGTCCGATTGTCCGTGAGCCGGGTGTCGTTGGCGGCGATCGTGCCGATCGCGGTGCGCGCGGCGGCGGCATCCGCGATCGCGAGCAGCGAACGACCGAACGTGGTCGAGTCGGTGATCTGATTCGCCGAGTGAGTGTGCGCCGTCGGAGCGCGCTGGTCGGTCAGCCGCGGGTCGTCACCCGCCACCGCGGTCGTTGCCGTCGCGCCGATGATCGGGGCGAAAGTGGTTGGCTTGCCGGTGATTCCGGCCCAGTCGCTGGTCCCGGCGGGTCCGCGAATAATTACGCCCTGACCGTTGGGCTGCCAGCCGCCCGTCGCCGCGTGGAAAACATAGAGCAGGCCATCCGCCTTCACGACGTACTGGCTGCCCTCGGCAGGCGCAGCAGGCAACTGGCCGTAGGCGGCGACCAGGCCGTCGATCTTGAGGCCCTCGCCACGCGGGCCCGCGACCACCGCGTTGCCCGGCGAGGCGGGCACCGGTGCGGCGAGCGTCAGATCGACGAGGCCGATCGATCCGATGTCGGGCGATGTTGCGTCGGGCCCTGGAATATATTCGGGCACTGCGAAACTGAAGGAGTCGATCGGAACCCGGTCACCGTCGTAGGACAGGTCGAACGACACCCGCCACGTCCACTGCGAGGGGTTCGTCGCGGCGCTCGGCGCGACCAGCCGCACGCCTGGCTTGCCGCGCCAGGTGAGGTTGCCGAATTGATCGAGCTGACACTCGTAGTGCTTGGGCAGCTGGACGTAGGTGGCCGGCGGTTGCGCGCTGGCCACCAAAACCTTTGGTGCGTCGGCACTGAAAGTGACCGTACCGCTCAGCGGCGGAAATTCGGGCAGGTCCTCGACGTCGGCGCCGTCGATGACGTTGGCGAGAAATCGCCCGACGACTTTGCCGTACTTCAACGGGGGCAGTTCGGCCATGGATCAATGCCTTTCGAACAGCAAGCAGCCGGATACGGCATGCCGCAATCGGAGAGAGGGAAGACTGAGAGCGGAAAGGGCCACGGGCGCAGGCGGTTACCGCGCTGCGGCTGGGGCACGCCTAGATCGGCTGGGCGTAGACGATCAAATAGGCATCGTCGGTCCCGACCTTGTACGGGTCGTTGCCACGGATGCGTTTGATGACGACGTACAGCGTTATCGTCTGATTCGCGGACACCACGCCGAGCGTCGAGGCCGGGGACATCGGGTACGCGAACTCCGGCTGGATCAGCACACCGGAGAAGTTCGGGTCCGAGAATCCGTGTCCTCTGGCGACAACGGCGCCGTTGTCGATGTCGCCGATGCGCACCTCGATGTCGCACTGGGTTCGGCCACGATCGCCGCTGTTCCCGGCGTTCACCCAGCCCTCGACCAGCGGCCGCCACGACACCGGCTGGCTGGGAATCGTGATCGCGGCAAGGGTTTTCCGATCCTCGACGATGTCGATGCCGCCGGCGAACTGGCCCTGGGAGATGGCCCACGGTCCGGTCCGGCGCGGGTTCGCGATGGGAATGAACTTGCCCGCCGCGACGTTCCAGGCCAGCACATAGTCACGGTTGAGCGGGTGATCGCGGTCGACAAGGACATCGGCGGCGTCCTGGATCTGACCGGCGACTCCCGGGTCGCCGATCACCCCGGTCTCGCCGCGCGGAAAGGTGATCTTCACCTGCTGAGCGGGAGCTGTCCCGGTCACCTTGGCGGTCGCGTCGCTGCCTACCGGCCCGGCTTCGCCGGATCCGGTCAGCCGGTTCGCCCTGCCGCGCCGCCCCGGCCTGCCGAAGGCGTCGGCGAAAGCGATGAACTCGAGCCCGGTCCAGTAGTAGACGGCGTTCGCGGCGACCACCCGCCAGGCTTTGCGCGCGTCCGCGGTTGTGAGCTTAAGTGCCTGCAGGGCAGCGACATCGGCGATGTCACCCTGCCACTCCCATGGCCACGCCGGTGCACCGTCCGGGCCTACCGGGCCGGTAAGGCCCTCGCGCAGTTCGATCAATGCGGCGCGGTCGACGAGTTCGATCGGATTGACGGTGTTCGCCAATCCGATCGAGTCGTCGACGCCGCGCATGGTGATCATGACATCGTCTTGGTAGACCGGGTTCTGGTCGTTGGTCACTGTTACGTCTCCATACTCAGCACAGGCGCGCTGATCGCTTACGCGGCCGGGCCCTGTGTCTTGCCGACGGGGCGGACCCAGCACACGATCTGCGCGCCCGCCATGAGGTAGGTGTAATTGGCGTTGCCCACCGCACGTTTGAGGACGACATACAGGGCAACCGCTTGACCGGCCGGCACCACACCGACGGTGCTTTCGGGAGTCATGTGCGCGCCGTAGAACGGCTGAAAACGACAGAAGCCGTTGGCGCCCTGGGGCAGACCCGAGCCGAGCGCGACGATCTGCCCGCTCGCCGAACCCAGATGGACTTCGGCATCGATGCGCGTATCGGCACTGCCTTCGCCCGTCATCGTCACGCAGCCACCGGTGATGAGCGGACGCCAGTCCGTGTCCTGCGCCGGAATCTTCAAGACGGCAACGGTATTCGGCGTGGTGTTGATGTTGCTCTGGGTCGGGGCGAAACCAGGACCGCCGTCCCACGCCTGACCTTCGACGACCGACCACGGTCCGCGCAGGCCGGGATAGGGCCGGCCGACCCATTTGCCGATCGCCGCGTCCCACATCGGTACCGTGAGGTCGACATGCGGTCCGTCGGCGTAGTCCGGCGCCTGCCGAATCGGTCCTGGCCCGCCCTGATCGCCCTTGCGTCCCTTGACTCCTCGCGGCACGGTCAGGTTGAGCGTCAGGTTCGGCGCCGTCCCGGTGATCGTCGCGACCAGATCGGAGCCGATCGGCCCGGTGTCGACGGTGCCGATGGTCACCGTGCACGGCTGGCCGTCCGGCCCCGCGGCGCCGAAGGCGTCGACGAAGGTGTCGAAGCTCGTGCCGTTCCAGAACACCAGGGTGTCGCTGGTCTGCGCGGTGGGCAGCATCCGCCAGGCCTTGCCCGCCTGTGCCGGGCCGAGTTTGCCGGCCAGCGCGTCCAATGCGGCTTGATCGGCGATATCGCCCTCCCAGCGAAACGCCGGGGCCGGCTCGCCCTGCTTGCCCCGATCGCCGACCGTTCCGGTCGCCAGTTCGAGCGAACCGTCGCGCGGGGTACCGTGCAAGGACTGGACGAGACCACGCCCGCCGATGCCCTCATCGATGCCCCGGATGACGGTGGATTGAAAGTATTCACCAATGGTGGACATATCTCACCTCATTCAGATGGGCTGGGCGTACACGACGAGCGACGCCCGTGCGTTTTTGAAACCGATGGCCGCACTGCCGTCACCCTGGCGATCAACGGTCACCACGAGGTTCGCCGACTGGCCGGCGGGCACCGTGGCGAAGGTGGAGGACGGCGACAATGTCTTGGTGGCCTGCCCATCCCGGTACGCCGGAACCAGCGGCACGTAGAGGTAGGCCCCGGCCGCTCCCGTGCCGTAGGCGACGCAAAGACCTTGCGCGTGATGCAGGCGGACCACCGGCTGCGCGCTCTGGGGCCCGCTGCGGGCGGAAAAGGCCGAGATGTGCCCGTACACCACCGGCCGCCAGGCGAACCCCTGCGCGGGAATGGTGAAGGTACCGGCGGTGAGCTGGCTGACCGCGCTCTCCTGGTCGGGGTTGAAGTCTTCCTGATACCAGCACCATGGGCCGACGCCCAACGGCGCGGGAATCGGACGGAACCGTTTAGTCGCCCGGTTATACGCGAACAAACCACCGTGTAGCGGCGCGGCGGTCTGGTCGAAGTCCGGCGAGCCGTTGATCGGTCCGGACACGCCCGGCGGTCCCTTCGGCCCCGCAAGTCCGGCGGGCACCGTCACTTTCAGCTTCTGGTCCGCGCCGGTGCCGATGAATTCGACCGCCGGGTTGGTCAGGTCTTCCCGCTTCGTCGTCTCGACACTGGAGATCGTGTTCGCCGCGGCGACCGGGCCCTGCGGGCCTACCGCGTGCGGCGAGTGGCGCCACTGCGTGCCGGTCCAGGTGTCCATGCCGTTGTCGTCCAGGCGATGCCACCATTTGCCGCGGTCGTCGGGGCCGAGCCCGGTCGGCCGCGCGCCGACGTTGGGAATCTCGCCCATCTTCTGGAATGTGGTCCGCGGCCGTCCCGGCGTGCCCCGCTCACCTTGCGGGCCCTTGGGCAATGACCACCCGGAAGTCTCCTCCGCGACAGTGACTTTCGCGGTCAGAATCGGTAACCCGTCGAGATCCGACTGCCGGTCTACCGTGATGCGGGCGGGAAAATTGATGTCCGCCATGATTTCTCCTCTCCACAGGGAGGGTCAGAAGATGAGCAGGTCGAGATCGGCACCGACGTCGGTGGCCAGATCCTTGATCGCGCTGGCGACACGGCCGAGCCGCTGCCAGGCCTTGACGACTGAATCCTCTTCGTCAGAACCGTCGCCGACGACGATCTGCCATTTCGCGGAGGTTTCGCGGTCGTCTTTGAACGTCAGCTCGGTCACGTAGTCGGTGAAGATCAAATTCTCGACCGCGAAGCCGATCTGATCGCCGAGGCCGTAGTCCTGGCCGAGGACATACGGGGCGTTGTCTTCGACGGTCACCTTTTTGCTGGTGTAACCGCGGGTGAGATGCATGCCCTGGCGAGCAGCGACGAAACCGTCCAGATTGAAGGCCTTGTCACTGCCGGTGATGTACAGCTCACGGAACGCGTACGGTCCCGCGTGGTGCACCCGTTCCATATCGCGGTAGACATTCCACGCGAGGAACACGTCGTTGAGCTGACCGCGGTACAGCCACCCCAACCCGATCAGCGAGAGCAAGCCCTTGATGACCACTTCGATACCCGCGTTCACCCAGCCGGGTGACCGGCCGCCGATGATGACATCGGTGGCGGTCGGCTTGTGCACCGCGATCTCGGACATGCCGATGCCGGAGTACTCCCCTTCGAAGTACCACACCCAGGGGAAGTTCTTGTATGTCCCGTATTTTGTGTACTCGCCGTACACCGCTTCGTATTCGGTGAGAGAGTCGAGGTTCGGATAGCGGACGGGAGTGGTGCCGTCGTCGGCGAATTCCTCGAACCACGACTGGATCCCGTCCAGCAGCGTACCGGTGCGGCCGGTGACGCCCGACTTGTCGACCGTCTCCAGCACCACGGTTGGCCGGTCCAGATAGAACCATTCCGGTGCGGGCTGCTCGTCCTCGTCCGGGAGAAAGAACCGCGCGGTCAGCATGACACCGGAGTCCTCGAGCATGGGCGCGAACAGTTTGTCGGCCATGTCGAAACGTGCCGAGGCCGCGCTCCATTTGCTGGTGTCGGTCATCGGGTTCACCGGGACGACCGCGATCGGGAACAGTGTGTTGCCGACGCCGCCCCATTCCGGCTTCTCCGCGTCCTGCGGCGGCACCCAGCCCGGTGACTGCAGCCGCATCAGGTTCGCCGTCAGGTAGTTGGTGATGATGGTGCGCACCGGCCCGAACTGGATCATGTGCCGAGGGAACTGCGCGAGAATCGGCGCGAAGGGGCTGGCCCAGCAGCAGATCGTCGCGATATGGTTCCAGCAGTGGATGGCCTCGATATCGACCGTTTCGACACCGTACTCGTCCCGGACCAGTGACACCCTGGTGATGTAGCCGTCCCAACGAAAACCCTTGGTGTTCACGGTAATCGGGATCGTAGTGTCCTGACCGCGTTCCTCGTTGTTGAACAGGTGATCGAAATGCACCATGTCGCGCGGGCAGACCATTTTCAAGCCGCCCGCGGAATTGCGCGGATAGCTGAATTCCAGCGAGAGGTAGCTGTGTTCCTCCCCGACCTCCCGCATGAACTTGTCCCAATAGCGCACCAGCACATCGGGATTGCGCCACTGCTCCTGCTCGTCTCGGTGCGCCTTGTCCATCCGCAGCGCCTCGGCCTGCGGATCCCACGTCGGCGTGCTCATCAGTACGGCCTCGACGATCTCGGCGTCATCGACACGATCAGGCTGGACTGCAACGTGCCGGCCTCGACCTGCACCGTGATCTCGGTGCTGCTCCACGGCGGCAGCGACGCCAGCCAGCGACGGCCGCCCAGTTGGGCCCAGACGTTCTGGTATTGCGTCGAAGTGCCCGAGTACAACCGCGCGGTGCGGTGCCTCGGATGGGTATCGATGCGCAGCGTCTGCCCGGCCGTCAGCGTCGGCGTCTGCACCATGCGCAGCCGGTCATCGTCGGTCGGGTCCAGAATGCCCCAGCGGCCGGGACCGTTCATGGTGTACCTCGGCCAGGCGGGCTGATCGGCGGCATTGCGTGCGCGCACCACGCCTTGGCCGAGGCCCGAGGTGTTCGTCCACACCGCGGTCTCGTCGAAGTGACGTTCCAGCGGATCCATCGCGGTGGCCGACATCTTGTACACCGCAAAGGCATTGGTCACCGGATCGACGTCGCCGACCGGCTCGGGCGCCGCATCGAGCTGCGCCTGCTGGAACCGCCACCCCTGGTGCTTAGTGAAGAACCCGACGGTGACGGGCTTGTCGGTGGACCAGCCGCGGAACCAGGCGTCGTGCACCGCGTGAAAGTCCCGAACCGGGCTCATCGTCGCGCCCTTACTGCTCGGCGAGATCAGGATGAGGAAGTCCCATTCCTTCTTCGATCGCACCGACCGAAGGAAGGTTGCGCCGTCCTGCCGGGCACCCTCCGATACCAGCAATTGCACTGGCGCGAACATGAATCCGGTCTGATTCGACAACCTGACGCCTTCGCGTCCCGCGTTGACACCGGCCAGATGCCATACCCTGCCGTTGTTGTCCCAGACGACGATCTTCGTCTGCTGTGCTTCCAAAAGTTGGTGGGTCATCTGCCGAGCCCTCCTCCGCGTTGTTGCGCTGCCGTGCGGCGCCGATGAACCCGTTCGATCGCCGACTTGACGTCCTTCGAGTCCATGCCGTTGATGTTGTAGACGTCACCTCGCGCGGTATGTCCGCCTGGACCTTTGGCGAGATTCGTCAGGCCGAAGCCGCTGCCGACTTCCTCCTTGATGGCATTGCCCGCCCATTCGATCGGCTTGTTGAGGAATTCGGCGGCCGCGCCGCCGACCATCGAGCCGATGGCCTGACCGACGACGGGAGCCAGCGCGCCGACGGGGCCGAGGAACGGCGCGATGGCCGTGCCGATCGCGCCGCCGGCCAGGCCGCCCACCGTCGAAGCGGCACCGGAGATGGCGCCGGTCACGCCGCCGAGCAGGCCGTGCTGCTGCAGGCCGCTGACGCCGCCCTTGAGCGCGGCGAGGCCGACCTGTTGCTCCGGGGTAATCCCTTGCTGCTCAGGCTTCTGCTCGTTCGGCCGCCAGGGGATGCCGGTGATCCGGCCGAGTTCCGTGGCGAGGGGTGCGGTGAATTGCCCGTTGGGATCCGCGTTCTCGGCCGCGGTGCCGACCAGACCGCCGAGCCAGTTGCCAAGGCGGGCGCCATCACTCGGCGCCCGCTCGCCGAAGATCGGCGCGAGCGCGGTGCCGAGGTCCTGGCCGAATTGGCTGCCTGCCACCTGGGTCAGGTCCGTGACGCTGGCCTTGTCCGGTTCGTAGGGCTTGCCCATTTCCGCCAGGGACTGCAGTGGTCCTGACCGGCCGGGCACCGTGAGTCTGCTTGCGCCTTCGGCGCCTTCGACGATCTTGGGCGCGTTGACGCGCAGACCGTTGACCAGGCCGGGCAGGGACAGCCCACCGCCACCGCCGGACCACACGATCCGCGAACCTTCGCCCACTACGGGGGCGTTTGCATCGGTGAGCGAACTACTTAGTGTGCCATCAGCATTCATGCCGATCATGGGTGCGCCACCCGGCCCGCCGCGGCGCTTCAACAGTGCGCGCTCGGCGAACCGATCGGCACCACCGGCATCATCACCGGCCGGGTTCGGGCTTGTCTCGCCGCTCAGCGTCATCGATGCGCGCAGACTGCCACCAAACTTCGCACCGATCATGCTGCCGAGTTGCGCGCCGATCTCCGGTGCAAGAGCGCCGGCCGGGCCGAGCGCGGGGCCGATCGCCGCGCCGAGCGCGGCACCGACCCGGCCACCCGCGTCGACGGCGGCGCTCTCGATGCCTTGCCCCAAAGCATCAGCGAGCACACTCATTTGGTTCAGTCCGGTACCGCGCAGCGCGTCCGGCCCGTTCGACGGAATCAGCTGGGACAGAGTCCCGACCGGGGCCTTGAACGACCGGCCATCGCCAGGGAAGCCCCGCATACCGCTCGGGTCGATCTGCAACGATCCCGTCAGCGGGCTCGGTGCGTCGTTGCCATCCGGCGGCTGCCTGGTTTGGGTAGCCCGCGCGGGCAATCCGGCGGCGCCACCGGCCTGCGCACCGTACAACGACGCGAGCAGACCGCCGGGACCGAACGCCGGAGCGATGGCGGAACCCAGCGCGGAGCCCGCACTCGCGCCCGCGTTCAGCGCGGTGTTCGCAAGGCCGCCAACAATATCCGCGACCATCCCGAACAGACCGAAGTCCGGTGGCCGGAAACCACCCGCGTCGGGGGTGACCGGCTTGCTCGGAGCAATCAGTTCGCCACCGATCAGCTCACGCCAGCGGTTGGCCGTCGAAGACGAGCTCGCCGTGCCGACTTCACCTCCGGTGGCGAACCCCGGCAGCATGCCTGCGAGGAAGCGCGGCGACGGTACCCATCCGCCATTGATCGCTTCCAAGAGCGGCAGCATGTTCGACGTCGCCGCGGCGTTGACCACGAACTCTCCGTTGGACAACCACGCCGCGATCCGATCGTCGGTGGGCCCACCTGCCCCGGTGATATATCCGCCTGTCGCGTGGTGCGGCGCGTTCTTCAGCTCCTCCAGCTTGTGCTGAGCGGCCGCTATCCGAGTGTTCCACTCGTCGTATTTGTCTTTCTGGGCGTGGTAGTCCTCGTAGGAAGACGGGCTCCGGCCGCGGTATCCGGGGCTTGCCGGTTTCGCGGGCGCCCGGCGCTGCAAGTCATCGATGTAGCCGCGCAGAGCTGCCGGATCGTCGGGCAGGAGCCAAGTCGGTGGCGGAGTCTTGATCCGTCCGTCCTCGGCGCCGAAATCTGGTGGCAGTACGTAGTCCGCGGCCTTCGAACCGGCGTAGGAACCGGCGATACCGGCGGCTAAGCCGATGGCGAAGCCTGGAATGGCGCCGACCCCGCCCTCAGGGAGACCGAGAAGGAACCCCGTCAATGCACTGGCGGCCAATCCGGTTGCCAGCCCAGTGCCTTCCCGCACGGACGCTCGCGCTAACGAGTCGCCACCCTCCATGTCGCCCCAGACAGCCAGCGGAAGCGTAAGCGCGGCAATGGGACCACTCATCTTTCCGATACCGAGCGGAATCGGTTTGCCCTGCGGCCCCGGCACAGTGAAGTCGTTCGTTGCCGACGCCACCCGATCGATCGGACCAGGAATCTTCTTGTACAGGTAACGATCCAACCAGGTGGCACCGTCCTGCATCCCCCGGGCAGTCGTATTCGCCAGCGCCCGATCGCCTTCCATACCGCCGATTTGCACTCCGTTGGTCGCTATGACGACCTTGTCGAGTTCGCCCGGTATCAGGGTGAAATTGCGCCGCGCCGGGTCCATCGGAACGACGGTCATCTCGCCGGACTCGAAGAGAATTTCCTTCACGGAGGTCGACCCGTAAACGATGGCCCGCCGCGGCTGGCCAGCGGCGTCCTCCTCCATATCGAAATGCGTGCCGAAACCGGCGATAGGTTCATTGAATCGTCGAGTAGTCAGCCCGAAGTCGGCCAGCGGTGTGCCGTCCGGCCCGGTCATTTTCACCCGACGCTGGAAGAAGTCATCCCCGAGCCAGGTAGACATCGCAAAGGTACTGCCCGACGGCAACGTAACCGATACCGGCGGCGGCGCTTTCGGATTCCGCGCGGAGAGATCGATCTGCGCACTCGTTTGCGCGGCGATGCGGTCATCGTTCACGATCGCAAGTACATCGAGTATGCCGAGCGAAGGCGGCGGCGCGATGCGGGGGCTGCCGACCTGATCGAGGAAAGTGGGCGTCCGCTGCGTCGTGACCGGCGATTGCCCCGGCACCTGCCAGGATTGCGTGGTATTCCCGACGCCACCGTTCACGACGACAGTGCCGCCGGGCAGCTTCGTCTGCTCGCCGGGTCCCAGTTGTGGCACTCCCCCGACAAGAAATGGAATGTCCTGCGCCAGACCTGCATTCGATTGCTTGGGTTGCTGCGGGATCAAGATGTTGACGATATCGGCGTCGGTACCGGTCATCACCGACGGCGCGGGCACGGGCGCGGGCGACGGCACGGGCGCCGGGCTGTCTTTCTGATTCTTTCCCTGCTTGATTATTCCGAGCACGTCGTACAAACTGCCGGTGAATTCCGGCTCAGGTTTCTTCGGTTCGTTGACCGGTCCGCCGTCCTGATAGTGCGGCGCCTCGTGATCTGTCATACTTACACTCCTGTTGAAACTATGTGTGGCAGTGCATTTTCGAGGCGCACTCGACACCGGCGCGGCGTTCGGCGAATCCGGTGGCCGACAACTTTCGCCCACTCGACACCGCCTGTACCGGATGCGACAATGACCCGAAATCTGGCTGCGCCCAAGACCGCCCGACCAGCCGCCGGAACCATGCGTCGTCGTTTTTGGAGTACAGATGAACAACCCTGCGGTCCCGGGCACGACTGGGTCGCCCGCCGACTATCAGTGGCAGTACGTCTGGCGCGAAGGCGGAGGGATCAGCGCTTGGCCCTTTACGTTGCTATTTGCCGCAGGCACTGTGCTCGCACTCACCGTGGGAGTGCAGCGAGGTGACCCCGTGGCTGCCTATGTCGCGATGATCGGCGCATCCTTTGTTGCAATCGGCGTCACCGCAGATGTCACAGCCCGTAGCACTCGCCCCCCAGCAACAGAATTCGATTCGGGATCTGGCGCCTACTCGTTACGCCACCGCCTCTTGTCCATCCGTCAGGTCGTCTTCTACGGCGCCATAACCAGCCTGGGAATCGGATCCCTACTGGCTGGTCGCTTAGAGCACAATATCGAGTTGATGGCCGGCGGGATTCTGGCACTGGCGGCGGCCGCCGCCGTGCTCATCCGCCAGATTCGGCACGCCCGCAACAGCCGTCTCGTGCTGACACCGAAAGGTTTACGCATCCGGACGCAGCAATGCGATTGGGAGTTTCCCTGGGCATCGGTGACCGAGTTCGACGCCGATCTCGACTCTCCGGATGGCGCGATCACGATACGATGCCCCGTTACCGAGATGATCTCCCGGCGGACCGCAGGCGAACCACCTTCGAAATGGCTCCCACCCTATGGGTCCAGTGACGGCCCCTGGCGGATCCCCAGTAATTGGGGAAACAACGACAACTGCTTGCTGTCAACGCTCCGGTACTTTCAAGAACATCCCGAGAAACTCGGCACACTGTCTTCCAGCGAACTGACCGCAATGCTGACGCCACCGTCGTGGGAGACGCGGAAACAACTGGCCAGGACGCACCGCGCGCAACGCAGGAATTCTCGAGACGGTGTGGCGTAGCGTAATTCGAGCCGCTGCACGCGGCGGCGGACTTGCCCAGAGGGCATAGTCCGCCGCCGGCCGTTCAACGAATTCCGTTCGGGCTGTTACTCACCCGCCCCAATCGAGGAACTCGTTCATTTCACCGAGCTCGACAGCCGTACCGATCCGCTCCCTATCGGACTTCACGCCGGGCCGCGGTACCCGCTCCGGCCGGTTCCGCCCATTTCTGGCGTCCTCGGTTTTCGCCCAGACGAGCCAGCGCAGCGAGTCCGTCATGTCGGCGAGCAGGTGCTGGGTGAGTTGCCAGTGATTTCCGTCGGGACTCATCGCGCGAAACAGCGCGGAGTCGGCGGGCAGCCACTTGACGATAGCCTTGAGCTCGCGCCAGCCGAGCACCTCGGTGCCGAGCTGGGACAACCGCAAGCCAAGGGTGATCAGGTCGAATTCGATTGCCTCGGAATGCTCTTCGAGAAGGGCATCGAGGCTCAGGATTCCCCCAGGTTTACCCCCGAGTGGGTGCGCCAGGCATCCAGCAACTCGTGGTAAGCCTCCGGGTCCATGTCATCCAGCGCCGCGAGCGACTCCGCGGACAGCGTCAGCTCGAGCAGCGTGTACATGGCGTCGACATCGCCGAGCCTGCGGATCCGGCGGATCAGTCCCGGCTTGAGGTACGACAGCGACGGCAGGCGCAGCTCGAGGCCGTCCACCTGGTAGACGAAGTCGTCCTTCACCTGAACAGGACGGGTGAAGGTGATGGGGGCTTTCGGGGAAGTCATGTGTGCGCTGACCCTTTCGTTGTTTTCGGTGTGCGCAGGACGTGGTGGAAAAGGCCCAGCGGCGGCGGGCGGGCCTGCGCATAGGTGGGAAATCCCGCCGCCACTGGGGGCTTATCAGGCGGTAGTGGTGATACCGTCGTCGAGGTAGCGGTACGCCTTCACGCCGTCGTCGTCCTTGAACGCTTCGACGGTGACGGAGAAACCGGCCAGTTCCTTCGAGACGAACTTCCGCTCGGTGACCTGCGAGATCGTGGCGTTCGGCAGCACGATCCGCAGCTTCTTGACGTCGTTCTTCATGTCGAACACCCACGAACGCCGCGGCAGCACGAGACCCTTCTCGGTCACCGTGTACTGCTTGCCGGTGGTGGCGGTCGCCGGGATGGGGACGACCTGGTCCTGGCCGAAGATCTCCTTGAGGACGTCCTCGTCCCACACCGCGTACAGGGTGAAGCCGAAGCTGACCGAGTGCTCGGTCTGCAACTTGGCGATGATGTCGGCGTTCCAGTCCTTGACGGTCTCGGTCTTGCGCTCGCCCTTGGACTCGATGCCGTCTTCGGAGATGTAGCCGAGCGGCTTGAGAGCGGAAAGGTCGATGGCTTCCGAGGCGGACTTCGGCACCTTGGCGCCGATCTTGCCGACCAGGACGCCGCCGGTGACGGCGACGGGGGTGCCGGGGCCGATGTACTTGCTCGAGGGGTTGCCCATTATTGTTGTCTCCCTTGGGATTTGCGCAGGCCCAGGGGTGGTTATTCAGTTGTGGCTCCCGGAGGGGAGTCAGGCGAGGGCTTGCCCCGCACACTTTGTGGTGTCGTCGCACCATGACTGCCGAAGTCGGGCAGTAGGGCTGCGAACTGGCATAGTTGCCTGGTCAGTACTGGTCCCGGTCGGCAGGTCGATCATCGGGGACCGCGAAACCGCCCCAGTCGACAATCTCGTAGCCGCCGCTGTACCAAGCATCGGCAAGCTGGGCCACCAGCAACTGCTTCACGGTCTTCTTGCCCCAGAAACTTCGCCCGACCTGATGCGTCTGTTGCATTTCGGCGCCGTTTACCAGGTTGACCTGGTAGTAATCGTCGAAAAACTCGACCTTGAGCTGGGTGTATTGCTTGCGGTCGTAATCGAAGATCGGGTGCAGATCGAAGAGATAGGTCTTCGAGGCGACGCTGACCAACCGCGCATAGCGGAACGGCTCGGCCATCCAGGTCACCAGGAGCGATTCGTCCTTCTTGAGCGCGATTTCACGCTGAGTCACTGCCACTTCTCCTTTGTGGGTATCCAGTTGTGTTGTACGGCGGGCAAAGTCAGGCGATGGTGCCCCGCACGAACAGGTCGGCGGTGATCACCTGGCGCGGCGCGGCCGTCACCGGGTCGGTGTCGTTCTCGACCCCGACGTCCTCGAGGTAGTCGCACCAGACGGGACCGAGATACCCGGGTGCCGCGGCCGCGAGGATGGCGCGGACCAGGCCGGCCAATCCCGCTGCGGCACCGGCGTCGTCGGTGCATTCGAAGACGACGCGCGGGCGGTCCAGGATCAGGTTCGGGCCACGCTGCCCCTCCCGATCCTCCCGATCGAGTCGACGTTTCCGGTCGTTGCGCAGTACCCGAACCATTCGCGTAGGTCGCGGATCCGGCACCCGGGTAACAACTTTCGCGGTGTCGGACGCGGCGGTGAGTTGGGCGGTGAGATAGTCGGCCAGTGTCTTCGCTATGTCGGGGTACACGATTCGTTCGGTCATCGCGCTACCACCTTCCGTGGCTATCGCGCCTCACGGGACTGCTCGATCCGCTCACGCAGCTGATCGACGACCCCCGCATAGGCTTCGGTCTTGGTCGCGGACTCGAATGCGAGACCGCGGGGATGGGTGGCGCACCAGATACCGCTATCGGTCTGGGTGACCGTGATGTCGTCGAGGTCATAGAACGACTCCGGATCCGGTGCGGGCCACTCGCCGTGCTCGTCCTTGGTGATGTGCAGCCCGGTATCGAACGCGCCGGGCGGGCCGCCCGGGGTGGCTACCCAGCGGATCTCTTCCAGCTCGGAATGCATTCGCACACCGCGTTTTATGAGGTATTCCGCGACGCGGTTGGCCTGCTTGATGCCGGTCACCGTCGGATCGGCCGTTTTGCCGATCGATCCCTGCCAGGCAGGCAGATGAATCACCGACAGCTCCTCGGCCAGCGCCTTCACTTGCGGATCAAGCTCCGCGGTTTCCGCCGTCTCGGCAAGCTTCCCGCTCAGTGCCTGCTGGATGAAAGCCAGGAACTCCGGCGTAACCAATTGGCCCGCATCCGTTTTCACATAGCGCGGCGGCGGCTGGTGGTTGGCGAACCGAACGGACTGGACAACTTCCTTGTCGAGCGTGTGGTTCTCGTCGATCATGAATTGCCTCCGAATGCGGGCATGAAAAAAGCCGACCCCTGCAGCAGGATTCGGCTCGGTCAGCGTGAATGGGCGAGGGTGAAGCAGCTCGCGGGTGTCCCGCTGCCGGTACCTAGTCGCCGCACTTACCCTAAATGGCGATGCTTTTCGGCATTGCCGGTGTTCGACCAGGTCACAGGCCGAGGAGGGGCAGGATCAGGGGCGCGAGATCGTAGGCCAGTTTCAGCAGATCGAGGACGATGGTGAGCATGGGTTCACCTCCTCTCCTCAGCGTTGCCGGGACGAGTCCGGCACGATGCGGCCCGCGGCGATCAAGGTGTTGAACGCCAAGGCTTTTCGACGGCAGTGGTCGATGGGGCAGGCGCGGTGGACGCGCATCGACTCGTGCGCCTGGTTCAGGGTGAGCGGTTCGGCCGGAGTTGCATGGTCGGCCAGTTCGAGCAGTTCCAGGAGGGAGTCACCCATGTCGGACCTCAATTAGTCGAAAGATGTTCGGCGTCAAATTTTTTGAGAGCCGATCGATTGAGCTGGCGCCCCACCCCCGATCAGCGGGTGTCCGGGGGTGGGGCGAAACGCCCCGGTCGCTTCTTCCGTCTACGACCGCGAGCGAGCGGGTCGGCGGGAGACGGGAGCGGAAACCGGGGCGGGTATGTGGCAGGCTCTTGCCCGCTTGTCATCGATCTCGAGGAGGTTTCGGGGGCATGCCACACGTCGGGGGCGGAGCGGAATACGCTCTGCTGCTTCAACGTTCGCGGCCCCGATCACCGGAGTGATCGGGGCCGCGACGGAAGCGAGTTCGAAAGTTATTGGTATTACCGGAGATCCCAGGAAGTTCGGGATGAGGGCGCAGCTCTGGCGCTGCACACATCTTCACTTAAAGCTCGGAGGATGTCAAGCCCTGGATCGGTACTGGCCTCGAAACCGCAGGTGGACAGCGACTTTCGACGGGTACTAGGGCAGGCGCGAAGACAACTCGAGCCAAGGTTGAAGTTCAGTAGATGTCGCCGGGACAAAGTCGATCAGTCGGCGTATCGCGCCGAGTTCGTGCTTGATCAAACGCAACTCCAGGATGCGGCTGGTCGGCAGATCTCGCCAGCGCGCGGCATCCGTGACGGCGTCGTCGTAGTCCCCGACATGCCGATCCAAGAAGCAGCGAACAATCTCCGCGGCATCGAGCAGCCCGTCGCCGGCAACGACGCCGTAGCGGCCGATCATCTCGGTCCGCAGCCGCATCGCGCTGATTATCTGTTGTCGGCGCTGGGCATCAGTGCTCATCATGTCCGCGAGCCGAAGCCGAGTGGACACGGCCAGTCGCGCCCATGCGAGGTCAGTTGCAGGTTCTCCGCGCATCGCTTCGAATCCGGCGACCTCGGCGAGACCGAGCCAGTTGAAGTCGGCGGGTACGTCTGATTGCCGCAGCCACGCCTCGATCTCGGTCGGTGGCTGTGCGAGCAGCTGATTCAGAAGGTCGGATGGCTTGTCCATGTGTGCTTCGTTGCCGACTTCCAAGCTTTCCAGGCTCGGCTGGAAGTGGTCGGAATGGGACGGCTGCCCCGGAAACGACAATTGCCCCACCTCCTGCGAGGTGGGGCAATCTTGTCTGCCCTCCGTGCCGATCTGCCCTGCGGTATTGATCAGGGCAGATCGGGGTTTTCATCGACTGCTACTTCGACGCCCCCGAGCCGGTGCTGATCGCCTTGATGAGGTCGACGAGGGCGCTGGAGGAACCGGTGCCCTCATCCGCCACGTTGGCCTTGGCGTCGGCGCTGAGGCTGGCGGAGCCGCTGTCGGCGGAGCCCGTGTCGGCGGCCGAGGCGAGGCCCGAACCGGCCAGGATGATGCCGGCGCTAGCCGCGAACACAACGCCGAACACGCGAATCTTGCTCATCTGGAAATCTTCCCCTTGAAGAATAGGCTCTCCATCGGCGACCTGCTGGTAGCCGAGCAACAATTTTCTATCACAGGGATTCGGCGCCCAGCGACCTTTCAGCCACACCGTGATCGACGGTCTATTGCCCATCGATAACGGGGCTTGCACGGCGAGGGATTCGGAATAGTATCTGCAAATCTGGTGTCCTACTGTGACTTCTACGGTTTCCGAACAGGAACGACGTCCAAATCCGCATACCAGCATGTTGACGACCTGCCAGTAACACCTGGTAGGTCGGCGCACCGCGCGCCCACTCCTGCGATCAGCAACTCCGAAGCATGAATCCAACAGACGACCGTCCCCGATTTCGAATACCCAGCAATTCAGAGGTTATGTTGTGATTCATTTCATATGAAAACACTGTAACTTTTGGCCACTGCCGCCGATTGTTCTGCGGATCTTGTTTCAAGACATGTCAATTCGGATCTTTCGCGTCGGCCCGTACTCGGCGCCGCGTCGGATATGCCAGGTGTTCGTCCAAAACCGCACCCACGGTGTACAACTCCGGCCACCCCGGCGCCCACGGCCCGGGCAGCGGCGCGATTTTCCCCGCATTCCTGAGTGTTTGAATCCGCCGGACGGTAAGTCCCTGGTATTGCGCGCCGAGTTCCTTTGCCAGCGCGGCGATCCCGGACGCGTTGAGGCGATGCCGCCGGGCCCGCGCCACCATCTCCGTGTCGAGCACCACCGGCGCCGCGGGCGGGCAAACAATCCACAGCGCCGCCTCCACCACGGTACGGATCTCCTCGGGCGCGCCCTCCGCGCCCTCGGTCATGGCCAGCGCGATCAGGTTTCGGTCGAGCCAGCGAGCGAGGCCCGGCGTGGACGGCGCGCCGGTGTAGTCGAGACCGCGCTGCTCGCAGACCAGCCGCACCCAGGACACGAGTACCGCGTGCAACTCGTCGGCGGCCCGGGAGGCGGCGGGGTTGTAGGGCAGCGGCTGCTCGCTCGGCCGCCGGTTCATTCGATAGTCACCGCGGGTGCCGAGTCGGGACTGCCTGGTCAGTGAGATACCGAGATCCTCAGCGAGGTCAGGGATTTCGCGAAGCAGTTCGGCGAGCGCTTTGAGCTCGCCGCGGTCTAGGTAGAGGTGGTTGGGCTGGTCGGTCGCCGCCGAGCCCGTCTCGGCAGACCAGTGCGCGGTGGTGGTCGTCATGGTGTCGCTTCCTCTTCGGTGAAATGCCAGTGGTCGAGCGAGGTCACGGTGTGGTGGTCGCAGCGCAGCACTGGCGGATCGGGATTGACGGCGAGCAGTTCGGCGGGTGGATTGCGCCAGCCCGCGTCGTCGCACATCACGCAGTTGCGGGCGGCCTCGCGGCGCTGCACCGCATCGGCGCGGCGGTCGTCGCCGTGTGTGGCGTCCCACCGCTGCCTGGCGCGGCGGGCGTCGGCGCAGGCACCGCACGGTGGCGGCGCCGGGTGCGTGCGGTGGATGAGACATTGCCGAGCGGGCGGCGCGGATCGCGCTCCCCTGGAAGCATTTCCAGGGTCATGGGCAGGGACAGGGGTTGCGGCTTGCTCGGGCAGTTGGTCGACGATCAGCGGAGCAGCGGCTGAAGCTGTTGCCGCAGTGGTTGTTCGAGCATGTGGCGCAGCACTTGCTTGCGCTCGAAGCTGTCGCGCCTGCCCGGAAACCTGTCCGCCTTTGCGACCCGCGTCGACTCGCTTCCGGCGTCGATCCTCTATCTCGGCTTTGGACATCTGCCGTTCGGCCCAGTCATGGAATCGATAGCCGCCGTCGACGGCTGTCCAAAGCCCAACCTCCACAAGCCTTTTCGCCTGTGTCGCAGAACCGATGCCACGCACGATCGCGGCGGGCACGAAGCCCTCGGTGAGCTGCTGCATCGACCACGAGCCCGCCCGCACCCACAGGCCCATCGCGGCATTGCCCGCCGCGACGGCCTTGGGATGGAAGCCGAGCTGGTCGTCTACCTGGAACCAGGGCATCAGCGGACTCCCACAACCACCTCACGGTTGATCGCCTCGGCGAGCAGCCGGGCGTGGCCGTGTCGGATGTAGTCCGTGGTGTGCCGCCCGTCGAACAGATAGCCGCGGGCGTAGGCGATGGCACCGCCCCAGGTGCGCCAGTTGGCGGGCGACCACCAGCGTTGCAGCTGGCGGCGGGTGGCGACCTCGATGATGCTCCGCCCCCAGCGCACCATGGCGTCGGGCCCGGACACGCTGAAATACGCACTGAGGTCGGCGATCAGACGCAGCGGATTCCCGGCGGGCAGCGCGGTGATCGGATCACCCGCCGCGGCAACCCAATACGCCGGGATCCCGGAGATGTTCCGCTGCCCGATCACGCCGTAGCCGCCGGGATCCTTGCCGAGGCACCGCCCAGCTGGCCGCAGCGGGTCCGCGATCAATGCACAGGCAACCACCTCCAGGTGCGGGAACAGTCCATTCCCGATATCGGCGGCGAGATCGCCCGCGATGCCGGCGCCCTGTGAATAACCGGCCAGCAGTATGCGATTGGGTGTTGCCTCGGCTGCTTCGATCAGCGCACGCCTGCCGGTGGCGACGCTGTCGGCGAACGCGACGTGCCGTCCGTAGTCGGCCGGATAGGGCACTATTCGCACGACAAAACGCCGCGGGTCGAGGACTTCGGCGAACGCGGCGGTGATCGCGTCACCGTTCGGATGCCAGGTACCTCCGACCATCAGCACATCGATGATCTCGCCGGGAGCGAGCAACTTGCCGAATAGTCGGCGGCCGAAAATGGCCACGGGTCTTCACCTTTCGTCGACTGAAAGACCGGACGAGCCCATAACGGAACCATCCGATCAGGTCGGAATTGAGATTCGAGGAGTGCCGTATCAGCGCGGCGCGCGGAATACCGGACCGGGTCGAGCTGCCGCGGTTCCACAGTGATCGCAGGTATCCGTTGCCGCGACAGTCGTTTCCAGCCGGAGATTCGACGGGTGGGTGGCGATGGCATTGCCGAGTTCGGCACAGACGGGATTGGGATATCCGTAGTCGACGTACACCATCCGGTGATCCACGTCGACAATGACGCCGTGTTCGACGGCACCACGTTCGGCCGTGAATCCGGTGCAGCTGACCCGCGCGCCGATATGGTGCCGGAAGATTTCGAGGGCTGGGTTCGCGCGGCGAATCCGCGCCGGTTTTCTCACCGTTGGCTCGGTGCGTTGCCGGTGGGCGATTCCGCCGCGCCATGCGGTGTCGCGACGAGCGTCGTACTGCGCACCCGTGGTTCGCGCGGATCGTGAATCAGAACCACTGCGACGGCATGTGGTTCATCACCGCCGAGATACGGAATTCCGGAGATTCCTGGGCGCCACGCGCCGAACCCGGCGAGGCGCGGCACGTTCCGCACCACCTGATCGAGCGCCGTCTCGGCGGTAGCTGATCGATCGCTCAACACGGCTCATCCACCCGGCCGCACGGAGTGATTCGCGTCACAAAATGTTTGGTACGACACGCCGAGCTCTCAGTGACCGTCATCGCACCTCCCCCTCATCCGGCAGGAAGTCGACAACGCGGCAATCCAGCGCCGCCGCGATCCGAACGAGCTCGTCCACCGTGAACGAGCCGTGCGCGGCGAGCAGACTGCGCAGATCGGAGACCGGCAGCCCGGAACATCCGGCCAAGTCCTCGAGGCAGCGCCCTGCGTCGGACATGGCCCGTCGCACCTTCCCGGCAACCACCTGGTCTAAGTGTTCCATACGGAGCACATTAAGGTCCGTTTGGACCAGTTGCAACCCTTTCATGACCTTTATGGGCGAAATGCCCGTTGCCTGCGGAGATCCTCGGCGTTTTTACGGCATGTCGTTTGCCAGGTAGCCATTCGGACCTCAGAATGGTCCGTATGGGTGTGGAAAAGGTACCTTCGGACATCAACCGCGCGGTCGGCGCAGAGCTCAGGGCGGCCAGGGCTCGGCGAGCTCTGACGCGCCCGCAACTCGCCGCGCTGACCGGACTCGGCGTCAGCACGATCCAGCGCTTCGAGAACGGCGATCGATCGCCGGACATGCAGCAGCTGCACGCGTTGTGCACCGCGCTCGACATTCCCATGCGAGAGTTCGTCGCCGCCGCACTGCGCGACGTCGAACGCCCGGAGGAGTAGCGCGAAACCTGAAGAGCGCCATACGCTGCCGTCGCCGCGAGGTCTCGGCGGCGCGAAAGCTAGTGCGCGCGAACTTCGGCCGTAACGACTACCGGCGAACCGTTGTGGCGCAACGTTTCACGCCCTGAATCGACGCCAGACGCCTGAAAAGCGCTGCTGGCAGGTACCTGTTACGTAGCGAAACGCGTTACGCGCAGCGCGGATCGGCGCCGTCGACAGCCACCACGTCGTCGACGATCACTCCGGTCGTCGCCTCGGCGTACTGCAGTACCGCGTCGATCGGATCAACACCCATCGCCCAGGCCGCCAACACGACGTCGCAGAGTGTTCCCGCACCCCGCACAACTCGCAGGGCGACTTCGTCTCCGATAGCCATACCCAGCATGACTGCGGCGTTGTTTCCCCGCCCCGCCGCAAACGGTCTGACTGAGTCGATCTGCTCCACGACTGGCATCCCCTTCATACTTCGCTCAACCTTGAGCCCCACTCCGAGACAGAACCGGACTGGCGTCCCGGAATCTGGCGTAGTTATATCCCATTCGCCGGGAGGTCGCTCACCAAAGTGACCCTGCCACAGAATGATTCGCCGCCCCCTGGCTAAACAGCGACGCGCTGAGGGGTAGCCGGGAGTTGGCTCGAGCCGCGGGGAGACGGCGTATGGTTGCCCGCCGACGGGCGGGGGTCGGCCCGGGAGTCGTTGTGGTCACTCACATTTCACGACGGGGATCGGATCGTATTTGACCGTCCTGGTGTGCCGGGAGACCTCGCGACCGGAGCGCTTGTCGGTGATGATGCGGGTGTCGGAGGTGGTGAAGCCCGGCGCGCCTTCGGAGGCGATGCAGTCCTTGCCCTTCGGCAGTTTGACGGTGGTCGGCTCGGTCGGCTTGCTCCGATCGCCGGTGACGGATTCGACCTCGACCGTCTTGGTGCCCCAAAGTCGCACGGTCACTTCGGAATCCGTGGTGACGGCCTCGATGTAGACCCCGGTGGGGGTGTTGTTGCGGAAGCTCAGATCGATCGCGCCGTCGAAGACGGTCGCCTCGCGCGCGGCCGGGTAACGGGAGATGTAGTAACTGTGCTCGGTGTGGCCCGCGTCCTCCATGCCCGCGAAGTACGCGGCGTTGTAGAGGGTGGTGGCGAACTGGCTGATGCCGCCGCCGACGGCGGTGCCCGGCCTGCCGTGGTCGATGATGCCGGATTCGACGTAGCCCTCGGCGGTGCCGCGCGGCCCGGTGAAGTCGTTGAGCGAGAACGTATCCCCCGGCTTCACCACGGCGCCGTTCACCTTCCTGGCGACCACTTTGATGTTTACGCCGGACGGACCGCTGAATCCGTTGGTGGTGAACGAGCCCATGGTCTCGACGACGCCGAGCCCCTGCGCCGCCTCGGTGGTGAGCTTCGGCTCCACCTTTTCGTAGACCGCCTGGCCGGTCCGCTCCTGCGGCGCGGCCAGCAGCGCGGTGAACTGCTCGAACGTCTTCGGCCAGTTGATCTTGTCACCGACGACGGCGGGCACCACCGTCGGCTTGCCGCCGTTCAGCGCGAACGTCGCGTCCTTCGGCTCGATCTCCGTCGCCACCAGCTGCGGCGCCAGCAAACCGACCGCGATGTTCTGATCGACGGCGAGGCCGAGCCCGCCCTTGCCGTCGGGCACGAAGGAAATCACGGTCGCGATCTGCTCCGGGTCGAGCTTGGCCGATGCGCCCTTGCCCGCGAACGTGATCGGCGCGCGTACCGCGGGCTCGGCCACCGCACGCAAGGCCTGATCGACCGCTTCCGGCCGCACGGTGAGGGGCGCCGGGTGCACCGGCAGGTCGACCGTGATGCCTGCGATCCACTGGTCGATCAGCTCGTCGCGCGCGGCGGACAGGTCGAGCACCCGGCCTGGCACCGGCGCCACGGCGACGGGTCTTGCCTTGTCGAAGGCGATGGTGCCCTCGACGGACGGCCGATCGTGCACGCGCAGCGCGGTCAGCTGACGATCCAGCGCGGCATCGTCGACGGCGGTGGCCACCGCGACATCGCGGGTGGTGAAGAACGAGGCGAGCCGGGTGAACGGATTGAGTGGCTGCTTGCCGACGCGCGCCCAGGTGCCGTCCCAGTCCACCGCCAAACCCGCGGTGGCGGGCACGAGCCGAGTCTGCACGTCACCGATGCGCAGCGGTAGTTCCCGGTCGGATCTGGGGGTGAGCTCCGCGCGCAACCGCGCGTCCGCGGCGGCGGTGTCGAGGCCGCCGACCTCGATGCCCGCGACGACCGTCCCGCGCGGCACCTGCCCGGCGGACAGCACCCAGTCGACCGCGTAGCCGATGCCGGCCACCGCGAGCACCGCACCGACCGCGATGCCTGCCCGCTTCGCCACCGTGCGATTCAGCCGCTTCGGCGGGGGGCCGGAGATCGGCCGCCGCGGCGGGCGCTCGCCGGGCTTGGCCCGATGCGTGGCGCGCCGGGACGGGGTGACCTGGATCGGTTCGGTAGGTGCCGAGTCGTCGCCCCACTTCTCGGCCGAGTTCGCCTCGTTGGCCTGGGTCGATTCGAGCAGCTGGCGTAAGCCGACCTCGCCCGCCGGTTGCTGGCCACGGCGTCCGGTGCTCGACTGGCTCGTCACGAACCGTCCTCCCCGCTCGGTTGAGTTGGGACTCACATGATGCGAGTCCTCGCCAACGATAGTGCGCGACGCCGCGACCGGCCGGTGAGCACGGATCTACAGCAAATTCCGTGCAATGCACCATGGTCGTGCACGTAAAGGGCCCCGCGCAGTTGCCGGGTCGGGGGTCTGGCAACTACGCGGAGCCGATCTGATTATCGGTGCGGCGCACCGTGCGTTACACAGCCGGACAGACCAGGATCGGATCGAAGCGGGACAATCCAGTAGATGAGTGTCCGGCCACCGCACATACGAGGGAGATGGATTGCATGCAGCTGGGAATGATCGGCCTCGGGCGGATGGGCGCCAATATCGTGCGTCGCATCGTCAAGGACGGGCACACCGCCGTCGGCTATGAACGCCGCGCGCACCAGATCGACATACTGCGCGAAGAACTGGGTGCGGACTTCCAGGGCAGCACCGACCTCGCGGAATTCGTGCGGACGCTGGCGACGCCGCGGGTGGTCTGGGTGATGATCCCGGCGGGTGCCACCGGGGCGGTCATCGACCAGGTGGCCGAGCTGCTCGAGCCCGGCGACATCATCATCGACGGCGGTAACAGCCGCTACCACGAGGACATCAAGCGCGCCGAACTGTTGCGCCCCAAGGGCATCCACTATGTGGACATCGGCACCTCGGGCGGCGTCTTCGGCCTGGATCGCGGCTTCTGCCTGATGATCGGCGGCGAGGCCGAGCAGGTGAAGTATCTGGATCCGCTGCTGAAGTCCATCGCACCCGGCGTCGAGGCGGCCGAGCGCACGCCGGGGCGCACCGGCGAGCCGTCGGCGGCCGAGCAGGGCTACCTGCACTGCGGTCCGGCCGGCGCGGGACACTTCGTCAAGATGGTGCACAACGGCATCGAGTACGGCGCGATGGCCGCCTACGCCGAGGGATTGAACATCCTGCACAAGGCGAACTACGGCGCCGAACACGACGGTGAGTTCTCCGCGGAGGAGACGCCGCTCGAGCATCCCGAGTACTACCGGTACGAGATCGACGTGCCCGAGGTCACCGAGGTGTGGCGCCGCGGCTCGGTGGTCGCCTCCTGGTTGCTGGACCTCACGGCGAGCGCGCTCTACGCCGATCCGAACCTCGATTCCTACAGCGGGCGGGTCTCCGATTCCGGCGAGGGCCGGTGGACGCTGGACGCGGCGATCGACACCGGCGTGCCTGCCCCGGTGCTGGCTTCCGCGCTGTTCCAACGGTTTTCGTCCCGCGGCGAGACGCTCTACGCGGACAAGATGCTGTCGGCGATGCGCAAGGCGTTCGGCGGGCACAACGAGCTGCCTGGTTCGTAACGACCACCGCGGCTCCCGCGAGGTGCGGGAGCCGCGGTGCTCAGCGACCGGTCAGAAGCCGGCCGCCTGTGCCATCAGCTTGGCGACCGCCAGCGGGCCGAACCAGAACAGATAATTGATGCCGTAGAGAAATGCCATGGCGGATAATCCTTTTCAGTCGAAGTTGCGGTCTATCCAGTCGATCGTCTGCATGCCGAACAGGTCGGTGCCCCAGCCATAGATATCGGTGAGCATGCGGACCATGCCGCAGTCGGTGGGTTGGTAGGTCACGTCGGTGCCACCCGCCCGATAGATATCGGCTAGTTCCCGCGAGTCCTTGGCGGGCACCAGCGACATCGGCGAGTCGTCGGCGACGCAGGAGGTAATGGCCACCTTGGCCTTCGGCGTGCCGGAGCGACCGAGGATGTTTTCCTCGAACGCGCGCTGGAAGGCCGGTTCATCGGCGGGGCCGAGCCCCGAGTTGAACAGGGTATGCAGCGGCAGGAACGGCAGCCCGAAATAGGCGGGCGTCTGACACTGGGTGCGGAAGGCGTTCGCCAACCCGACGCCTGCCGGATTCAGCTTCGCGTTCACTGCCATCTCCGGGTACGCGGGCTCCAGACCGAGCAGCGTTGCCAGTGCGAAACCGGAGCCGACCGAGCCGTCGGCGACCCGCATGAAGTTGCGCGGATTGACCACCATGCCCTCCAGCACAGCGGATTTCACGTCGAGCTCCGGCGCGTACGCCGGCTGCAGCTCGGCGGCGAAGCCCGCGCCGACGCCGCCGCCCGCGATGCCGAACAACGCCGTCTGCGCCTTCGGGTCGAGTCCGGCCTCGCGATACGCCAAAGCCGCACGGACACCGTCGAGTTGCGCGTGCGCGGCGAACTTGCCCGCGAAGACGCCGTGCGGCGCGTGGTCCCCGTCGTTGCCGACGTCGGAGATCATCACCGCGTAGCCCTTGTCGAACATCAGCGCCAGCGGGCCGAGCGCCGACCACGACGAACCGTCCAGCGGGTCGCCACCGGTCCACTGCGTGCTCGGATGGCAGGACCAGCCGACGCTGTCGTTGGCCTCCTGATAGGAGATCAGCTTTTTCTCCCCAACGGGCACACCGTGATTCGGGATCATCAGGATGCCGGTGCTGATAACCGGGGTGACGCCGTCGATGCCGGTGGTCACGTACATCAGCTTGTAGGCCTCGACGTCGGGCGGCGTGCTGCCGAGGAACATCACGTCGACCTTCTTGGCCTTGAGCAGCGTCCCGGGCTGCTCGGCACCGGTCAGCGGCGGCTCCTGATAGAACGGATCGTTGGCGAGCAGCGCCTGGAACGCCCGGTCCGGCGGAACCGGTTGCGCGCCTTGGATCTGGCCGACGACGAAGCCGTTGAACACTCGGTCCAGTCCTGGCGTCGGCATTTCCCCTTGCGCCGCGGCGGTTCCCGCGCACAGCAGCAGCGCGGTGGCCGTCGCGACGGCAGCGGTGAACAGTTTCATCTAGCGCACCGCCATCGTGTCGATCGGGGTTACCTGGATCTGCCTGGCCGCGGAATCCAGCAGCTGCGGGATGTTGAACAGCGGACGATGCGATTCCATTTGAATCTCGTAGGGCGTGCGCATCACGGCTTCCAGTGCGGGCCAGTTGTTTTCGACCTGGAACTTGTATTTCGGCAGCAGCTCGGTGGTGATGTAGTCCCAGCGGGAGTCGAACTCCGACCAATTCCAATCCGGCAGTGGCAGTGTCACCAGCGCAGGCTGTCCGTTGGCCATGGTGACCCGCATCCGCACGGGATCGAATTCGCGCGGCGGTGCGACGCCCGCGACCGACGGTGAGCCCGCGGCGCCGCTGACGTAGGTGATCGCCTCACCGACGCTGCCCTTGTAGCCGCGCACCGAATCCCACTGGTCGCGGATCACCCACTCCTGTTCCCGGCGCAACAAAGCCCCGTTGCCCGCGGCGATCCGGTCGTGGTCTCCGGAGGCCACTCCGCGCCAGGCTTCCATGAGGTCATCGCCGAACAGCCCGGCCGCCTGGAACTCCTGCAGCGCGGGCAGTCCTTCGGTGACGTAGGCGTCGTGCATGGGCATCAGATCTGAGAAGATGTTCTTCTGCATCACCAGGATCATCCCGATGATGTAGTGCAGGTCCGCGGGCGAAATCTGCGAACCCGCCTCGGCAAGCGCCATCAGGCCGCGCGGAAGTTGGGCCACCGCTTGTGGTCCGGCGGTCTGTTCGACGGCGGCGATGACGCCGCGCGCGGATTCGGAAAGGCCGGGCAGACCGTAGATGTTGCCCATCATCTCGAAATCGACCAGCCCGCCGCCGAAGTCGGCGCCGACCTGACCGCCCATGCCCGCCCACTGCAGTTCGCGGTGGTTCAGCTGCAGGTCTTCGTAGTAGCGGTAGGACCGGACCAGGTTGGCGCGGTTGGCCTCGACGCCGGCGCGCGGGTCCCAGGTCCGCAGGTCGATGCCCGCCTGGTTGGTCGCGTCGACCAGCCAGTACTGGTAGAGCAGGGCGGCATATCGAGTGGGCGGCACGCCTTGGGCACGCGCCTCGTCCAGCAGCCCGCGCAGCTCGTTCACGTCATAGGGCAGCTCGGGGTTGACGCCGCCGGGGCTGGTGGCGGCATCCCGGTTCGCCAGTGGCAGGTCTAGGTAGCGGTCAACCTCACCAACCGCTCCCGCCGGGGCCGTGGACGCCAGTCCGAGACCGGTCGCGGCCACCAGAGCCAGTGCGGTGGCGCGCAGCGCCATACCGATTCGCATCAGCTGTTCAGCCTTCCTCTCTGCTAGCTCGATTCGATCATTCGTTAAGCCGAAGAGTTTGTTCTGCCGGTAGCTGCATGTCGATAAGGCAGCGATAATTCGCCTCACCGATCGCGTGGCCCCGGTAGCACAGTAGGTGACGTGCAGGTAAACACAGAGATCAGCCCCCTCGCAAGAAACGATGTGACGCGCGCCCGGCAACCGAAGAAAACGTGTAACACATAAGTTGCCTGCTAGTTGCTACTAAATTGGCCCGCAGACGTGGCGAAATGCGGCGGGAATGTGAATCGAAATTCATGAGATAGCTCACAAGGGGCGCGAACGGCCCATCGAAGTGGCGAGGACTACCCGAATCCCACCGTCTCAGACAGAATGGGGCGGAAGCTACGTCCACGGACCGCGACCGCCGCGGCCCGGATAGTGGGGTGAATCCATGGCCGAGAAGCATGTGGTCCGCAATGGCGAGGTCGACATCGCCGTCTACGAGCAGGGCAACCCGGACGGACCAACCGTCTTGCTGTTGCATGGATGGCCGGACTCGCATCACCTGTGGGACAACGTAGTTCCGGAGCTGACCGACCGGTTCCGGGTGTTGAGCGTGGACAACCGCGGGCACGGCGAGTCCACCAACCCGCCTGGCGCCTCGGACATTTCGACCACGACGCTGGCGGCCGACTACGTCGCGGTGATCGAGGCGCTCGGCAACGGCGCACCCGTGCACGTGCTCGCCCACGACTGGGGCAGCGTCGCCACCTGGGAAATCGTCTGCGGCCCTGACGCCGGGCGACTGATCGCGTCGTTCACCTCGGTCTCCGGACCGAGCATCGCGCACGTCAGCAAATGGGCGCGGGCCCGGCTGGCCAGGCCGACGCCGCGCAATATCGCGCTGCCGCTGGCCCAGCTCGGCTCATTCGCCTATTCGGCCTTCCTCGCGCTACCGGGACTGCCGAAGGCCGCGATCAAGCTGGGCATGAGCGAACAGCTGTGGCGCTCAGGGCTTTCCGCCGCCGAAGGCGCGTCGCCGGAGCGAATTCACCTGGCCCCGACGTTCAAACAGGACATGGCGAATGGCCTGCGCATCTACCGGTCTACCTGGGCCGCTAATCCGCTGCGGGCACGCGACCAATTCACCACGGTGCCAACCCAGATCATCATCGGCACCCGCGATCCGGCAGTGCGGCAATCGAGTTACGCCGACGAGGATCAATGGGCCGACCAGGTGTGGCTGCGCGTGGTGAAAGGCGGGCACTGGCTGCCGTTCTCGCATCCACGGCTGCTCGCCTCGGCCACCATCGAATTGATCGACTCCGTGACGGGTGCGGCACCGGCCCGTGCACTACGTCGCGCCCGAATGGGTCTGTCTCGCAAGCCGTTCGAGGATCAGCTCGTCGTGATCACCGGCGGCGGCAGCGGTATCGGCCGGGCGACCGCGCTGGCTTTCGCCCGCGTTGGGGCCGAAGTGGTGGTGTCCGACGTCAACGGCGTCGCGGCCGAGGCGACCGTGGCGTTGATCGCCCAGGCAGGCGGGGTAGCGCACGCCTACGAGCTGGACGTGTCCGATGAGGCCGCGATGCGCAAGCACGCCGACGGGGTGATCCGCGAACACGGTGTGCCCGACGTGCTGATCAACAACGCGGGCATCGGGCAGGCCGGGCGGTTCCTGGACACCTCGGCCGAGGACTTCGACCGGGTGCTCGCGGTAAACCTGCGCGGCGTGGTCAGCGGCTGCCGGGCCTTCGCCGGTGCGATGGCCGAGCGCGGCAGCGGCGGGCACATCGTCAACCTGTCCAGCATGGCCGCCTACACCCCGCAGCAGGCCTTCACCGCGTACTCGACCAGCAAGGCCGCGGTATTCATGTTCTCCGACTGCCTGCGCGCCGAATTGGCCGGCAGCGGAATCGGTGTCAGCACCATCTGCCCCGGCATCGTGCACACCAACATCGTGGCGAACACCCGGATGTCCGGCGTCTCCGCCGAGGAGGAGCGGCGCAGACAGCAGCTCTACGACCGGCTCTACCGGCTGCGCGGCTACGGGCCGGACAAGGTCGCCGCGCAGATCGTGCGCGCGGTACAGAAGAACAAGGACGTCGTCCCGGTGACACCGGAAGCCCGGCTGCAGTACGTCTTCGGACGCTTCGCACCGAGCGTGGTTCGATTCGCCGCAGCCCGAGGTAGTTTGGTGCGCTGAACGACGAAAGGTGGCATCCGGCAGGGTCGGATGCCACCTTTCAGTCTGCTATTTAGCGCTCGACGATCGCGACGACGCCCTGGCCGCCCGCGGCACAGATGGAGATCAGCGCGCGGCCGGATCCCTTCTCCGCCAGCTGCTTCGCGGTCGAGGCGACGATGCGCCCGCCGGTCGCGGCGAACGGATGGCCCGCCGCCAGCGAGGAGCCGTTGACGTTGAGCTTGCTGCGGTCGATCGAGCCGAGCGCGCCGTCCAGGCCGAGGCGCTCCTTGCAGTACGCGTGGGACTCCCACGCGGACAGCGTCGCGAGCACCACGGAGGCGAACGCCTCGTGGATCTCGTAGTAGTCGAAGTCCTGCAGGGTCAGGCCGTTTCGGGCCAGCAGACGCGGCACCGCGTAGGTGGGCGCCATCAGCAGACCGTCCGGGCCGTGGATGTAATCGACTGCCGCGACCTCGCTGTCGACCAGGGTGGCCAGCACCGGCAGGTTGCGCTCGGCGGCCCATTCCTCGCTGGACAGCAGCACTGCGGAGGCGCCGTCGGTCAGCGGGGTGGAGTTGCCCGCGGTCATGGTGGCGTCGCCCGCCTTGACACCGAACACCGGCTTGAGGGTGGCCAGCTTCTCGACGGTGGAGCCGGGGCGCAGGTTGTCGTCCCTGGTCAGCCCGAGGAACGGGGTGATCAGGTCGTCGAAGAAGCCACGGTCGTAGGCGGCGGCCATGTTCTTGTGCGAGAGGTAGGCCAGCTCGTCCTGCGCCTCGCGCGGCACGCCGAATTCCTTGGCGGTGATCGCGGCGTGCTCACCCATGGACAGCCCGGTGCGCGGCTCGGCGTTGCGCGGGATCTCGATGCCGAGCATGCTCGGGCGCAGCTGGCCGACCAGCTTGAGGCGGTCCTTGTTGGACTTGGCGCGGTTCGCGTCGAGCATCCACTCGCGCATACCCTCGCTGACGCCGATCGGAGCGTCGGAGGTGGTGTCGGTGCCGCCGCCGATGCCGGCTTCGAAGCGGCCCTGGGCAATTCCGTCGCCGACGGTGACGATGGCCTGGAGACCGGTGCCGCAGGCCAGCTGCAGGTCGTGGGCGGGGGTGTACGGGCTGAGCTTGCTGCCGAGCACGCTCTCGCGGATCATGCCGTGCTCGCCGACCCGCTTGAGCACGGCGCCGCCGACCACCATGCCGAGCCGCTCGCCCTGCAGGCCGAAGCGGCTGACCAGGCCGTCCAGCGCGGCGGTGAACATGTCCTGGTTGGAGGCGTGCGCGTACGCCTTGTCGGAGCGAGCGAACGGAATCCGGTTGCCGCCCACGATCGCGACCGGGCGGGTGGTCTTACCGGTCTTGGCGGTGCTCTTCGCCGAACGGGATTTGGTTGTCACTCGAGTCTCCAGGTCTCGTTGGGGATGTTCGGCGCTCCGGAGTCCGCGTGGAAGTCTCCACTACTCGGCGCCCCGTCGCGGTTGGTTTACATTAAACTTACTCTGGAGTAAGTTTAATGTCGACACCGTACCCCCGCAAATGTGCGTGAGCAGACCAAATGCCGGGGAACCAGCAGACCCGAGAACACCCGTCGCGGCGTGAGCGACAGTCCCGGAGGCGGTAGCTTGCGTAACCACACGGCAGGGACCGTGCACGCCGCATCCAACACAGAAAAGGTAGGAACAGTGGCAGCCAGCAAGAGCAAGGGTGCGCCCAACCTCTACGGATCGTTCGTACACTCCTCCCCCGGTCAGTTCCTGGCGAGCAAGCTCGGGCTGCCGCAGCCGGAGAATCTGCGTCGCTACAAAGCGGGCGAAGCGCCGCTGCCCGGGCCGGTGCTGCTCGGTGGCAAGGGCCGGGTGGCCGAGCCGCTGCGCACCCTGCTGACGGACTACACCTTCGCCGATTCGGCCAGTGCCGGAACCAAGTTCGGCGCGCTGGTGTTCGACGCGACCGGCATCGGTTCGATCGAGGAGCTGTCCCAGCTCTACGAATTCTTCCAGCCCGCCATGCGCAGCATCGCCGCCTCCGGCCGCATCGTGGTGATCGGCACCACCCCCGAGCTCGCCTCGACGGTGGACGAGCAGATCGCGCAGCGCGCGCTCGAGGGCTTCACCCGCTCGGTGGCCAAGGAGCTGCTGCGCGGCGCCACCGCACAGCTGGTCTACCTGCACCCGGCCGCCTCGACCGGCGCTACCGGTCTGGAGTCGACGCTGCGCTTCCTGCTCTCGGCCAAGTCGGCGTTCGTCGA
Source organism: Nocardia sp. NPDC051321 (assembly GCF_044455225.1). Classification (NCBI taxonomy): domain Bacteria; kingdom Bacillati; phylum Actinomycetota; class Actinomycetes; order Mycobacteriales; family Nocardiaceae; genus Nocardia; species Nocardia sp. NPDC051321. The sequence continues at coordinate 406,059 of NZ_JBITEM010000004.1, read as the reverse complement.
CGGCCAGGTCATCCGGGTCGGCAAGGACGACGCCACCGCGCCGGCCAGCTGGGACCGGCCGCTGGAGGGCAAGGTCGCCGTGGTCACCGGTGCCGCGCGCGGCATCGGCGCCACCATCGCCGAGGTATTCGCCAGGGATGGCGCCAAGGTGATCGTCGCCGACATCCCGGCCGCCGGTGAGGCGCTGTCGCAGACGGCGAACAAGGTCGGCGGCACCGCGCTCGCGCTGGACGTGACCGCGCCCGACGCCGCGGAGAAGCTGGCCGAGTTCGCCACCGAGCGCTTCGGCGGCATCGACATCGTCGTGCACAACGCGGGCATCACCAGGGACAAGCTGCTCGCCAACATGGACGAGGGCCGCTGGAACTCGGTGCTCAACGTGAATCTCGCTGCACCGCACCGGATCACCGAGGGCCTGGTGGCTCGTGGCGCGCTGAAGGAGGGCGGTCGGGTGATCGACGTCTCCTCCATCGCGGGCATCGCGGGCAACCGCGGCCAGACCAACTACGGCGCCTCCAAGGCCGGTGTCATCGGCATGGTCAACGGCGAGGCGCCGAAGCTGGCGGAGAAGGGCATCACCATCAACGCGGTGGCGCCGGGCTTCATCGAGACCGCGATGACCGCCGCCATCCCGCTGACCACCCGCGAGGCCGGTCGGCTGATGAGCTCGCTGCTGCAGGGCGGCCAGACCGTCGACGTCGCCGAGACCATCGCCTTCTTCGCCAGCCCGGCGTCGAACGCGGTGACCGGCAACATCGTTCGCGTCTGCGGGCAGAGCCTGATCGGAGCATGATGACGCAAGTGATCTCGCTGAAAGAGACACCGAAGAACGGCCCGCTGTACCTGAAGGCCGCGCTGGGCGCCGTGCCGCTGCCGCTGGTATCGGCGCGCAAGTCGACGCTGCCCGATCGGGCGATCCAGCTCGACGGCCTGCGGGTGGACCCGGATCACCTGGCCGCCTACTGCCGAGCGACCGGGCTGCGGTTCGGCGATGCGCTGCCGCTGACCTACCCGTTCATCCTCACCTTCCCGATCGTGATGCAACTCGTTGTGCAGCGCGACTTTCCGTTCGTCGCGGTCGGTGCGGTGCACGCGGAGAACCTGATCGAGCGGACCCGCGACATCTCGGTGAGCGAGCCGCTGGATATCAAGGCGCGCATCGAGAATCTGCGCGAGCACCCGAAGGGCCTGCTGGTCGACGCGATCACCGAGATCAGCGTCGGCCGGGAGCTGGTCTGGCGGCAGGTCACCACCTTCCTGCACCAGCAGCGCACCTCGCTGTCGGGCGGCCCGAAGCCCGAACCCAAGCCGGAAGAGGCCGCGCCGCCGCCGCTGCGCACCTGGCGGGTCGATCAGAAGACGATCAACCAGTACGCCGCCGCGTCGGGCGACCACAACCCGATCCACGTTTCGTCGTTGGGCGCAAAGGCTTTGGGGTTCCCGAAGACAATCGCGCACGGCATGTGGTCGGCCGCGCATATCCTCGGCACGATCGAGGGCCGGGTGCCAGGCAAGGCCACCTACTCGGTGAAGTTCGGCAAGCCGATCTTCCTGCCGTCGACGGTGAACGTATACGCGGATCAGGTGACGGGCGGCTGGGATCTGGCCGTGCTGAACCCGAAGAAGGGGTTCCCGCACCTCACCGCGACACTGCGCTGACGCACTGAACGAACAGGAGCCGCACCCGCGCCGGGTGCGGCTCCTGTCGTTTCAGCAGGGTGTCGCTTGCCGCGAGAATTGTTGCGCGGCAAGTAGTTCAGCAGCTGCAGTCGCAGCAGCCACAGCAATCGCCGCAGCCACAATCACAGTCGCCGCAATCGCAGCATCCGCTACAGTCGCAGTTGTTGATCCAGGGCTGCTTGCGTTTGCCGGTGCACGGCTGAGTGTGTTCGGCGCAGCAGGCATAGCCGGTGCAGTACGAGCCCAGGATGAGGGTGAGGGATTCCCCGAGGCCGGGGCGCTGACCCGTTCGCCGCGAGTGCAGCTGAACGTCAGCGTGGTCGTGCGTTATCCCGCAGGAGTGGGCGGCTACGGTGCCGATACCGTGACCGAGTTTGCGGAGCACGGACGTCAGCGGGTCGAGCAACATCCAGCGGACGGTGGGCACCTTGTCCAGTTCGGCTTGCGCGACCGCTTCGCGCAGTCGCGAATCCGATTCCCGCAGTAGGTCGTACGCCTGCGGCATGGTGGTTCCGGTGGCGGCGAGCGGATTGAACCGGCCGCGCGTCAAGTCCTGCTCATAGTCCTGCACAGCATCGGCGAGATGCGCGATCCGGCCGAATTGCCAACCCGCCGTGCGCATTGCGTCGACGTTGTCCGGGCGATCAGCCAAAACCGCCGTGTGCGCGAAGAACTCCGATGCGCAGAGCTGGGTCGGTGCGGTCAACCGCGCCAGCGCATCCGCCCCGGCGCCCGCGGCCTGCTCCAACTGCGTCTGCGCGTTCAGCGCGGCGACGAGCGGTGCCACATCCAGGCCGATCCGCTGCGCGCTCACCTGCGCCTGCCCGGCCCATCGACTCGCGGCCTTGGTCATCGGCGTACGAGCCAGGACGGCAGCATCACCATCGTCCACATGGTCACGAACCTTGGCCGACGCCAACAACAGTGACGCCGTCGCGGCCAGCCGCACACCGGGCGAATTCGCGGACGCGACCGACGCGCGCTGCATCCCCCGCAGTGCACACCGCCCCGCCGTCGTGCGCTCGACCGCGCCCGCGGACTGCGCCTCGGTGAGCATGCTCAACACGATGGCATCGACATTCGTTGTCGCACGGGCCAATTGGCCGTGCCCGTCCCGTAACCCCAGACACAGCCCGCACATATGCGTGCGCCACTCGGCCGCATCGATTCCATACTTCGCCGCGCCGTGCGAACACGGCCTGAGCAACCCGAACAAATCCGCCCCGTTCTTCCCCGGCTCGTCCTGGTCGGAGCCGGTCCGTGCTTGATGATCTCCGCACTCTGACAGGCCGTCAACCAGACGGCATTCGCAATGCGGCCGTCGCCTACTCCGCCTTCTTGCGTCCCGCCAGACCACGCCACGCGAGATCGTCGAGCAGGTCGACGGCCTCGGAAACCTCGATGCGGCCGCTGGCCACCCGGTCCGCGATGGCCTCGCCCGCGCCGATCACGGCGACCGCGACCACGTCGAAGTTGGTGCCGGGTTCGGGGTGTTTGGCACTGGATTCCAGCAGCTTGGCGGTCAGTTCGATGACGCGCTCGCGGGCGTTCTCGATCTCGGACGCGAACGCTTGCTGGCCGATGGCCTGACGGTAAAGCACCTGCCAGGAGCGGCGATTGCGGTCGACGAACCCGAGGAAACCCTCCAGCGCGACCCGCACCTGTTCGTGCGGTGACAGCTGCGGATTGCCCGCAGGCACCACCGATTCGATGAAGCGCAGCCCCTCGCGCTGGATGCAGGCGCGGAACAATTCGTCCTTGGAGCCGTAATACAGGTACAGCATCGGCTTCGATATCTTCGCCTCGGCGGCAATGGCATCCATCGACGTATCGTGGAAGCCTTTCCGCGAGAACACCTCGACGGCGGCGTCGAGCATCTGCTGCTCACGAACCGCCCGAGGAAGTCGCTTCGTTCCGCCCGCCATCCACTCTCCTACCAATGGTGAATCTCATATATTACTCCAAGGTAAGTTCCGCGGGCCGTATTTGCTCAGCAGTCGCGGAAACAGTGCCTCAGCAGCGCGGAAGCGCGCCCTTGAAGGTGGCCATCCGCAGCACCGACGCGTCGACCCGTGCCAGGGGTAAGCGGCCGGCCGCGACCGCCTGCTCGAGCTGATCGAGCACGCTGGATACCGCGCCGGTGCTGATCCACAGCGCGTTGTCGGCACCGGCGACCAGCGCGGCCTCCACCGCGTCGGCGATGGACAATCGGCTGGTGATCGCGGCCATACCGCTCAGGTCATCGGTGAAGATCGGGCCGTCGAACGGCGCGGCGCCATAGCCGCTTCCCCCGCGCAGCAACGCCATGACCTGCGGGCTGATGCTCGCGGGCACGTCCGGGGTGGTCAGCCCGGGGACGTCGAGGTGGCCGACCATCACGCCAGCGCCGGACGAGATCAGGTTGCGGAACGGGACGAGGTCGACGGTCTGCAGGTTCTCCAGCGGCGGCGTGCGGACCGCGCCACGATGCGAATCGCCCGAGCCGGAGCCGTGGCCGGGGAAGTGCTTCAACACGGTGCCGACACCAGCCTCGCGCATGGCTCGGATGTACGCATCGGCGTATTTGGTGACCACGGCCGGATCATCGGAGAAGGAACGGTCGCCGATGACGGAATCGTCGGGCTGGGCGCTCACATCGCTGTCCGGCGCGAAGTCCACCGTCACGCCGAGGTCCTTCAGCGCTCGCCCCCTGGTCAGCGTGGCATCGTGGAACTGTTCGGCGGTCATGGTCTGCGCGGTCGCCCTGGCCGATGGCGCTTTACCGATCAGGCTGCCCACCCGGGAGACGCGGCCGCCCTCCTCATCGATGGTCACCATCAGCGGCACCTTGGCCGACTGCTTGACCTGGTCGAGCTGACCGCTGGTGAGCAGCGTGAGATCGGTCCAGCTGCCGACGAAGATCCCGCCGACCTGTTCGGTACGCACCACATTCGCGGCATCGGCGTCGCCGGTGATGCCAACGGTCAACAGCTGCGCCAACTTCTGCCGCAGGGTGAACTGCGCGAGATAGCCTGCCGTGCAATCCGGTTTCGCGGATGGTGTTGCCTGCGTTGACGATCGGGCCGTCGATTCGGCACCCGCCGCCTGCGACGGCGCGGAATCGCCACCACCGCCGCTCGAGCAGGCGGTCGCGACGGCGGCCAGCACGGCGAGCATGAGCAGGGGCGTCTTCCGCATGGAGGTCAACCGTACAGAGCACTTGCGAGCCGCGGATGCGCGAGGGCGCGCTGATCGCCCCGTGGGCCGGCCCGCGTGGTTACCCGCGCCGGGTGTCCGGACGCGAGATCGATTCCGCGCGGCAGCAGGTGGGCCTGGCCCGGCCAAGGTAGCCTTAATCAACAGCCGTGAGTCTCCCACCAGGAGGTCATCGTGCCTTGCGATCTGATGCTCATTGCCTACGACGGGTCCGAGAACGCCAAGCGGGCCATCGAATACGCCGGGCGGTTCCTCAGCGCGGACCGTGCCATCGTGCTCACCGCGTGGGAACCGATGGTGCGCCAAGCCGCCCGCCTGTCCGGCCTGTCCGGGGTGATGCAGCCGGAGTGGGTGCCCGACGAGGAGATCGAGGACGTCGCCTACGTCGACGCCCGCACCGTCAACACCGAGGGCGTCCGGCTGGCCAAGCTCGCCGGGCTCAATGCCGAGGCGCGCACCGCCGAATGCACAACGACCATCTGGAACGCCATCGTCGAATGCGCCGACGACCTGGACGTCGACATCATCGTCGCGGGCACCCGGGGCGCCACCGGCATTCGCGCCCTCATGCACAGCAGCGTCGCCGACGCGGTCCTCAAGCACTGCCACCGCCCGGTCCTCATGGTCCCGCCGGGCAAAGAACCCGTCGCCAAAACGGGCTAGCCGGCCCGCTCATGCCGCAGCCGAGCGCCGGCGAGGCGGAGTCGTGAGTGCGCTCACGGGCAAGGCTCGAGGGGCTGGCGCGGGGTTAGGGTCGAGGGACTATGGATGGATTCCTGCTTGCCCAGCCGGACGGGGTGGTCCGGGCCTTCGGTAGCCGGGTCGCGTTCGACGAGGCTGATCGGGCGGTGGCCGCGCTGCGGGACGGCGCGACGATGATCGTCGGTGCGCTGCCGTTCGATCCGCGTAAACCTGCCGCGTTGAGCGTGCCCGAGCGGGTGCTGCACACCGCGGGGCCGTGGCGGCCCGCCGCGCTGCCCGAGCTGCCCGCCGTGCAGTTCGTCACCGAAATCCCCAGTGCCGCTGAACATATCGCGCGGGTGACGAAACTAGTTGAGCAGCTGAAGGATCCGGCACAGCCGCTACGCAAGGTGGTGGCGGCACGCTCGGTGGTGGCGGCGGCCGCCGACGCGCTGGAGCCCGAACTCGTGGCGGCCCACCTGTTGACGCGGCATCCGCACGCGAACGTGTTCGCCGTCGACCTGACACCCGCCGGGCGTACCGGCGCGACCCTGGTCGGCGCCACACCCGAGGTACTCATCGCCCGGCACGGCGGCACGGTCACGCTGCGCCCGCTGGCGGGCACCGCGCCGCGCCGCGCCGACCAGGACGACGACGCGGCCCAGGCCCGAGACCTGCTGGCCAGCACCAAGAATCGCGACGAGCACGCCTTCGTCATCGACTGGATTCGGGAAAAGCTCGCCCCGGTCTGTGCCGAGCTGACCATCCCCGACGGCCCGGAACTGATCAACACGCACGAGGTGTGGCACCTCGCCACCCCGATCACCGGACGGCTGCGCGACCCCGCGACCACCGCCCTCGAGCTGGCGCTGCTGCTGCACCCCACGCCCGCCGTGTGCGGTACCCCTACCGATCTCGCTCTCGACACCATCGCCGATCTGGAGGAAGACCGCGGCTTTTACGGCGGAGCGGTGGGCTGGTGCGACGCGAGCGGCGACGGCGCGTGGGTGGTCGCCATCCGCTGCGCCGAGTTGTCGGCCGATGGACGCACCGTGCAGGCTTACGCGGGCGGCGGCATCGTCGCCGCCTCGGAACCCAAGGCCGAACTCGACGAGACCACCGCCAAGCTGCGCACCCTGCTCGGCGGCCTGCACTGCGCCATCCCGGCGCACTGATCCACCCGGCCCGATGGGTGCCGCCCGGCGCGCGCCGATAGCGCCGCGAATCCGCTGTGATCGCCGCCCCAGCCGCGTTACCTGCCGAGAATCGGCGGGCTGAACGCACCGGAGACCGGACCGGGCTGCTAGGTTGACCGGGAATGTGCCTGCATCGATGTATTGGAGTGCCGCAATGAAGTTTGCTGTTCCTGGTGTTGCGAGTGCTGTCGGCGGCGCCGTACTCGGCGTGATCGCGGTGCTCCTCGTCACGGTGGCGGTACAGCAGAACTCGCGGCCGGACATCGACCGCAGCGGCGACAAGGACTCCTCGTTGCTGAGCAACGTCGAGTACGGCAGTCGCTGAGCTGACCCCCGCTTCACCCGCCGACTCGCTCGAACCGGCGGCGCGGCGGCACGATGCGGCCGCGCGCAGCCGCGGCCCGCAAGCGCTCGATTCCGCGCCGCTGGGTAGCCGCTGGTTCGCCGCGACGGTGCTGGCGGCGTTCCTGCTGACCTTCCTGCAGACGCCAGGACGCACCGTCGCCGACACCAAATACGACCTCGCGCAGAATCCGCTCGGATTCCTCGAACGCGCCAGCCACCTGTGGAGCAGCCAGGCCCCGATGGGGCAGGTGCAGAACCAGGCCTACGGCTACTTCTTCCCGCACGGCACCTTCTTCTCACTCGGCCATGTCCTCGGCCTGCCCGCCTGGGCCACCCAGCGAATCTGGTGGGCATTACTGCTGCTCGCCGGTTTCTGGGGCATCATCCGGCTCTGCGAGACCCTCGGCATCGGCACCCGCGGCTCCCGCATCGTCGCGGCGGCCACGTTCGCGCTGTCCCCCCGCGTGCTGACCACGCTCGGCTCGATCTCCTCGGAGACGCTGCCGATGATGCTGGCGCCGTGGGTGTTGCTTGCGCCGGCCGCGCTTGGCATCGGTTACCGGAATCGGCGGCGGGCGAACACCGGCCAACCATCTTGGCGACGCGGCGGGGCGGCATCGGCGGCCGGAAGCGCGCTGGCACTCGCGCTGATGGGGTCGGTCAATGCCGTGGCAACGGTCGCGGCCTTTTTGCCCGCGCTGCTGTGGTGGGCCTCGTACCGGCCGAATCGGGAGTGGTGGCGGTTCACCAGGGCCTGGGTTCCGTTGCTCGTGCTCGCCACTTTCTGGTGGGCGGTGCCGCTACTGCTGCTCGGCAAGGTGAGTCCGCCGTTCCTGGACTACATCGAATCCTCCGGCGTGACAACGCAATGGGCCTCACTGGCCGAGGTGCTGCGCGGTACCGACAGCTGGACGCCGTTCGTCTCGCCGGAGCGCATCGCGGGCGCGGTGCTGGTCACCCAACCGGCCGCGGTGCTCGCCACCGGGCTGCTCGCCGCCGCGGGCATGGCGGGATTGGCCATGCGGTCCATGCCGTTTCGCGGGCGGCTGACGTTGATTCTTTGCGTCGGGCTGGTCGGCATCTGCGCCGGATATGTCGGTGAGCTCGGCGGGCCGTTCGCGGATTCGGTGCGGGTCTTCCTGGATTCCGGCGGCGCGCCGCTGCGCAATGTGCACAAGCTGGAGCCGCTGATCCGAATCCCGTTGGTGCTCGGCCTGGCTCAGCTGCTAGCCAGGGTGCCGCTGCCCGCCTCGGTGCCGATGCCGCAGTGGCGCAGCGCGTTCGCGCATCCGGAGCGGGATCGTTCCGTCGCGGTGGCCGCGCTGATCCTGACCGCGCTGACCCTGTCCACCTCGCTCGCCTGGACCGGCAAGCTCGCCCCGCGCGGCGCCTACGACGCGGTGCCCGCGTATTGGCAGCAGACCGCGGACTGGTTGCACCACAACGCTTCCGACACCCGCGCACTGGTGGTGCCTGGCGCACCGTTCGGCAGTCAGGTGTGGGGACTGACCCGCGACGAGCCGTTGCAGGCATTGGCGAGCACGCCGTGGGCGATTCGCGACGCGGTACCGCTGAACCCGCCGGGCACCATCCGCGCGATGGATTCGGTGCAGCGGCTGATCGCCGACGGCAGACCGTCGGCCGGACTCGCGGCGACACTGGCCGGGCAGGGCATCGGAGTTCTGGTGCTGCGCAACGATCTCGATCCGGAGACGTCGCGGTCGACCCGGCCGATGCTGGCGCACAGCGCGATCGACGATTCGCCGGGCCTGACGAAGGTGGCGGAGTTCGGCGATCCGATCGAAGCCAAGGTCATCGCCGAGGATCTGGTCGCCGACGGTGATCTGCGGCCCGCGTACCCGGCGGTCGAGATCTACCGGGTGCAGACACCGACGCCGGGAACGCCGACCGAGGTACGCAGCGGAACCGGTGCACCGCAATCGTTTCCCGGCGCGTACACGGTTCCGCTCGGCGCGGTACCCGTCGTGCAAGGCGGGCCCGAAGTGCTCGAACGACTGCACCGCGACCCGGGGACCACCGGCACCCCCTTCCTGCTCGCCGCCGACGCGGCCCGCGCCGGACTGCCGAGTGGACCGTTGACCGTCACCGACACCCCGATGGATCGGGAGTCCGACTTCGGTCGCGTCGACAACCACAATTCCGCCGTCCGCGCCCCCGACGACGCCCGCCGCACGCACAACCTGGTGCCCGACTACCCGGTGCCCGGCGCCGAACTGGTGCGCGGGGAATGGTCGGGTGCGACCATCACCGCGTCCAGCTCGGCTGCCGACGCCACCCAGCTCGGCGGCGCCGCACCCGGCAGCTCCACCGCGGCCGTCGTCGACGGCGATCCGGCAACGGCTTGGCTCAGCAACGGCTCCGAACACGCACTCGGACAATGGCTTCGGCTCGACCTGGCGCAGCCGATCCGCGTCGGGCAACTGACCTTCAGCACCAGCGCGGCCGCCATCGGCGATCCGGTGAAGTGGGTGGAGGTGCGCACCGCCAACGGCACCGTGACCACTCGAATCCCCGAACCCGGTAAGCCGGTGTCGGTTTCGCTGCCCGCGGGAAAAACACAGTGGGCCACCATCACCGCGGTCCGCACCGAGACCGGCAAGAGCGGCGGGCAGTTCGGCATCAGCGAGCTCACCCTGGACGACTACGCCGACCGTGAGCAGCCGGTCCGTGTCGACATCCGGCACCGGACCGTACTGCCACCGCCGCAGGCGGGTGCGCGGGTCCGCTGGTGGGATCTCGGGCAGGAATTCCCCGGGCGCAGTGCGTGTTTCGATTCGCCCAACCGCGTTCGCTGCAGCAAGGCCCTCGCCTTGGCACCCGAGGAGCCCGGCACCTTCGAGCGCACGCTGTCGGTGCCCGAACCCATGTCCGTCACGCCCGAGCTGACCGTCCGGACAAGGCAGGGTCCGGCGTTGGAGGCGCTGCTCACCGACCACGACCACCCGGTGGCAAGAGGCAAGGCCGACGTCGGCGACCTGCGCGGCGCCGCGTTCGCCGCGACCGATGGCGATCCACGCACCAGTTGGACCGCACCGGAGGACTCGGTGCGGACGCTGACCGGTGCCAAGCCGACCCTCACCATCGAACTGCCCGAGCCCGCGCTGGTGACCGGGCTGGCCTTGACCCCATCGCTCGGTGGCCTGCCCGCCGCACCCACCTCGGTGGCGGTCAACCTCGGTGACGGCCCGCAGGTGCGCGAGCTGGAAAAGCGCGATCCCGGCACGCCCGCTCGAATTTCCTTGCATCCCTACGTGACCGATCGCATCGAGCTGAGCATCCAGTCATGGCAGCCGGTGCTGGACATGACGGCGCTCGGCTTCGTCCAGTCGCAGCCGCCCGGCCTGGCCGACGTGTCGGTACTCGGCCCGGACTACCCCGCGCCCGCGGCGCTGGACCGGGAAATCACCGTCCCGTGCGAAATCGGCCCCACCATCAATATCGACGGCCAGCTGCGGCGCACCACGGTGACCGCCACCGCGGACCAACTCCGTTCCGGCACCCCGGTTCCGGCCCGCCTTTGCGCGGACGACAGTGCGCCCCAGCCCGATTCCGGCGCGCTCGCTTTGCCACCGGGCCGTGCCGATGTCACCGTCGGGCCGACCGATCTGTTCTTTGTCGACCGACTCCGCCTCGACCGCGCCGGACTCGCCGCAGCGGCCGAATCGACCGCCGGAACTCGGCTGCTCGTGCTGCCGTTGAGCACGAACGTCGGTTGGCACGCAACGACTTCCGACGGACGCACCTTGAAATCCGTGGTCATCGACGGCTGGCAGCAGGCCTGGCTGCTGCCACCCGATGCCACCGGGCCCGTCACCGTTTCGTTCCCCACCGATCGCTGGTACCGCCTCGGCATCTTCGGTGGGCTATTCCTACTCCTCCCGCTGATCGCATTGGCCATTCCGCGGCGCGCGAAGACGGTGGCAGCCAAGGCGAATCCCCTGCCTGATCAAGCTGACTCCGACGTGAATGCCATTGGCGGCGAATCGGATTCCGCACCACAAACGTGGGGTCCCCGATGGCTCGGCGCGATCGGCCTGGCGGCCGCGGCGACCTTGATCGCCGGTCCGGCCGGAACCATCATCGCCGCAGGCACACTCGCCGCCGCCCACTTCTATCCACAGTTCGCGCCGAGAGCGCTGGTCATTGTGGCGGGTGTCGGCACGGCTCTGTCGGCGGCCGCGCTATCGACCGGCCCGTGGCGCGCTTCGGGTGGATACATGGGCGGTTCCCTGTGGGCACAACTGCCCGCCGTGTTCGCGGTGGTCGCGGTCGGCGTCGCCGCACTGCCGCCTGGTCGACCATTCGGGCTGCGGCGCAACGGACCTCGTTGATAATGTGACGCCGCGTGAGCGAGCGTCAGCGAGAGAACCGAAATGACAGCGTGCGGATACGCACGACGAAACCGAGCGCTAGCGAGGTGGAGTCGTGAGTACCTGCGTGGAATGCGGTTTCGTCTACGACCTGACCCGCGCGACCGATGTCGCGCCGTTGGCCAGAGAGCACGCGGTGGAATACGCGGACCTGCTCCTCACCGACTCCCCGAAACTGCGGCAGCGACCGAAGCCCGATACTTGGTCGCCGCTCGAATACGCATGCCACATGCGGGATGTGCTGCTCATGCAACGCGAGCGCGTGCTCGCGGCCCGGCGCAGCACGACGCCCGAAACCACGCCGATGGGACGCGACGAGCGGGTCGAGCACGACGGCTACGCGGACCAGCGGCCGTCGGATGTCGGTCGTCAGCTCAGGGACGCGGCGCAACTGTTCGCCAATGTGCTCGAGCGACTGCCCGCCGCCGACTGGGAACGGACGCTGATCTTCAGTTATCCCGAGCCGCAAGAACGTTCGCTGCGCTGGCTCGCGGTGCACACGCTGCACGAACTCCGTCACCACCTGCTCGACATGCATCGGCAGCTGGACAACTGACGCGATCACGGAGCCGCGAGCCGGTCTTCCTCTTCGACCTCTTCGGTCGGCTTGGCCCGGTCCCTGCCGCGCGCCCACTGCCGCATCGGTTCCTCGATCAACGCGTAGCTGGCCGCCGCGACCGGCAGGGTCAGCACGACCGTCAGCACGACGACGTAGCCGAAGTCCCCGCTGAACGGCACGATCCCGAACACCGGGAACACCACCCACAGCACCGCGAGATGCCAGAGGAAGATTCCGTAGGACCAACGCCCGATGGTCGCGGCGACCCGCGATGTCAGCCATCGATGCGGTCGGTTTGGATCGCCGAGCACCAGCGGGGCCAGCAGCGCGAAGCCGATGATCGCGCCAAGCCCCATCTTCGACGCGTACTGCCACGGCTCGGCGTGCGTCAGCCCGCCGGGACCGCCGATGTCGGTGGCCGAGACCAGGAAAGCGGCCAGCGCGATGGTCCACATCAACCACTGATTCCCCGCCAGCCGACGCCACAGTGATAGCCGTTCGCTACCAAAAGATAGTTCGGCGAGCACCATTCCCATCGCGAACCACGGCAGATATCCGGGCAGCCAATTGTCGGAATGGATCGCGTCGGGCGTCGGCACCGGAATGAAGTTCCAACTCAGGCACACCACCGCCAGACCGAGCAGCACCGGAACCCGCCACCGAACCGCGCTGCCGCGCAACCACACCGCCGCGAACGCCAGCACCGGCAGCACCAGATAGAAGGCCACCTCGACCGAAAGACTCCACATCTGCGTGAGCCCATCGGTCAGCGTCAACGGCACGAACACCTGCAGCAGCGCAAGATTCGACACCCAGACGCGCAACCCCGCGGTCCCCGCCGCGCTCGGCAGCAGCACCAGCACCACACAGACCACAGCCCAATACGCGGGCAAGATGCGCGCCGCGCGATGCCGCAGGTAGTAACCGAGCGACGGCGCACGGCCGAGCCCGCGCGCCGCGGCGGCATGTGGACGCCAGAGCAGAAAGCCGGAGAGCGCGAAGAACACCGCGACCGCCATGTCGAACCGCCCCCACACCCGCCCGATCACCGGCATTCCCGCGGCCCCGGTCTGGAACGCGACGTGCGTCAGCAAGACACCGAGCGCTGCCATGCCACGCATGCCTTCGAGCGCGGGGAGAAAGGCGCGGGTGGAGACCGATTCGGTCGCCGGGGCGGAGGCGCGGCGCGGCGCTTCAGGCCCACCCGTCACCCGACCACCGCCCCTCATCAAATCGCTGCGCGATGCTTCAGTCATCGGCTCCAGTCTGCCTTGCCAATTTTTAGGTGATAACTCGACGTTTCACATTCCGCGCTAAACTCGGGCGATTTCCCGGCCGTTTCCGGCCTCGGCACCGCATGGTACGACACCGGACTGTTAGTGTCGGGGCTCACGAGTGCCGCGGGCGGCCCGCCGTACTCGCCGGAACGCCCCCTGTTCTACGACGAGGAGAGTTTGCATGGCACTGAGTGCCGGAACCAGAAGGACGGTGGCCTGCCTGCTCGTGGGTCTCGGCGCGTTGCTGATTGTCGCCGCGCTGCTGATCCCGACCTACACCGTCGGCAAACTGGCGAAGACTCCCCTCGATCTCGAGATCACCACCATCGCGACCAATGTGCCCGGCGAGGACAGCCTGGTGCTCGACTCCAAGTCGCTCACCGCGCCGGAGGGTGCCGCGAAGATCGACTCGAACGTGCCGCTGGTCTCGCAACGCTTCCTCACCGTCGAGGAGCCCTCGGATGCCGACGAGATGACGGTGCAGGCGGGTCAGACGTTGCGCCGCATCGACAAGCAGGGCGACACCGGCCTGCTCACCGCGACCATCGACCGGGTCACCATCGACCGCAAGTCCGGCGAGCCCGTCGCGAAGGATCCGAACGGCTCCATCGCGGTCACCGTGGACAAGAACATGAAGTCGGTCGCGGATCCGGTGCAGCACACCGGCCTGCAGTACCGCTTCCCGATCGGTACCGAGAAGAAGAACTACCCGTACTTCGATCTCAACGCGCGCAAGACCTTCGACGTCAACTTCGTCGAGGAGTCCGAGATCAACAACATGAAGGTCTATCACTTCCAGCAGTCCATTCCGGCGACCAACCTGTACGACGTGGTCAAGGCGCCGACCAACAAGCTCACCTTCCCCGCCGCGAAGTGGGGCGTGCCCGGCGACGGCGACGTCACCATGGCGCGCTGGTACACCAACACCCGTGACCTGTGGGTCGAGCCGAAGACCGGCACCGTGATCAAGGGTGGCGAGCAGATCCACCTGTACTACGGGCGGGATGCCAAGCCCGAGGTCACCGCGCTGAAGTCGCACATCGTGTTCGACGAGAACACCATCGAGTCGCAGATCTCGGTCGCCAAGGAGAACATCGACAAGCTGTCGCTGTACGGGCGGATCATGCCGATCGTGCTCGGCGTGCTCGGCGTCATCGCGCTGATCGTCGGTGCCGTCCTCGGGATTCGCGGCAGCGGTTCGACGCCTGCCGCGGCAGGCGGCGGCGGGCCGCTGAGCCAGGGTCGTGGCGCGCGCCGGGCGGACAGTGAGCCACCGACCGAGCAGATCAAGATCACGAAGCAGCCTTGAGTTAGCTGAGAAGTTCGGCCCCTGGTCACACCGACCGGGGGCCTTTCCGCCTCTCCGCGTATTCAGGCCAGACCAAGTGCCGCGCAATAGCGTTGGCGGCCGGCGGATTGAGGAATCGGTCAGGTCAGCTGGTACCCGGCGAGTTACCCATGTACTAACGAAATCAGTTGATGCGCTGGGTCCTCAACGTGTACACAGCGATGCTGTGTACACGAATTATGCAGCGGCACATGCTTCTTCAGCGATTTCGTTCGCGCCGGGCAAATCTGTGCGCGTCGGCGGCCGGAGGTATATGAGTTGGCCGGGTCAGTTGGCACCCAACGGCCACAGCGATGCATCGCGCGCACGAATTATGTGGCAGTGCATGGCTTCTCCAGTGAATTGGTTCGCGCCGGGGCAAGCTGTGTGTCTTCGCGGTGGCGCCGTGGCAGATTACGCCAGTCGTTCGGGTTCGAGGGTTCGCACGCTACTGTCACGATCGGCGGTGCGCAGGACGATGATCGCGACGACGGTGGTGGTGACGGCGGCGACCGAGGCAACCGTGGTGATCAGGGTCGGGATCGAGCGGGCGAACGAAACCATCAGTGTCACTTCGACGGCCAGGCCGAGCCAGGTCAGTGCGGCCAGGGCGGTGCGGTCCACCGCGATCGCGGAGAGCATCGCGCCCTGCAGGACCGCGAGGATGGCACCGTGCAAGGCGAACAGCCAGAGCAAGCCTTGGATGGGCGCGTAATCCTGGCCTGCCAGTAGCGGGGCCAGCGGCGCGGCGAGAGCGGCGCAGACAACAGCGACGATGCCGATGCCCGACAACACCGCGAGTGCCGATCTGATCGCGCGCGCCGAGTGCGTTGGCTGGGCCATTCGTGGATACAGCACGACGCCGACCGCCTGCGGCAGCCAGAACGCGATCTTCGCGGCGATGGTGCCGAGCGCGTACCGGCTGGCGTCCGCGTCGTCGAGAACCATCCGCACCACGATCAAGTCCGTGGACGAGAGCGCCATCAGCGCCGCCTGTACCTGCGCGGCCCGTAGCACCGGAAGTACCCCGATGGCGTGATCTACCTCGTCTTCGTCGGTCCCGGTGCGAGTCCGCGCGGACGGCGTCCCGGCGACGTATCGCGCGAATACCGCGGCAACCGCGATACCCAACGCGGCCGCACAGAGGGCAAGCGCGGCGCCACCACCCACCGCGAGCACCACAAGCGCGGGCGCGACCCGGAGCATCCCGGCGGCACCGAGCACCACGCCTAACGCTCGAAACCGCCTGCCGCCCTGCAGAACTCCCTGCTCCCCCGACAACAGCACCAACGCGGGCGCCGCACCGAGCGCGGCCGCACACGCCGCGACACCGACATTCAGCGCACTGGTCACCACCGGTACCAGGACCGCGACAACCAGCGCGACGATCACCGCGCACCGCCACTGCAACCCGCGCAGCGCCGCGACGCCTGCCCCCCGAACCAGCTCCCTCGCCACCACGTTCTGCAACGCCAACGCGGGCACCGCACACAGCAGCTGCACCGCGAGCAGACTCGCGAACTCGCTGTACCCGGAAACTCCGAGCCACCGCCCGGCCAGCAATTGCAGCAGATACCCCGCCACATTGGCGGTCATCGCCCCCGCCGTAACCAACGTCAGATCCGCCACCACAGGAAACCGACGGACAGCAGACACGTCCGCCATCGTCCCACCTGCGTGTCAACCGCAACGTCCCGCCCCGCCCCCACCCGACCGAAGGCGCCCTTCATTCGCTGAGACGAGCTGAAGGACACCTTCGATCGGGTGGGCAAGTCCGGCGCGAGACGTGGGTGCCGAATTCTTTTCCGACCGTCGCGGCGCCGTGTGCGGATGGGTGTACAAGGACGTCGGACCGTAGGGTGCACAAGCGTGAGTGCGAGCGGAGTGCTGCGACGCGACCGGTGGGTGAAGGTCGTCCCTGCCGGGTACAGCGCGGTGCTTGCGCTGCTCATCATGGGTCCGCTGCTCGGTTCCGGGTATCTGCTGCTGCGGGACGCGGTGAGTACGCCGCGGTCTTATCTGACCGATTCGGCGCTCGGGCTCGGTGATGCCGCACCGCGGGCCGTGCCGCAGGATGCGTTGCTTGCGATGTTGTCGCCGGTCATCGATGGCGGTCTGATCGTCAAAGCGATTCTGCTCGTCGCGCTGTGGGCGGCCGGGTACGGAGCCGCGGTGCTTGCGCGGGAACTGTTGGGTGCGTCGATCGGTGCGCAGCTGGTCGCCGCGACGGTGGCGCTGTGGAATCCGTATGTGGCCGAACGCCTTTTGCAGGGTCACTGGAGTTTGCTCGCCGGGTATGCCGCGCTGCCGTGGGTTGCCTTGGCCGCGTATCGGATTCGGACCGACGGTACCGCGGGCGCCTGGGCAGGTTTGGCGGGATGTCTTGCCGCGGCAGGGCTCACGCCGACCGGGGCACTGCTCGCCGGTATCACCGCGTTGTCGCTGGCCGGGCGGCGGCGGCTGGCCGGCGTACTGGCCTTGCTGATCGTCGCGTCCGGGCCGTGGTTGACCGCCACCGCATTGTCCGGAGCGGCCAGCGAACCGTCGGATCCGGCGGGCATCGCGGCCTTCGCCGCCCGTGCCGAACCCGGTCTCGGCACGCTGGGCAGCCTGGCGGGGCTCGGCGGCATCTGGAACGGCGACGCGGTACCCGATTCGCGCACAACGCTTCTCGCAGTGATCGGAACGGTGCTGTTGCTCGTCATCGTCGCGACGGGCGTGCGTTCGGTGATCTCCGACGGTGCCGATCGATACGTGCGCCGCGCCCTCGTCGTGCTCGCGGCGCTCGCCGTTCTGCTGCCCGCACTCGGCGCGACCCCATGGGGCATGCACGTGCTGGAGTGGCTCGCCGCCCACGTCCCCGGCGCGGGCCTGCTGCGCGATACCCAGAAGTATGTGGCGCTGGCGATGCCCGCCTACGCACTGTGCGCCGCGGCGGGTTGCGGGGTTCTCGCCAAACGATTCTCGACCGCCCAGGTAACCGGACCAACCGATAATGCACAGCTCGCCGCCGCTACACAACGCTCAGAATCCTTGGCGCGACAAGGGATTGATGACTCGTCTACGACCAATATCGCCGGCAGCTCACCACTATCGAGCGCACCTTTTGACCCGGTCTCGAAGTTATCCCCAACTGTGACGGGCGCAGTCGCGACGATTCTCATCACCCTGCTGGTGCTGCCGCTGCTCGACCTCGCGTGGGGTGTCGGTGGCGCGATGCGACCTGTGCACTACCCGGCGGGCTGGCAACAGGTCGCCGGACAGCTGGCCGACCCTGGCGACGTCGCGGTACTGCCGGGCGGGATGTTCCGGAAATTCCGATACAGCGGGCGAGCGCCGGTCCTGGACCCTGCTCCCCGCCTGCTGCCCCGGGACGTCCTGCAAACCGGCGAACTTCCGGTACGCGGACGCACGGTATCCGGTGAAGGAGCCCGCGCACGCGAGGTGGAAGCCTTACTGCTGCGCGGTGGTTCAGCTCAGGAGCTGGCGAGTAACGGTGTCGGCTTGGTACTGCTGGAACGCGGCACTCCCGGCCCACTCGGTGCATCGAAAACAACGCTCGCACAGCTCGATCCGATATTCAGCAATGCCGACCTCGCCCTGTACCGAGTGCCCGGAGCCGTCGAGCGGCACAATGCGTCATCGATGGATCGCGCCGTTGCCATCGCGGCCCACACACTGTGGCTAGCCCTTCTCGTCGGCGGCCCGCTCGTCGCGGCAATCACGCGCCGCGCACGACGCACACGCTGACCCGCCGCGATTCGAGCCAGCACAACGGGCCGAGTTCAATTCCCGAGTGACGCCTCGGCGCTGTCCCGTTGACGGGAACCCGGACCGGGCAGCTCAGTGGGCGGAGCGAGGCGCAATCAGTCCGGCGGAGTGCTCACCGCGAGCAACGGCGGCCAACACGTCGTACACCCCGTTTCCCGTTTGCTCCCAAGAGAATTCACGCGCCCGCGAACGCGCCTTCTCCCCCATGACGGTGCGCGCGGCCCGATCGTCGAGCAATTCGCCTACCGCATCGGACAATTGGGCGACGTCATCGACCAGGAGACCGGTCACGCCGTCGACAATGGAGTCGGTCAGGCCACGCGAACTGCGGTAGCCGATCGTCGGCACCCCGTGCTGCGCGGCCTCGATCACCGCGAGACCCCAGCCTTCCTTGCGCGAGGGCAACACGTGTACCCAAGCGCGGGAAAGCAATTCGTGCTTACGACGTTCGTCGACGTGACCGTGGAAGGTGACCGCGTCCGCGATGTCGAGACTATCCGCGCCCGCCTTCAGGTTCTCGCCCCACCAGCCGTCGCCGATCACGTCGAGGTGCAGGCCGGGAATGCGGGTTCGTAGTCGCGCGACCACGGCGAGCGCGTCCTCGATCTGCTTGTGCGGCACCAGGCGGGACAGCACCACGATGCGGGGGTTCGCGGCGCGGGTTTCGGCGGCGCCGGTTGGCGCGTCCGCGGGAACCGGTTCGGCACCGTTGCGCACCACCGCGATCCTGGACTGTGCCACGCCGAGGGTGGCCAGTTCTTCGGCCGAGGGCAGCGAGACGGTCAGGTACTGGTTGCGCCGATGCACCCGTGGCGACAGCCGCGACTCGATCCACCAGCCGACCCGGCCGACCAGGCGTCCGGCGACCGGCCACTGCTCTCGGTGCCCGTGGTGCACCAGCACCACGGCGGGCGCCTTGGTGGCGGCGGTGGCGAAGAACGGGATGCCGTTCTGCGTGTCGATCACCGCGTCGGGCCGCAGGCCGCGCAACGGGCCGAGGCCGAGCCTGCCGAATGCCATCGCGGCCAGCGCCCGCGGGTACACGGAGAAGCGGCCGCCCGCCCGGCTGATGTCGATGCCGTCGACGCGCTCACGCTTCGGCGCCCCTGGATAGCGGGCCGTGCGCAGGGTGACCTTGACCCCGCGCGCGGCGAGCTGCGCGCCGACCTGCTCGAGGTACCGCTCGCTGCCGCCGCCCTGCGGGTGCCCGGTGTCTCGCCAGCACAGCAGGAGGACTTCGCGCACGGTCGAGCTTCTCTCGGTCTGGTGGTCCCGGTCGGGAACGTCGGATATCGCGGTACACCCTAACCCGAGCCCTGCGACGGAGGCTGATCACCGGGCCGCCCAGCGCACCGCGCAGCGCCGTTATGCGAGACTCGGCGCCGTGCTGAAAGCCGAAAAAACGCCGTCCGATGGTGTGCGATCGCGCGCGCCCCGGTTTGCGCGCCGGGCGACATTGCGCCGGTCGCTGCGATTGCTCGGCAGTTTCCGGTTCGAGCAGTCCGATCCCGCCGTGTTCTACGGCGGCTTGGCCCAGGACAGCGCGGCGATGATCGGTGATTTCTACGCAGACCTCACGGGCAACGGTTTGGCGGGGGCGACGATTCTGGATGTCGGGGGCGGCCCGGGTTATTTCGCCGACGAGTTCGATAAGACGGGTGCGCGCTACCTTCCGGTCGAGCCGGATCCGTCGGAGATGCACGCGGCCGGGCTTTCGGTGGCGGGCGCGGTGCGCGGCTCGGGGATGGCGCTGCCGTTTCGCGACGACGCGGTGGATATCTGCTTTTCCTCGAATGTCGCCGAGCATGTGGCCAAGCCGTGGCTGATGGCGGACGAGATGGTGCGGGTGACCCGGCCGGGCGGGCTGATCGTGTTGTCGTACACGGTGTGGCACGGTCCGTTCGGCGGGCACGAGACCGGGCCGTGGCACTACCTCGGTGGCGAGTTCGCCGCGCGTCGATACCGGCGCAAGTTCGGCAAGGAACCGAAGAACCGGTTCGGCCAGTCGCTGTTCGCGGTGCGCGCGTCGGACGGATTACGTTGGGCGGCAGCCACTTCCGCCGACGTGCGGATCGTCTTCCCGCGCTATCACCCGCGCTGGGCCTGGTGGCTGGTCCGTATCCCGATGATCCGAGAGCTACTGGTGAGCAACCTCGTCGTGGTGGCTACCAAGAAATAGCTCTAGTGCTCGAGCCAGCCGCGGCGCCAGGTGCGCCTGCCGCAAGGCTCGTGCATCGGCCGCGTCCACGGCGACTCCTGAATGGCCAGTCCGACGGTTTCCAGCGTGGTCAATCCGACCTGATCCGCTAACGCTCCGACGACGGCGACGGCCTCTGCGGCCTGCATGGCAGCGGTGGCTTGCTCGATGGTCAGCGTCCGGCCCGGCAGGAAGGAGACCACCCAGCCGCCCGCACCAACGCTCTTCGCTTGATGCTCTGTTTGATCGCTGGTCATCAACGATCGGTCGACCACTTGCACCGCCATGACTCGGGCTCCCCAATGGTGGTATCGGTTCAGGAATCGAGCGAGCTGATCAGTAGCTACAGCATCCTCTTTCCAGCAATAGAACGCAATAGTGCGTTCTACGAAAAGCGAACCGACAGGTTGGGATTGGTCCTGCTCAGCGGGACTGCCCGGGAGCATAACTGAAACAGGTTACAGACAACTGGGGAGCAAAACTGTAACGTGTTCTCATGCATTACGACAGCTTGTTCATCGGCGGCCGCTGGACCGCGCCAGCCACCGCCGAGCGCGTTCAGGTCATCTCGCCGGCCACGGTCGAGCCGGTGGGCAGCGTCCCCGCGGTGGCGCGCGCCGACGTCGACGCCGCGGTCGCCGCGGCCCGCCACGCCTTCGATCACGGCCCGTGGCCGAAGACCCCGCCGGAGGAGCGGGCCCAGGTACTCACCCGCGCGGCGCGGCTGATCGAGCAGCGCTCGGCCGAGTTGGTTGCCGCGCTCACCGCGGAAATGGGCGCACCGCAGATGATCGCGATGACGCTCAACCAGATTCCCGCCGTTGCCGCGCTCGACGCGTGTGCCGGGCTGGCGAAGTCGTTCCCGTGGCACGAAACGCGCACCGGCCTGTTCGGCACCTCGCGGGTCAGCCGGGAACCGCGCGGCGTCGTCGCGGCCGTCACCGCGTGGAACGTGCCGCTGTTCCTCGCCGCCAACAAGCTCGCGCCCTCGTTGCTCGCCGGCTGCACGGTGGTGCTCAAACCCGCACCGCTGACCCCGATTACGGCCAATATGCTCGCCGATATCTTCACCGAGGCAGGCCTGCCCGAAGGCGTGCTCTCGGTGCTGCCCGCCGAGGCCGAGGCCGCCGAATACCTGGTCTCGCACCCCGGCGTCGACAAGGTCACCTTCACCGGCAGCACCGCCGTCGGCAAGAAGATCGGCGCGATCGCCACCGGACAGCTCAAGAGCGTCTCACTGGAACTCGGCGGCAAGTCCGCGGCAATCCTGTTGCCGGACATGGATATCGCGGGCATCCCGGTGCTCGCCTTCTCCGGTCTGATGAACAGCGGGCAGGGCTGCGTCGCGCAGACCCGCATCCTCGCGCCGCGCAGCCGGTACGACGAGATCCTCGACGCGCTGGTCGAACACGTGAAGACGATGAAGGTCGGCGATCCCAACGACCCGACGGTGCAACTCGGCCCGCTGATCTCCGAACGCCAGCGCGACCGGGTCGAGGGCTATATCGCCAAGGGCAAAGAAGAGGGGGCGCGCGTCGCGCTCGGCGGCGGACGCCCCGAGGGCCTGGATCGCGGCTGGTTCGTCGAGCCGACCATCTTCGCCGACGTGGACAACAAGTCGACCATCGCCCAGGAGGAGATCTTCGGTCCGGTGCTGTCGGTGATCCCCTACGACACCGAGGACGAGGCCGTGGCGATCGCCAACGACTCCGTCTACGGCCTGGCCGGTTCGGTGTGGACCGCGGATGTCGAGCACGGCGCCGAGATCGCCGCGCGGGTGCGGACCGGGACCTACGCGATCAACTGGTACGCGTTCGATCCCAGCTCGCCGTTCGGCGGCTACAAGAATTCCGGACTCGGCCGCGAAAACGGCCCGGAGGGCCTCGACTCCTTCTGTGAGCAGAAGGCGCTGCTCATGCCCATGGGCTGGGTGGGCTGATCAGTCGGTCGGCATAACCACCCGCAGGACGGGCTCGCTGTGGCGGCCCGTGAGGCTCGGCGCGTCGATGATCTCGACGCGCCAGCCGGGGGGCAGGACGGCCTGCAAACGCCCGGCAGCGCGGCGCAGCGGTGTACTAGCGGTCGCCAGTTCGAAACCGGCAACCAGGGGCGTAATCGATGCCCCGGTCTCCAGATCGGTCATGCTCCAACCACCTCTCGCGCGTCGATCTCATCGTTCGCCGCGAGCCTCGCGGAAACCCGATGTCGATAGGGAAGTAGTTCAGTCGATCAGTTAACGGTTAGCAATCGGACTGGTAGGTCATGAGACCAAGAACACGGTAACCATAAGCCACTTGTGCGCAAATCTCGCACACCGGGCAACTGCCCCATATCGAGCTTCGGCAAACCATTGGTGCTCGTGACCTGCGCGCACCGACCATTACCAATAGCACCACAACTTCGGGTCCGCGCGGCGGGAAACACGCCATAACGACCATTGATGATCTGTCATGAAATGTAATGCGGCTTGCCGGGAAGTGGCGACCCGCACACCGACCGGTCATTGCCGCAACGAACGGCGGTAGTCCGCCGGAGTCGCGCCGGTCGCCGCCCGGAGATGGGTGCGCAACGCGGTCACGCTGCCGAAGCCCGACTCTGCCGCGACCACTTCGATTGGCAGGTCGGTGGTTTCGAGCAGCTCGCGGGCCCGCCCGGTGTGCTGCGCGTCGAGCCGGCGCCGCGGCGTGGTGCCGACTCGCAATAAGCCCAATGCGTCGTGGCCGGTCGACCGTCCAACAGACCCGCCCGCGCCAGCACAAACGCACCCACACAAATACTGACCATCGTCGCCCCCCGAGCCGCCGCGGCGCGCAGTGCCACGAGTGCCTCCTCCGGCGGCGGCAGCGTCGGCAACCCGATGCCTGACACCACGACAACTTCCGCAGAACCCAACGCCTCCAACCCATGCTCGACCCGCAGATCGAACCCATTCGGCGTCCACACCGGCCCCGCCCGCACCCCACAGGTCTCCATCTGAAACCCCACCGGCGCCCCGAACTTCCCCGGCCCATGCCGGAACACCTGAACCGCACAGGCGAGGTCATAAGTCATAACGCCGTCGCGCCCGGCTCACCGCGGGCCGCCGCGGCCGGGGGCGCCTCGACTTCGCCGGCCTACGCCTACCGGATTCATCGCTCGCGCGGGCAGCGGAAGCCGAAGCGCACGAGTCACTTTCATCCCACGTTCTCGGCCACTCGTATCGCACCTACTACTTCGGCCGAGTGCTCGCCGACCTGGACGGGGCCCACTACGACGACGAACTGGCCTACGTCTCCTGCCTGCTGCACGACCTCCATCTCGAACACCCCACCGCCGGAAGCTGTTTCGCGGTCACCGGCGCACAACGCGCCGTCGACTTCGTCGCTACCGCAGGAGCAACGCCCACCCAAATCCAGGGGATCGGCGCCGCCATCGCCACCCACATAACCCCGGGCAACGGCAAGGACCTGAGCGATCCCGGCCGCTTCATCTACGCGGGCGCCTCCGTCGACGTAATCGGCGGCCGCATGTCCGAACTCGACCCGGAGTGGGTCGACGACCTACTCCAACGCCACCCGCGACACAACTTCAGCAAGCACATGATCACCGCGTTAACCAATGAGGCCAAAGCCATGCCCCGCGGCCGGACCCGCTGGCTGAACACCCGAACCGGCCTGCTCCACCTGATCCGCTACGCCCCGTTCTCCGAATAGCCCGAAAACCCGGACAGCGGATTATCGAGCGGGATGGTCATTCCCTCTGTTGCGGAATGACTTCCAACAACCTACTGATGATTACTCGTTTGATTACTCGTTCCGGCTGTGCACGATCAGGAGCCTTCGGTCCAGAACTGTTGGAGCCGGGCGATTGCCTCGGCTCTGGTCATCGCCGCAATCTCGTTCTCGGTAAGACCTGCACGGCTGATAAGCAAATGAACGAGGTCGGCGGGCAACGATTCCCGAGATATATCAGGGATTCCACGATCGGGGGGACTGCCGTCCAGCACGCATTGCCAGAATGCCTCTTCGACTACCTCCAACTGGTCGCGCAGAATGTGTGCCCACATGGCGGCGCCATAGGTAGTGCGATTTACTGGATGCGAGACCCTGGTTCGCAGAGTGCGCCCATCGGGAAGCCCGAATTCGTAGGTGACATGGTGTGTTCCGGTCCGGCCGCGCGCGTCTCGAACCCGCGCCCATCCCTCGACCTTGCAGAACTGCTCATGTCGTTCGCGGGTCGGCTGTGGCCAGCTCACTTGGTCGCCCCTACCAGCCAATCACGAAGCTGGACATCGTCACTTAGCGCGATCAGCTGCACCAACCCCCAGTTTTCGCGATGGTTGGATGCGTTCCTCAGCCGACTCTGCCAGTCCTCGGCGTACTCACGTAGCGCATCGATCATC
This sequence comes from Nocardia sp. NPDC051321, assembly GCF_044455225.1. NCBI lineage: Bacteria > Bacillati > Actinomycetota > Actinomycetes > Mycobacteriales > Nocardiaceae > Nocardia > Nocardia sp. NPDC051321. The sequence goes on along the minus strand of NZ_JBITEM010000004.1, from coordinate 381,059 downwards.
TCGTCAACAGCTTCATCGAATGTGTCGCCGTCAGCAGCAATCGGTAAGCCCGGCAGGAACACCGACCACGCTCCATCTTCGGCCACTACCTCGGCCGTCGCAGGGCACAGCTTGGCGAGGGCGTAGCGAAGCCGCTCCGCATCCACGACTGCGGCGTACTCGGCATCACGCCGGACAGTCGCCACACGCCCCTGACCGGCAGCATCCAACAGATCCTTCAGATGAGCGCGAGCTTCGGTGTAACTGTCGTAGTGGATAGCAGTCATCGGGCACCTTTCAATCCGTACCACTATGGTCTCCTGCAAAGTCGAGTACGTCAAGTACTTTGAGTACTTGGCACAGCCTGGGCCCGATGTGCTGCGTACGACGCGACGTGGACCTGGGATTGTCCACCAGGCTTATGCCGACAAAGCGCTCAATTGCGTCACGGGAAGGCGAGGGGTACGAGTGGCACATGGCTGCAACGGAAAGTCACAGGAGCCCACTCCGCCATGTGCCACTCGTCGGTGCCCGAATTGGCCGCAGGCACAAGCTGTGTGTATCCGGGGCGCGGCTGCTCAAACGGGGGTTTGAAAAGTATGGGGGCGATGGGATTCGGGCTGGCGATGGGAATGGTTGGGGCGCAAACGAAACCGCCCGCACCGTTGGAAACGGTACGGGCGGTTGACGTTACGGGACGGCTCAGCCGAGGCGTTCTTTCAGTGCCTCGAACTCGTCGCGAACACCCGAGGGGAGCTTGTCGCCGACGAATTCGAACCATTCCTCGATGAGCGGGATCTCCTTGCGCCACTCGGCCGCGTCGACCTTGAGCGCCTCGTCGACGTCGTCGGGGTCGACCTTCAAGCCGTCGAGGTCGAGGTTGGCGGCGACGGGGACATTGCCGACCGCGGTGGCGGTGGCCTCGGCGGAGCCGTCGACGCGGCCGACGATCCACTCGAGCACGCGGGAGTTCTCACCGAATCCGGGCCACAGGAAGCGGCCGTCGGCGCCGCGACGGAACCAGTTGACGTAGAAGATCTTCGGCAACTTGGTGGCGTCGGCGTTCTTGCCCAGGTTGATCCAGTGGTTCAGGTAGTCGCCGACGTGGTAGCCCATGAACGGGATCATCGCCATCGGGTCGCGGCGCACGGTGCCGACCTTGCCCTCGGCCGCGGCGGTCTGCTCGGACGACAGGGTGGCGCCCATGAAAACGCCGTGCTGCCAGTCGAAGGACTCGGTGACCAGCGGAATGGTGGTCTTGCGGCGGCCGCCGAACAGGATCGCCGAGATCGGCACGCCCTGCGGGTCGTCCCACTCCGGGGCCAGCGTCGGGCACTGCGACATCGGCGTGCAGTAACGCGAATTCGGGTGGGCGGCAAGGGTTTCGGTTTCCCGCAGGAACCAGTCGTTGCCCTTCCAGTCGATCAGGTGATCGGGCTCGCCCTCCAGCCCCTCCCACCACACGTCGTTGTTGTCGGTCTGCGCGACATTGGTGTAGACGGTGTTGCCGGCCTCCATGGTGGCCATTGCGTTCGGGTTGGAGCTGTGGTTGGTGCCGGGCGCGACGCCGAAGAAGCCGAACTCCGGGTTCACCGCGTAGAGCCGGCCGTCCTTACCGAAACGCATCCAGGCGATGTCGTCACCGAGGGTTTCGGCGCGCCAGCCGGGAACGGTCGGCTGAATCATCGCGAGGTTGGTCTTGCCGCAGGCGCTGGGGAACGCGGCGGCGATGTAATAGGCCTTGTTCTCCGGAGAGATCAGCTTGAGGATCAGCATGTGCTCGGCCAGCCAGCCCTCATCGTGGGCCATCGCCGAGGCGATGCGCAGCGAGTAGCACTTCTTGCCGAGCAGCGCGTTGCCGCCGTAACCGGAACCGTAGCTCCAGATCTCGCGGTCCTCCGGGAAGTGGGTGATGTACTTGGTGTCGTTGCACGGCCACGGCACGTCGGCCTGGCCATCGGCCAGCGGCGCCCCGACGGAGTGCAGCGCCTTCACGAACGGGCGATCGGTGCCGAGCTTCTCCAGCGCGGCCTTACCCATCCTGGTCATCACGCGCATCGAGACGACGACGTATTCGGAGTCGGTGATCTCCACGCCGAGCTTGGGGTCCTCGGCACCGAGCGGGCCCATGCAGAACGGCACCACGAACAGGGTGCGGCCCTTCATCGAGCCGCGGTACAGCTCGGTCATGGTGGCGCGCATCTCGGCGGGGTCGACCCAGTTGTTGGTCGGGCCTGCGTCGGCTTCGCTCTTGGAACAGATGTAGGTGCGCGACTCCACCCGAGCCACGTCGGAGGGATCGGAGAGCGCGAGGAAGGAATTCGGCTTCTTCTTCGGATCGAGCTGCTTGAAGGTGCCCGCCTCGACAAGCTGAGCGGTCAGGCGGTCCCATTCTTCGTCGGAACCGTCGGCCCAGACCACCCGATCTGGCTGAGTGAGTTCGGCGACTTCCTGTACCCAGGCGAGTAGTTCGTTGTGCTCGGTCGGCGGCTTACCGTCGGATCCACGAAGACCAGGAATGGTCGCTGAGGTCATGAAAACTCTCCTGAGATGGGCGGTCCCTACAATGCGTCCCCGCCTGGCCACGACGCCCATGACCAGCGCGAACTAACACCGAGCGCCACCATTGGCGGGAAGGCACCCGCTACGACCAGTCGAAAGCGCGCCCCGGCTGGACGGCGGACGAGGACTTAGCGGACGCCCAAGTTCCTGATTAGAGGTTAACGCGATGTGACGACCGGTACTGAATCGGGTTCGTCACTATGTACCCATTCTTATGAGTTGATCAACCCGTGATCCAACGATCGAGGATCGCGATATCCCTTTCGCATGCCGCCAGCTGGCCCGGTTGTTCGGCAACCATCCGGCGTAAACGGGCCTCGAGTTCGGCGACTCGGCGATCGGTTTCCACCATACGGGTCGTGCTCACCTGCACGACTCGATCGGCCAGCACCGTCTCAGTTTCCACCAGCGCGGTCGCGACGCGCTGCTCGAGCTGGGCTTTTACGTTGATCAGCGCGTCGGACACCCACTGCCGCACGTGCGCGCGATCGGCGAGTTGCCCGCGCGCCCGCACCACCCAGCCCGCCGCGCCCGCACCGAGCAGCAGGGTCACCGGGACGCTCGCGAAATCCAGCGCGGGCACCAGCGAAAGTGGCGAAACCAACAGCCTGCCGAGGCCGACACCCGCCGACGCGCCGAGCGCGATCATGAGGTGATCTTCGACACCGCGGTGCCGCGGATCGGGGTCGGGGCCGACTCGGGGTGCGGGGTCGCGGCGGCGCAGCGGCAGGCTGTTGCCCGGTGCGACCACGCCGTCGATGTGTGCGGTGAGTTCGCCGAGTCGCCGGTCGATGGCGAGGTCGACCGCGCCGGTCAGTTCGGTGGCCGCGTGCTGCAACCGCTCCGGATAGCCGCCGAGCTCGCTGCGGCGCATCCGGTCGAGGTCGGCGCGGGTCGCGGTGTGCAGCGCCCTGATCCGGGCACCGACCTCGGTCATCAGATCGACCCGGGCCAGGTGCAGCTGGCCACGCAGGGTGGACATGGCGGTGGCCCGGCCGCCGTCGCGGCCGGCGAGCAGCACGGCGCGCTCCTCGCGCAGCTTGGCCGTCTCGGCGCCGGAGTGCAGCGCCGTCACCTGCTCGCCGACCCGCTGCCTGGTATCGCTGAGCACGCGCGCGGTGACCGCCGCGAGCCTGCCGCCGCCCTCGGCTTCGGCGCCGAGCGCGGCCGCGGCCAAGGCCGCGTGCAGTGCGCCTAGCCCGGACCGATCCAGCAGTCCCGCGTCGCCCGCGGTGCGCGCCGCGGCCGCGAGCCGCGCCGACACCGCGATGATGTCCAGCTCGACGGCGCCCTGCGCGGCGAGCAGCTCCAGGTCCCGCGCCCGCACCGAGCGCCAATCCTGGTATGCGTGAATGCCGTTCATAGCGAGCAGGATTCGAGTGCCGTCCGCGCGCAGGCGGTGCACGATGCGCAGGGTGTCGGCACCGATGGTGGTCCCGGCGTCCAACAGGATCAGCGCGACCGGCGACGGCGCGGTGCCCGACGGTGCGGTGGTCTCCACCGCCGCGCTCGCGTCGGCCACCGGATCCGCGAGCGCGATGCGCGGTTCGAAGCGGGCCAGCTCGGTCCGCAACAGCGTGGTGTTTGCGTCGGCGGGCCCGATCAAGGTGACCGCACCGGCCGCGCCGGCCTCCTTGACCGCGCGCAGCAACGCGGTGCCCTGCGGATTCCACCGTGCCACAACGGCTTCCACCTCCGGCGGTGGACTGACGGCACGAGCGGCCTCGGCGGGGACGGCTACGTCGGCGGGCAGCTCGAGCGGTCGGTCGGCGCCGACCGGCGGGCCGGCCAAGGGTTCAGAGCCCGGCACTGCTCATCCGTTCCCATAGTCGGATGTAACCGTTGTGCACGCGCAACGCCGCCCGCCGTGCCGTAGGCGGCATATCGCTGGATACGACGGCGCGCCAGCGGGCGGCCCTGGCCATCGCGTCGTCGGCGTCGGACGGCGCCGGGGCCGGGTAGCCGGCCGCGAGATGGGCGACCGCGGGATGCGCCAGGCCCGCGCACAGGCCGAGCCAGCGGGCGTCGTCGCCGAAGAGGTACGCCTCCAAGATGTCTCGGGCCGTGCTGCCCTGCTCGGGGACCGCCCTGGCGGCCAGCCGGGTGAGTTCGTCAAGCAGTTCGCCACCGCGCAGCGCGGAGACCTGCTCGTAGCGGCGGTGGAGCAGGTGGTGCAGCGCGTCGATTCCGCTTGCGGCGTGCAGGATTTGCAACACAGTCTGCGGAGCGAGCTCGGGATCGTGGCCGAGCGCGGCCAGCGCGCAACTCACGCCGTGCAGGTCCCAGCGCTGCAACAGTTGCTCGCGATCGGCGAGATGCGGGCCGGGGGCGACGAACAGATCCGGGGAAAGTGTCAGCGCGGCATCGGCATTCGCGGCCAGCCTGCGCAACGCGATCAGGTCGGCCTCGGTCATCGCACCCGACCTGGTGCGCAGGGCCAGCGAGGCGACAACCGGAAGCACGGCGGTGCCGACCTCCCTGCCGTACTGCTCGGCGGCGGCGACCGCATCGCCCCACCGTCCGCCTATCGCGTCGGCCTTGTTCAACACCACGATGGTGCGCTCGGGCGGCAGCGTGGCGAGCACCCTGCGGTCCGCGGGCGACGGCGCGGCGGACAGTACGTAGATGACGATGTCGGCGTCGAACGCCGGATCGGGCATGTCCGGCTCGTCGACCGGACCGGTCTCCACCGCCGACATCAGCGCGAGCGCCCGCAGCACCGTCGTCCGGCCCGCGTGCGCGCGGCCCATCACCTGGATGCGCGGCGGCGTGCGCCAGGCGCTGACCGCGGCGCCGGCCGCGTAGCCGATCTGCTTGTCGCGTCCGGTGCCGAACCGCAGGTCGGCGAGGAGCCGGTCGAGCTGGTCGTGTTCGCGCGCGGGCACCCCGCGTTCGCGCAACGGTCCGTCAGGCTCGGTGGCTGTCGCCATGGTGCACCCCCTTTACGGTGCGCAATTCTTGCAGAAGACGCCCGCGTTGGCGGCGACGACCGTCAGGTACCGCTGAAGTATTTGTTCACGGTGCGCACGGCCCAGTTGGGTGCGTACTTCGCGGCGGCCGCCAGCACCTTTGCCTGCGCGCCGATCTCGTAGTGCACCTTGGGCAGCCTGGCGCGCTTGCGGGTGGCGTCCCAGATGCCCGTCGCGACGTCCTCGGCGGTGAGCCGGACGCCGAGCGACTTCGTCGTTCCCGTCTGCACCCCGTCCACCATCGCGGTGTCAACGAACAACGGCCAGATCGCGATCACCCGGATGTCGTGCCGCTCCCATTCGAGATCCAATGCCTCCGTGAGGCTTTTGACCGCGGCCTTGCTCGCGCCGTAGCTGGCGAGTTCGGGCTGGCCGTAGATGGCCGACGCTGAGCAGAGATTCACCACCTGGGCGCCAGGAGTATCACGCAGATAGCCGAACGCGGTGTGCGTTCCTGCGAGTACGCCACCGAGGTTGACGTCGATGATCGCCTGATGGGCGGACAGCTCGATGCCCTCGAACGGGCCGGCCCGCAGGATGCCCGCGTTGTTGATCAGAATGTCGAGCCGCCCGGCGTCCGCGTGGAATTCGGCGAGCCGCTCGGCCCACTGGGTGGCGTTCATCACATCGAGGATTCCGGTGTGCACGCTGCCACCGGTGCCGGTGATGTCGGCCGCGAGCCTGGTCAACCCGACTTCGTCGATGTCGTAGGCGCCGACGTGGTACCCCTGCGCAGCGAAAAGCAGGGCCGTCGCCCGGCCGATTCCGGCCGCGGCACCGGTGATGAACACTGACGGTCTGCCCATGCCGCGCAGTCTAGTGCGGCCGACCAGGAACGACCGGGCTTCCCAGAGCCGCCACCGGTCATTTACCCTGCATTCCAGTGGTCGGCGCCATAGTTGGTGCGCAACTTCGCGTTTCGAACGCTGCGCACCGACCTCGAGAAGCGCTTGCGAGCGCGAGCGCGCGAGGCCGCACCGACGAGGAGGTCGCGATGACAGCCGATGTCATCGGCACTGCCGATACGGAGCCCGTCCTAGCGGACGGGAAACCGCTGCTGCCGAGTAGCGACCCGTTCCACCGGCCGCCCAAGGGATTCGCGGCCAAGCCGCCCGGCACCATCCTGCGCAGCCGCAAGATCGAGCTTGCCCTGTTCGGCGTTGTGCCGCAGCAGGTCTCGGCCTGGCAATTGCTCTACCGCAGCTGCGACATGCACGGCACCCCGGAGGCGGCGGTCACCACGGTGCTGCTGCCGGTGGACGCCGATCCCCGAGAAGACCGGCCGTTATTGGCCTTTCAGACCGCGATGGACGCCGTCACCGAGAAATGTTCGCCTTCTTACGCATTGCGCTACGGCGCCCGCGCGCTCGGCTCGGTCACCCAGTTCGAGTGGCTGCTCGTCGCGAACGCGTTGCGCCGTGGCTGGGCGGTGAGCATCGCCGATCACGAAGGACCGCGCGGAAACTTCGGCGCGCCACGCGAACCCGGCTATCGCGCGCTCGACGGCGTGCGTGCCGCGCAACGGTTCGCCCCGCTCGGCCTCGGCCCACACACGCCGGTCGCGGTGTGGGGCTACTCCGGCGGCGGCATGGCAAGCGCCTGGATGGTCGAGATGGCGCCGACCTACGCGCCGGAACTCGACATCGTCGGCGCGGTGCTCGGCGCACCGGTCGGCGATCCCGGCCAGGTCTTCGCCCGGCTGAACGGCACCAGCTACGCGGGCCTGCCCGCGATCGTGATCGCGGCCCTGCGCAGGCTCTATCCCGTGCTCGGCGCGATGCTGCAGAACGAGCTCACCCTGGACGGCCGCCGTTTCGTGGCCCGCGCGGAGACCGCGACGCCGTTCGGTGCCATCTTCGGCCTTGCCAACAAGCGAATGGACGACTACCTGAGCCGTCCGCTCGACGAGGTGATCGCGACGCCGGAATTCCAGGCCATGTTCGACGATCTACGCCTCGGCAATTCGACGCCGACCTGCCCGCTACTCGTGCTGCAGCCGATCCACGACCAAGTGATCCACATGGACGGCATCGACGGCCAGGTCGAGCGCTACCGGCGCGGCGGCGCGCACGTCAGCTATGTGCGCGACCGGCTAAGCGAGCACTTCTCGCTGCTACCGCTGGCCACGCCGATCAGCCTGGCCTGGCTCGCGGACCGGCTGGCCGGGCAACCGGTGAGCGACGAGGGCGACCACACCGTGTGGTCGGTCGCCGCATCGCTGACCGGGGCACGTGGCCTGTACGAGATGATGGTGACCGCCGCCAAGGTCGCGCTGGGCCGACCGCTGCGGCAGGAGAGCGCGCCGGTGGCCAGGATCGACCGCGCACGCGCCGCCTGACCTCCCGCTGGACGTCAAGCACACAGTCGATTGCCGCACCACTCCTTCGATGCTGGACAATGGACGCGTGAACGACGCCGCGAACAATACTGCCGAGTCAGTTCCGGGCCCGCCGTCCACAGGTTCGGCCCGGACCGAGCTCGGCGCCGCCTCGGACCGTCCCGAACCCGAGACCCGGAACAACACCGCCTCTCGCCTGTACCCACGCGTAACCAGCTTCCGGTCGCGCCGTGGCGCGCTGACCGCGACACAGCAGCAATCGTGGGCCCGGATGTGGCCGACGATCGGCCGCGAGGTCGCCGACGAACCGCTGGACGCCGCCGCCTGGTTCGGCCGCGACGCGCCCCTTGTCGTCGAAATCGGCTGTGGCACCGGCACCGCCACCTCGGCGATGGCCCAGGCCGAGCCGCACCTGAACCTGATCGGCATCGAGGTGTACCGCCCCGGGCTCGCCCAGCTGGTGCAGCGCATCGAACGCCAGCAGATCGGCAATATTCGGCTGCTGCGCGGCGACGCCGTCGACGTGCTGGAAAATATGATTGCTGCCGAATCGCTAACCGGCGTCCGAGTCTTCTTTCCCGACCCGTGGCCGAAGGCGCGTCATCACAAACGGCGCCTGCTGCAGCCCGCCACTTTCGCGTTGATCGCCAATCGACTAAAACCGGGCGGTGTGTTGCATGTCGCGACGGACCACGCCGACTATGCGGAACACATTGCTGAGGTAGGTGCGGAAGAACCGCTGCTCACAGGCCTGAATGAGGCCACGGGTGGGGTCAGCGCGGAGCATCGGGACAACGCGCCGATCGGTTTCGAAAGGCCCGTCACGAAATTCGAGGGCAAGGCACATCGTGCCGGTAGCGCCATTACCGAGCTCATATGGGGGAAGATTGAATTATGAGTGTCAGTGAGATGGCCCACGAGGTGGTCGATGTTGCCGGGGAGGTGCAGGGAACCGGATCGGAAGGTCTGGGTGGCGCGACGCCGGACGTGCGCCGGGTCCTGCTCGTGTGGGATGCCCCGAACCTCGACATGGGCCTCGGGGCCATTCTCGGCGGGCGCCCGACGGCGGCCTACCGCCCCCGGTTCGACGCGCTCGGTCGCTGGCTGCTGGCCCGCACGGCCGAACTGTCGGTCGGCACCGTGCACCGGGTCGAACCGGAAGCGACCGTCTTCACCAATATCGCGCCAGGCACCGCCGATGTGGTGCGGCCGTGGGTCGAGGCGCTGCGCAACGTCGGCTACGCCGTGTTCGCCAAGCCCAAGATCGACGAGGACTCCGATGTCGACGCCGACATGCTCGCGCACATCGAACTGCGCAGCCGGGGTGCCGGACTAGCGGGCATCATGGTCGCCTCGGCCGACGGCCAGGCGTTCCGCGAACCGCTCGAGGAGCTCGCCGCCAGCGGAATACCTTGTCAGGTACTCGGCTTCCGCGAGCATGCCAGTTGGGCCGTCACATCCGATACCCTCGAGTTCATCGATCTCGAGGACATCCCTGGCGTGTTCCGTGAACCGCTGCCAAGGGTCAGCCTCGACTCGCTGCCCGACGAGGGCGCCTGGCTGCAGCCGTTCCGGCCGCTCACGGCGCTGCTCACCTCTCGCCCAGCGCAAGGAGTCGCTTAAGTGTTCACACGCTGGGGCGATCTGGTCTACAAGCTGCGCTTCGGCGTCATCGGTATCGTCGCGGCCGCGCTGTTGGCGCTGGGCGGATACGGCCTCGGTTTGGGAGACCATCTCAGCTCCAGCGGGTGGGACGACCCGACGTCGGAATCCTCGCGCGGCGCGCAGATCGCCGACGGCGCCTTCGGGCGCGACCACAACAGTGACGTCATCGTGCTGTACACCGCGCCGGACGGTAAGACGATCGATGATCCGGAGTTCCGGCAGAAGGTCGTCGACAGCCTGAACCGGCTGCCGCGCGACTACCCGGAGATCAGCAAGATCAACGGTGCTTACTGGCCGACCGACACGGGTCAGACGTCGCCGCTGACCTTCGGTTCCAAGGACAAGAAGTACACCTTCGCGTCGATCGCCATCAAGGGCAACAACGACACCGAGATGCTGAACAACTTCCGGAAAGTGAAGGACGTCTTCACTATTCCGGGAGTGGACGTGCGGGTCGCCGGCCTGCAGGCGGTGGCGGGCACGCTGAACGACACCATGGCCGAGGACCAGCACCGGATGGAGATCCTGGCCATCCCCGCCGTCGCGGTGTTGCTGTTCTTCATCTTCGGCGGTCTGGTGGCCGCCGGGCTGCCGCTGATCGTCGGTGGTCTCACGGTGATCGGCGCGCAGGGCATCGTGCTGTTCATCACCAGATTCACCGAGGTCAATTCGTTCGTCGCACCGGTTGTTTCGATGATCGGTCTCGGCTTGGCGATCGACTACGGCCTGTTCATCGTGAGCCGATTCCGTGAGGAACTCGCGGAGGGCTACAGCACCCCGGCCGCGGTACGCCGCTCGGTGATGACCGCGGGCCGCACCGTCGTGTTCTCCGCGACCATGATCATCGCCAGCCTCGGCGGCATGCTGCTGTTCCCGCAGGGCTTCCTGAAATCGATCGCCTACGGGTCCATCGCCACGGTCTCGCTGGCGGCGCTGACCTCGATCACCATCCTGCCCGCGATGCTCGGCGTGCTCGGACCGCGCGTGGATATGTTCGGGTTCAAGCGGTTCCGCAAGACCAAGACCGCCGACGAGGTGGAGAACGGTTTCTGGGGCAAGTCCACCCGCTGGGTGATGCAGCATCCGCTCAAGATCGCGATCCCGATCTGTATCCTGTTGCTGCTGTTGATCATTCCGGTGAAGAACCTGGCCTTCGGCGGCATCAACGAACGATATCTGCCGCCGGACAACACGACCCGGCTCGCGCAGGCGAAGTTCGACTCGATCTTCCCGCTGCGCAAATCCGATCCGATCCAGCTGGTGTTCGTCTCCGACGACAGCAACAAGGTCGGCAAGGCGTGGACCGCGGCCAAGCAGGCGCCCGGCCTCAACGGCACCTTCGACGTGCCGTCCCGCTCCAATACCGACAACCAGGTCTATCGCACCAGTGCGACCCTCGCCGACTCCGAGGACGCCGACCCGACCATCGACTATCTGCGCTCGATCGACGTGCCCGACGGCGTGACCATGTACGTCGGCGGACAACCGGTGATCCAGAAGGACAGCATCGACGCGCTGCTGCACCGGATGCCGTTGATGATCGGGCTGGTCCTGCTCGTCACCACGCTGCTGATGTTCCTGACCTTCGGCTCGCTGGTGCTGCCGATCAAGGCCGCGCTGATGAGCGCACTCGGATTGGGTTCCACGCTCGGCATTTTGACGTGGATCTTCGTCGATGGGCACGGGGCCGGGCTGCTGAACTTCACGCCGCAGCCGATCATGTCACCGGTGCTGGTGCTGATCATCGCGGTGATCTACGGCCTGTCCACCGACTATGAGGTGTTCCTGCTATCCCGCATGGTGGAGGCGCGCACGCAAGGCGCGTCGACCACCGAGGCGGTCCGCATCGGCACCGCGCAGACCGGCCGCATCATCACCGCGGCGGCGCTGATTCTGCTCGTGGTCACCGGCGCGTTCGCGTTCTCGGATCTGGTGATGATGCAGTACCTCGCGTACGGCATGATCGCCGCGCTGTTCATCGACGCCACCATTCTGCGCATGCTGCTGGTGCCCGCGACCATGAAGCTGCTCGGCGACGACTGCTGGTGGGCGCCGGCCTGGATGAAGAAGATCCAGCAGAAGATCGGGCTCGGCGAGCCCATCCTCGACGACGAACGTCCCGGCGGCGGTGAGGTTGTCGACCTGGTCAAGACCACGCCGATCACCGATCCGGTCACCATGCAGATCCCCGCCATCGACAACGGCAATCGACCGCGCAAGCCGCGGCGACCGCGCACGGTGGAGGAGATCGAGGCGGAGGCGCCGACCAAACATCTCAACAAAGTGCCGCCTGCCCCCCCGAACGTGCCCGGCACTGCGGCACCGGCGCCGCTCGACCCGACTCGTCAGCGGCCGACGCCGCCGTCGGGTTTCCTGTCGGATCCGAACATGCCGCGGCCGGCCGGGCCGTCGGCCACCGGGGCTACGGGCATCGGGATGAGCCCGAACGCACAGCCGCACATACCTTTCCCGACGATTCCGCACGATCCCACCGGGCCGCGACCCGCTCCGCCTGCGCTGCCGTTCGACATCGGCGCCGCTCGGCCCGAGCCGTCCTCGGGGTCATCGTTCTCGGCCTTCGAGTCGCCCGCCAGCTCTTTCGAGCCGCCCGCACCGCCTGCGGTTTCCACACCTCCTGCGGTTTCCAGGGACGGCGCCAGACGTCCCGAGGCCAAGTTCGAGCCGACGCAACCGACGCCGTCATTGGCGCCGCTGGAGCCACCGGCATACACGGAATTCATTGCGCCGCGCCAGGATCCGCCGGAGCCGCCCACGCACCACGCCGCCCCCGAGCCCGCTGCCGAGGAGCCGTCCGATGCCGGTGACCCGAACCGCAACAGCATCGAGGACTGGATGGCCGGACTTCGTTCGTCCCGGCGCTCCGGTAAGCCGGACGAGGGGCGCCATGCCGGTGGAGACGGGCGCACCGTCAGCGTCAACGAACTGCTGCGCCGACGCGATCGGGACTGAAACGGCGCAGCGCCGAGCGTGGTATCGACCATGCCCGGCGTAGCGCACGAATTGATGTCGAGACGAATATTTGATGGCTGTCGCATACTTCTCGCGACAGCCATCAATTTCTCAGTCGGCAGATATCGGTCGAACCAGTTGATCTTCGAAACGCAAATCCCTCTGGCAGGCCGACCGGACCGCCAAGGGGCTATTCGGCCTGGTTCGACGCTCCGGCTGCCCCGGCGGGATTGCCTGAAGCGGTGGAGGTTTCGGCGAACGCGCGGGCGTAGCGAGTGCCCGCGCCCAGCAGCAGCACGCCGACTGCCAGGAATGCGGCGACGCGGACCAGGCCGTCCAGGGTGGCCAGGTCGAACAGGAACAGTTTGGCCAAAGCCGCTGTGGTGACCAGCAATCCGGAGCCGAGCGCGAGCTTTGCCACCGCGGTGGACCTGCCGATATTGCGGAGTCCGTAGAACAGGGCGGTGGTGGCGCCCGCCATCCACAGGATGGTCGCGGCGCTGTGGCCGATGACGAAGCCGTCGTCCGCGCCGGTCGCTACGCCGATCGAGACGGTCGCGGCGGTCACCGCATACAGTCCTGCGATGCTCGCGGCGATCCATTGCAGCTCCGCGGTGCTCCGCAAGCCAGGGATTCTGCGCGCGCACCACACGGCAACGGCAACGACGGCGAGTGCGAGTACCGCGCCGAGCACCGTCGAGATGCTCAGGTTATCCGCCGAACGCCGCTGGGAGGCAAGTACTTCCGGCCCAGCGATATTCAGGAACGCGAAGGCGCCGAGTATCGCGAACGCCGCACCGATACCCGCTGCGACGCCGGACCGCCGTTGTCCTGCCACGCCGAGGAAGCCCAACGCCACCAGGAACCACGCCGTCGGCAAGGTTCGCGGATCGGTCACCGCGACACAGACCTCGAGCAGCGCGATGGACCCGGCGATGGCGGCGACCACCGCGGTGTGGCTCGGAATCTTTGCTACCGCAGCCAATTTCGGCGCCAGCGCGGTTCCGGCAACCGCCAGCAACACCACCGCGACGATCCCCGCGATGGTCGCCGCGATGGGCCGATCGACCTCATACAGTCCCGGCGCGGCCAGCATCGGCACCGTTGCCAGCGCCAGCATCAGCGATGCGGTGAGATCGGCAGGCCTGCGGCGGACCACCAAGACGGTCCCGGCCAGCCCCACCACAGCCACCGCCACGGCGGCGAGAAGCAGCAATGGCCGTTCCCCTGCCGACGGCCCGCTCAGGATCGCGCCCGCGATCAGCTGGAACGTGGCCAGCACCGCGGGCAACGTCCGCACCACCTGCAGATACGGCCAGTCCCGCACCAATTGCACCGGCAGACAGGCCAACTGCAACACGATCAGGAACGCCAGCAGCACCAGCTCCGTCGTCAGCACCGGCGACAACACGGCCGCGCCGGCCACGACCAGCACCGCCAACGGCTGCGACTGCCACCGCATCGCCAGCGCGACACCGATGGCCGCGACACCCAGCGCCGCCGCGAACCCGAGCGCCGGATGCAGCCAGTGGTACATCGAGGTCACCGCAACAACATCGAGGTATCCGCCCGCGATACCGGTGGCCGCCAACGCAATACCGCCGACCCGGCCACCGGCCCGACCGAATATCCGCATCCCCGCCGCCACTAGCACCGCCGAGAACACCGCGCCCGCAACAACCCTCGGCACCGGCCCGAACAACCCCGCCTGCGCCGCGAGCACCAGCAGCATCACCACGCCGATCAACGTGACGGCCACCCCCGCCACCGCGAGCAGCCGACTGATCACCCCATCCCGCTGCCACCACGGCGTATGCGGAACGGGCGGCCCCGGCCGCGGCGGAGGCGGCGGCCGCATCCCCGGCGGCAGCATCGGCGCACCCATCGGCGGCACCGGCCCCCGCCCCGCATTCGGCGGCATCGCCCCACCCTGCGCCCCCGGAGCCCAACCCTGCGCCGCCGGAGCAAACCGCGGAACGTAGGACGGTACAACCATGCCAGGCGGGACCGGCTGCCCCGGCCAAGGCATCTGAGCCGCCGGGCCAGCCACCGGAGTCCGAGCCCCCTCCGCCGGTGAGCCCCCCGCCTCGGCCGAAACTTCTTGCACCCCAACAGAACCCCCCACCACCTGAGTCCGCAACAACTCCAAATCCCGCCCGAGCACCCCCATCTGCGCCCCCAACGCAGAGAACTCCCCCGAGATGCGCGAAATCAACGCCGGATCGATAGATGTGGTCATAACCCCATGCTGTCCGCCCCACCCACCCGCCAACATGAGTAATAACCCCCGGTAGACGCCAGATAACTACGCGAGTTCAGCCACAGGCGACACCACGTCGGGATGACAGCCAGCCGGATCCGAGCAGGGCCATCGACCAACCGATCCGACCCCGCGACGGCGACGAATACACCAGCAGACGGCCCACACTGAACGGTCGTCCACCTGAATTCGATGGGGAGGATATACAATGGGGTGGAAAACGATATCAAACTTGGAGGTGCCGATGACCCGCACCGTGCTCGATATCGACGATGATCTGTTGGCACAGGCCGCGGAGATCCTCGGAACATCAAAGAAGGTCGCAACTGTAAACGCGGCCCTGGCTGACGTCGTGCGCCGCCGCAAGCGGGAGCAGTTCGCGTCATGGGTGAAAGCCGGCGGCCTCGTCGACGAGTCGCACACACCCAGTGAGCACTGAGCGATACCTCGTCGACAAGTCCGCCTTGGCCCGTTGGGGCAAGCCAGCCGTAGCGCCCGTCCTAGACGAGTTGTCTGCCCGCGGCACGTTGGCCATCTGCGGCGCCGTCGAATACGAGGTCCTCTACAGCGTGCGTAAATCCGCTGAACTCGAGTTGGTGCGGCAAATGCTGCGTGGCTTCGACTGGCTGACTACACCGGACGAGGTGTGGGACCGAGTCAATGACATCCAGATCGAGCTGATCCGAGCGGGTCGACACCGCGCGTTGTCCTTGCCTGACTTGGTGATTGCCGCCACGGCCGAGCGCCACGGGTACACCGTGCTGCACTACGACGGTGACTACGACATCGTCGCGTCCGTCACCGGCCAACCCAGTCAATGGGTAGTGCAAGCCGGGCTAGCCGACTGACCCCACCAGGCTCCACGCCGAATTCGAGCCGGTGTCTACAGCAGCGTCCTGATCGGCGCGAAAGACCGTCAAGTCGATGATGGGTGCACTGCGCGATCGGGCGGCGAAGGTCGCTCGATCGACAAAGCGGCGAGGGCCCCGAGGCTGCATCAGCCAATCATCGACCCGAAAATCCACCGCGCCAAGTGAATTGCCACCAAGTCCCATGCGCGCCTTCGCCCGTCGCATTGGCGTCAACGCCTGACCCGCGCTCCCGAGTCAGTGGCCCATCATGCGGCGCCAGTGCGCCATGAAGGTGTGCTTGGCGGTGATGGAGCCGAAGCGGACGCGGCCGCGAACCACTAGGTGCAGCGGGCCGAAGGGTGGTCCGGTGCGGACCTTGTTGTTGACGCTGGAACCGATCAGCTCGACATCGTTGAGGTCGACGGTCGCTTCGGCGGGGACGATCAGCGTGAGCGAGCTGCAGTAGTCGTCGACGTTCAGCTCGACCACCTGGGTCGACATGATGGCCTCGGTGAAATCCAGGGTCACCCCGGAGAGCCAGCTGTTGAGCTGCAGCGACGGCGCGACATGCCACGGCCCGCGCCTGTTCACCCCGGACAGCCGGGAGCGGATCACGCCGCCTGGCGAGTTGTGCGCGCCGAGCGGGGACAGTGCCGGACGGTGCTGCTTCACGAACGAGGGGGCGGTGTTCACGAAGGTCGATGGCGGCGCGGCGGGCTGACCGACCAGGCGGACACCGGGCAGATCGATCAGCACGGCATTCAGCTCGCCGCGCGTCTTCGCGGCAAGCGCCGTGTCCATCCGCTCGGTGAACTCGCCGAGCGAGAGCATGCCGAGCCCGACGGCTCGCTGTAGCAGCTGGCCGACGTGCTCGCGCTCGACGTCGGACACGCGTAGATCCCGGTCGCCTATCGCGTCTCCGGAGCCGACGCCAGTGGATTCCGATTCGGGTCCGCCCATGGTTCGAGATTACCGATCCGAAGGGCGGCATGTATCAGGGCAATCCCGGATAGTGGTGTACGACTTTCGCCTCACCTATTACTCATCGAGGCCCTGCTCGATCGCGTAACGGGTGAGCTCGACCCGGTTGGCCAGCTGGAGTTTGCGCAACGTCGCCTGCACATGGTTTTCGACGGTCCGATGGCTCAGCCCGAGCCGCGACGCGATCTGCTTGGCGGACAACCCTTTTGCCACCATCCGCAGTACCTCGGTCTCCCGGTCGGTCAGTGCCGGGCGGTGTGGCTCGTCGGGTTCGGGTGGAGCGGTGGCCATCCGCCGATACTCGCCGAGGACCAGGCCCGCCAGGCCGGGGGTGAAGACCGGCTGTCCGGCCGCGGTCGCGTGTACCGCATCGATCAGCTCGGCCACCGACGCGCTCTTCACCAGGTAACCGGAGGCGCCCGCCTTGATCGCGTCGAGCACATCGTCGCGTTCCGCCGACGCCGAGAGCACGAGCACCCGGCTGTCCGGCGAGACGCGCAGCACCTCCGCGGTGGCCTGCGCGCCGTTCCCGTCGGGCAGCTGCATGTCCATCAGCACCACCGCCGGCCGCACCGCCGCCGCCCGCCTGGTCGCCGCGCCGACCCCGTCCGCGGTGGCGGCGACGTGAAAGCCCGCCTCGGTGAGGTCGCGCGAGACACCGTCACGCCACATCGGGTGGTCGTCCACCACCATCACCGAAATGGCCTCGGTCGCACCATTATCGGTCACGCCACACCTCCTGAGTCGATCGCGACGATGTCATGTTCGCGGCACCCGGAATTCCCACTCGGTGCCGAAGCCGACCCCGCCGTCGTGCTCGGTGAGCACCTCGGCGGTCCCGCCGAGCGCCTCGATCCGGCCGACGATGGATCGGGAAACCCCTAGCCGCCCTTCGGCTTCCGCTTCCGCCAGCCGACCGGGCGGGATGCCGACGCCATCGTCGCGCACGCTGATCACCAGTGCGTCTCCGGTGTCCTCCAGCAGCACATAGGCTTTCGCGTCGGGCCCGGCGTGCAGTGCCACATTGGACAGCGCCGTCGCCACGGCGGCCGCGATCTCCGCACCCGCCCAGCGTCCGATCGGCACCGGATTGCCGGGCGTCGACACGAACACCGACGGCGTCGCGTGCACGGTGAGCAACGGACGCAGGTCGACCTCGGCCCCGCCGGAGTCGTCGCGAACGGCGGTTTCGGTGATCAGCACCCGCAGCGCCACTTCCTGTTCCGCCGCGCGCTGGGCCAATTCCTCGGTGGGCCCGCCGATCTCGGTGCCGCGGCGCTTGATGTAGCTGAGTACCTGCAGCACGCCGTCGTGCACCTCGCGCGAAAGCCGTTCCCGCTCTTCGGTGGCCGCGGTCAGCCGGACCGCGCGTTCGAGCTGATCCTGGGCGCGGCGGGCGGTGTTGGCCGCCAAACCAAGTGCCAGGCCGACTGAAACGAGCACCGGCACCGTCGCGTCGGTCCACACGTCCTGCCCCCACTGGTCGCGCACGGTCAGCGCGACCGCCGCGATCAACGCACCGGACAGCACCCCGGCGACCGGCCCGCGCAGGATCGCCGCCCCGATCACCGCGTTGGTGGCCCACAGGGTCGTCGGCAGCGTCTGGTGTCCGTGATACCAGTCGTAATCGGCGACCAGCCTGGTCGCCGCCATCAGCGCGATTACCACGACGTGGTCGCCGAACACCACCCAGCGGCGTACGCGCCGCACATCGGGAAACTGCCACTGCGACAACATGATCGCCGACGCACCGGACCACACCGCCATCAAGGCGATGAGCACCCAGCTCAGCCGCTGATTCTGATAGTAGGGCGCCGAGGCGACCTGCTGCAGCACCGCGTAGAGCAGCGTCACCAGCCGCAGCGCCTGCGCGGCCCGCCACAGCGGCGTGGTCGCCACATCGGACGAGCGCGGCTCCGCCCCTCGCGCCATCGATCCCCCTGTCAGGCTCGGCCTTTCGACGCGCCGTCATCGGATTCCGGCTCAGCGATCCTGGTTTCGTGGGTTTCTTCCTTCGCCAACGTCGCCACCACATCGAACCGGCCCGGCTCCGGATCGTCCGGCTCGACCTCACCGGTCTGTAATTCCTCGAATACCTCCTCCGGACCGTCCGCGAGCAGCGAGCGGATGGCCGTATTCAGCACCGCGACAAGCGGCACCGCGAGCAGACCGCCCGCGATCCCGCCGAGCACCACGCCGGCGGTGATCGCCAGCACCACCGCCAGCGGATGGATGCTCACGGCCCGCCCGAGCAGCAGTGGTTGCATCACATGGCCTTCCAGCTGCATCACCGCGATGATGATGCCGAGCACGATCAGCGACGTGATCAGCCCCTTGGTCACCAGCGCGATGAACACCGCGACGAACCCGGCGACGAACGCGCCGATGATCGGGATGAACGCGCCGATGAACACCAGCGAGGCCAGCGGAAGCGCCAGCGGCACACCGAGAATGCCGAGTCCGGTGCCGATACCGATGGCATCCACCGCCGCAACGGCCACGGTGGCGCGCACGAACCCGACCAGCGTGCCGAACCCGAGCTGCCCGGCCGTTCGCACCTTCTCCCGTTGGTCGGTCGGCACGATCCTGGTGACGAAGCGCCAGATCTGATCGCCGCCGTAGAGGAAGAAGATGAGGATGAACAGGGTCAGAAAAGTGCCGGTAAGCAGTTCGGCGATGACCGTCGCGGTGGTGAGCGCCCCGCTGGTCAGCCGGTCTTGGTTGGACTGGATGGTCTTGATGATCTGGTCACCCACATTGCGGATCTGATCGTTGCTCAGATGCGGCGGGCCGGTGATCAGCCAATCCTGGATCTTGTGAATGCTGTTGGTGAATTCGTCGGACAGCTGCGGCACGCCGGCGATGAACTGCTCGACGACGAAGGTCATGACCCCCGCGACCAGCCCGAGTGACCCGACCAACGCGACGAACACGCCCACCGACCGCGGCACGCCGAGCCGTTGCATCCAGTCGACCAGCGGAGCGAGCAGCGCGGCCGCGAGCAGTGCGATGGCGAGCGGAATGATCACCGTCGCCAGCTTCTGCACGATCGCGGCGAAGGCGAGCGTCACGGCGAACAGGATGAGCAGGCGCCAGCCCCACTCCGCCGACACCCGCACGATCGGGTGTACGGAGTCAGCGGCAGGCCGCGTCAGGGAGGCTTTCCGCTTCGAGCTTGGCTTGGGGTCCGTCACCTGGCCGAGCATAACGAGCACAGCGGACAGTTGTCCGCCCTCAGCCTGCGCCGGGCGGGGCGAACGCCAGGGGGCTGAACAGCGCCGCGGGGAGGCGCACATGATCGAAACGCTAGATTGTTGGTTGTGTCAGCGCCCTTGGAAGCGGTCAAACAGACCATGCGAACGCGCTGGCCGCTGTACCTGACCTCGATGCTGCTGGCCAACGCTTTCGGCGCGGTGCTGGTCTGGGCGTTCATCCAGTACGGGCTGCCGGTCCCCGAGGGTGCGAACGACGGCGCACGCAGCACCGGCCTGCTCATCCCCGCCCTGGTCTTCCTGACCGGCGGCCTGCTCAGCCTGGCCGCGTCCGCGCTGATGCTGCGCCCGGTGATGCGCTGGCAGATGCGCGGCGGGCCACCGAGCCGCCAAGAACAGATGGCCGCGCTGCATGCCCCGCTGCGGCAGGCCATCCTGCACCTGGCCCTCTGGCTGATCGGCGGCGCGATCCTGGCGTTGCTGATCATCACCGAGGAACCCAAGCTGGCGGGCGCGGTCATCGTCACCCTCTGTATGGCCGCCACCATCGTGTTCGGCTTCACCTACATGCTCGGCGAACGCATCCTTCGCCCGGTCGCCGCCGCCGCGCTGACCGCGGGCACCTTCGACCACACTTTGACACCCGGTGTCGGCACCCGGATGGCAATGACCTGGGGCATGGGCACTTTCGCCCCCACCATCGCGATCGTGCTGCTGTGTATCACCCAGATCTCCTCGGAGGTGAAGTTCTCCGCCCAATCGCTGGCCATCTCCATCCTGCTGCTCTGCGGCGTGGTGATCCTGCAGGCGCTGGCGCTGTCCATGCTCACCGGCTCCAGCATCTCCGACCCGGTGCGCCAGCTCAGCCAGGCCATCGACCGGGTGCAGGAGGGCGCGCGCGACGTCCAGGTCGAGGTGTTCGACGGCAGCGAGATCGGGCTGCTGCAGGTCGGCTTCAACCGGATGATGGAAGAGGCCGCCAAGCGCCGCCAGCTGCAGGAACTGTTCGGTCAGCACGTCGGCGAGGAGGTCGCCCAGCGCGCGCTCGACTACGGCACCGAACTCGGCGGCGAAACCCGGTTCGTCGCCGTGCTGTTCGTCGACATGGTCGGTTCCACCGCGACCGCGGCCGAGCGCCCGCCGACCGAGGTGGTGAGCCTGCTCAACGAGTTCTTCCGGATCGTGGTGGACGTGATCGACCGGCACAACGGCTTCGTCAACAAGTTCGTCGGCGATGCCGCGCTGGCCATCTTCGGCGCGCCGCTGGACCGGCCGGACGCGCCGACCGCCGCGCTGGCCGCGGCCCGCGAGCTGCGTGCGGTGCTCCGTGAAGTGCCCGGCCTCGATATCGGTATCGGCGTATCGGCGGGCCTTGCCGTCGCCGGAAATATCGGTGCCGCAAATCGTTTCGAATACACGGTGATCGGCGATCCGGTCAACGAGGCATCCCGGCTGACCGAACTCGCCAAAGACCAGCCGGGCCGTACCTTGGCCTCCGGCAGCGCATTGTATTTCGCCGATGAAAGCGAGCAGGACAAGTGGGAAACCGGCGACGAGGTACAGCTGCGCGGACGGCGGCGAAAAACGCTGCTCGCCTACCCGAAAGAAGGCGCACACGCTACAGACAGCGAAACGGTGCGTTCGTTAGGCTGACCGGGTGACGGCCGATGGGGAACGGGCAGGCGAACCGCCGCCACCAACGACCGCTCGCCGCCGTGGCAAATTCTGGTGGGTCAAATGGGTGCTCGGCGTGGCCCTGCTGGCATTGTTGATCGCCGAAGGAATCTATCTGTGGCCGCGGCTACACGAATCGTGGCGCAAACTGAGCGACATTCACTGGGGATGGGTCGCCGCCTGTATTTGGCTGCAGGCATTGTCGATGAGCGGATTCGGGCGGGTGCAGAAACAACTGCTCAACGCCGGGGGTGTCGAGGTAAGTCAGCGCAAATCCGTTGCGGTGGTCTACGGCGCCACCGCCATGTCCGTCACATTGCCCGCGGGCCAGGTGTTTTCCACCGCCTTCACCTATCGGCAGACCCGGCGCTTCGGCGCGAGTCCGATCGTCGCGTCCTGGCAGCTGGTGTTCTCCGGCGTGGTCGCCGCCGCGGGTCTGGCACTGCTCGGGGTCGGCGGCACGCTGCTGTCCGGCGGGACCATCGGGCCGTTCAAATTGATCTTGTCGCTGGCGGCGGTGGTCGTGGTGGTGTGGGGCGGCAACTACGTCTCGCGCAATCCCGGCTCGCTGGAAGCGCTGCTGCGTAAAGCGCTCAGCCTGCTCAACCGATTACGCAAGCGCCCGGCCGGCCAGGGTGCCAACAAGATCGGCGATGTGCTCGCGCAGTTGGAGTCGGTGGATCTCGGCAAGCGCGACGGCGCCCTGGTCGCGGTGTGGGCGGTGCTGCATCGGTTCGCCGACGTGGCCTGCCTCGGCGCCGCCTGCTATGCCGTCGGCGCCGAACCACGGCTGGCCGGGCTGCTGCTCGCCTTCGCCATCGGTAAGGCGGTCGGCTCGATTCCGTTCGCGCCCGGCGGGATCGTCTACGTCGACGCGACGCTCATCTATGGCCTCACCGCGGCTGCCGGGCTGCCCGCCGCGCAGGCGGTGGCCGCCGCGTTCGTCTACCGGCTGGTGAGCTTCATCCTGGTCGCGATCGTCGGCTGGATCGTGTTTCTATTCCTGTTCCGCACACCGCAAGACGACGACGCCGAGTTCGAGAAGGAATTCTCCGAGCGCCGCTTCTGAAGCGCGAACACGCAGCGCCGCAGCCGCTTCACATTCGGGTCGACCCGGCCAACTACGCTTGTCCGCGTGAAGAAACTGGTGCCGTTGGTGGTAGATGCGCTACTGGTAATCCTGTTTTGCGCGATCGGCAGGCGCAGTCACGAAGAGGCGGTACTCACCGGACTACTTCGCACGCTGTGGCCGTTCGCGATCGGCCTGGCGATCGGCTGGACCGTGGCGGTGGCCGTCGCGAGCCGGGTATTCGGCGACGCGGGGCGCGACGCGCGATTCGATGGAACCGCCCTGTGGCCCACCGGAATCCTGGTCTGGCTCGGCACCCTCTGCGGCGGCATGCTGCTGCGCGTGGTCAGCGGTCAGGGCACCGCGCTCAGCTTCATCCTCGTCGCGGCCGTGGTGCTCGCGCTGTTCCTGCTCGGCTGGCGTGCGGCCATCACCGCGTTGAAATAAGTTCGAATCAGGTCTCCGGCGCGGCCAGCGACTGCAGCATCCGCAGCGCCATCCGCGCGGTGGCGTCGCCGCTGTCCACGTCGTTGATGTGGATGGCGAAGGCCAGATCGCCCATGGTCGCGATCAGCCAGCCGTCCCGTCCCGCGGTCGCGCTGTACCCGTTGACATCGCGGTACCCGCGCAGGCTCGCGAGATCCGGGGCGTTGGTCGAATCGCGCAGCATGCCGTGCAGCCGGTCGGCGATCTCCGGCGACAGCGGGGCGAGCTGCGCGTCGGTGGTGCTCGGCCTGCCCACCTCGATCATCGGCGGCGGCACCTCGCCGCGGGCGATCGCGGCGGCGGCGATCGCCATCCCGAATGGGCTGGCCAGCACGGCATCCGAACCGCCACCCTGCCTGACCTGCTCGGCACTGCGGCCTGCGACGGCGAGCCTGCCGGTCACCTCGTCGAGGCCGGGCACCTTGAAGTCGATGCCGACGCCGAGCGCGGTCGCGGCCTCGGCCGCCTCCTGTGCCGGAATCTCCTGTGGCGCCTTGCCTTTGGCGACGGCCGCGATATTGCGGAACAGCTCGATGTTGCCGCCGACCGGATAGAGCCCGGTGAAGGCGACCGGTCCGTGCTCGCTGGCCTGGGTGTTCTGCGCGGCCGCGACCACCGCGCCGCTGGACGGCTGGATGGCCACGATCGAGGCGGGTGTCGCCGCGCTCACCACCGCGTCCTCCGCGGCGCGCTGCAGGCGCTGGTCCATGGTGCCCGCGATGTCCGGGCCGGGCGGGCCCTGCGTGCCCGCGAGCTGGCCGACGAAGCGGCCGTCCTGTTCGAAAACCTGCACACCCCAGCCGGAGTGGTTCGCCTGGCTTTCCTGCTGCACCTTGCTGAGCGCGTCGAGCATGGGCGACCAGACCCGGCGGTCGGCGGAGATGAGCCGAGGCTGCTTCTCCATGACCACGCCGGGGATCGGCGCCATGTCCTTCTCCAGGATCGCGAAGTCGGGCTCGCGCAGGTTCACCGCGACCACCGGCTTGCCCTGCGAGGTGGCCACCTGCTGCATCAGCGACGGCCCGGTGATCAGGGGCGCGACCGGCTCGATGGCCTTGGCGAGTGCGTTGGTGGAACCGACCGGGTCGGGCATCTTCGCGGGGTCGAGCTTGATCACATTGATGGTCTGCTCGGTCATCAGCGGTTGGCCCGCGATGTCATTGACCCGAGGGGCCGGGGTCGGCTCGGTGCGCACCAGGCGCACGGTGCGATTGTGGTCGAGCTGCGGCATGACGATCGCCGGGTCCCAGGAGATGCGCCAGCCGATGGCGAGCTTGCGCACGTTGCCCTGGAGGCTGTAGGTCCAGTTCTTGCCCTCGCCGAAGTTCCAGTCGGCGTCCATGCTGAAGATCGCCGCTTCGGAATCGAGGCCGATGTATTGCGTCTTCTTGTAATCCGCCTTGCCCGGCTGCAACCCAGCAAACATTTGCTTCAGCGTTGCCGAAGCCGCAGAAGGGTACGACGTGAGCTCCGAAGCCTTGACGTAGTCCTGCTTGTCCAGCAGTTCGGTGAAGCGCTCTACAACAGCCTCGGCCTCGTTCTTACCCTCGTGTACGCCGCACGATCCCATCGCGATCGCGAGCGCCGCCACGCCCGCGAGTGCCATCGCACCCCGGACGCGAAGGCGGCGGGATCCCCAGACATCCATGTCGCCCACTCTTCACTCTTGTCACTCCAGTAACAAGACCACCGTACCTGAAAAAGACCTGCCTGCGGTGCCTACGCCGCGAGGACGTTACCTATGCTCAGCATCTCAAATGTGCCCGAAATCTCCCGTCTCGGGGGCCCGATCATGAACGTTGTCCAGTGCTACGGCGACAACCGGCGCCGCTACCGTACCGGGGCCCCGCGCAAAGTTGTGCGCTTACTGCCTTACTCGGCGTTTCGGATCAATGAGTACCCAGGGCGAGGGTCCATGAACCGCAAATCACCCCCGTTAACCAGCGGCGAACTCTGTTCGCACAGAGCGGAACCATTGGCTTGGATTGCGACGTAATCTTGTAATCACTGTAAGCAACGCTGAAAAGTAAGTAGGTGATCCCCCTCATGAGACACGAACATCGGGGTCGAGGGTTCGGACGACCGGGCGGCTGGCAGCAGGCCGACCTACCGGATCCCGCGGACGCGCCGGACTGGTTCGCGGGCAGGTTGCCCGAGGACTGGTTCGTCGGTTCCCCTGTCATCGAGATCGACCGCGACGAGATCGTCGTGATCGGCGAACTGCCCCTGACCCAACCCGAGAAGACTCCCGTCGAGGCACCTGCGGAAGGCGACGCGGACGCGTCCACCGAGGAAGTTCCGCAGGCGACCAAGGAGGGCGCCATCTCCCGCTTCCGCGAGTCCACCCGAGGGGCCCGCATGCAGATCGCCGATGAGGCGCAGCGCCGCTATGGGCGCAGCGTCGCATGGGGCGTGTCGGTCGGCGGCGAACGGGTCATGTTCACGCACCTGGCGGTTCCCGTGATGACCCGGCTGCGGCAGCCCGAACGCAAAGTGCTCGACACCCTCGTCGACTCGGGCGTGGCGCGCTCGCGGGCCGACGCGCTGGCCTGGACCGTGAAACTGGCGGGCAAGCACGCGGAATCCTGGCTGGAAGAGCTGCGCGGCGCCATGCGCAAGGTAGACGACCTGCGCTCGGAAGGGCCGCAGGGACTCTGACGACCCGCCCGGACGCGGAAGCTCGCGCCGGGAAGGCCGGCTATTCCCTACGGACTACTGTTGCGTGCATGTCCGCACCCGGTCCGATCCTGGTTCTCAACGGCCCGAACCTGAACATGCTCGGCACTCGCCAGCCGGAGGTTTACGGGTCGGCGACGCTCGACGACGTCGTCGAACTCTGCAGGCAGACCGCGCAACGCTGCGGCCGCGAGGTCGCCGCCTTCCAATCCAATTCCGAAGGCGCGCTGATCGACCGGATCCATGCGGCGCGCGGTACCGAATCGGGCATCGTGATCAATCCCGGCGGGCTCACCCACACCTCGGTGGCCCTGCGGGACGCGCTGGTGATCCCGGAACTCCCCATCGTGGAGGTGCACATCAGCAATGTGCACGCCCGTGAGGAGTTCCGGCATCACTCCTACATCTCGCCGATCGCGACCGCGGTGATCGCCGGGATGGGCATCCAGGGCTACGCGGCCGCGATCGAATTCCTGGCGCGCGCAACCTGATTGCGCTGGAGCACGGCCCCCGCCCGCGCATCGAATAGCTCGTCGCGCAACGGATCGTCAGCAATTCCGGGCGCGGGTGGCAATCTTGTGCGCCGCGTCCGACCCACCGCGTCAATTGATCTGGAAAACCGGGAATCCCGGTGCGATGGCGGCCAATTCGGCGTCGGTCGCGTCCTTGGTGACGCCCTCGAAGAACTTGCCGACCTCCCAGCCCCACTTCTGCAGGTAGAGCCGCAGCAGCGGGAC
Organism: Nocardia sp. NPDC051321; assembly: GCF_044455225.1. Lineage (NCBI taxonomy): Bacteria > Bacillati > Actinomycetota > Actinomycetes > Mycobacteriales > Nocardiaceae > Nocardia > Nocardia sp. NPDC051321. Next base: position 354,630 of record NZ_JBITEM010000004.1, on the reverse strand, counting down.
CTTGTCTTCGTCGGCGATCTCGGTGGCGGTGAATTGCTCGACCTTGCGGCCGAGCCGCAGCTCGCCGCCGCCTGACACGCGCAGGTTGCGCACCCACTGGGTGTGTCCGCGCGGGGCGACCAGGAAGCGAGCGTCGTCTTCGCGGACCATCAGGTTGACCATCGTGGTGCGCCACTCGCCGCTCTTGCGGCCGCGGACCGCCAGCAGCCGCGAACCCATGACGCTGATCCCGAGCCTGGGCAGCCAGTTGAAGATCCGGTTCATGATCGGGTCCAGGCCGGCCGGTCCGATGTAGCGGGTGCTGTGGTCCATGATCTAACTCCTTTGTGAGCACTGCTCTCTGTTGCGATAAGTGTTCCACTTTGGCGAACGCAAAGTCAAGAGCACTGCTCTCTTTTTCCGTTTTGGCGGCTCACCGGGGGTGTCGACGGTCTATCCACAGGTCTCACAAGGGGGTGACACGCCTGTGGATCGAATGGGACGGGCCGACGCACGGTAGATCGCAACGCATCCGACAATGTGGGGATGACGCGCGAAGTCGTTCGCCGGGTAGTGCTCGCCCCGGACAAGTTCAAGGGGTCGTTGACCGCGCCGCAGGTGGCGGCGGCACTCGCCGAGGGCATCGCGCGAGTCATGCCGGCGGCGCAGCTTCGGCAGGTGCCGGTCGCCGATGGTGGCGATGGGACTGTCGACGCGTTCGTTGCCGCCGGGTGGACGCGGGTCGAGCTGGCCGCGCCTGGCCCGACGGGCGTGGCCGACCGCACGTCATACGCGAGGCATGCAGCGACCGCCGTCGTCGAGTTGGCCACGGTGGTCGGACTGGAGAAACTCCCTGGGGGCCAACCAGATCCGCTCGGTGCGAGCACTTTCGGTCTCGGTGTCGTCATCGCGCACGCCCTCGACCACGGTGCCACCGACATCGTTCTCGGCCTCGGTGGCAGCGCCTCGACCGACGGTGGTGCGGGGATGGCGCAGGCGCTCGGCGCCCGAATTCTCGACGCCGATGGCGACGAATTGTCCAATGGCGGTGCGGTTTTGGCTGACGCCACTCAACTGGACCTGTCCGACCTGCACCCCGGAATCGCCTCTGCCACTTTCACATTGGCGTGCGATGTCGACAACCCGTTACTCGGGTCCACGGGGGCCGTCGCGGTCTACGCACCCCAGAAGGGTGCTGATACAGCGGATCTCGACACCCTGGAAGTCGCGCTCACCAATTGGGCACGACTCGCGGGACCCGGCTTCGCGAACCAGCCCGGCGCGGGTGCCGCGGGTGGAACCGGTTTCGGCGCACTCGCCCTGCTCGGCGCGCAGGTGCGCAGCGGCATCGAGGTGATCCTCGAACTCCTCGACTTCCCCGCGCTACTCGACGGCGCCGACCTCGTCATCACCGGCGAAGGCTCACTCGATACCCAGAGCCTGCACGGCAAAGCCCCCATCGGCGTCTGCGACACGGCGCGCAAAGCGGGCATCCCCGTCATCGCTGTCGTCGGCCGCACACTCCTTGCCGCCCAAGAGATCCGAGCCGCGGGCTTCACCGCCTGCTACCCCCTCACCGACCTGGAGCCGGACCCCGCCCGCTCGATCATCAACGCGAGTCAACTCTTGCGGCAAGTCGGCACCCGGATAGCACAAGAGCACGATTACCGAGGCCGCTAGGTCGCCGTGGCCAGCAGGTTGCCGAGGAGGTCGTGGCGGTGCTTGTCACCCCACTCCTCGAGGGGGCGCAGGGCCGCGGCGAGTTCTTCGCCGAGCGGGGTGAGGGAGTATTCGACGCGGGGCGGGACCTCGGGGTAGACCTCGCGGTGCACGACGCCGCTCGCCTCGAGATGGCGCAGGTTTTCCGCGAGCACCTTTTCGCTGACGCCGGTCAGCAGGCGGCGGATCTCGCCGAACCGTTGCGGGCTGGCGCTCAGCGCCCACATCAGGTGCAGTTTCCACTTGCCGCCGACGACATCGATCGCCACCGACATGCCACAAATGTCGTGATCCGCGTCACCGTTCATATCCACCGCAGTCCTTCTGACCGTATTTCGTACCTCTAGGTAAGCAACCCCACCTGAACGTGCGGTCTTCCCGACCCCACCTGCGGCAACACAGTATTGGTTCCGGCGCCGACCCCCATTCACCGAGAACCGAAGGGACACATGATGTCCGAACACGCCAGCCCCCGCTCTGTCTCCGTCGTCGGCCTCGGCCCGATGGGTCAAGCGATGGTCAGGGCCTTCCTGGACGCCGGAGTCGAGGTGACCGTCTGGAATCGCGGCACCGACAAAGTCGACGCGATGGTCGAACTCGGCGCCAAGCGGGCCACGACGGTCGCCGAGGCGCTGGACGCCAACGAAGTGACCGTGCTGAGCCTCACCCACTACGCCGCCATGTACGACGTCCTCGGCCAGGCCACCGATCACCTGCCGGGCAAGGTGATCGCCAACCTGTCCTCCGATTCGCCGGAAAAGGCGCGCAAGGGTGCGGAGTGGGTCCGTTCGCATGGCGCACAGTTCATGTCGGGCGGCGTGATGTCGGCGGGTGACAATATCGTGCACCCCGCGTCGTACATTTTTTACAGCGGACCGCGCGAGGTCTTCGACGCGCACGCCGAATTGCTGCGGCCGCTGAGTCCGCAGGAATACCTCGGCGTGGACGACGGTCTCGCACAGGTCTTCTACCAGGCGCTGCTGACGATCTTCCATCCGTGGTTGCTCGCGTTCGACCAGGCGACCGCGCTGATCGACCGCTCCGGGCACAGCATCGCCCAGTTCGTACCGTTCGCCATCCGCTCGGCTGCCGCGTTCCCCTACTTCATGGAGGAGTTCTCGGTCGCCAATCAGAACGGCGGCTGGGCCACCCTGGCCAGCCTGAAGATGATGGACGCGGGCGCGCAGCACATCATCGACGCCAGCGAGGAGGTCGGCGTGGACGCGACGCTCTCGCACACCGCACAGTCGTTCTGGCGCAAGGCCGTTGCCGCCAGCGAGGAGAAGGGCGAAGCGGTGTCGACCTATGCCCTGCTCCGCGACGGACAGGCGTAGCAGGACGGCTCGGAGCGCCGCGCGCTGGCTACCGCGCGCGCTATCCGCTTGCCGGCGCGGCGTTTTCGGTGCTCGAGCCGAGACGTGGGAACGGGTCGATGGCGAAGATGACCTCCACCGCCACCTCGAAGTAGGCCGAAATCCGCAGTGCGAGATGCAAGCTCGGGCTGTACTCGCCGCGCTCCAGGTAGCCGACCGTCTGATAGTGCACGCCGAGCGCCTCCGCCAACTCGCGCCGCGAGATGCCGCGCTCGGCGCGCAGCATCGCGATGCGGTTGTAGATGACCTCAGTAGGCACGCAGCATCGCCTTCTCGCGGCGCAGGGCGACACTGGAGCCGGACTCCCGGCGCGCCATCCTGCGCAGCACCACCGGCGCGGCGAGCAGCCCGACCACTGCCCAAATAGTCAGCACACCAACGGTTTCCAGGTGCCGCCAGGACTGCCCGAGCTCGACGGCCACCGCCTGGTCCGGCAGCATCGCCGAGCGCATACCGAGCCCGAGCCAGTACACCGGAAATACCTGAGCCGCGCCCTGCACCCAGCCGGGCATCGACGTGATCGGATAGAAGATGCCGGATACCGCGACCAGTCCCATGATCGGGAACGTCATGAACGCGAAGTCGCGCGGGTTGGCGAACATCGACCCGAACACCGCACCGGCTGGCAAGGTGGCGAGCAGCCCGAGCACCATCACCCAGAGCAACGTCAGCCACGACCCGGCATGGTCGAGCGCGAGCCCGTCGACGATGAACGAGCCCGCGACCAGGATGACGGCTCCTGGGATCAGCACCATGCCGGACACCTGGATGATTTTGCCGACCAGGTAGCCGACCATGCCGTTCGGGGTCGCCTTGGCCCGCAACAACGTGCCGTCCTCGCGGTCGATGGTGAGCTGCTGACCCATGCCGATCATCCCGTTGATCGCGACGAGCATGCCGATCACGCTGGGCAAGGTCAGCGAGCCGAGCAGCAACCCGCTGGACTGGAACGACGCGTGCCGCATGAAGAACAGCACGATCAGCACGAGTACCGGCCAGAACAGCAGCCCGAACAGATCCTGGCCATTGGTGAGCATCTGCCGCAGCTCGATCACGCCTCGGGTCCACCCCTGCCGGACGGCCACCGCGATGGGGTTCATCGCCTTACCTCCTCGATCGTGTGCACCGCGGTCTCGACCTGACCGGATTCGAATCGGCGCACCAGCGTCATATAGGTGTCCTCCAGTGACGCGCGGCGGACCTGCAGGTCGCCGATCGCCTCGCCGTATTGCTTGAACAGTTCGTAGACGAACTCGGTCGAGGCGGCGGTCGAGTGCACGAACCGCTGCCCGTCGTTGGTCCAGCTCACCTCGGCTGCACCGGCGATCCGACGGGAGAGTTCGTCGGCCGAGCCGTCGGCGATGATCCGGCCTGCGGCCAGGATCAGGATCCGGTCGGCCAGCTTCTCGGCCTCGTCGAGATCGTGGGTGGTGAGCAGGATGGTGGTCTGCTGGTCGTCGGCGAGCCGATGCACCAGATCGTGGAACTCGCGCCTGGCTTCCGGATCGAAACCCGCGGTCGGCTCGTCCAGGAACAGCACCTCGGGGCGTCCGACGATGCCGATGGCGACGTCGATCCGGCGTCGCTGGCCGCCGGACAGGTCGTTGATTTTGCTGGACGACTGTTCGGTGAGGCCCACCGCCTTGATGAGTTCGTCTGTGTCCCATGGCCGTTGGATCCGGTCGGTGCCGTAGGGCGCATAGAAGGCACCCAGGTAGTCCAGCAGCTCCCTGACCCGCCACTTGCCGTGATCACGCCACGATTGCAAGACGACGCCGATGCGGGCCCGCCACGCCTCGCCGCCGTGCGCCGGATCGACACCGAGCACGTCGACGCGCCCCGCCGACCGCATGCGGAAGCCTTCCAGTATCTCGATGGTGGTGGTCTTGCCCGCGCCGTTCGGGCCGAGCAGCACCAGCACCTCGCCGGGCTTCGCCTGGAACGTCACGTCGTGCAGGACGTCGGTGCTGCCGTAGCGCATTCGCAATTTCTCGACGTCGAGTGTGACGCCCTGACCCATCGTCATGCTGATCTCCCCGTTGCGGTCTCCCGTCGATTCGTAGCATATCTACTACATTCCGCCGCGACAATGCTTTCTCTGCGGCGATACTTCTTGACATGCAGCCAACCAGCTGCCTAACCTCAAATACGCAGCCAATCAGCTGCCTATTAGAAAGGTGACATGGACGAGGTATTCAAAGCGCTGGCCGACCCCAATCGCCGGCGGCTGCTCGACAGTCTCAATGCCCGCAACGGGCAAACCCTGCGCGAACTGTGCGCCGGGCTGGAGATGGCACGCCAGTCGGTCAGCAAACACCTCGCCGTGCTGGAGGCGGCCAACCTGATCAGCACCCGCCGCAGCGGCCGCGAAAAACTGCACTACCTCAACGCCGACCCCATCAACGCCATCACCGAACGCTGGATCACCCGGTACGACCGCGCGCGCGTACACGCACTCGCCGATCTCAAGAAAGCCTTGGAGGCAGAACCCATGAGCGACAACACATTTGTCTACACGACCTTCATCAAGACCACCCGGGAAAAGCTGTGGCAGGCGCTGACCGAGCCTGCCTTCACCAAGCGCTACTGGGGCTCATCCTTCGACACCGACTGGCAGCCCGGCTCCGAAATGGTCTGGCACCAACAGGATTGGACGAGCAAGGACCCTGAACAGGTAGTGCTGGAGGCAGACCCCTACAACAAGCTCGCCTACACCTGGCACACCTTCGATCCCGCGTTCGCCGAGGCCTTCGACATGGACCCCGACCTCGTCGCGGCCTGGGCCCGAGAGCCGCGCTCCCAGGTGTCCTTCGAATTGGAGCAGGCCAGCGACGATGTGGTCAAACTGACCGTCGTGCACAACAATTTTCCGCCGAACAGTGCTGTCCGGGAGGGGATCAGCGGTGGCTGGCCGGGCATCCTGTCCAACCTCAAGACCTTGCTGGAGACGGGCGAAGTGCTGCCGGACCTGGCGGTGTAGTTGTCGCGGCGAGCACCGGTGCGTGGCCGAAACGGATTCCCCGCGGCCACGCACCGGTAAGCTGCACAGGTCCGTGTCCAGCTCGGTTGGAGCACGCGTCCGTCAGGGCGACTGCGGGACTGAGCCCGTCGCACAAATTGGGGAAATCATGATCAAGGTTCTGCTCCAAACCTCTATGGGTGACATCGAGCTCGAACTCGACGAAACGAAGGCACCCAAGACCGTGCGAAACTTCCTGACCTACGTCAACAGTGGCCACTACGACGGCACCATCTTCCACCGGGTGATCGACGGCTTCATGATCCAGGGCGGCGGCCTCGACCAGACGATGCGGGAAAAGCCGGCGCCCAACCGGGTCGAGAACGAGGCCAAGAACGGGCTGAAGAACGTCATCTACAGCGTCGCTATGGCCCGCACCTCCGACCCGCATTCGGCGTCGGCCCAGTTCTTCATCAACACCAGCGACAACGCGTTCCTCGACTATCCGGGGCAAGACGGTTGGGGCTACGCGGTATTCGGCAAGGTCTCCCGTGGCAACGACGTCGTCGACCAGATCGGGAAGGTCAAGACCGGCGGCCAGGACGTACCGGTCCAGCCCGTTGTGCTCACCTCGGCCACCGTGACCCGCTGACCAGGGCCGCAGGTATATTGCGGACTCTGAGTTGTGAGGGGTCCGCGGTGGCAGTACAGAGTGATGAGTTCTTCCGGGTCGTCGGCGGCCTCGTCGACGTGCGGGACACCAAGGGTGAGCGGTACACCTCGTACAAGGTGCGCGGGAAGTTGTTCGGCTACTACTGGCCGCGCACCAACACGGTCGGCTTGAAACAGACGCTGTCCGAACAGAAAGCGCTGGTCTCCGAACGACCCGACGTCTTCGAAGAACAGTTCACGGCAGGCGGTTTCGGCTGGGTCGTCGTCCACCTGGCGGGTATCGAGGCCGACGAACTGGCCGAGCTGGTGTTCGAGGCCTGGCGATTGTCGGCTCCGGAAGACCTGGTCACCCAGGTCCCGGACCTGCCGCGACCGAGTAGATGAGCACCTTCTTGTCGCGGGTGCTTTCTATCGGATACGGATGAGGACCTGGTCCATTGTCTTGCGCACGAGGTCGGGGACGACCGCATCTTCGGCGGGGTAGCCGATAGGGATAACCGCGAAAGCCTTTTCGTTGCGGGGCCGCTCGAGGACTTCGGCGAGGAATTTCATCGGGCTCGGGGTGTGCGTGAGGGCGGCCAGGCCGGAGATATGTAGTGCGGCAAGGAGCATGCCGACGGCGATGCCCACCGATTCGTCGCCGTAATAGTGCTTGTAGGTGGTGCCGTCGGGGCGCAGGCCGAAGCGCTGCTGGAAGACGACGAGGAGGTAGGGAGCGTCGGTGAGATGCGGCTTGTGTTCATCGGTGCCGAGCGGACGCAAGGCCGACAACCATTCCTCGCCGAGACGCCCGTTGTACGAGATCTGCTCCTCCGCTTCGGCCGCCGCACGAATCCTTTTGCGCACGTTGGGATCTTCGACGAGCACAAAAGTCCACGGCTGCTGATGGGCACCCGACGGCGCGGTGTTGGCCACCGCGATCGCATCGAGCACCAACTGCTCAGGTACCGGATCGGTCGAGAACATCCGCACGGTCCGACGCTCATCCATCCGCGCACGAAACGCGGCCGACGCGGCAAGGGCCTCCGCGACGGGAATCCGGTTCGGGTGGTAGGAAACTGGTTGATAAGGCTGACCATGCAGCGGCATCCACGTCGTCATGGATTGCAGTGTGATCCGCGTCGACTGGGCAGGCAATGCCGAGACGAACTTACCGTCCACCCAGCCAGACAGACCCTATCCGGCTACGCCCTACGCAGAAACGGAAGTAGCGGCCGGCTTCCGCGTACGCGCGAGAGCCGTTTACCGGCCTCGTTGGGTCAGGGCAGGCAATGGCTGAGCAGAGTTCGGATCCGGTCGCGGGTGGGGGGTTGGGTGGCGGCCATGCCGCGCAGGGTGATGCCTTGCGCGGTGTCGGTGAGCAGGGTCGCGGTGGTCGGGTCGGTGTAGTGGGCGTACAACGTACGAGTGGCTTCGGTAAAGCGGTCGGCGACGGGGCGCAACGCGGGGCGGCGGATGGCCGCGACGTACAACTCGAGCTGCACCGTGGTGATGGTTCGTTCGGTCGTGAAACAGCCGATGAGCGCGTCTGCGGTCTGCTCGATGACGTCGTCGATGGTCAGGCCGGGGTTGTCGACTGGGATGGCGGCCATGATCGCGGCGTAGTCGGCGACGCAGATTTCCAGCGCGGCCTGCAACAGGTCTTCCTTGTCTTTGTAGTGATAGGTCGTGCCCGCGATGGGAACGTCCGCGGCCTCGGCGACCGCGCGGTGCGTGAGCCCTTCCACACCGCGTTCGCCGATTACCCGGATGGCGGCTTCCGCAATGCGCTTCCGACGAGTCGGATCGAACCGGCGGCGGCGCGTGGGAGCGGCCGAGTCGTCGGATTCGTTGGCCACTGTGCCTCCATCAGGGAACGTTCGTACTGGCAAATAGGGCTACAGAGTACATATGTACCTAATGGGATGTAGATCACAAGGGGTTCCGCACGTCAGCCTCCTAAGGTACAAATGTACTCAACAAGAGTTTGCTGTAGATAAGCTGAAAGGAAGGGTGCGCGTAATGACCACCACCCCGAGCGTTCAGGCGGCGGTCCCCACCGGGACCGTCTCCTCTTACGCGTTCTGGGCCCCGGATGGCCGGGCGCTGGCCGAGTTCTACGCGGCGGCGCTGGGTTGGCAACTCACCCAAGACTTCCCGGACGAGAACGGCACGCCCACCGCGTTCATGGTCACCGACGGATCCACGACCTACATCTTCTATACGACCGAGCGTTTCTCCGCACCCAACTGGCCCGCCGATGAGCTGCCATACCACCTCGACCTGGCCTTCGACGACCCCGAAGCCGCCGAGCAACGCCTGCTCGACCTCGGCGCGACCAAGCCGGACCACCAACCCGGCGGTGCGAATTGGACCGTCCTGCTCGACCCATCCGGTCAGCCCTTCTGCATCGCCCGCCCCTGGACCGGCTCCTGACCACAACCCACCAGACAAGGGAGAACGAACATGGCCTTCGCGCCCTGCCTCAGCGTCCACGACACCGCCGCCAGCCTTGCCTTCTACAAGTCCCTCGGCTTCGACGCCGACTCCAGCACCGCCCGCCCCGGCGACGACATCCACATGCTGCTCTACCAGGGCGAATTCTGCGCGATGATCTACCTCAACGCCGACCTGAAGAATTGGCTGCCCACCCTCGCCGACACCCCGATCGGCTTCGCGGGCATGTTCTATCTGCCCGTCGATGATCTCGACGCGGCGTACCGGCATATCGCCGAGCACGCCGAGATCGTCAAACCGCTGACCGCCGACCACAACGGCCAACGCATGTTCTACTTCCGCGACCTCGATGGCTACATCATCGGCGTCAACGACAAAGAACTCCTCGACGCCAGCGAACTCGGCAAATACGCGTAAACCCAAGGGCCACGCGAGTCCTGACGGACGCGGCGGGATCGCGGCGAGCGGGTCAGCGCATCGGCAGCGGCGCCTCAGCGGCTTCGGTGATCGTCACCTGCCCGGTACGCAGATAGGTCAGCACCGCATCGTCGATCACCTGGTTACCGCGGCCGAAATTGCCGTGATCCCCGCCTGCGACGGTGATCAGGGACCCGTTCAGCGCGCGTGACATCGCCGGTCCCCCTTCGTATTTGGTCAACGCGTCGTGGCGGCTCTGCAGGATCAGCGGGCGGGTGCCGAGACCGGCGCCGGTGATCCGGACCGGCGTGGTGACGGGTTTCCATGCCCCGCAGGCCATTCCGGAGCGGACCAGGTCGGCACGGGCGTCCATGGCGTCGCCGCCGGAGGCGATCGTGGCAATCGCCGAGCCGACCACCTCTAGCCGACCGGGAATCGCGTTCTCGTTGCAGGTGATCGCGGCGAAGACGAATTGACCGGTGGTGTCGGTGGAGGTGGCGCCCTCGATGGTGCGCAGGCGCTGCACGTTCGCCGGGTTGGCGAGTGCGTCGGCCATCGCGCGGGCAAAGGTCGGCCAGTAGGTGCGGGTGTAACTGGCGACCGACGTCGCGCCGAGCAACGGCCCCTGGGTGGTTGCACCGCGAGAGATCAAGGTACGCACCAGGTTCTGCAGTTTCCCGGTCTGCTCGAGGCTGCCGGTATAACCGTCGCGAGCGATCTCGGCGAGCGGCTCGGGCAACGAGCCGGGCAGGTCGGCGAGGCTGGCGGGCGGCGGCGTCAGGTTGGCGTACCAGCCGCCGCCCTGGTCGACCGCCATCCGCACCCAGTTCTGATAGACCTGCAAAGCCGTATCGCCGAGGTGATATTCCTGGCTGTGCTCGGCGATCCAGGCGAACAGATCATCGAGGCGTTGCTTGCCTGCGATCTGCTGCTGGGCGAATTCCTCGGTCCACACCCAGTCGGGATTGACGTTGGAGTCCAACACCATTCGCTCGACCCGGTCGGGAAACAGCGAGGCGTACACCGCGCCGAGATAGGTGCCGTAGGAGGTGCCGAGGTAGCTGATCCGGTCCAGCCCGAGCGCGGCGCGCACCGCGTCCATGTCGCGGGCGGTGTTCTCGGTGGTGATGGTGTCGAGGTAGCCGGGATGGGCGATATCGCACGCCTTCTTGATGGCATTGCGGTCGCCGCCGCCGAGCGACACCCGCCCGCCGTCCTCGGCCGCGCAGTCCAACGGGGTGGCCCAGCGCAATCCGCGCGGCTGCACCGCGATCCGGTCGTAGTGGGCGTTGAGCTCGGCGGGCAGCACATCGGTGCGCAGACCCCAGAAGTCCAGCCCGTCCGCACCCGGTCCACCGGGGTTGGCGAAGATCGCGCCGCGCCGCTCCCCGGTTGCCGCGATCCGGCTGACGGTCACCTGGATCTTCGTCCCGTCCGGGTCGGCGTAGTTCATCGGTACGTCGACCACGGCGCATTGCACGCCGTGACCCGCGACGACCGAGCCCGCCGGGCAAGCCCCGAACGACGGCGCGGCGGCGGCCAGGCCGGAAACGATCGATCCACCGAGCAGGCACACGGCCATGGCAGCCGCGGCCCGCGAAAACAGCCGTACCTTCATCAAGTTTCGTACCTCCACGGGCCGCCGCCACGCGCGCGTGCGCGACCCCGATCATGAGCATTCTGCGCAGGTCGCCACCAACAGACAAGTCGAGCACCGGATTCCGCCGGTCAGGCGGCTGCGGGGACCGCCGTCCCCAGTCCGCGGCGGCCGCAGCGCGATGCGTTGCGGAATGCGCGGATGAGGTCGCACGGGAGTAGCGTCGAGCCATGTCGACGGAGGTCCGTATCAACACCGCTCTGGAACGCTTCGAGCTCTATGTCGACGGTGACAACGCCGGATATGTCGAATATCAGGACACCCAGTCCGAACGCGCGTTCGTGCACACCGAGATCTACCCCCGCTACGAGGGCCAGGGCTACGGCCGCGTGCTGGTCGAGGCGGCGTTGAACAGCACGGCGGAGGACAAACTCGGCGCGTTGCCGATGTGCCGAATGGTGCACCACTTCATCGAGACTCGGCCCGAATATCTGGTGATGGTGCCGCACTGGGCACGCGACAGCCTGAACCTGCCTCAGTAAGCGGCGACGGCCCCGTCCAGCGCCTGCTGCAGATCGGTGCGCACCAGCCGCGCGATATCGCCCGGCTTGCTCGGCAATTCGGTGATCGGCACGCCGAAGTAGAAGCTGGCCGACTTGGCCTCCTCCTTGTTCGGCTGCACCGTCGGGTCGGCGCGCGGCCCGTAGCTCAGGCCCATCGACACCAGCACCGGCTCGACGCCGAGCTTCATCGCGCGAAACGCGATGTGCCCGATCCCGCTACCGACCGGCTGCACCTGAGCCGGGTCGACCTCGTTGCAGGTGCCCTCCGGGAACACCGCGACACCGTCACCACGTGCGATCCGCTGCGCGCAGATGTCCATCATTCGCTGACCAGCCGCGTTGACCGCCCGGATGCCGTGGTCCTTGCCGCGGAAGACCGGGATCCCGCCCATCATGTCGATCTTGCGTCGCTGCTCGGGCTCCTCGAACAGCTCGTCCTTGGCCAGCACCCGCACCCGCCCGATCACCGGGCGCAACGCGCTGCGCCACGCCGCCGCCGCGACCGTGTACGGATCGTTCTCGGAAAGATGATTGATCGAGATCAACAGCGGTCGGCCCTGCCGGATCGCCGCGCGCATACCGGCGTGCGCGCCCTCGGCGTAGGAGACGCGGGGATAGTACCGACGACCCAGAATGGCGTATGCGGCCCAGGCTTTCAGCCGATTCTGCCGATGGTCGAGATAGAAGTCGTACACGGTGTCGCTGTTCTCGAGGCGTACCTCGGGAGGTTCCATGACACGGACTCTACGACGACCGCAAGCGCCCAGCATCGGCTCCCGACGCAAATTCATGACACCGAACTGGTCAGCGGAAGCGCATATCGCCGAAACAACTGCGATGATGTCCGAGTGGCACGCGCAGACGACCCGGATGATCGGAAAACTCGCGGCGGGCACGGCGACCGCAAGCGGCGCGATTACCGGCACGGCGAGCAGGTGGTGCGCGCCGGCACCCTGCTGGTGTCGGCGACCGAACTGGCCGAACCGACCTTCCGGCGCACCGTTGTCTACATCATCGAGCACAACGATGCCGGCAGCCTCGGCGTCGTGCTGAACCGGCCGAGCGATACGGCCGTGCACGACGTGCTGCCCCGCTGGACCGAGGTGGCGGCCGCGCCGCGCACCCTGTTCATCGGCGGCCCGGTCAAGCGAGACGCGGCGCTGTGCCTTGGCACCATCCGCGTCGGCGCGACCATCGACGGCATCCCCGGCCTGCGCCGGATCGACGGCCGGGTGGTGCTCGTCGACCTGGACGCCGACCCGGCGGAGATCGGGCAGCTGGTCGAGGGCATCCGAATTTTCGCTGGTTATGCGGGGTGGACCTTCGGGCAATTGGAAGGCGAGCTGGAGAACGACGACTGGATAGTGCTGTCCGCGTTGCCCTCCGACCCGATCAGTACCGGCCGCGCCGATCTGTGGGCGCACGTGCTGCGCCGCCAGCCCCTCCCCCTGTCGCTGCTGGCAACCCATCCCATTGAACTAGAACGCAACTGACGACGTGTACTCCTTGAACAGGCGAATTAGGGCATGGCGACGCGACAACTGAGCTGGCGAGCACATGGGTAACTCATCGGGTCCGCCCAGAACTCGACTCAGTACCAAACCGCCGGCCCGCAACGTGAGCCCGGAGGCACCTACTTGTGCGCAAAATACTCGGAGAGGCGGACAAACCCGACAACCGAACCGAGTTGTTGCGGGTCCTGTACGACGAACACGCGGCCGCGCTGTGGCGGTACACGCTCGGTTTGGTCCGCGACCCCGGACGGGCCGAGGACATCGTGCAGGAAACGTTGCTGCGAGCGTGGCAGCGACCGAACGTGCTGGATCAGTCCGACACCTCGGCGCGCGCGTGGCTGTTCACGGTGGCACGCAACCTCGCCGTGGATGAGCACCGCAGCGCCCGCAACCGGCGCGAGTTCCGCACCGACAGCCCGCCGGAACAGGCCACGCCCGACCAGGCCGACCGGGCCTTGGACGGCTGGGTGGTCGCGGACGCGTTGGGCAGGCTGAGTCCCGACCACCGTGAGGTGATCGTGCGGGCCTACTATCGGGGCCTTTCCACCCACCAGATCGCCGACGAACTCGACGTTCCGGCGGGCACGGTGAAATCCCGGATGCACTACGGCATGCGGGCACTACGGCTGGCATTACAGGAGATGGGGGTGACGAACCAATGACCGATATCGCTGACGACTACGCCACGTGGGACGCGCCCTACGTGCTCGGCTCCTTGACCAGGACCGAGCGCCGGGAATACGAAGAGCATTTGGCCGGCTGCCCCGCCTGCCATGCCGCCGTCGCCGAGCTGGCAGGCATGCCGGGCATGCTCGCGATGGTCGAACCGGCGACCGCGCTCGCGATGATCGATCTGCCCGAAGCCCTTGCGGCACAGCTGGGCTCATCGACGGTCGAGACAGGCCCGCAGGTGCCGCAATTGCTGCCGAGGCTCGCCGACGCGGCCGATAAGCGCAGGCGCCGGAGCCGGTGGGTGTCCGTCGGTGCGGCTGTCGCGGCGGCGGCCGCCGCGGTGGCCATCACGGTTCCGGTGGTCAGCACCGTGTCCTCGCCGGGCGGCGACACCGGCATCGAACAGGTGGTCGCGGAACGCAGTATGCAACCGCTCGAGCCGAATCCGGTGACGGCCAGTTTCAAGGTCGTGCAGGCCAACGGCAAGACGCGGATCGTGATGACCTGCAGCTACGGGGCGAGTAATCAGCAGTACAACTGGAATCTGAAGTTGTTCGTGCTCGGTACCGACGGCAGCCAGACCGAACTCGATCAGTGGCCCGCCGGGCCGGGCACCGAGCTGACGATCGACCGGACCGTCGACAAGACGCCGGAGCAGATCCAGGCCGTGCAGATCCGGTTGGCGTCCTCGGGCAAGACCCTGCTTTCCGGCACCATCTGACGACAAACCGATCCCCCGCCGGGTTCCCGGCGGGGGATCGGTACCCCTCATCGCGTGCTGGCTCAGCTGGTCTGGCGACGGAAAATCGAGTTCGCCCACAGGAATCCGACGAGCGTTAGGCCAGCGCACCAGGCCAGCGCGAGGATGCCGTTGTTACCGATCTCGGTGCCCATCAGCAGGCCGCGCACGGTCTCGGTGATCGGGGTGAACGGCTGATACTCGGCGAACTGGCGCAGCCCGACGGGCATGGTGTCGGTGCCGACCAGACCGCTGCCGAGGAAGGGAAGCATGATGATCGGAAAGACGGTGTTGCTCGCGCCCTCCGGATTCGACGACAGCAGGCCCAAGGCGACCGCGAGCCAGTTCAGCCCGAAGATCGTGAAGCCGAGCAGACCGAACGCGGCGACCCATTCGACCGCGGTGGCATCGGGTCGCCACCCGATGAGCAGCGAGACCACGGCCATCAACACGATGCCGCCCAGCGCCTGCAGCAGCGCACCGACAACATGACCGGTCAGCATCGACGACTGCGTGATCCCCATGGTGCGGAACCGATTCACGATGCCTTTGGAGGTGTCGGTCACGATGGACACCGCCACCGACGCCGTGATGTAGGCAGGCACCATCAGCAGCATGCCGGGTGCGAGATAGTCGATGTAGCTTCCGCCGGAAGACTTTTCGAGCGCACCGCCGAAGACGAACTTGAAGATCAGCAGCAGCACGGTCGGCATCACGATGACGCCGACGCTCATGCTCGGATACCGCTTGGCATGAGTCAGGTTGCGCCGCAACATTGTTGCCGAGTCGGCAAGGGCATAGGACATGTTACTCATGCGACAGTTTCCTTTTCGGAGGTCGGCTGGCCGGTGAGGGTGAGGAAGACATCGTCGAGATCGGGCGTGTGCACGGCGAGGCCGTCGACCTCGATCTGCTCGTAGTCGAGCCGATCCAGCAGCGCCCGTAGCGATTTCACGCTGCCGTCGCTCGGCACGGCGAGCGTCAGGTCGGCGTCGTCCTCGGCGTCGTCGACCGGTTGCGCGGCGACGCCGAGCGCGGCGGACGCGGCGAACAACGCGGTACTGTCGGCGAACCGCAGCCGGATGTGCCCACCGGGCACCAGCCGCTTCAGTTCCGCCGCGGTGCCTTCCGCGACGATCCGGCCGTGATCGAGCACCGCGATACGGTCGGCCAGGTGATCGGCCTCCTCGAGGTACTGGGTGGTGAGGAAGACCGTCACGTTGTAGTCGTCGACCAGCCCGCGGATGAGCTCCCAGATGGCCCGCCTGCTGCGTGGGTCCAGGCCGGTGGTCGGCTCGTCGAGAAAGATGATGCGCGGATCGCCGACCAGCGTCATCGCCAGGTCCAACCGTCGGGTCATGCCGCCGGAGTAGGTGGACGCGGGCTTGTCGGCGGCCTCGACCAGGTCGAAGCGTTCCAGCAGATCCGCTGCCAGCCTTCGGGTTTCGCGCCGGGGCAGATGATGCAGATCGCCCATCAGCTGCAGATTCTCCCGGCCGGTGAGCAGCTCGTCGACCGCGGCGAACTGGCCGGTGACACCGATCGCCTCGCGCACCGCGTCACGTTCGGCCTCGACATCGTGGCCGCCGACCCGGCTTTCTCCCGCATCGGCGTGGATGAGTGTGCTCAGGATCTGCACGGTGGTGGTCTTGCCCGCGCCGTTCGGGCCGAGCAACGAGTAGACCGTGCCCTCGGGGACGGTGATGTCGATACCGTCGAGCACCACCTGCTCGCCGAAGGATTTACGCAGGCCCAGCGCCGAGATGGCGGGTGCGCGATGGCCGTTGACCATGACGGTCCTTTCAGTGAATTTCATAATTGGATGCGCATGTGCGCATGACTACCCCCCACCGCCCCCATGTCTGGGTGCGGCTTTACCGGTCGAGCAGTTGGTGTTCAGTTGTGCGGAAAAGCGATTCGGCTAGATGTCGAGGTCTTCGATCTGCGGCCGCTTCGCGATATCGACCACCCGCTCGTAAACCTTTTCCGGCAGTTTGGGTTTCAATTCCTCGACCGAGTCGACGATCTCCAGGGTGAAATCGCCCCAGTCCTGCTCGCCGACGCCGAGCATGCGCCGCCAGTTCTTCAAATCCTTGATCCAGTTGGCGGATTGGGGATATTCGTCCCAGCTGGCATAGTGCGCGTGCAGCACGAACTTGCCCTTGCGACTGCGGAACACCCGGACATGTTCCATCCGGTGGTCGTTGATGTCGTTGGTTTCGAAAAGCAGGGCGCCGGAGAACCGAACTTGCCGGACGCCGTTGTGCCCGACCCGGACGATGACCTCGTCGTACCCTTCTTGCCGACCCTCTTCCAACTCGATGAACCGGCGCAACGCCGTGGTCACCGCCCCGGAGAGATTGCCGCCGACCAGTTCCTGGGCCCGCTGGAACAGCGGCAGATCGTCATCGGCAACATAGATCGTCTTGTTGGGCATGACACGACTATACGTAGATGTATACGTACATGCAAGCCCGGCGCGGGTAGACCAGCGAAGTCGTCTACAACGACCCCATCGAGTTGAGCTGAGCGTCCTGGCGGTAGCGCGGTCGTTGTCGCGCTGCTAGCCCAGCGTTGAACCGTCCACCCTTCCCACCCGTATTACTCCTGTACGCAGCAAGTGATCTCGCGTGTGCCCAGTGCACGGAGGGACACCGCGGGAAGGAGTGCCGATGCAGAGCCGGGTCGTGGACTATTTGGTACAGGCGGTTTCTGCCTTGGGAGTCCGGCACATCTTCGGCGTGGACGGCGCGAATATCGAGGATCTCTACGACGCCATCTTCGACGCGTCCTACGACGTCACGGGGGTGATCGCCAAGCACGAATTCTCGGCGGCCACCATGGCCGACGGGTACGCCCGCTCGACCGGCGGCCTCGGCGTCGTCGCCGCGACGTCCGGCGGGGGTGCGATGAATCTCGTTGCCGGACTTGCCGAATCATTCGCCTCGCGGGTACCGGTGCTTGCGCTGGTCGGCCAGCCGCCGACCGCGCTGGAGGGCAACGGCGCTTTCCAGGACACCAGCGGACAGGCGGGCACCATCGACGCTGCCCGGATGTTCGACGAGATCACCCGCTACTGCGCGCGCGTCGAGACCGCCGCCGACTTGCCCGATCAGCTGGCCAGGGCGGTCGGCGCCGCCCGGCGCGGCGGCCCCGCGGTGCTGCTGCTGCCCAAGGATGTGCAGCAGGCGGACATGGGGGCGGCGGGCTCGATTCGATTGCCCACCAAGGTATATCGGCGTGACGAGGCGGGCCTGACTCGGCTGCGCGCCGCGCTGACCACGGCGCGGCGAACCGGCAAGGTCGTGATCATCGCCGGTGACCAGGTCGCCCGCGACGACGCGCGGGACGAGTTGGCGCGGTTGGCCGCCGCCCTGGACGCAGCGGTCGGCGTCGCTCCCGACGCCAAGGACACCTACGACAACACCGACCCCGGCTTCTGCGGGGTCGCGGGCTCCATGGGGCATCCGGAACTCAGTGCGGCCGTCCGATCGGCGGCCCTGTGCCTGCTCATCGGCACACCGATGCCGATCACCGCGCGCACCGGGCTGGACGAATTACTGGCGGGCGCCGCGGTGGCGAGCATCGGCGTGACGCCGCCGTACTTGCCTGCCATCCACGCCACCAGTACCGACCTGGCGCGCACGCTGGGCGAACTGGCCGACGAATTCACGGTTGCCACCGTGGCACCCGAGCGGCGCGGCGTCACTTCGCTTACCGCGCTGCATGTTCCGGCGGCCTCCGGCCCCGGGCTGCGCTATCGGCAGCTGGTGGAGACCATCGAAGCCGGACTACCCGAGGGCACCGACGTCTTCGCCGACGCGGGCAATACCGGTGCGGCCGTGGTGCATCACCTGCGGGTGCCGCGCGGCGGCCGGTTCGTGGTCGCGCTCGGGATGGGCGGCATGGGGTACGCGTTCGGCGCGGGCATCGGATCCGCGTTCGCCCGCGGGCACGGACCCGACGAAGTGCGGCGCACCGTGGTGGTCGCCGGTGACGGCGCGTTCTTCATGCACGGCATGGAGATACACACCGCGATCGAGCACGCGCTGCCGATCACCTTCCTGGTGCTCAACAACAACGCCCACGCCATGTGCGTGACCAGGGAACAGCTGTACTACCGAGACCGCTACAGCTTCAACAGGTTCCGGCCCGCGCACCTCGGCGACGGCGTCGGCGCCATGTTCCCCGAACTGCCCGCCTACTCGGTGCGCCTGCCTGCCGAGCTGGCCGCGACACTGCGGCACTGCATGGAAACCGCGGGGCCGTCGTTCATTTCGATCGACGTGGACCCCGACGAGGTGCCCCCGTTTCTTCCGTTCTTGACGACCATCGAGCAATCCAGGAGTACGAAATGACCGCAGCGCGTACCGATTCCATCAATGGTGGCGACCTGGCGACGGGTGGGTCCGACAGCGCCTTGCCCGCACTCAGCGACATCCCGGAGGGCGTGCTGCCGACCGGCCTCTTACGGATCGAGAATTCCGACAAGGACGCGACCACCCCGATCATCATGGACATGCTGCGGTCGGTCTATCCGCACGACCAGATCTTCGGCGACTACTGCCCGGTGCAGGCTTATATCGCCGCGCCGCCGCGCGAGGTGTACGAATACCTCGCCGACACCCGCTCGCTGGAGGAATGGACCTACAGCCTGCGCGGCTTCATGCCGACCGAGGAACCGGGCCTGTGGCTGGCCTACGACCGGCTCGGCGACGAAACGCAAATCTTCACCCGCACCGTCGCGCACCCCGAGGCGATGACCGTCGACTACCACTGTGCCTGGGACCAGTCGCAGCACCTGTGGATGATCTACCTGCTGCGGGTCGTCGACGCGCAGACGGTGTTCAACAAGCCGGGTTCGGTGGTGCTGTGGGTCAACTGCAAGCACCCGTTCTACGACGACAACCCCTATCCCGAGACCGCGCCCGCGAAGCGCCCGGTGTGGGTCGGTGACTTCTGGGAGATGTTCTCCGCCGGTCACCAGCTGGAGATGGACAACCTCAAGGCGATCTGCGAATACCGGGCGGCACACGATCTGCCCATCAAGCCCGACTGGATGAAATGAGACCAGGCATGCTCCCCACCAATCCGGACGCTCCCGCGCTGCCCCCGGTCAGCCTGGTCGATGTGGCCAGCTACCTGCCGGGCGAGCCGGTCGGCACCGAATACTTCACTCAGTACTCCCGCTCGGACCGGATGGCCAAGAACGTGATGTTCCGGTCGCCCAAGGCCCGCCACCATGTGGATCGGGACGAGACCGCGGTGGACATGGTCGAGCGCGCCGTCGCGCCGCTGATCGAACGCCATGGCGCGCAGTTCCTTTCGGACATCGACGTGCTGATCACCCATACCCAGCTGCCGGACAATCCGGTAATGGGCTGCGGACCCGAGGTGGCCAAGCGGCTGGGCGCGCGCCCCGCCTTCGTGTACGACGTGCACAACGGCGGCTGTGCGGCCTTCGTACACATGATGTCGATCGCCCGCATGGTGCTGCAGACCACCAACGCGCGCACCGCGCTGATCGCGGCGACGCAGAACTGCGCGGGCCCGGTGTTCACCCAGCCCGACATCCGCAAGCTGGCGCAGGCGCCGGTGCCCGGCGACGGCTGCGGGGTCGGGCTGCTCGTCAAGGACGACAGCGCGCCGATCCTCGACCTCGAATGCCGCACCTACCCCGAATTCGCCGGGGACATGGAGTTTTCCACCAATGGCGAGCGTAAGTACTGGGAGCCGGGCGAGGGCCAGGGCTGCGTCAGCTTCACCGAATCGAAGATCACCAAGGTGTTCGCGCGCGGCAACCGGCTGGTGCCGGAGGTGGCGCTGGCGGTGTGCGATCGGATCGGGGTGAAGGGCCGCGACATCGACACCTTCGTCACCAATCAGCCCAACCGGCTGTTCCTGCGCAACTGGCACGACGCGCTCGAGCTGCCCGCCGAACGCCATCCGGACACCTTCGACAGGTGCGGAAACCTGTTCGCGGCAGGCATTCCGGTGACCCTGGATGTGGAGAACCGGGCGGGCAGGCTGCGCAACGGCTCGGTGGTGCTGTTGTCGGCGTTCGCGCACGCGGGTGACTTCGCCGGGGCCGCGGCCATCCGGTGGGGCGCGGCGCGATGAGCCTGCACCTCGTCGACGAGACCACGCCGTCGCGGCGCCGTGGCGGGCCGTCAGCGCAGCCGCGATTCGATCTGACATTGAGCGAAAACCCGTTCCCGCCATTGCCTTCGGTGCTTCGCGCAGTGAACAGAGTACTGGCACAGGCCAACCGCTATCCAGAGTTCCTGCCGCGGCGGCTGCCGAAGCTGATCGCGCAGCATCACGGCGTGCATCCGGACCAGGTGGTGGTGGGATCCGGCGCGACCGGGGTGGCGATGCAGATCATCCAGTCGCTCACCACACCCGGTGCCGGAATGGTTTACGCGGCACCGACCTTCGACGGCTACCCGATCCTGGCCGAGATGGCGGGCGTGGAAATGGTGCCGGTGCCGTTGGACTCGGCGGGCAACCAGGATCTGCGGACGATGACCAAGGCCATCGACAAGTGGACCGAGCTGGTGGTGGTGTGCCGTCCGCACAATCCGACCGGCACGGTGGTTTCGGCCGCCGCGTTGCGGACGTTCCTGAGCAGCGTGCCCGCGCGGGTGCCGGTGATCCTGGATGAGGCGTATGTCGAGTTTCTCGGGGCGGCCGACTACATCGACCCGCTCGCGCTGTTGAGCAAGCATCCGAATCTGCTTGTGCTGCGAACCTTCTCGAAGGCCTACGGGCTGGCCGGGCTGCGCATCGGATACGCCTTCGGCAGGCCGGAAATGATGGCCAGGGTGCGCAGGCTGCAATTGCCGTTCGGGGTGAGTTCGGCGGCGGTGGCCGCGGTTTCCGCGTCCTACGCCGCCGAACCCGAACTCGCCGTGCGCACCATGCGGATCACCGCCGCGCGGGAAACACTGCGGAACGCGTTGCGGCGCCGTGGCATCGCGGTGCCGCTGAGCCAGGCGAACTTCCTGTACCTGCCGGGGCCAGGCGTGGCCACCGCGCTGCGCCGGGCAGGCATCGCCGCCAAGGCGTATCCCGATGGGAGTGCCCGCATTTCGGTCGGCGACCCGGAAGCCGATCACGCGGTCCTGCAAGCCCTGGAGACACTGCGGTAGCCGATCGGCCGGATCACTAAGCGGCGGACCGCAGTTCGCCTTCCTCGCCGGGCTCCGCCGCCTTCTTGGCCCAGCGCTGCGCCAAGGCGGCGCAGGTGATCAGCTGGATCTGGTGGAACATCATCAGCGGCAGCACGATCAGCCCGACCGGTTGGCTGGCGAAAAGCACCGTCGCCATGGGCAGTCCGGTGGCCAGGCTCTTCTTGGAGCCGCAGAACACGATCACGATGCGGTCGGCCGTGGCGAAGCCGAAGATCCGGCCGATCAGCATGGTCGCGGCGATGACGAGCGCGAGCAACACACAGCAGACACCGGCCAGCGCGAGAATCCGCCACGGCGAGAGCATGTGCCAGATGCCTTCGACCATGCCCGCGCTGAACGCGCTGTAGACGACGAGCAGGATCGAGCCGCGGTCGACCAGTTTCGTCGGCTCGGCGTAACGGCTGAGCCAGCGATGCACCTTCGGCCGGATCAGCTGACCGACGGCGAACGGCACCAGCAGCTGCAACACGATGTCGCCGATCGAGGAGAAATCGACGCTGGCCTGGCCGGTGGTGTTCATCAACAGGATGACCAGCAGCGGCGTCACGAAGACGCCGATCAGGTTCGATGCCGTCGCGCTCACGATCGCGCCGGGCACATTGCCTTTCGCGATCGAGGTGAACGCGATCGAGGACTGCACGGTAGACGGCACCAGGCACAGGAACAGCAAACCGGTGTAGAGGTCGTCGGTGAGCACGCTGGGCACCAGCAGGTGCGCCGCCAGCCCGAGCAGCGGGAACAGCACAAACGTGCTTGCCAGGACCACGGTGTGCAGCCGCCAATGGGTGAGGCCGGCCAGGGCCTCCTTCGGCGCGAGACGGGTGCCGTACAGCAGGAATAGCAATGCGATGGCAATCTTCGTCAGCACGCTCACTACGTCGGCAGCGGTTCCCCGGGCGGGAAACACACTGGCCAGGGCAACCGTAGCGAGGATCGACAGGATGAAACCGTCGATGTAGAACTTGCTGAGGAATCGCACACCACACGCTAACGCCGACGGTGTTCCCAGGTAGAACCGAAATGTACGTAATTCGTCACACCATGGGACCTCTTGGCATGTTCGATGAATACGAACGTTCGTCCGCACTCCTGCCGGTCGGCGGCCTCGGTGCCTGCGCGTCGGTGACAACGCGCGGCGAACAACCCGGCTAGCGAAGTCGGCGCAGGAACGACTTGCGGGCGCCGCTCGTAGACAGCGCGATACCCGCGTGTCGCGCGAAAGCTGTTGCGTCCGAAGCGGTAGTCGTCTTCGGTTTGTCAGCAGCCCAGGCGATGAACTGTTCGGCGAAGTCGGCACCGCAGGCGTGCGCGAGTAACGGGCAGCGGCGCGCGACTTCACCCGCGCGTTTGTGCAGCAATGCCTTGGCCGCCGCGGCGACGGCTTCGGTGTCGAAACCGTCCGGCGCCGGGCTCCCGGCTACCAAGGCGTGGACTAAAGCCGCCTGCCGCTCGGCAAGCTCGTCGACTTCCCGCCTCGACGAGCGCGGTTCGGGTGTCCTCATGTGCGCGCCGATCGTGCGCGGCCGGTGACGGACGGTCGATGCGCTGCCGCGGCGATGGCGTCGAGTTCGTCGAGGAGTTCGGCCGCGGGCGGATAGTTGCCGTCGCGTTCCAACATCAGCGGCACCGGGTGGATATCGGTGAATTCGCTTACGAGCGTGAGCACTTGGGCAGGAATTGGGTCGGTATGCGTGTCATGGTAGCGGCCGCCGGATTCGTGGCCGCCCGCGACATGGCAGTAGGCGACGCGGTCAGCCGGTAGACGCAGGAGTTCGTCGAGCGGGTCGCGGGCGCGGTTGCGGGCGTTCGCGTAAACGTTGGCGATATCGAGCAGCAGGTAGACCCCGGTGCGGTCGACGAGTTCGGCGAGGAACTCCGACTCGGTGTATTCGTCGTCGGGCCAGTCGAACAGCGCCGCGATGTTTTCCACGGCCAGCGGTACGTCGAGCGCTTCCTGAGTACGGGAAATGTTGCGGGACAAGACATCCAAGGAGGCTTTGCTGCGCGGCACCGGAAGCAGATGTCCCGCTTCGACTCCGCCGGCCCGGACAAAGGCGACGTGCTCGCTCACCAACGGTGCGCCGAGCGCTCGCGCACACGCGGCGAGATGATCGATCCGGTGCTCGTCCAGGGGTTCGGTGCCACCGAGCGACAGCGAAATGCCATGCGGCACCATCGCTACCCCGCGGTCGATCAACGCCGTCAGCTCAACAGGGAGCACAACCCTCGACCTGCCGAGTCGCCGCCGCACCGGCAGCGACTCCGCGATCACCTCACCGAACCCGAGCCCATCGAGCTCCGCGATCACCCCGCAGATCTCCGGACGCCAGCCGATGCCGAGCGCTTCGTCCGCCAACGGTCCGCTCATCCAAGGTCCCGGTGCGCGCCGCGATCAGCCGCCACAACCACCACCGCAACCGCCACCGCCGCAACCACCCCCACCGCTGTCACCGCTGCTGCTGCCGCCGTCGCCGCCCGACGAGCTCGGGGGCTGCACGGCACTCGCGAGCCCTGGGTCGAGGGACACGAGCGCGGCACCACCGAACACGGCGGCGGCAAGTGCGGCGCTCTCCGCGCCGTAGGTGGCGTAGGCAGGCGAATTGGCTGGCCGCAGATGCGCATTGCTGCTCGTCGCGTTCTTGCGGGCCAGCCGGCCGAGTGGTGTCAGCCGGGGTTTGGCCACCACGAGCCAATAGCCGAACGCCTGCACCACGAGCGCGATGACCAGGAACGCGACCGGGTTGTGATGCAGCGTTCCCGCGATGAACCGCACCACGCCGACCGCGGCGACGATCAACAGCGGCAGGCCCGCGTCCCACAGCCTGCGCCGGAAAGCCGCGTCGGGAAAGTAGCCGCGCTTGATCATCGAGTCACGCAGCGGGCCGAGGGCCGGCGCCGAATTGGCGGTCAGCGAGACGACCGTCGGCTTGGCTCCGGCAACGATCCGGTCGTAGATCGACCGGGTGAACGGATCGAGCCGATGCTTGTCCGCATCGGTCATCGGCCGCGCCGGTGCGGCCGCCGAGTCGATCAGGTCGTGGCCGCGCAGCCTGGCCAGCGCGGTCAGCACCGCGCGGCGATCGTCGAACAGCATGGCGATCTCGGGCAGCGACAGGTCCATGCCCGGTCGCTCGATGCCACGCTTATCGACCGCGCCGCGGGTCACCCGCAGCCGCATCAACAATCCGAATAGCAGCGCGAGGCCGATGAATGGCCAATACAACGCCATGAAGTCGGGTCCGGAGATTCCCCACGTATTGCCCGCGGTAACAAAGTCGAGCGAGTTCATTTCCACCCCGAAGATCAAGCTGGTACTACAACGCCCCAAGTATGGGCCGCCGATACCGCCGCCGACAGGGTTCGACCCGAAACGTAACTCGGTCGATTCAACCCACCCGGCCCGCACGGAAAGGCCTGGTCGCCACAGTGCTGCCCGAGGCACCGGAAAATGGTTCGATGGTCTGATGCGACGCGAGTATCAGGTGAACGCGGCACCCGCGCAGGGCACCGCGAGCCGCGTGCTGTTCCGCATTGCCATCGGCCGTCGCGAGTTGGTGCTGCGCCAGACGATCATCGAACCCGGCGGCAGCAGCGGTTGGCATTATCACGACGGCACGCTGCTGGTTGTGGTCACGCGCGGCACGCTGGATCACCCTGGCGCGGACTGCGCACCGGTGACCTATCGCCGCGGGCGTGTCTTTCGCGAACCGAGTGGGTCGAGTTATCCCCATGTCGCACGGAACCGTGGCCCGGTGCCGGTCCAGCTGTGCGTGCTCTACCTCAATCCGCTCGGGAGTCCGCTGTCGCGCAGCGTGCCCGCACCGGAATGCGCCGAATAAGGGTCTAGGTCGCGGGCTGGCAAGCGTCGCGCAGCGAGCACGCTCCGCACGCACTGCCGCAGCCGCCGACCTCGGCGGGCGGCGCGATGGCGGCGGCCGTCGAGGCCGCGGCGTTGGCTCCGGCCCCGAGGGTGAACAGCGCGACGACAGCGGCTCCGGCACCGACGAGCAGCGCGACGACGCCGCTCGCGGCGAGGGCGACGAGACCACCGGCGAACAGCAGCGCCCCGGCCGCCAGCGAGGTGGGGGCGGCGACGCGATTCGCGATGCGGAAGGTCTCGTCATCGGATAGGGCGGCCTCGGTGTGCACTCCGACGAAGCGGTTGCGCGGCAGCCTGCCGATCAGTCCGAGTGCGCCGGTTGCGCTGGCCACCAAGGCCAGCACGAACAGGACGAGAGCGACGACGAGCACCCATGCAGGCTAGCGCATTGGTGTCATTTGCCGACCGGGAGCTCCCCGCAACCGATCAGCACCCGACCCGCCACCACCGGCGGACAGGCGTGTTCCACACTGTGCGGGGCCAAGCCGGCGACGTAGCAACCAAACGCACTGTTGGGACCGCTGGGATGGGAACGACAACCCGCGAGTAACGCGAAGACGGTGCGGCACTGTCCCATACCGACGGGCGGGTAACTTTCTTCGAGGCGCGGACGCGGGCCCGCCGACCGAGTCAGCGCAGCCCGATTTTCGGTACTGCGGTCCGCACGTTCTACCCTGATAGACGAAGTTTGTCGGGGATCGGCGATCACAAGAAGGCAGGACCGTGCAGGACACTCGTGCAACCGATAGCGATGTACCCGAGCACCGGTACACCGCGGAGCTCGCGGGCCGCATCGAACGTCGGTGGCAGCAGACGTGGAGCGAGCGCGGGACCTTCCACGCGCCGAATCCGGTCGGTCCACTCGCCGGTGCCACCCCCGCGGACAAGCTGTTCGTCCAGGACATGTTCCCGTACCCGTCCGGCGCCGGACTGCACGTCGGGCATCCGCTCGGCTACATCGCCACCGATGTGTTCGCCCGCTATCACCGGATGCACGGCCGCAACGTGCTGCACGCGCTGGGCTACGACGCGTTCGGCCTGCCCGCCGAGCAGTACGCGGTGCAGACGGGCGCGCACCCGCGCGACACCACCGAGTCGAACATGCTCACCATGCAGCGCCAACTCGATCGCCTTGGGCTCGGCCACGACCGGCGGCGTTCGTTCGCGACCACCGATCCCGAGTACTACCGCTGGACCCAGTGGATCTTCCTGCGCATCTACAACGCCTGGTACGACCAGGAACTGAATCGGGCCCGCCCGATCAGCGAACTGGCAGACCAGTTCGCCACCGGCGCCCGGCCCGCCCCCGACGGCAAGGACTGGGCGGCGCTGTCGGCCGCCGAGCGTGCGGCCGTGCTCGACTCGTATCGCCTGGTGTACCAGACCGATTCGATGGTCAACTGGTGCCCGGGTCTGGGCACGGTGCTGTCCAACGAGGAGGTCACCGCCGAGGGGCGCAGCGAGCGCGGCAACTTCCCGGTGTTCCGTAAGCGGTTGTGGCAGTGGATGATGCGCATCACCGCCTATTCGGACCGGCTGGTCGACGACCTCGATCACCTGGACTGGCCGGACAACGTGAAGGCCATGCAGCGCAACTGGATCGGGCGCTCGCGAGGCGCACAGGTCAAGTTCGACGCGAACGGCGCACAGATCGAGGTCTTCACGACCCGTCCCGACACGCTGTTCGGCGCGACGTATGTCGTGCTCGCGCCCGAGCACGAGTTGGTCGACACGCTGACCGCGGCCGCATGGCCGGCTGACACGGATGCCCGCTGGACCAACGGCGGCAGCGCGAGCCCCGCGGATGCCGTTGCGGCATACCGCAAGTCGATCGCGGCCAAGTCCGATCTGGAGCGCCAGGAGAACAAGGAGAAGTCCGGCGTCTTCCTCGGCAGCTATGCCACCAACCCGGCGAACGGCGCGCCGATGCCGATCTTCATCGCCGACTACGTGCTGAGCGGCTACGGCACCGGCGCGATCATGGCGGTGCCCGGGCACGATCAGCGCGACTGGGACTTCGCCACCGCGCTCGGCCTGCCGATCAAGGAGGTGGTGGCGGGCGGCGACCTGACCGCGGCGGCCTACACCGGCGACGGCGCGATCGTGAATTCCGGTTACCTGGACGGACTTTCGA
This sequence comes from Nocardia sp. NPDC051321, assembly GCF_044455225.1. Lineage (NCBI taxonomy): Bacteria > Bacillati > Actinomycetota > Actinomycetes > Mycobacteriales > Nocardiaceae > Nocardia > Nocardia sp. NPDC051321. The sequence goes on along the minus strand of NZ_JBITEM010000004.1, from coordinate 326,783 downwards.
TCGACGAAGCGAAGGCGACGGTGGTCGCCCGGCTGGAGGCCGACGGCCACGGCAAGGGCACCATCCAGTACAAACTGCGCGACTGGCTGTTCGCCCGCCAGCGCTACTGGGGCGAGCCGTTCCCGATCGTGTACGACGAGGACGGCGCGCCGCACGCGCTGCCGGAATCCATGCTGCCGGTGCGCCTTCCGGACATGGACGACTTCGCCCCGGTGACCTTCGATCCGAACGACGCGGACTCCGAGCCGTCGCCGCCGCTGGCCAAGGCGACCGACTGGGTCGAGGTCCAACTGGATCTCGGCGACGGGCCGAAGCGGTACCGGCGCGACACCAACGTCATGCCCAACTGGGCGGGCAGCTCCTGGTATCAGCTGCGCTACGCGGACCCGACCAACTCGGAAGCGTTCTGCGCCAAGGAAAACGAGCAGTACTGGCTCGGCCCGCGCACGGGCGAGCACGGGCCCGACGATCCGGGCGGCGTCGACCTGTACGTCGGCGGTGTCGAGCACGCGGTGCTGCACCTGCTGTACGCGCGGTTCTGGCAAAAGGTGCTGTTCGACCTGGGTGACGTGTCCGGGTACGAGCCGTACCGGCGGCTGTTCAACCAGGGCTACATCCAGGCCTACGCCTACACCGACGAGCGCGGCGCCTACATTCCGGCCGCCGAGGTGGTCGAGCGCGACGGCAAGTTCTTCTGGACCGGCCCGACCGGCACCGAGATCCAGGTGAACCAGGAGTACGGCAAGATCGGGAAGTCGTTGAAGAACGCCATCTCGCCCGATGAGATGTGCGATCTGTACGGCGCCGACACCTTCCGCTTCTACGAGATGTCGATGGGGCCGCTGGACACCTCGCGGCCGTGGGCGACCAAGGACGTCGTCGGCGCCCACCGCTTCCTGCAACGGATGTGGCGTCTGGTGGTGGACGAGGAGACCGGCGGACTGCGGGTCACCGAGGCCGCGCCAACGAACGAGACGCTGCGGTTGCTGCACAAGACGATCGCCGGTGTGGACGAGGACCTGGCCGCACTGCGCGACAACACGGCGGGCGCGAAGCTCATCGAGCTGACCAACCATCTCACCAAGACCTACCCGGACGGCGCACCGCGCACGGTGGTGGAGCCGCTGGTGCTGATGCTGGCCCCGCTGTCGCCGCACATCGCGGAGGAGCTGTGGGAACGCTTGGGCCACACCGCTTCGCTGGCGCACGGCCCGTTCCCGGTGGCCGACCCAGCGCTGCTGGTGGACGAGTCGGTCGAGTACCCGATCCAGGTAAACGGCAAGGTGCGCAGCCGAATTCAGGTTCCGGCGGACGCGGACACCGCGGCCATCGAGGCGGCCGCGCTGGCCGACGAAAAGATCGCCGCACTCCTCAACGGCGCCGCACCACGCAAGCTGATCGTCGTCCCCGGCCGCCTGATCAATATCGTCGCCTGAGCGCCATCGAGGTGAGTCATATGGTCGCTCAAAGATCTTGTAAAGCAACCATATGACTCACGTATACGTGGCCGTGGGTTGCGGGGTGCTGGGCTAGTGCGGAGGGAGCAGGACGTCGTTGAGGGTGACCATGGCTAGGTTGCGTTCTTTGATGATGTCGACCAGTTGGCCGTAGCAGTGGGTTACCGCGGGGGCGTTGGCGTGGCCGATGATGATGGTTTGGGGGTGGAAGTACTTGCGGGCGCACTCGATCAGGTAGTCCTCGGTGATGACGCCGGAGTCCGATAGGGAGCCGTACCACATGGTCGGGACGGTGTAGCCGAGATCTGCGGCGACCTTGTCTACGGTGGCGTTGTGCCTACCGAACGGGGGGCGGTAGTACGGGGCGCCGTCTACGCCGAAGTTGTTCTGCAAGTAGGTCTTTGCGCGTTGTAGCTGATCGGCGACGGCCGCGGCGGAGAGCTTGGTCAGGTCGGGGTGGTTCCAGGTGTGGTTGCCCAACTGGATTTGACCGGAATCGACCAAGGGACGCAACGCATCTCGGTGAATCGACCATGAGTCGTAGTAGGCGGTTACGAAGAACGTGAAGCGGGCGCCGGTGTCCTTGGCGAACTTGATGTACGCGCCGACCACCTCGGGGCTGGCTCCGTCGTCTACCGTCAGGGCCATACTGGAGCCTGGGCCGGGCAGGGCGGTAATGGTGCTGGCGGGAATCGGCGTCTTCGGGCCGCCGGGCGGTGGCGGCAGCAGGGGTGGCTTCGGCGGGGCGAGCGGGTCGCCACCGGCCGACCCGCTGTTGAGCGGGTCGCCCTCCGCGACCGCGCAACCGGCCAGTACGGCGGCAGTACCTGCGGCGAGCATCAACATCCGGCGTCTATCCACTGCTTCGAAACCCTTGCTCTGATCGAACGACGCCGCCCTCGAGCGGGACGGCGCACAAGACAGCGCCAGGCTACCTATCGAATCTGTCCACAACCTGGACCATTGATCACGCAGGAACGAAGCGCTAGCTCGACGCGGGTCGCAGCACGATCTCTGTCGGATGCCCGTCCCTCGGCGTCTCCACCGCATTGCGGACCGCGGCCGCGACCGTCTCCGCGCGCAGGAACTGCTCCGGGCGGTACTCACGGCCCTCCTGCGCGATGATCTCGCGCTGCATGTCGGTGTCGATGCGACCGGGATGAATCGAGGTGACCCGCAGTGCGGGCTCTTCGAGCCGGAGCGCGTCGGCGAAGGCGCGCAGCCCGAACTTGCTCGCGGCGTAGGAGGCCCAGCCCGCGTTCGCGCGCAGCCCGGCGCCCGAATTGATCAACACCACGTGGCCGTCCGCGGCGCGCAGCGCGGGCAACAGCAGCCTGGTCAACTCGACCACCGCGACCAGGTTGGCCTCCAACGTGTTTCGCCACTGATCGACGGTCGACTCGGCGATCGAGGCGAGGTCCTGGATGCCCGCGTTGTGCACGAGCACGTCCAGCCGCCGGATCGGCTCGATCGCCGCGGCCACCGCCGGATAGTCGGTCAGCTCGACCGGCCACGCGATCGCCTCGGGCAGTTCCTTGCGGATCGCGCGCAACGCGTCGGCGGATCTGGCGCCGAGCAGCAGCTCGTGCGACGGCGCGAGCTCGCGGGCGATGGCGGCGCCGAGGCCGCGGCTGGCGCCGGTGATCAGCGCGGTCGGCTTCGGGGAGCTGGTCACGGCATTGGTCATGCGCCCCACCGTAATAGCCCGCGCAAACACAGCGATGCACGCATACATCACTGCAATAATCTCGGACAGCGAATCAGGGACGGGGCATTCGAGAGTGAGAACCGCCGAGCACGAGCCGCCCACCGGCAGGTGGGACGAGGCCGAGTCGGACACCGCCGAGCGGGCGTACCTGCGGGTGGCATCGCAGAATAGGGGGATGGCACACCCGGGTTTCACCCCGACACAGCTCGCGGCCCGCGCCGCCTATCTGCTGCGTGGCAACGACCTGGGCACCATGACCAGTGCCGCGCCGCGCCTGTATCCGCACATGTGGAGCTGGGACGCCGCGTTCGTCGCGGTCGGGCTCGCCCCGCTGAGCGTGGAGCGCGCCGTGATCGAGCTGGACACGCTGCTGTCGGCGCAGTGGAAGAACGGCATGATCCCGCACATCGTCTTCGCCAACGGCGTCGACGGGTACTTTCCAGGACCGTCGCGCTGGGAGTGCCGCAAGCTGGCCGCCAACGCGCCCGACGGCCCGGACACCTCGGGCATCACCCAGCCGCCCGTGCACGCCATCGCGGTGCAGCGCATTCTCGATCACTCCCGGCGGCACGGCCGCAGCACCCGCGCGGTCGCCGAGGAATTCCTGAACCGCCGCTGGCCGGACCTGGTGCGCTGGCACCGCTGGCTGGCGCACGCGCGCGATCCCAAGGAGACCGGGCGGATCACGCTGTATCACGGCTGGGAATCCGGCATGGACAACTCACCGCGCTGGGACCGCGCCTACGAGAACGTGATTCCCGGCGATCTGCCGCCGTACCACCGCGAGGACGTGCGGGTGGTGGCCGACCCGACGCAGCGGCCGAGCGACCGCGAATACGACCGCTACCTGTGGCTGGTCGAGCAGATGCGCAGGGCGGGCTACGACGACTATCAGCTGGCCTCGACGATGAGCTTCGCGGTCGAGGATGTGTTCGTCACCGGGATCTTCGCGCTGGCCTGCGAGGTGCTCGCGAATATCGGCGAGGAGTACAAGCAGCCGCATGCCGACGTTCGCGATCTATACGCGTGGGCCGACCGCTTCCGGGCCGGCGTTGTCGCGACCACTGATGCGCGCTCGGGCGCGGCCAGGGACTTCGACGTGCGCTTGCAACGCTGGATCGGCACCGAGACGCTGGCGATGTTCGCGCCGCTGCTGTGCGGCGGGCTGCCGCGCGACGCCGAACGCAGCCTGCTGCGCACGTTCGAGGGTCCGCGCTTCTGCGGACATCCGGATCTGCGGTACGCGCTGCCGCCGTCCACCTCGCCGGTGTCGCGGGAGTTCCGTTCGCGTGAGTACTGGCGTGGCCCGGTGTGGCCGGTGATGAGCTGGCTGTTCTCCTGGGTATTCGCCCGGCGCGGCTGGGCCGAGCGCTCGTTCATGCTGCGGGCCGAGGGGTTGCGGCAGGCCAGCGACGGCAGTTTCGCCGAGTACTACGAGCCGTTCACCGGCGAACCGCTCGGCAGCATGCAGCAGTCATGGACGGCGGCTTCGGTGCTCGATTGGCTCGGCTGATAGCGGTCGACGCGGCCGTCAGGTAAATATTGCGCAACTGCACCTTGTGCAACATTGGTCACATTAAGATCAAATAGCTATCGTCGAACACCATGGACACCTCTCGTTGGCGCTCGACCATCCGTCGCCGCGGCACGGCGCTCACACTGATCGCACTATCCGGCATCCTCACGGCTACCCTGTCCGCGAGTGCCGGGGCCACGCCGACGGGCCCGGACGTCTCGTCCTGGCAGCACATCGACGGCCGACTGATCGACTGGTTCGCGGTGAAACGCTCCGGCCATGCGTTCGCCATGGTCAAGGCCACCGAGGGCGTGAGCTACATCAACCCGTACTTCGTCGCGGACAGCCTGCTGATGCGGGCGGCCGGCGTCGCGCGCGGCACGTACCACTACGCGCGGCCGAACCTGGCGCCCGAACCACAGGCCGCGATGTACGCCGCGGTGGTGCTCGGCCAGAACGGCGCGCTCGACCTGCCGCCGGTGCTCGATCTGGAGACCACCGGCGGACTGCCGCCCGCCGCGCTGATCGACTGGACGCGACGGTATCTGAGCTCCGTGCAGGCGCTCACCGGACGGACCCCGATCGTCTACACCTATCCGAACTTCTGGCGGACGGCGATGGCCGACACCAATGAGTTCACCAGGTACCCACTGTGGATCGCCGACTACCGAGGCAACGAGGCACCCGAGGTGCCGGGCGGCTGGCCCACCTGGACGTTCTGGCAGACGACCGACAGCGGCGGCATCGACGGCATCGCGGGAAATACCGATTTGAACGTGTACAGCGGTGCCCAAGGCGATTTCGCGCGCTTCGCCAATATGTAGTCCGCCGACGCGAGAATGCCGCGTTGTTCGAGAATCTCGAACAACGCGGCATTCGTTGCGGGGCTAGGCATTCACCGCAAGGGCGCTGACGACCTCGTGTGCACCACAGCCTGAGTCGCGATGCCACGCGCGGCGATGTCGAGCTTGTGCCTGGTGGTGATGCCCTTGCGGATCATCGACTCGTTCATCGCCCGCTGCGCCATGGAGGTGTCGCCGGACATGTCGACCTCGACCTTGTCGGTCCGGTCGGGCAGATAGCGCACCGGGAGCACGACTCCCGGCTGCAGCAGGGCCAGTTCGGTAAGCGGCACAATCATTTTCGCGGTGGCGGTGAAGTTCTTTCCGTCGACGCCCTCGACCCCGAATTCGACGCGGACCTGCGGTTGGTCGTTGACGGTCAAGCCGGTCTGTGCGAACGACCTGATGGTGCCGAGCCCGACCAGGCCGTTACGGAACTCGGCGCTGTTGCGGCCGGTGAAGGCTGCGGCAATGCCCTCGCCGGTAACTGCGAAAACGATGGGTACCAGCGTGATCGCGGTGATCGGCAGCGCCATTTGCCAACCGACCCAGCCCAGTGCGGCGGGCTCGTATGCGTTGGGGCTGACGTAGGTGAGGCCATGGAAGAGGTAGTAGCCGATGGCCAGGGCGGCCAGTGCGGCGGTGATCCAGCGAAGGGATTTCATGATGCTGACGATCAGCCGCCGACGACGGTCGAGCAGGCGAAGGTGACGTCGAACTTGGACGACTTCGGGCCGGCCAGCGGGTTGGTCAGATCCGCGCTGACGCCCTCGCCGGTGACCTTGTAGGTGTTGCCGTCCTTGGTGAGCGTGGCCGAGCCGCCGGGCATCCCGTTGCCGAAGCCGATCGCGTACGGCTGGCCCGCGTCGCCGCCCTTGCTGCCCGCGATGCCGACGGCCTGCACGGTGTCGGTGCCGGTGACGGTGGCGCTCACCGAGAGGTTGCCGTAGGCGGCGTTGGCGGCATCGGTGAGCGCGAGTGCCAGGGTGCCGCCCTGCTTGGCGCAGGTGGTGGTGAACTTCGCGTCAAAGGCCTTGCCGTCGACCGACGCGGTCGACTTACCCGACGGCGTCGAGTTGGTCTGCGGGGCAGCGGCGGTCGAGGACTTGGGCGGGGTGCTGCTCGCGTTGTCGCTGCAACCGGTGACGAAGAACGCGGCAGCGGCGGCGGAGGCGACGAGGGCGGCGGTGACGGACTTGGTGTTCATGGCATCTCCTGTGTTCGTGCGGCCCGGGTGTCTGGGCCGATACGAGAAACCTAGGAACGCGTCGCGCCCTACCGATCCCAGGTTTTGCCGGGGACGAATCGGACAAAAGTCCGTTAACCTGGTCGAATGCGACGACCGCGCGCCATGGTGCTCGACGAGGTGTGGCGCAAGCTCGACGGCGTCGAACCGCTCAGCGGTCCGCACGGCGGGCCGTTGCGCCGCACGGTGAAGCTGATCCTCGATCCGCTGGTGATCCGGCCGGTCCAGCATCCGGCGTGCGCCGGGCCGATCGTGACGGCCGACGGCGCGGTGCTGCTCGCCGCGCGGGTGCACGCCGCGGCGGATGTGCTGCGCGCGACGGCGGCCTGGTTCACGATGCTCAAGCAGGTGCGACGGGCGTTGCGGATCACCGAGGGGCATCCCCAGGATCTGTACTTCCAACGATGTTTCGAGCTGGCTACTACCTCAGGGACGCCAGATCCATTGCAGGACAGGGCAATAGCCGAGGCAACGCTGCGCGATGTGCACCAGAACGCGGCGGGCCGCACCACCCAGGCGTTGAAGCAGTATGTCGCCGAACGGACTCCGGAGCTTGCGGCGCTGGTCGAGGTCGCGTGGCGACGGCGGCCCTTGACCGGTCCGGCAGGCGCTGACCATACCGGTGCGTTCACCGAACTGCTCGACGCCTGTGCCGCGGCCCGACTGGAGCAGAGTCGGGACAACGGGCACACGGCACTGACCGCGCTGGTCGGTGCCCATGCGGGAACACATGCCGGAATCCGGCTTTGGCGGTCCGAATCCGGTTATTCCGCAGCGGAACTGGGACTCACGACGCATGCCGTGCCGCAGCCACCCGCCATCGGCGCGTCGGCCTCGAAAGCCACCCTGGGCCTGCCGTTCGATCGCACCGTATACGAGCGGGTGTTCACGGCGTTGCAGACGTCCAGCGAACGCGCTGAGCTGCCGCCGATTTCGGAGTTGGTGACCACCGAGATCGCCAGGAGCTGCTCGCCTTGGGCGCTGTTGGACGAGACGCTCCGAGTGGCGGCAACGGCGGGCGTTGCCCTCGCGCACGGGCTTTCGCCGATCCGAACGGCAGTTCGGCGCCCGCGATCCGACGCCGGTGTGGCACGCTTGCCCGCGGCGCCCGCGCGAGAGACCACGGCGCACCGAGTTATCAACAGCCGCTGGCAACGTGAGGCCTACGTGTTGCAGGCTCGTCGGCTGGTGGTTCGCGTCGACACCGAGTCACCACCGACCGGGCCACTCGCCGCTATCGCCGCGGAGTTGTCCACCCCGTGGCGGCCATACCTGCGGCGGCTGTGGGTTCGCCTGCACGGCCGCGATGTTCGGGAATTCGCGGTGGACGACCCGGACGAACTGTGGGATCTGCTCGACGGTGTGGCGCGCTCGGTCATCCTCGATCACCGGACGCGGGTCAAACAGGCGCTGAGTGCGGGTGCGGCCGAATCGGATTCGACGGAATCGAGGGCGAGCTGATGTACGAGACGGTGCGGATCCGGCGGGCGGACGACGGGCTCCTTGTCATCGCGCCCGACGGTGCGCCTACCGTCCTCGATGACGCGGCGGAGATCGACGTGCTGGTGCTTGCGGCTGCGGGCGCGCACTTGACGTGGAGTCTGCTTGCCGGACAGTCACTTCCGGCCGCCGTGATCGATGATGTGCGGCTCGCCCAGGACTGGCTGTGGGCGGTCTTCGGCGAGGAAGTCGCGCTGGCGGTCGACGCGGGTGAAACCGGCGAGCTGGCCGCCGTGCCCGGCTTGCCGGAGCTCGTGTCGAGCGCTCGGCGGCTCGGGTACGCGCACTGGGCGGCGCGGTGGTGGCCCGCCTCGCTCATCGATGGCATCGCGCCACTGGACGAGCGACTGCTGCTCGACGACATCGCGACGCTGTCCGAGGCGTGCGAGATGATCGTCGACGGCGCGGACGAGCCGTTCGAAATGGCCGAATCGCCGACCGACCAGGTATCGGAGACCCGCGGCCGCGCCGAAGACTACGCCCTCGCGGCGGGTGCGGCGACCGCAGCAACGGGTGCCTTGGTGCTGGCGCGTGGCACCGATGGCTGGGACTGGCGCCGCTGCCCACCCAGGTTGCTCGATGCCTCGGAGCAAGCGGTGTCGTGGGAAGTGGTGCGCCGGGCCGGAGACACGACCGTCGCGGTGCGCGCGGTCGCCGCGCCGCAGAGCCACTTTCCGTCCTACCTGCATCCCCACGTGCTGGTTCGCACGGCCGCCGGAACGGCCGACGCGGCGCTGACACTGGCCGGTGACATGTGGACGACCGAGGTGCCCGCACCCGAGGGCGCGGAATCCGGTGTGGCCGTGGCGATCTACGTGCCGGGAGTGGGCTCGGACAGCTCGGAGCACGGCGGCCCGATGGTTCGCCAGCGGCTGCGCGACCTCGCCGTCCGGCGACTGCGCCGCGCGGCCGACCCGGTCGACGATGCCGGTGACGCCCCCTTGCTCGCCGAAATCGACGCCGCCGCTTCGGATTCGGACTTCTGAGATGACCGGCGAAACATCCGACGACGGCCGCGCAATGCTCGCCGCGGGTGCCGACGCGTACAGCCGCGGCGACACCGCCGCAGCCCTGCGCATCTTCGAGGACGCCGCGCGCAACACCACCGGTGATGTCCGCGTCGGCGCCATCGTCAACGCGGCGAGCATGGCGGATGAACTCGGCGATCACGCCGGATCGCTGCGCCTGTACCGCGAGGCGCTCGCCGCCATGCCCGAGGACGCCCCGCGGCTGCGCCCCAACGCGCTGGTCAACATGTCACAGGCGTTGCAGCACCTCGGCGAACTCGACGCGGCGCAGGAAGCCTTGGAGCAGGCACGGGAGTTACTGGCCGAGGCCACCGACCAAGGTGTCCTGCGGGTGGCCTGCCTGCTGTCGTTGACCGCCGTCGCCCTGCATCGGCAGAACTGGGCATACGCTGCCGAACTTGCCACTGAATCCCTGGACGCCGCACGGCTTTTCGCGCCGCAGCTGGCGGGCCATCCGTTGCTGAACCTGGCCGCAACATATTTCGAGACCGGGCGCCGCGATCTCGCGGTCGACTTCGCCGGGCAGGCCCTCGCCGCGTTCGAGGCGGCGGGTGACCACAATGCCGTCGCCGAGACCCAGCAGAACCTCGCCACCATGCTGGTCCGTACCGATCGCTTCGACGAGGCCGAGGCGCCGCTGCGGGCAAGCCAGCACTACTTCGAGCAAGCCGGGCTCGGCTATCGCGCCGGAATCGGGCTCAAGACACTGGCTTTCCTCGCCGAAGGCCGCGCGGATCTCGCGCAGGCGCAGGATTTGTACAGCCGGAGCCTGGCCTACTTCGTTGCATCCGGTGCGGTGCTGGATGCCGCCGATTTGCGCATGCGCCTGTCCACCGTGGCGTTCAAGTGTGGCAGGTACCAGGAGTGCGAGGCGTTACTCGCCGAGGCCTTCGGCGCGTACGCCGAGCGCGGTCTCGGTATGCACTGTGCCCAGCTCGATTACTGGCATGCGACCCTGCTTGAGGGCGCCGTGGCGGACTCGCCCGAACTACTCGCCCGAGCCGTCGATGTCGCGGTGCCCGCCGCACTGGCCATCGATGCGGTGCGCCACACCCTCCCCAACGGCAACCAGCGGGACCAGTGGAACCGCCAGATCGCCGACCCCGCCATGCGATTGGCTTTCCGCTTCGCCTACCTGTCCGGCAACGGGCTGCTCCTCGCCGATCTGATCGAAACACAATGCGCGGGAACCACCTTGAACATCGATCGCTCAGCGGACGGCCGCGCGGTCCGGTTGCCGCTCGAACTCCTGGATCCGCCGGCCGATCTCGCCGAGCAGCCGGGAGCCACCGCACTCCAGTTGGGCGCGGCACTCGCCGAAGTCGCGGCCAGCGCGGGCCTTCCGGTTTCTCCGCCGCCGCGCCTCGCGCTTGCCGCCGAGGGCCGCATCGCGCTGGCTCCCTACATCGCCGCCGCCGAACAACGCTACGGCCGGTTGATCCGAGACAGCCGGGTGCTGACGATATGACGCAAGAACAGCCAACCGTCGTGGTGCGGATGGCGGACGCGGGAGATGTCTACCTGTCCTGGCGCTGGATCGGGGATACCGCGCCACGGGGTGCCGCCATGCTGCCGGGAGAGCCGGTACTCGAAGCCGTGCGGCGGCTGTCCGACGCGCTGCCGCGGCCAGCCGAGCCGGGCGGGCTCGAACGGGCCATGACCACCGGCGCTTTCGCCGAGCTCGATAGCGAGTACCTTGTCGCCCAAGCCCTTTCCCGAGCGCTGCTGCCGCAAGCGCTGGCCGCGCAGCTGTACGAGCTGTATCGACGCGGCATCCGCCCGCACATCCGCCTGCAGCCCTCGCCGCGGGTGGCTCAGGTCCCGTGGGAGATCATCGCCCCTGGCCCGGAGATCCGGCTGATCGACATCGCCGATGTCAGCCTGCTCGCACCGGCCGGCATCGTGCACGCGCCGGTCCGCACCGCGCGCAGCTGGGCCGACACGCACCGCGCACCCGTTGTCGCCGTGCTGGATCCGCGCATCCCCGGCTTCCGCGCCGACTCCATCCTCGGCTCGGTGCTCGGCCGCATGCCCGCGAATGCCCCACTGACCCAACGGATCGCCGGGTACGCGGCGCAGAATCGCCTGCTCCCTTCGGTGGTCGACCCGACGGAGGCGTTCCGCCGGACCGATATCGACCGCACCTGGCTGAGCAAAGCACTACGCGACGGCGCGAGCCGCCTGATCTACGTCGGCCACGTCACCGCCGCGGCACCGGAGTCCGGCCAGAGCGAGGACGCCGAACTCCACCTTGCCTGCACCGCAGACGCTCTCGGCTTTGCCCCTTCCACTCGCACCCATCGCCCCCTGTCCGCGAAGGACTTCCTGCTCGGCACCCACACCCTCGCCCCGGAACCCACCGACGGACAAGACCTTTGGCCGATACCGAGCCGAGTGGCGTTGATCGCCTGCGAGAGCGGCGGCGACATGCGTTTCACCGAGGCACTCGGGCTGACCGCAGCGATGATCAACGGCGGTGCCGAGCTGGTGACGGCGAGCCGGTGGCCGCTGCCCACCGATCTGGCCTTCCACCGCATCGCGGGCGCGCCGCCCGACGCCCACCCGCTGCAACAGGCCATCTGCGCCATCGACGCGGCGCACGAACAGCCGGACCCGGTCGCCGAGCTCGCCGCATGGCAACGCGAGCGACTGCATGCCTGGCGCACCGAACGCACCATCGCGCATTCGCCGCTGCTGTGGTCGGCGTTCGCCACCCTGTGCGCCTGAATCAGCCACGCAGCCCGCGGTCCACGGTCGGGTGCACGCCGAGCACGTCGAGCATCTCCGAGATGGACATCGCCCGGAACTCGGTCGCGCCCGCGTAGCCGGGTCGCGCGGCGTCGGCCAGCTCGGCGTAGAGGTGCAGGCGGTCGTAGTCGGCCATCGACATGATGACCGCCACCTCGGTGCCGTCATCGGTGATCACGGCGTCTTCGCCGGTCGCTATTACGTCGCGGACAACGGCGGTGATGTCCGCGGACAGCTCGTGCAGATTGCGTGTGTTCGTGTTGGGCATGCTCCGCATTCGGAGCGGCACGCCCTTTTGGATCGGGGCTTCACCGTCTTGTTAGCGAGACGACCGGAATTGTGCGGTCGGTTTTGGTTTCGTGGTCGGCGAAAAACGGATAGAGCTGCTTCAACATTGTCCATAGGTGGTCGCGTTCGGCGCCGGTGATCGGAGTGGCGACGGCGTCGTATTTTTCGTCGCCGACCTCGACGATCACCTCGGGGTTGCTGACCAGATTCTGATACCAGTCCGGATGCGTCGGCGCACCGACGTTCGAGGCGATGACCAGCAGTCGGTCGCCGTCACGATGGAACATCATCGGCGTGGTGTGCGGTTTGCCGGTGCTGCGGCCGGTGGTGGTGAGCAGCACCAGCCGCTCGCGGTGCATGCCCTCGATCTCGCCGCCCGCGCGGAATTGGGTGATGGTTGCGCGGTTGATTTCTTTGACGTCCATGAACTCGCCTCCGGTGCGTAGACCTTATTTGTCCACAATTCACTCCCGGTGGCGCTGTGTCAGGGGAACGGCCGCGTTAGGTGCGGTGCGCGAGGAGGTGCCGCATGAGCAGGCGGGTCAATTCCTCGGGTGCCTGCTCGGGGATCCAATGCGACACTTCCTCGAGCATTTCGAATCGATACGGTCCGGTCACGTGCTTCGCGGTGGCCATCGCCGCGGTGGAGCCGACGGAGCTGTCTTCGGTGCTCCACACGTACATGGTCGGCACCGACACCGGTCCGGTCGGCCCGGACAGGTGCATCGCGCGATACCAATTCAGGGCCGCCGTCAGCGCCTCCGGCTGGGAGAGCCGGTGCACGTACTCGTCGATCCGTTCCTCCGGGATCTTCCATTCGAAGATCTTCCGGAGCCCGGCCCCCTCGTCCATGAGCAGCGCCCGCTCGGCCACCCGGGGTTTGCGCAGCAGCGAAAAGTATTGCGACCGTTGGGCCTGATCCTCGTCCTCGGTGATCGCCCGCAGGAAGGCGGCGGGATGCGGCAGCGACACCGCGGTGAGACTGCGGACCCGCTCGGGCAGGTCCGCCGCTGCCGCCCACCCGACATAAGCACCCCAGTCGTGCCCGACCAGATCGAAGCGCTGCCAACCCAATTCGTCGGCGATCGCGAACACATCGCCGACCAATTCGTCGAGCCGATAGTCGGCGACCCTATCCGGCCGCGCGCCGGGCGAATACCCTCGCTGATCAGGCGCTACCACGTGGCACCCACCGCCACCGAGCGCGTGCAGCTGAAACTCCCACTCGATGGCCGCCTCCGGAAAACCGTGCAGCAGCATGACTTCCCGTCCCCCGGCCTCGCCACTGGACAACGCGTCGAACGTCCCGGCGGCGGTAGGAACCTTAATTGCCTCGATCACAGGGCTCCCCCGCCTCTCCGTATATTCAGGCCCGACTTTCGTGCCCGCAATCGTAGCGATGGCGGCGGCCGGAGAGGTTGGGGGTCGCGCTAGTTAGCACACGCGAGTTACCCATGTGCTCGCGAAATCGGTTGGCGCCTTTCGCGAGTGTGGGCTGCTACTCAGTGCTCGTCGTAGTGCCCGTCGTGCGCCGCGTGGCGGTGGCCGTCGTGTACGTAGTCGACGTGGTCGCCGTGCTGGACGGTGTCGTGGCCGCAGTCGGGGCCGTGCTCGTGCGCGTGATCGGTGTGTTCGGCGTGGCCCTGCGGCTCGCACTCGTCGTAGTGGCCGTCGTGTTCGCGGTGCAGGTGGCCGTCGTGCGCGTAATCGACGTGATCACCGTGCTCGATCACCGCGTGCCCGCAATTCGGGCCGTGCGCGTGGTCGTGCTCGGTGTGCTGCATATGTGCCGTTGTCATCAGATCTCCCTCTTTCCAAGCGTGGACAGATGGATATGTGAGCGCAGACACATTAACAGATGCGCATCAGTGAAGTTAACTAAGGGTGCGCTACAGCACCTGGGAGAGGAAGCGCCGCAGGCGCGGAGTCTCGGCGTTGTCGAACAGCGCGTCGGGCGTGCCCGTCTCCACCACCTGCCCCTCGTCCATGAACACGACGCTGTCGGAGACCGTGCGCGCGAAGCCCATTTCGTGGGTCACCACGATCATCGACATGCCGCCCGACGCCAGGTCGGCCATGAGCGCGAGCACACCCTTGACCAGCTCCGGATCCAACGCCGAGGTGGCCTCGTCGAAGAACATCACCTCGGGCTTCATGGCCAGCGCACGAGCGATGGCGACCCGCTGCTGCTGCCCGCCGGACAGGTTCGCGGGCCGCGCGTCGAGTTTGTCGGACAGGCCGACGATCTCCAGCTGCTCCACCGCGACCGCGCGCGCCTCGTCCTTGGACAGTCCGCGCAGCTTGCGCGGACCGAGCGCGACATTGTCGGCGACGCTCTTGTGCGGGAACAGGTTGAAATGCTGGAACACCATGCCGATGCGCTGGCGCAGCCTGTCCGGGTCCTCGGTGAGCACCGACTTGCCGTCGAGCAGCACATCGCCCTGGTCCGGCTCGTGCAGCCGGTTGAGCACGCGCAACAGCGTCGACTTGCCGGAGCCGGACGGGCCGATGACCGTGGTGGTCTTGCCCGCGTCGACGTGGACATCGATGCCGCGCAGGATGTGGTTGTGCCCGAGCTTCAGGTGCAAACCGGTTCCGGTGAGAGAGGAACTCATCTATCCGCGCCCTTCCGTGATCGTGGCGGCCTCGACCTGGTCGATCGGCCGGTCCGGCCCGCCGGTGCGCATGCGGCGGTCGATGTAGTTCACCAGGTGGGTGAGCGGGATGGTCAACAGCAGGTAGACCAGGCCTGCGGCCACCAGCGGAGACAGATTGCCGGTCTGCGCGTTGAGATCGCGGCCGACCGCGAACAGTTCGCGCTGGGTGGCGAGCAGGCCGAGGAAGTAGATCAGCGACGAGTCCTTGATCAGCGCGATGAACTGGTTCATCAGCGCGGGCAGCACCCGCCGGACGCCCTGCGGGATCACCACCAGCGTCATAGCCTGCCGGTAGCCGAAGCCGATGGCGCGGGCCGCTTCCAGCTGACCGGCTTCGACGGACTGAATGCCGGAACGGAAGATCTCGCCGATGTAGGCGGAAGCCAGCAATGCCAGCGCTACCGCGCCGAGCCAGTACGGGTTGCTACCGGTCACGTTGCGGACCACCGGGCCGATGCCGAGGCCGATCAGCAGGATGATCACCACGGCTGGCAGGCCGCGGAAGATGTCGGTGTACACCCGGGCAGGCCAGCGCAGCCAGCGGGTCCGCGCGATGCCCGCCACCGCGAGCAGCATGCCGAGGACGGTGCCGAGGACGCCCGAAACCACCGCGAGGATCAGGGTATTCGGCAGGCCGGTCTTGAATAGGTCGGGAAATGCCTTGCGGTACAACGACCAGTCGAAGAACGTGTCCTTCAACTGTCGCAGCGTGGATTTCGGCGCGACCGCCGTGGTGTCGGCCGGTTTGCGTTCCGCGGCAAGGGCGGCGAAGTCCGGCAGTTGCGGCAGCGGCGCCGCCTTGGAGCCCGGCTTCCAGCCCGGCGGCAGCTGCCTGGGTACCCAGTCGCTGTACAGCTTGGCGTAGGTGCCGTCCGCGATGACCGCGTCCAGGCCGCTGTTCAGCGCGTCGGTCAACGGCTGGTTGGTCTTGGCGACCGCCCAGCCGACGAAGTTGTCCAGGCTGAAGGTGTTCTGCACCACCGACGTTCCGTCGCCCGGCTTGATCGCGCCCTCGGCCTGCGCCGACGGCGCCACCCAGGCGTCGACCTGGCCGGACTTCAGGTTGGCGTAGGCGGTGTTGTAGTCAGGGAACTTCACCGGATCCAGGTGCAGCGTGTTGATCACGTACTCGTCCTGCACGGTGCCCTGCACCACCGCGATCCTGGTGCCCCGGTTGAGGTCCGAAAAGCCCTTGATGCCACCGGAATTCGGGGCGACGAGGGAGAAGTAGCCGAAGTCGTAGCCGTTGGTGAAGCCGACCAGCTGACGGCGCGCGTCGGTGGTGGTGATGCTCGACGAGCCGACATCGAAGCGGTTACCGGCCACCTGGGCGAGCAGCCCGGCGAACTCGGTGCCCGAGAACTCCACCTGCAGGCCGAGTTTCGTGGCGATCGCCGTCAGCAGCTCGTTGTCGAAGCCGGTAAACGAACCCTGGCCGTTCACGCAGATGCTCGGCGGCGCGTCCGACAGCGTGCCGACGCTGAGCTTGCCCGGCGTGATCAGCCCGAGCTTCGAGGTGTCGATCGAGGACACCGGCGCGGTGGTCGCGGTCGTGTACTTGTCCGCGCCCGCGGTCTGTGCGGAGGCCAGGTTGGTCGGCGCGGCCGAGGCCGCACTCACCCCGGGCGGCGAACACAGGTTGCGCTCCGACGACGCATCATCGGAGCCGGAACCACACGCCGTGGCCGCGAGACCGACAGCAAGCAATATCACGGCGATCAACGCACGAGACCGCACAGCGGGCAGACCAGCCATGACGAGAAACCCTAGCCGCGATCAAAGTGTTATCTCGCAGCTACCCCACCGCCGAGACCGCGTCACCTGGAATGCGACAAGTCGGACCAGCGGCGACAGAGTTCAGATCAGCGTGATCCGAACTAGGCGTACTGCAAGCACGCCCTGGTCGGCAATCCAGGTCAGCACCGATCCGAGGGCGTGATCCCACACCACCTAGCGCGGGCACGAACACCCGCCACAGGACCTGATCCGACTATCGGTGCCGTTCAGGCGAGCCCGCTGACCGGCTCCGGGTTCACCTCGTCACGCCAGCGGATCGCTCGCTCGACCTCGCTCAGGTCGTAGCGCGGGCCGCTGACCCCGACGGTGAACAGCGAAACACCGGCCGCGACGAACGCCGAAGCCTGCTCGGCGCCCTGCCATTGCACCGAGCGCTCGATCCGCGACTCGTCGGTGCCGACGGCGGCGCAGTGGTCGGCGAGCACCTTGGTCTTGCGCGCGAGCGAGTCGAGGTCGGCGAAGGTGTGCCACAGGTGCGCGTACTCGGCGACCAGGCGCAGCGTCTTCTTCTCGCCACCGCCGCCGATCAGGATCGGGATTTCGCGGGTCGGCTGCGGGTTCAGCTTCTTCAGGCGGGCGCTGAGCCGGGCCATGTTCTCCTTCAGCAGGGCGAGCCTGGTGCCCGGGGTGCCGAACTCGTAGCCGTATTCGTCGTAGTCCTTCTCGAACCAGCCCGCGCCGAGGCCGAGGATGAGGCGGCCGCCGCTGATGTGGTCCACGGTGCGTGCCATGTCGGCGAGCAACTCCGGGTTGCGGTAGCCGCCACCGGTGACCAGCGCGCCGATCTCCACCCGTTCGGTCTGCTCGGCGAAGGCGCCGAGCATGGTCCAGCATTCGAAGTGCGCGCCGTCGGGGTCGCCGGTGAGCGGATAGAAGTGGTCCCAGTTGAAGACGATGTCGACGCCCGCGTCCTCGGACCGCAGTACGGCATCCCGAATCAGCCCGTACTTGGGCGCGTGCTGCGGCTGCAGTTGAACTCCGATGCGAGCCGGTCGGGTCATGCCTGCACCTCGCTGACGCTCGGCTCCGCCATGCCCGAGGGGGCTGGGTCGATGATTCGCTCGCTCATGAAGTGCTCCTCGTCGCTCGGCTCGGTCCCTCGATCGAGGCTACCGGCGCAACCGGCATCCGGTCCGGCCTCTCGGCAATCCGTCTGCGGCCGAGACGCGTTGCACCATCCGCACTTCGCGCGCGAACTCGAGCATTTCGAGCGCGAAACGAGCAGACATAGTAATGTCGCCGGTCAACCCTTACTCGGATCGTCCGGCACGTTCCTGCCGGTGATGGGATGTGATTTTGTCATGGCCACAGTGACCTTCGACGGTGCTACCCGCCTCTACCCCGGCTCCACCAAACCCGCTGTCGACCAGTTGAATCTGGAAATCGAAGACGGCGAATTCCTGGTCCTCGTCGGCCCTTCGGGCTGCGGTAAATCGACCTCGCTGCGCATGCTCGCCGGGCTGGAGGACGTCAGCGACGGGCGCATCCTGATCGGCGCCAACGATGTGACGCACGCCGAGCCCAAGGAACGCGATATCGCGATGGTGTTCCAGAACTACGCGCTCTACCCGCACATGACCGTCGCCGAGAACATGGGCTTCGCGCTGAAACTGGCCAAGGTCGCCAAGGCCGAGACGCAGAAGCGGGTGCTCGAGGCGGCGCAGCTGCTCGACCTGGAGCCGTACCTGGATCGCAAGCCGAAGGCGTTGTCCGGCGGGCAGCGGCAGCGCGTCGCGATGGGCCGGGCGATCGTGCGCCAGCCGCAGGTGTTTTTGATGGACGAGCCGCTGTCCAACCTCGACGCGAAGCTGCGCGTGCAGACCCGCACCCAGATCGCGCAGCTGCAGCGCAGGCTCGGCACCACCACCGTGTACGTCACGCACGATCAGGTCGAGGCGATGACCATGGGCGATCGCGTCGCGGTGCTCAAAGACGGTCTGCTGCAACAGTGTGCGACACCGCGCGACCTGTACCAGGACCCGGTCAACGTGTTCGTCGCGGGTTTCATGGGCTCGCCTGCGATGAACCTGTTCACGCTGCCGGTGTCCGACGGATCCGTCTCGCTCGGCGGGCACGTGCTGCCGCTGCCCCGCTCGGTTATCGACTCGGCCGAGGGTTCGGTGTCGGTCGGCATCCGCCCCGAGCACTTCGAGCTCGGCAACGGGACCGGTACCGGCATCGAGATGGAGGTCGACGTGGTCGAGGAGCTCGGCTCCGACGCCTACATCTACGGCCGCACCACCTCCGAAGGCAATGCCGTCGGCGAAACCATTGTCGCGCGCGCGGATTGGCGCAACCCGCCCGCCAAGGGCACCCGCGTCAGCCTCTCCACCGACCCCCAGCACACCTACTTCTTCTCCGCCAAGGACGGCCGCCGCCTGCACTGAGCCCTCGCGGTCAGCATCAGCCACCGAGCCCGGTCCGCAACGGACCGGGCTCGGTCATTTCCCCGGCACCGTTGTCAGCGCGCGGTAAATCCGCCGCCACAGCGAAGGCACCGCAGCTCCCGGATCTGTGACAGCGATCGCCGCGGTGCGCGTGCCGTCGTTCCCCGGCAGGTGCACACACCGGACGATCAACTTGTACGATATGTTGTACGAGTATGAGAGGAAGGATGGGATCCCGTGCCGTCGCTACCGATTTCGAACGTGCGCCAGAACCTGTTCGGGCTGGTGCAGCAGGTCAACGATGATCACGATCCGCTGACGGTGGTCACCAAGACCGGCGAAAACGCCGTCCTGGTCGCCGAGTCCGATTGGAACTCGCTGATGGAGACGCTGTACGTGCTGCAAACCCACGGCGGCGTCCACCTACTGAAGTCCGCGCAGGACGCCCGCGACGGACGTACGCAGGCTCGAGCACTCATCGACCCCGACGCGGAAACTCCAGACGAAGTCGACGATGCGAGCACGGCCTCGGCGGAGGCGCCAGTCGAGTCCGACCGGTTGCGAGCGCTTATCGAGAAGCTTGCCGACGCCGCCGCGGCGGCGGGAGCGCCAACCACCGAGTTGATCGAGGAATTGCGGGACGCAGGTGTATCCATCTCGCCGTCCCGGATGGATCAGATGAAGGCCCGCCCCAGGGCCGAAGGTCAGCAGAAACCGCAGGAGGGAGCTCGGGGGCGTGCCTGATCGGAAATTGACCTTCACCGCTCAGGGGTGGCGCAGTTATTCGGCGTGGTTGGCTCGGGATCGAGCGGTGCTGAAAGCGGCAAACAAGCTGATCAACGCCGCGCTGGCCGACCCATTCACTGGAATAGGAAAGCCCGAGCCAATACGCCACCAATTGGCAGGGCACTGGTCGCGGCGCATCACCCAAGAGCATCGACTGATTTATTACGTCACCGACGCCGAGATCACGATCGTCCAGGTAGGTGCGCACTACAACGACTGACAGCGGGCACGAATCGTCTTGTGGCGCTTTGGCGAGTGGGTGGTTCAGCGGTTGGTTTTGCGGGGGTGGATGGTGTCGAGGTAGTCGTCGTTGAGGCGGATGGCTAGTTGTTCGAGGGTGACTTCGTGGCCGGCGTCGCTGCGGATCTGGACGCGGACGGGGGAGCCGGTGGATTCCTCTACGAGCAGGAGTGGGGGCGGGCCGGGTTGGAGATAGGTGTCGCCCCATTGCATGAGGGCCAGGACTACGGGGAGTAGGTCTCGGCCCATGGGGGTGAGGATGTATTCGTTGCGGGTGCGTTTGCCCTGTTCTTGGTAGGGCTGTTTGGTGAGCAGGCCCGCTTCGGTGAGTTTGCGGAGTTGGGCGGCGGCCGCGGCGTCGGTGATGCCGACTCGCTGGGCGAAGCCGTCGAAACGGGTGGTGCCGTAGTACGCCTCGCGCAGGATGAGCACGGCCGAGCGGGTGCCGACGAGTTCGATCGCCTTGGCGATCGAGCAATCGGTGGGCTGCCACGAGCTCAGATCGGCCAACGGTCCTTCCATCACTGCTGCCATGACCAACATCATAGCCTCGCTGACTTGTCTCAACTATTGCCAGGTGTAACCTGACTATGCGTTGATAGAGCCAGGCAAGGCCGCCCGGTTCTCGGTCCGAAAGGAAGCACGATGAGAGACGCGGTAATTGTCGAGGCGGTACGCACTCCGATCGGCAAGGGCAAGCCGAACGGCGCACTGCACGACGTGAACGCGGTGGATCTGCTCGCACACAGCCTGCGCGAAGTGGTCGACCGCAGCGGCATCGATCCGGCGCTCATCGACGACGTGATCGGTGGCATCGTCACCCAGGTCGGCGAGCAAGGCGCCAACATGACCCGGCGCGCGGCACTGGCCGCCGGATATCCCGAATCCGTCCCCGCGACAACGGTGGACCGGCAGTGCGGCAGCAGCCAGCAGGCGATCCACTTCGCCGCCCAGGGCGTTATCGCCGGGGCCTACGACATCGTCGTGGCCGCCGGTGTCGAGTCGATGGGGCGGATCTCCATGGGCGCCAACCTGGTCGGCTCGGACGATGTCTCCGGTGTCGGCTTCGCCGCGCGTTACCCGGAAGGCCTGGTGCCGCAAGGGATCAGCGCCGAACTGATCGCGGCCAAGTGGGGGCTGACCCGCACCCAGCTCGACGAGTTCGCGCTCGGCAGCCACGAAAAGGCCGCGCTGGCAACGAAGAACGGTTTGTTCGCCGGCGAACTCGCGCCGATCAACGGACTGAGCACCGACGAGGGCATCCGAGTCGGCAGCACCCTGGACACCCTGGCCAAGTTGCGCCCCGCCTACTACGACGAGGCGATGGCGGCCCGCTTCCCACAGATCGGCTGGGAGGTCACCGCGGCCACCGCGAGCCAGGTCAGCGACGGTAGCGCCGCGGTGCTGATCATGACCGGCGAACGCGCGAAGGAACTCGGGCTGAAGCCGTTGGCCCGGCTGCACAGCTTCGCGGTGGTCGGCGACGACCCGCTGCTGATGCTCACCGCGGTGATCCCCGCGACCCGAAAGGTGTTGCGGCGTGCCGGACTCCAGATCTCCGACATCGATCTGTTCGAGGTGAACGAGGCCTTCTCGCCGGTGGTGCTCGCCTGGGCCAAGGAGACCGGCGCCGACCTCGGCAAGGTGAACGTCAACGGCGGTGCCATCGCCATCGGTCACCCGCTCGGCGCCTCCGGCTCCCGGCTGGCCACCACGCTGGTGCATGCCATGCAGGAGCGCGGCGCCCGCTACGGTCTGCAAACCATGTGTGAGGCAGGCGGTTTGTCGAACGCGATGATTCTCGAACGCCTCTGAATCGCGCCGACGCGGTGCCCATCGCGGGATGGGCACCGCGTCAGAGCACCAGTGCGATCAGAAATCCGGCCACCCACGCCTCGACGATCAACGGCACCGCGAGTAACGGTGTCCAACCGATCGGCCGGCGCGTACCCGCCTTGCGCACCATCAGCCAACCCGCCCAAATCACCGACGCGACAATCCCTCCCCAGCCCACGACCTGCGCCACCGACAGATACCGCCAGGCCCGCCCATCGTCATCGTCGCGCGCGACCACCTCGTACAGCGGCACGAAAGACGCGGCGAACCAGGCGAAACCGACCGTGATCAGCGAACCGAACACCGCGCGCAGCAGGTCCGGCACCCCGTCTCGCAGTTCCCATGCCATGCCCAAGGATGACCCGCTCGACAGCACGCGCGCAAAGTCTCGGGCCGCGCACGAGTTTGCTGACCATCACATGCGTAGCAGCCCAATCGTGGCCGGGAGATATGAACGCGCGTATGAATTCGCTGACGATTACACACGCTGCGGCCCAATTCGTGCGCGACAGCGGTGCGTGCGAATTCGGTGCGTAGCTGAACAATTCGCGCAAGCTAGCAGGTCACTCAAGAGGATGGGTATACCTGGGAGGCCAGGGCAACTCCTGCGGCGAACGAACCGACAATCATGATCGCGGCCAGCACCGGCCAGTACCACATGTACCAGCGCTTCATCGCGGCCACGATGATCATGATCAGAGCGCCGACCAAGGCGAGCGCGGTGCCGCCCCAGGAGACGATGAAGGCGGCGCCGAGGTAGCTGTCGTTGCAGTTGTTCGCGCCGCAGGAGTCGGCGGCGAACGCGAAGAAGCAGGTGGCGTAGGCGGCGACCAGGCCGAGCAGTGCCGCGCCGCTGTACAGGACGATGGCGAGCACCAGGTCCCAGGTCCGCTGCTGTGGTTGCGGGGACTGCTGCGGCGGCTGCGGCCACGGCTGCGACTGCTGCGGCGACGGGGGCGACTGCTGCGACTGTTGCGTCGACGGGGGCGACTGCTGCGACTGTTGCGTCGACGGGGGCGACTGCTGCGACTGTTGCGTCGACGGGGGCGACTGTTGAGACTGCTGCGGCGATTGCCAATGCGACTGCTGCGGCGGCTGAGCCCCTTGGGGCTGAGACTGCTGCGGCGGCTGAGACCCCTGGGCCTGAGACTGCTGCGGCGGGGGCTGCTCCCACCATTGCGACTGCTGCGGCCATTGCTGCTGCGCTGTCGGGAAGGTCATGCACTCAGCATCACGATCGGATGCCGCGCGGGGGACCGCAAAACTACTCAGGCCGCGTGGGGAGAATTCGCGGCGGGTGGCCAGGAATGGGCTGGTCCGGCGACCGCGGCCGATACTCGATCCGAACCCGATAGCACCCCGATAAGCTGGCTGGCGATGACCGATCACGTTGTTGAGAGCATCGTCTACGCGATCCCGATGCGCACCCGCTTCCGTGGCATCACCGTGCGCGAGGGGATGCTGATCCGGGGTCCGCTCGGGTGGGGCGACTTCTGTCCGTTCACCGAGTACGACGACCGGGAGGCGGCCGGCTGGCTGGCCACCGCCCTCGAGCAGATAACGGTGGGTTGGCCGGAACCGGTGCGCGATCGGATTCCGATCAACTGCACGGTGCCCGCGGTCGATCCGGCACGCGCGCACGCGATTGTCGCGGAATCGGGTTGCGGCACCGCGAAGGTGAAGATCGCCGATCATCCCGATTCGCTCGCCGAGGACCTCGCCAGGGTCGAGGCGGTGCGCGACGCGCTCGGTCCGCGCGGCGCCGTCCGGGTGGACGCGAACGCGGTCTGGGATGTCGAGACCGCCGTCGCGCACATCACCCGAATCGACAAGGCCGCAGGCGGTTTGGAGTACGTCGAGCAGCCGTGCCGGACCATCGAGGAACTGGCCGCGGTCCGCCGCCGCGTCGACGTGCGCATCGCCGCCGACGAATCCATTCGCCGCGCCGAGGACCCGCTGCGGGTCGCCGTCGCGGGTGCCGCCGATATCGCGGTGCTGAAATGCACTCCGCTCGGCGGCGTCCGCCGCGCGCTCCGGGTGGCCGAAGCCGCCGGGCTGCCGTGCGTTGTCTCCTCGGCCCTGGAGACCAGTGTCGGCCTGGCCGCGCAACTCGCCCTCGCCGGTGCCATCCCCGAACTCGACTTCGCCTGCGGGCTCGGCACATTGTCGCTGCTCACCGGCGATGTGGTGGTCGATTCGCTACGCCAGGTCGGTGGGTATCTGCCGGTTCCGCGGACGCCGCCGCAGCCTGATCCCGCTCTCGCCGAGCAGTACCGGCAGCGCGACCCGGATCGAACCGCGTGGTGGGAAGAGCGGCTGGCGCGCGTTCTGCTACTGGCCGAGGCACCGCCGGTCTGAGCGGACATTTTTCGCGGCCGGCACGCCGAAATAGCCCCTGCGGCTCCGATATTGACCGCACAGACCGGTGCTACCCGAGCCGCACACCGCAACCCAGCATCGTCGCGCGCAGCACCAACGCCGCCTCGGGACCGATGATGCCGTCGACCAATTCCAGGTAGCGGGTACAGAATTCGGGGCCGTGCGGGGCGACGGAGCCGACGTTCGGCTCCAGATGATGGGCCAATTCGTGCAGGATCACCAGTTCGCGCAACGCCCATCCCCTACTGCCCGTATGCAGCGGTACCGCGAGGACCGCGTCGCCGGCCTCGTAGTGCGCGGCCGTCGCGCCCGCGCGAGAGCGCACCCGAACCGCGGTCTCGGCGCGATCCCATTGTCCCCGAACCCAATTGAGCGCGAGCACCTTGTCGGCATAACTCTGCACGGAATCGACGGAGGCGAAGCGCCGTTCGATCGGCAGCGTGAGGTGCGAACCGTACAGCTCGACGGTGCGACCGCCGTGCTCGTCGGCGCGGTCGAACATCCCACGCACCAACTGCTCGGCGTCGTATACCTTGGCGCGCTGCGTATCTCGCACACTCACGACGCCACCCCGCCGGCGCTCAGTCGCGTCGCGCGAGTGGACGCACTGCGTCTTTTGTTCACTCGCTGACGCTCACGTACGACGCCGCCAGCGCTCGACGCGGTCATGCGCGAACGCGCACGGTGACTTCGGTTCGCCGGCTGACGCACGCTCACGAGCATCGTCCACGAACGGCGCGTACGCGACCGGAGTCAGCGCTGCCCCGCGCGTCCGAACGCAGACACGCCGCAGCCCCGCACGCACTCACGCTGACCCATTGTTCGAGCCGCGAGGCTTGCGCGTCGTCAATTGCCCACGCGCGGCGCCGAGTTCCGGCGAGGTACCGAGCCGTGCCGCCTTACCGGCCCGGTCCCCCGCTCGCCGCGCCGCCGCCGAATGCCCGGCCGACGCCTGCGGCCCACGCCAAGTCCCGCGGGCTTCGGACGTACTTGTGTAGAAGTCGGTGAGCTCGATCTCCTTGTTGCGCAACGCCAGCGCGGTGCTTGTTCCGGCGCTATCGCCGGGCACCACCTCGGCCTCGACCTCCGCCTTCACCGCGGCCAGCCGCTGCCCGATCCGTGCCGCGAACGCCATCTGAAAGTTCAACCGCGCGGTTACCCCCGCGACCGGCGCTTGCACCCGCCGTTGCACCCTGCGCCCCCAGCGCTTTTCGGTGACCACCTTCTCCACCGTCGCCGAGCGGTACTGCCCGGACTTGATGTATTGATCCGACGCACGCACCATCTGCACGAGCAGACTCGCGTACAGCGCCTCGCAGGTGTCGATATCGGAATCGAAACCGTAGGCGTACACCTGGGTCGAGGTGCGAGCGACATCGCAGCGCACATCGTTGGCGTGCGCGATGGCGACGAACAATTGGACGTAGGTGCGCAGCCCGCGCTTGCCGGGCTCGCCGATCGGGACGATCCGCTGAATCGGCGTCGGCCTGCGCTCACGTCCCGCGATGTGCGCGCGGGCCACCGTCAGATCGATGGACGATCTGGTCGCCAGCCGCTGGGCCGCGGCGAGAAACGCCTCGGCCTCGTGCTCGTTATCGGTGGATTCTGCCTGGCGCAGCAGCCCACCGATGCGGGTCAGCATCCGCTCGGGAACCGGGTTCGGCGATGTCATCACACGCCAGAGTAGCGAGGACTTCCCGCCACAATCCCCCGAGTCACTCCCGCACCATGTATCTTGCGTTGTGCAACCGGCAGGGTGTGCTAATGCTCACGATCGACTTGGAGTGTCCGCGATGGCTGTGAAAAAGGTGTCGTCCCTACGTACGTCGCTCGTACCGAAGGCCGCGCTCGCGGCCGTCTCGGTCGCGCTGCTGGCGGCGACGTTCACCAGCTCCTGCTCCAGCGACAGCGGCGGGAGTCCGGCGAGCCAGAACCTCAGCGGGCGCGGGCCGATCACCTACGTCGAGGGCAAGGACACCACCGAGACCGGTGCGGTCAAGCAGCTCATCGAGCGCTGGAACGCCTCGCACCCGGACGAGCAGGTGACGTTCAAGGAACAGTCGAACGACGCCTCGCAGCAGTACGACGACCTGGTCGAGCACATGCGGTCCAAGCAGTCCAGCTACGACGTCGTCGCCCTTGACGTGCCGTGGACCGCCGAGTTCGCCGCGAAGGGCTGGATCCAGCCGCTGAAGGATTCCTTCGCCATCGACACCTCCGCGCTGCTCTCCCCGCCGGTCGCCAGCGCCACCTACAACAACACGCTGTACGCGGCGCCCCGAAACACCAACGGCGGCTTGCTGTTCTATCGCAAGGACCTGGTGCCCAACCCGCCGAAGACCTGGAGCGAGATGATCTCCCAGTGCTCGGTGGCCAAGGCGCAGAACATCGGCTGCTACGCCGGGCAGTTCGCGCCGTACGAGGGCCTGACGGTGAACGCGGCCGAGGTGATCAACGCCTACGGCGGTAGCTTCGTCGGCGCCGACGGCAAGACTCCGACGGTGAACAGCCCGCAGGCCCGCGCCGGGCTCAAGGTCCTGGTCGACGCCTACAAGGACGGCAACATCCCGCAGGAAGCGATCACCTTCAAGGAGCCGGAGAGCAGCAACGCGTTCGCGCAGGGCAAGCTCATGTTCCTGCGTTCGTGGCCGTCCACCTACGGTGACGTCGGCGGCGACGCCTCCGCGGTGAAGGACAAGTTCGGTGTCGCCCCGCTGCCCGGCGAGAACGGCGTCGGCGCGTCCACGCTCGGCGGCTACAACGCGGCGATCAGCTCGTACTCCAAGAACAAGGCCACCGCGCTTGACTTCCTGCGCTTCCTGATCAGCGAGGACGCCCAGCACATCGTCGCCTCGGGTGCGCTGCCCTCGGTGCGTGCCTCGATGTACGACGACCCGGCGCTGATCGCGAAGATGCCGTACCTGCCCGCGCTCAAGGATTCCATCGCCAGCGCGGTGCCGCGTCCGGTCACGCCGTTCTACCCCGCGGTGTCGAAAGCCATCCAGGACAACGCTTATGCTGCGCTCAAGCAGTCCAAGTCCGTCGACGACGCGATCATCGGGATGCAGAAGGGCATCGAGACCGCGGGATCGTAGGCGGAGAGCGCAACGGACCCGACGAGACCCGTAGGAGAGAGAAACGGTGTCGGATCCTTCGGGAGCGGCCAGCACTGTGCCGAGTGACGAGTTCCTGCCACGCAAGCGTGGCCTCGGCGAGACCCTGGCTGTGGAAATGCGTCGCTCCGGTAAGTCGTGGCTGTTCGTCGCGCCGGTGCTTCTTGCGCTGGCGGTAGTCATCGGCTACCCGGTGATCCGGGCGCTGTGGATGTCCTTCCAGAAGGATTCGGGTCTGGACCCCGCGACGGGCATGTTCGTCGAGGGCGGCAGCGCGGGCTTCTCGAACTACACGCACTGGCTGCTGCAGCAGTGCCAGGCGGCCGGTGAGACGGTCAGCTGCCCGACCGGCAACCTCGGTTCGCAGTTCTGGCTGGCGATCGGCGTCACACTGTTCTTCACCGTGGTCACGGTGACCCTGGAGGCCACCCTCGGCCTCGGCTTCGCCATGGTGATGGGCAAGACGTTCAAGGGACGCGCGCTGCTGCGCGCCGCGGTGCTGATTCCGTGGGCGATCCCGACCGCGGTCACCGCGCGGTTGTGGGAGTTCATGTTCCAGTACGACGGGGTGGTGAACCGGGTGCTCGGCACCCACATCCTGTGGACCTCCGACGCGTGGCCCGCGCGGTTCGCGGTGATCGCGGCCGACGTGTGGAAGACGACGCCGTTCATGGCGTTGCTGCTGCTCGCCGGCCTGCAGGTGATTCCGGCCGACGTGTACGAGGCGGCCAGGGTCGACGGCGCCTCGGCCTGGCAGCGGTTCACCCAGATCACGCTGCCGCTGCTCAAACCCGCGCTGTTGGTCGCGGTGCTGTTCCGGACCATGGACGCGCTGCGCATGTACGACCTGCCCGCGATCATGACGCTGAGCAACCCGGCCACCCGGGTGGTCTCGATCCTGGTGGTCGATCAGGTCCGGCAGGGCCCCAACAGCGCGGCCGCGCTGTCGACGATCACCTTCCTGATGATCTTCGCGGTGGCCTTCGTACTGGTGAAGGTGCTGGGCGCCAACGCGGTTCGCACTCAGGAAGAACAGCGGGAGGCGCACTGATGTCTGTTCGGACTGCTGAAAAGCCTGCCGCGCAATCGGTTCCGTGGCTGCAACGGCTTCGGTCGGTGCGGCTCTACGTCGGTGTGGCCATCGTGCTCGTGTGGGGCCTCGGGCCGTTCTACTGGATGACCGTCACCGCGTTCCGCGATCCCGACTACACCTTCGACAGCACGCCGTGGCCGACCCATCTCACCTTCGAGAACTTCCGCAACGCCTTCGACACGAGCCGTGGCAACAACTTCGGCAAGGCACTGGCCAACAGCGTGATCATCGGCTCGGTCACCACGGTCGTCGCGCTGGTGCTCGGTGTGCTGGCCGCGTACGCCCTGGCGCGACTCACCTTCCGGGGCAAGTACCTGGTGTCCGGGCTGATCCTGAGCGCGTCGATGTTCCCGGTGGTCGTGCTGGTCACCCCGCTGTTCCAGCTGTTCACCAACATCGGCTGGATCGGCAAGTACCAGGCGATGATCATCCCGAACATTTCGTTCGTGCTGCCGATGACCGTCTACATCCTCGCGTCGTTCTTCGCCGAGCTCCCCTGGGAACTCGAAGAGGCAGCGCGGATCGACGGCGCCACCAAGCTGCAGGCGTTCCGGCTGGTGATGCTGCCGCTGGCGGCGCCCGCGGTATTCACCACCGCGATCCTCGCCTTCATCGCCGCGGTCAACGAATACCTCTTGGCCCGACTGCTTTCCAGCGGCGGCACCGAGCCGGTGACCGTCGCGGTCGCCCGCTTCTCCGGCAACAACCCGCTGGTCGAGCCGTACGCCGCGATCATGGCCGCCGGTGTCATGGTGTCGATCCCGCTGGTCATCATGGTGCTGCTGTTCCAGCGGCGCATCATCTCCGGCCTCACCGCGGGCGGCGTCAAGAGCTAGAAACACCGCTCAGGACAGGTTTTTCCGGCTATCGCCGGAATCACCCGGTGCCGCGTCGGCCCGGTGATAGCATCGCGGGTCACCCACGGCGCGAGTAAAGTCGTGCCCGCGGGGTAGGTCCATTTCCGATCGTTGTTCGTGCAGGTGAGTTTCGGCCGACGCTCCGGGAGGAGATGATCGTGAACGAGCGCCACCAGGGATATCCGGTGCCGAGCCGCCGCGAGGCGCAGTCGTGAGTTCGTTCGGTAAGCGGCGACGCAATGCGAGAGCCAAACCGGAGACCGCGCCCTATGCGTCGATCGCAGGCTTCAATGAGCTCGACACCACTCCGGCACGACGGAAACGACCCACTCGCTCCGCGAAAGAGTCCAAGACTCCGCGTCCAACGCCCGATCCGAATCGCCCGCCGCGCACCCGAGGGGAACGCTTCCGGCGCCTGGTGCTCGCCCTGTTCATCATCTTCGGCGCGGTGCCCGCACTGCTGTTCGTGCTGGTCTACTGGAGCGCCGAGATCCCCGATCCGGATTCGGTACAGACCAATCAGATCGCCACCGTTCTGGCCGCCGACGGCAGCACGGTGATCGCCAAAGTCGTGCCGCCCAACGGCAATCGGACCCCGATCCCGCTGGCCGAGGTGCCACAGCCGGTCCGCGACGCGATGCTCTCGGCCGAAGACCGCAACTTCTACACCAACCCCGGCTACTCGGCCTCCGGCTTCCTGCGCGCGGCCCGCGACAACCTGCTCGGCCGGGACAACGCGGGCGGCGGTTCCACCATCACCCAGCAGTACGTGAAGAACGCCTTCCTCGGTTCCGAGCGCACGCTCACCAGGAAGATGCGCGAGCTGGTGATCTCGGCCAAGATGGCCAGGCAGTGGAGCAAGGACGATATTCTCGCGGCCTACCTCAACACCATCTACTACGGCCGCGGCTCCTACGGCATCGCCGCGGCGAGCAACGCCTACTTCAACAAGCCGGTGAACCAGCTGACGCTGGCCGAGGGTGCGGTGCTCGCCGCGCTCGTGCGCACACCGTCGATCCTCGACCCAGAAACGCACCTGCCCGACCTGACCGCGCGCTGGAAGTACGTGCTCGACGGCATGGTCGAGATGGGCGTGCTCTCGCCGGGCAATCGGGACGCCACGGTTTTCCCGCAGATCATCCCGCTCAACGAGATCCCCGACGACACTGTGGCGCGCGGCCCCGAGGGCCTGATCCGCGCCCAGGTGGTGCGCGAACTGCGCTCGTCCGGGATCAGCGAACACGAGCTGGACACCGGCGCCCTGCAGATCACCACCACGATCGACGCCAAGGCGCAGCAGTCCGTGCTCGACGCGGTGCGTGACCGGCTCGGCGGGCAACCGCCCGAACTGCGCGCCGCGATCGTGTCGATCGACCCGCGTTCCGGCGCGGTGCGTGCCTACTTCGGCGGCACCGACGGCATCGGCTACGACTACGCCCAGGCGCCGCTGCAGACCGGGTCGGCGTTCAAGCCCTTCGCGGTGGTCGCCGCGCAGCAGCAGAGCATTCCGTTGAACCGCATGCTGGACAGTTCGCCGGTCACCGACCGCGGCACCAAGATCACCAATGTTGAGGGCGAGACGTGCGGCCGATGCAGCATGGCCGAAGCACTGAAGCGCTCGCTCAACACCAGCTTCTACCGGCTGACCATGTCGATGTTCGACGGGCCGAAGGCGATCGCCGACGCGGCACACGCGGCGGGCATCCCGGAGCAGATCCCCGGCGTCGCGGGCAAGACGCTGACCGAGGACGGCGGGCGGCCGCTGAACGGAATCGTGCTCGGGCAGTATCTCGTTCGCCCCATCGACATGGCCTCCGCGTACGGGACGATCGGCGCGTCCGGCGTTTATCACCAGCCGTACTTCGTGCAACGCGTGGTGACCGGTGACGGGCGGGTGCTGCTCGACCGCGGCGCGCCCGAGCAGCGGACCGGCAAGCAGCTGCCGGACGGCCAGCAGCGCATCCCGCGCGCCATCGCCGAGAACACCACCCAGGCGATGACGCCGATCGCCGCATACTCCAACGGGCACGCCCTGTCCGGTGGCCGGCCGTCGGCGGCGAAGACCGGCACCACCCAGCTCGGCGAGTCCAAGCTGAACAAGGACGCCTGGATGATCGGCTTCACGCCCTCGCTGTCCACGGCGGTCTGGATCGGCACCGAACAGTCGCAGCCGATACACACCGCCCGCGGCACCGACATATACGGGTCCGGCCTGCCCGCCGACATCTGGAAACAGGTGATGGACGGCGCACTCGACGGCACCCCGGTCGAACAGTTCCCCGCCGCGGCGGGGGCGGCGGCAGCCATCGCACCACCGTCGGCGAGCAAGCCGTCGGGCGGTAACTACGACATCCTGAATCCGCCGCCAGGCCCGCCGCGGCAGCCGGTGGTCATCATCCCGCCCGCGCCGCCAACACCTAAGGAAGTGGAAATTTTTCCCGGACTGACCATCCCGGTGCCGGGATAGCGATGATGCTGTGACCTTCCCGCACCCAGGGGAACGGATGACATGGCAGCATCGTTTGCCAGAGTGAGAGCGAACAGCGAGTGTGTCGGACAAGGCCGACGCCGACGCCGCGGGATCGATGCGGAAGGATATGCGCTCGAGCGACGACGCCGCCAATTGGAGACAGACGAGACATAGGGGCTACGCCGGTGGATTTCAATGTCGTTGACCAACCCGAGACGCTGGTGGCGGGAACAGTACTTCGCAGCCCAGCGCTCGCGGTCGAGGGACCGCGCCGCGCGAAAGTCGAAGAGGCGTGGAAGCGTAACCTGGCCCGCCAGCTGCCCGGGGCGCCGACGACCGCGTACGTCGACCACGCGCCGGAAATCAATTCCTACCTGACCCACATCGTCGGCTACCGCTGCCGCAGCGTGGACGACTTATTACCCGGTGACGTGCTGGCCCGGGTGCCCGCGGGCCGCTTCGCCCGATTCATCGCCAGCGGGGACAACCTCGGCGACACCATCGTGCACATCTGGCGCTCGGTGTGGGACGCCGAGGCGGCCGGCCGCTTCGTGCGCGCGTACACCGGGGATTGGGAGCATTATCCCGACGCGCGCACGGCCGAAGTTTTCGTAGCGCTGGCAGACGATCAAGTCGACGGGTAGGAACAACACTGTGGACTTCGAGATTGTCACGTTGGACGAGAGCCTGGTCGCCGGACTAACCGTCCCGCTCGCCGGACGCGAGGTGACCGCGCGCGACCTCGACCTGGTGAACTTCACCTGGGACCGCTATCTGGCGCGGGAGAAGAACGTGCCACGGGTAGCCGCCTACATCGGCCAGAACGACCACGCCGTCGCCGTGCTCGGCTACGAGGTGGCGTCGATGGACGACATGGACGCGGGCGACGTGCTCACCCGCGTCCCGCAGGGCCGCTACGCCAAGTTCGTCGTCTCCGACAAGCCCTACGACCTCCTGCGCACCGCCTGGGCCCAGGTCCGCAAGGCGGAGAGCGCCGGAACCATCACCCGCTCACACACCGCGGAGATCGAGCGCTACACAGGCCCGACCTCGGTCGAGGTCTACGTCTCGCTGGACTAGAAGTACCCCGAACAGCAAGTCGCCCGGAGGTTTTCACCTCCGGGCGACTTTCGTTGACTACCGGCCTCGCACAGCGCGAGTCTTACGAGCGCGTTCGTGGCCCGTCTCGCGTCCGAGTGGACGAAGCGCATGCGCCGCAGGCGCGAGTCTCGTCCGCTCGGACGCGAGACACCGGGGGCCACGAACACGCTGCGGCCACGCGGCCAAATATCAAGCGCCGATGATGAACGCTTCGAGCTGAGTGCGGGCGACGTCGTCGGCCAGCTGCTTGGGCGGGGACTTCATCAGGTAGGCCGAGGCCGGGATGACCGGGCCGCCGATGCCACGGTCCTTGGCGATCTTCGCCGCGCGGACCGCGTCGATGATGATGCCCGCCGAGTTCGGCGAGTCCCACACCTCGAGCTTGTACTCCAGGTTCAGCGGCACGTCGCCGAAGGCGCGGCCCTCGAGCCGGACGTAGGCCCACTTGCGGTCGTCGAGCCAGCCGACGTGGTCGGACGGGCCGATGTGCACGTCCTTGGCGCCCATTTCCTTCTTCAGGTTGCTGGTGACGGCCTGCGTCTTGGAGATCTTCTTCGACTCGAGGCGCTCGCGCTCCAGCATGTTCTTGAAGTCCATGTTGCCGCCGACGTTCAGCTGCATGGTGCGGTCGAGCTGCACACCGCGATCCTCGAACAGCTTGGCCATCACGCGGTGCGTGATGGTCGCGCCGACTTGGCTCTTGATGTCGTCACCGACGATGGGCACGCCCGCCTTGGTGAACTTCTCGGCCCACACCGGGTCGGAGGCGATGAACACCGGCAGCGCGTTGACGAAGGCGACGTTCGCGTCGATGGCGCACTGTGCGTAGAACTTGTCGGCCTCCTCCGAACCCACCGGCAGGTAGGAGACGAGGACATCGACGTTGTTGTCCTTCAGGACCTTGACCACGTCGACCGGCTCGGCCTCGGACAGGTCGATGGTCTCGGCGTAGTACTTGCCGATACCGTCGAGCGTCGGACCGCGTTGCACGACAACGTCGCTCGGCGGCACGTCGGAGATCTTGATGGTGTTGTTCTCGCTGGCGAAGATGGCCTCGGCGAGGTCGAAACCGACCTTCTTGGCGTCGACGTCGAACGCGGCGACGAACTTCACGTCCCGGACGTGGTACTTGCCGAATTTGACGTGCATAAGTCCGGGCACGGTCGCGGTCTCGTCCGCGTCCTTGTAGTACTGCACACCCTGGACCAGCGAGGAAGCGCAGTTACCCACACCTACGATGGCGACGCGTACTTCTGTGGCGTTGTCAGCCTTTTTGTCATCACTCATGGCCGATATTTCCCTCTTTCTGTGGTGCCGCCTTCGTCGATTGCTCCGCCGCAATCAACTCGTTGAGCCAGCGCACTTCGCGCTCGCTTGATTCGAGTCCGAGCTGGTGGAGCTGCCGGGTGTAGCGATCGAGTGACCCGCTGGCCTTCTTGATCGCCTCCCGGAGTCCTTCTCGGCGCTCCTCGACCTGGCGTCGCCTGCCTTCCAGAATCCGCATCCGCGCGGTGGCGGGGGTGCGGCTGAAGAAGGCGAGATGAACGCCGAAGCCGTCGTCGGTGTAGTTCTGCGGTCCGGTGTCGGCGAGCAGTTCACTGAATCGCTCGCGGCCGGCCGGAGTCAGTTGGTAGACGCGGCGGGCACGTCGGGTGACCACGCCCGCCGGAATCTCCTCGGCGATCAACCCATCCGACTGCATGCGGCGCAGCGTGGGATAGAGCGACCCGTAGGAGAAGGCCCGAAACGCGCCGAGCAGGCCGGTGAGCCGCTTACGCAGCTCGTAGCCGTGCATGGGCGATTCGAGGAGCAGCCCGAGGATGGCCAGCTCGAGCACCGGGCTTCACCTCCCTGACTATGTACAGACCTAACCGATGGATGCGACTGCCAACTATATCGGACCGATATAACCGTGCACAGGCCTGGTCGATACAAACAGGGATCTACCGGGCGTCTGATACCCCTGAGCCAGGGCGGCCCCTCGGCAACACCGCTACTCTGGTTCTCGTGCGAATCCAGCGGCAAGTGGTCGACTACGCCCTACGGCGTCGGTCGTTGCTGGCTGACGTGTATGCGGGCCGCGTCGATGTCGCCTCGGTATGTGATGCGAATCCCTACCTGCTGCGTGCGGCGAAGTTCCACGGTCGGGGGAGCGAGGTCACATGCCCGATCTGCCGGAAAGAACAGCTCACGCTTGTATCTTGGGTCTACGGCGACGGTCTCGGACCGGTGGCAGGGTCTGCTCGCACACCAGAGGAGCTGACCCGCCTCGCCGAGACTCGTGAGGAGTTCTCGGTCCATGTCGTCGAGGTATGCCGCAGCTGCAGCTGGAATCATCTGGTGCAGTCCTACGTCCTCGGTACCACGCCGGCGCCAACGCGGCGTCGCACCGGGACCCGGCGCACCGCAGCCGAATGAAGTGCCTGGTCATCTGCCCGTCGGATGACTCGCGGAGCCAGCACGTGTCCGCAGCGGTCGAGCTGACCGCCCCGAGCCATCCGCAACGTTACGAGTTATGGAGATCTTGTCAGTGAATTCGCCCTACGAGACTTCCCCTTACGGCGATGAACCGCACGGCGGCCGTCCTCCACGGAGTTCACAGCCTGGTCCCAATCCGTATCAGAATCCACGCCCCGGCCCGCCGCCCGGCGCCCGGCCCGGGCCGCCCCCGCCGCAGCGCCCCGCTCCCTACCCCGGGGAACTTCGTGGCCCGCAGCCGCAGCGTCGTCCAGGACCGCCCCCGCCGCAGCAGCGGCCGCCGCAGGGCAGGCCGAACCCGGCACCGCCGCCCGGCGCGCAGGCAACCCAGAAGATCGAGCGGAATTCGCTGACCGACGCCGTCGCCGAGCGCGGCAGGCGTGGTGGCCCGCCCACCGGTCCGCGGCCGACCGCCGACCGGGCCCGCCGCGTCGGCGACCCGGGCAACGGCACCGGCGAACGCAGGCAGACCGCGGGTGGACCGCCATCCGGCCCGCCCCCGCGCCGCAACGGCGGCAGCGGCGGCGATGGTTCCGGCCCGGGCAAGCGCAAGCCCGGCGCGAAGAAGAAATCGCCGTGGCGAATCGTGCGCCGGGTCATCTACGTGATGATGGCCATGGCCATCCTGATACCCAGTGGCGTCTTCCTCATCGCGTACACGACTGTTTCGGTACCCAAGCCCGGTGACCTCAAAACCAATCAGGTCGCGACCATTCTTGCCTCCGACGGCGAATCGGTGATCAGCAAAGTCGTTCCGCCGGAAGGCAACCGGACCGACGTCACGATCGAGCAGATCCCGGCGCACGTCCGCAACGCGGTGATCGCCGCCGAAGACCGGGACTTCTACTCCAACCCCGGCTTCTCGATCTCCGGCTTCGCGCGCGCCGCACGAGACAATGTCCTCGGCAAGGAAAGCGCCGGTGGTGGTTCCACGATCACCCAGCAGTACGTGAAGAACGCACTGGTCGGTGACGAACGCTCGCTCACCCGCAAGCTGCACGAGCTGGTCATCTCGGCCAAGATGGCGCGCCAGTGGAGCAAGGAAGACATCCTCGCCGCGTACCTGAACACCATCTATTTCGGTCGCGGCGCCTACGGCATCGACGCCGCCGCCAAGGCCTACTTCGAAAAGCCGGTGACGGAACTGACCGCCGCGGAGGGCGCGGTGCTCGCCGCCACCATCCAGCAGCCGTCCGGCCTGGACCCGGAGAAGAACCCGGAGGGCGCGAAGACCCGCTGGAACTACGTGCTCGACGGCATGGTCGCCGGCGGCAACCTGCCCGCCGCCGAACGGCAGGGCATGCAGTACCCGCGCGTCGCCCCGGTGTCGACCACCAAGGACAAGACCCTGGACACCGGTCCGGAGGGCTTGATCAAGACGCAGGTGCTCAAAGAGCTGTCCGCAGAAGGCATCAGCGAGCAGCAGATGAACCAGGCGGGCCTGTCGATCACCACCACGATCGACCCGAAGGCGCAGAAGGCGGCCGTCGACGCGGCGCAGAAGAAGATGCAGGGCGAGCCGGAGAAGCTGCGTGCCGCGGTCGTCTCGGTGGATCCGAAGACCGGCGGGGTGCGTGCCTACTACGGCGGTGAGGACGGCCAGGGCTGGGATTACGCCAACGCCGGCCTGCAGCCGGGCTCGTCGTTCAAGGTGTTCGGTCTCGCGGCGAATCTCGAACAGGGCGTTCCGCTTTCGCAGATGTACGACAGCTCGCCGGTCACCGTCAATGGCATCAAGATCACCAATGTCGAGGGTGAAGGGTGCGGCACCTGCACCATCGCCGAGGCACTCAAGCGGTCGCTGAACACCAGCTTCTACCGCATGGAAGTCGACATGGGCAACGGGCCAAAGAAGATCGCCGACATGGCGCACAAGCTCGGCATCCCGGAGAACATTCCCGGCGTCGGCCCGTCGCTCACCGAGTCGGACGGCAGCGGCCCCAACAACGGCATCGTGCTCGGTCAGTATCAGTCGCGTCCGCTCGACATGGCTTCCGCCTACGCCACTTTGGCGGCCTCGGGCATCTATCACAAACCGCATTTCGTGCAGAAGGTGGTCGCCGCGGACGGCACAGTGATGCTCGATCGCGGTGAGGTGGCGGGCGAGAAGCGGGTCGACGCCGCGGTGGCCGACAACGCCACCGACGCGATGAAGCCCATCGCGGCGTGGTCGCGAAACCACAACCTGGCGGGCGGCCGCGAGTCGGCCACCAAGACCGGTACCGCCCAGCTCCTCGATACCGGCGAGAACAAGGACGCCTGGATGGTCGGCTACACGCCGTCGCTGTCCACCGCGGTATGGGTGGGTGCCGTCGACAGCACGGCGCTGCGTAACTACCAGGGCGGCATGATCTACGGCTCCGGTCTGCCGTCCGACATCTGGAAATCCACCATGGACGGTGCGCTGGAGGGCACGAAGAACGAGACCTTCCCGAAGCCCGCCCCGATCAAGGGCCAGGCCGGTGTGCC
Source organism: Nocardia sp. NPDC051321 (assembly GCF_044455225.1). Lineage (NCBI taxonomy): Bacteria > Bacillati > Actinomycetota > Actinomycetes > Mycobacteriales > Nocardiaceae > Nocardia > Nocardia sp. NPDC051321. The sequence goes on along the minus strand of NZ_JBITEM010000004.1, from coordinate 288,787 downwards.
CGCGTACTCGGCTCCGTTCACTCCGCCGTCGACCACCGAGGCGCCGCCGCTGATCCCGCCGATCATGCTGCCGCCGCAGATCGACACCCCGTTCGGCCCGATCCAGATTCCCGGAGCCCAGCCGCGGCCACAGGCGCAGCAGCAACCGCAACAGCAGCAACAGCGCGAAGACGGCCCGACGCCGCTGCCCGGCCAGCCGATGGCGACGACCGAGGCGCCGAGCGGCGCGCCTCGGCCAGGCACCAACGGATACACCAATCAGGGCGAAACCACCGGAGCTCCACCCACCACCCGCAGCAGGTAGCCCGACCCTGCGGCACCTGGCCGAATCCGGCACGGTGTCGCACGGTCGCGGTAAAACGCCTGCGGAAGCGTAATCCGCACTGCGCGTACCGTCGCCACCCAGCCGAGTGGGGACCACGCGATCCGAACCCATAGCCGAACTCAAGGTAGCGTCGGGTGCCGTGACCGAGCAGGAACTGGTGGACCAGCGAACGAACGGGAGCGTGCCGCAAACGGGTGGGGCGTCTTCCGGGGGTGCGCACTACGTCGCGCCCGGGCCGCTCGCGCCGGATCTGCGGTCGGCCGACGCACGGGATCGGCCAAGTCGCAATGATTCGCTCACCGCGCAGTTGTCCACCGTCATCGGGGGGCCGGTCGGTGAGCATGCGCTGATCGGGCGGGTGCGATTCTGGACGCCGATGCGGGTGCTGCTGGCGTTCACGGTGGTGTTCCTCGCGTTCGGCTGGTTCGGCAAGGCGGGCTGCATTCAGCAGACCGGCGCGGACGGGTCGCTCTCGCTCGACTGGAACAACGGCCGCCAATACGTGGCGATGTGCTACTCGGACACGGTGCCGCTGTACGGCGCGGAACGGTTGAACGAGGGCGCCTTCCCGTACAAGAAGGACTGGACCGAACAGACATCGGACGGTGGCCGGGAAACCAGGTACATGGAGTATCCGGTGTTATCCGGTCTGTACCAATACCTTTCGATGCGGATCGCCAAAGCCTGGGATGCTTCGCCGCTGCCCGGCGCGCTGCAGGTGGTGATCTACTTCAACGTCGTCGCGTTCGGCCTCGCGCTGGCCTGGCTGGTCACCGTGTGGGCGACGGCGCAGCTGGCCGGGCGCCGGGTGTGGGACGCGGCGCTGGTCGCCTGCTCGCCGCTGGTGATCGTGCACATCTTCACCAATTTCGACGCGCTGGCAACGGCTTTGGCCGCGACCGGCCTGCTCGCCTGGGCGCGCAAACGCCCGGTGCTCGCGGGCCTGCTGCTCGGCCTCGGCGGCGCCGCCAAGCTGTATCCGCTGCTGCTGCTCGGCCCGATCGTGGTGCTGTGCCTGCGCGCCGATCCGATGCAGCGGCTGCCGAGCACCCGGCTCGGGCTGCGCCTGCGCGATATCGACGGCTTGGCGACGGCGCGGGACTGGCTCCGCGAAACCCCGTATCGCATCCACTTACTCAGCACCAGGCCGCTGGGCGCCGCCGCCGTGACGGTCGGGGCCGCGCTTGGCACCTGGCTGGTGGTGAACCTGCCCATCGCCGCGCTGTATCCGAACGGGTGGCGGGAATTCTTCCGGCTCAACACCTCCCGGCACGCCGACCCGGACTCGATCTACAACGTGATCACCTCGTTCACCGGCTGGCCCGGTTTTGACGGGACGCTCAGCCACGAGCAACAGCCGGTCATCCTGAACGCGGTGTCGCTGCTGGTCTTCGTCGCCGCGTGCGCGGTGATCGGCTACATCGCGCTCACCGCGCCGCAACGCCCACGGCTCGCACAGCTGTGCTTCCTGGTGGTGGCCGCGTTCCTGCTGACGAACAAGGTGTGGAGCCCGCAGTATTCGCTGTGGCTGGTGCCGATCGCCGTGCTCGCGCTGCCGCACCGGCGCATCCTGTTGGCCTGGATGACGATCGACGCGCTGGTCTGGGCGCCGCGAATGTTCTACTACCTCGGCCTCGACAAGAAGGGCCTGCCCGAGCAGTGGTTCACCGGCACCGTGGTGCTGCGCGACCTCGCGGTGATCGCGTTGTGCGCCTTGATCGTTCGGCAGATCTACCGGCCCGGCGAGGATCTGGTGCGCCGCGACTACGTCGACGACCCGGTCGGCGGCGTCGTCGACCGGGCCCCGGATCCGTTGCTGCCCTGGCTGCCCGAGCTGCTGCGGCCCCGGGTGGCACCGACCCGCGAGTGGCACTCGCAGGTCGGCGAGAGCGTCCGGCCCGGAGGCGGCAGCGCGGGTAACCGCGCGGGGGTAGCGAACGCCGCAGATCCGAATCAGTGGGTGCGCAGATAACGCGCTAGCAGCGCCGGTTCCTGGGGCAGCAGGTCGAGGTCCAGCTGCCACGGGCTGCCGGTCCACGGATCGAACAGCGGGGTACCGTCGATGGTCGGCAGGTGCCTGCAGGACTGAGAAAGCATCGCCACGGTGCTGTCGTCCGAGTCGGATTCGTCGCTGCCGATGATCACCGTCGACAGCCCGATCAGGTCGCCGCGCATGATCAGCGAACCGATCCGCTGCGCGTCCGAACTCTGGTAGCCGTGCGGGAAATCGGCGGCGATCAGGATCCGATGCTCGGTGGGCGGACTGCCCATGCCGCTGGTGAAGGCCAATTCGGCCAGCTCGGCGGCCTGCACCAGGGCCTGCAACCGCGCCGAGATGTCGGCGTGGTCGGTGACCGGCGGTCCGTTCAGCACCGGCGCGAGCAGTCCGGTGAAGCCGCTGAACGCCCCGGTCAGATCGATGATGTCGACCAGGGTGCGCCGACCTGGTGCCGAGGTGAGCAGCCGCGCGAGCAGCGCGCCCACCACCGGCGCGACCGCGCGGGTGGACTCGGTGTCGATCCACAGCGGCCGATTCAGCGGTACCGGAACGCAATACGGCACCCGCAGCGTCCCGCGTTCGCGGGCGTACAGCTCGCCGAGCCGGATACCGTCGCTCGGCCGGATCGGCTTGTCCCAGGCCGGTGAGTCCCAGGACGCCAGCGCAGGCGGCAGCATCAGGTCGGCATCGGCGAGCTCGCGCACCAGCTGTGCGCTGTCGCGCTGATGGTTGCTTTCGGCGGTGGCGATCAACTCCTCGCTGCGTTGCTCGGCGGCCCGGCGCGCGGCATCGGCGGCCGGGGTGTTCCGCGTCGCGGGATCCGAGACGGCGACCGACATTTCGTGATCTAGGCGCTTGGCCGCGTAGTCGCGGGCGGAGACCAGCGCGGCGGCCGAGCGGGCGGCGTCCTCGAAGATCATCCACAGGCGTTCCAGGCCGTGCCCGACTTCCAGCGGCGCCGCCCCGGCGGAGCGGGCGTCGCTCGCCATCGGCCCGGCCATGGTGTGCACGCCGGGGCCTGGCTGCCTGGTGGCGCTCGGCTGCGGCACGTCGCCGGTCTGTGCCGCCGAACCGGTTTGCGCCGACGGGTCCGCGGGATCGTCCTCGACCTCGACGCCGTGCGCGGTCAGCAGCACCCCGAGACCGCCGGAGTAGCCCTGGCCGACGGCGCGCAACCGCCAGTCGGTGCCGCGGCGGTACACCTCCAGACAGATCAGGGCCGCCTCGCCGGACGACGGCGTGATCACGAATTCCGCTGCTAGCTGCTCGTTTTCGGACAGCGTCGCGGTAATGGTGCCGAGGCCGCCAGGCCGGCCCGGCACGGCCGGGTCGGCACTGACAACCAGCAGCACCGACTTGGCGTCGCCGCGCACCTCGGGCAGCGTGACGGTCACCTGGTCCGCGTCCAGCCGCACGCCCTGGGCGCTCGGCTGGTTGTAGAAGACGAAATCGTCCGGACTGAACACCTTGAGGTTCTCCGCCACGACCAGCGCCGAAACATCCAGCGCCGCCTCGGCTTTCGCCCCGAACCGAACGACATCACCGGTCAGCGGCATGTTCTGACCGGGCTTCAGTTGAATCACGTTGTCTGCCTTGCTGTTCGCGTCACCTCGATCAAGCGTGCTGCAGAAACCGGCCGAGGTGGGGCACGGCTTCGCCGGGGTGCTTGGCCGCGAAGCCCTCGCCGATCGCCTGCAGCTTCCAGTCGTTGCCGACCCGGAACACCTTGGCCATCGCCATCGCGGTGAACGGCATGCCGCCGGCCAGTGTGTACCTGGCCAATTCGGCGTTGTTGGTGCCATCGACCAAGCGGCAGAACGCATTCTGGATCTGCTCGAAGGTGTGACCCTTGTAGGAGGTCACGATGAACACCAGCGTGCTCACGTGCGCCGGAATGCGGGTGAGATCGACCAGGATCACCTCGTCGTCGCCCTCGCCCTCACCGGTGAGGTTGTCACCCTGGTGCCGGATCGAGCCGTCCTTGGAGGTCAGCTGGCCGTAGTAGGCGACATCCACCGGGTTGGAGTCGGCGAACATCACCACCGACGCGTCGAGATCCACGTCGACGGTGCGGTTGCCGAACATGCCACGGTTCTTCACCGGATCCCAGCCGAGACCCATCTTGACGAAGGTCAGCGCGGCGCCACCCTCCTTGCGCAGGGTGACCCGCTGGCCCTTGGTCAGGCTGACCGGGCGGTCCTTACTCAGGCTCACCTCGGCGGGCGGCTGCTGCGGCACCGGCTGCCCCGGCGGCGGATAACCGCTCTGCGCGGGCGGCGGATAACCACCTTGCGCGGGCGGCGGGTAACCACCGGGGCCGGGCGGGGGCGGGTAGCCGGGGCCGGGCGGGGGGTAACCGGGTCCGGGCGGCGGGTAGCCACCGGTCGGCGCACCCTGCGGATTCTGGTACGCGGGCGGCGGGTAGTTCGGCGCGGGCTGCGTCGGGTAGGCCGGGGGCTGCTGGGCCGGGTAGGCGGGCGGCGGTGGCGCGGACTGCTGGACGGGCGGCGCCTGCTGCGTCGGCTGGGCCGGCGAGTCGTCGACCGTCACGCCGTGGTCGGTGACCAGCGCGGCGAAACCACCCGCGTACCCCTGCCCGACGGCGCGCACCTTCCAGCTGCCCTGGCGGCGGTACAGCTCGAGCGCGATCACGATCGACTCGGTGCTCAAACCCTCGATCTGGTACTCGAACAACCGGTTACCGGTCGCGTCCGACACGATCGCGGTCGGCGCGGGGAACCGGCCGAAGTTGCTGCTCGCGTCGTCGAGGGTGATCACCGCGCGGATCTGCGCGATATCGGCGGGCACCGCGTTCAGCGACACCGCAAGCGAGGCGGGCTGCCCGGCGGGCGCGGGCTGCAAGTTGACCCCGGGTCCGCTCGGCTGATTGAAGAAGACGAAGTCCGCGTCGGTACGGACCTTGCCCTGTTCGGTGACCAATAGTGCGGACAGATCCGCGGGCGCCGTGAGCTGGATGGAGACCACCACGTCGTTCGTGGCCAGCGGACCGTTTTGGCCCTTGGCGAGTGTTGCGGACAAGTTAGACCCTTCGCTTGTCGGTGCTTTCGAATGCCACTCTACGAGAAACGCCCGGGTGCCGGTTCCGGTAAACGAGTCGATGAACCCCGGCAGTTCTTGGGGGCCATCAGTTAATGTGACGACACGCAGTTGGAATGTGGCGGTTTTCCATGTTCCCATCGAGACAGCAGGCAGCACACCCGCATGGCGCAACTGTTCGAACAATCCAAGAAGGTGATCGAGGCGCATCTCGCCGGGACCAGTCTCCGCTCGATTTCCGGCTCGATGGTCGCTTACGAAGGCAACGTGCAGTTCAAGGCCGCCGGTTTCGGCGGCGGCGATGGCGTGCTCGCCGGGCTCAAGCGCCGCGCGACGGGCGAGAAACTCGCCCTGATGGAATGCTCCGGCAACGGCCGGGTGTTCTTCGCGGTGAACGGCCAGCACGTCACCGTGGTCAACCTCGACAACGAGACGTTGCAGGTGGAATCCCAGCAACTGCTCGCGTTCGCCGGAAATCTGCGCACCGACGTCCGGTTCGCCGGGCTGCGCGGGGCGTCGACCGGGGCGGGCTTGTTCACCACGACGGTAACCGGACAGGGGCAGGTCGCGCTGCTCTCGGCGGGCGGACCGCTGATCCACCTCGAGGTGTCGCCGCAGTACCCACTGGTGGTCGACCCGGACGCGTTCGTCGCGGCGCGCGGCAACCTCAATCAGTCCTTCGTCACCGACGTCTCGTGGCGCACACTGGTCGGCCAGGACGCAGGCGAGGCGTTCTCGCTGCGCTGGGACGGCCACGGCGTGGTCTTGATCCAGCCTGCGGAACGGTAAGGGCGAGCGGATGTTCGAGAAAGTCAACGGCAAAGTAGTCAAGGTCAATGTCGGAATGGCGGGCGGGGTGGCCGCCCGCACCGGCGCGATGCTGTTCTATACCGGCGATGTTTCCTTTGCGCCGCACCAGATTCCGGGCGGCCAGGGCATGGGTGGCGGCGGCGGGCTGATGCGGGTGGCCGGTCGGATGATGGCGGGTGAGCACGAGCGCACCATGCTCGCGCAGGGCACCGGCGAGGTGCACTACGGGTTCGCGGGGCTGGAAGTCCATGTGGTCCAGCTGCAACCGGGTGCGACGCTGCGGGTCGAGGCTTCCCGGCTGCTGGCCAATACCGCCGGATTGCAGAGTTCCATTGTCTCGGTGATGAGTTCGGGTGGCGGAAGCGGCGGCGGGTTGATGGGTGCATTGCGCGGAGCCGCGACAGGTGCGCTGACCGGTCAGGGCATGTTCACCACGCAACTGTCCGGGCAAGGGGCCGCGGTGCTGCTCGCTCACGGCGGGTTCCTGGAACTGCCCGTTGGCGGGCCTGATCCGATCGTGGTGGACCCACAGGCGTTCGTCGCCGCATACGGAAATGTGCAGACCGAACTGAAAACGGCACTCAGCTGGCGCGACGCGGTAGGACGTGGCTCCGGCGAAGCCATGCAATTGCATTGTGTCGGACAAGGTGTCGTGTACGTGCAGGCCTCGGAAGAGAAGTTGTGAACATGCCGGAAATCCTGAATCCGATGAATCTCGGTGAGAGCGACAATCTTCCGGGAAACAGCTACGCCTACTGCATCGATCTGAACAAGCCCTGGTTCATGCGCAAAGGCGCGATGATCGCCTACTACGGCGACATGCGATTCCAGATGCTCACCCACGGCCTGCAGGGCGGGCTGTTGCACATGGTGGCGCAGCAATTCTCGGCGCCGCTGTTCACCGGCGACTACGTGGTGGCCGAGGGGCACGGGAAACTGATCATCGGCGACCGCGGCTACGACATCAATTCCTATGACCTCGAAGACAACGGCAACCTCACCATCCGCGCCGCCAACCTGCTCGCGTTCGAGCCGGGCCTGTCGCTGAACCAGTCCATCGTGCCCGGCTTTCTGACCCTGATCGGCACCGGCAAGTTCCTCGCCTCCTCCAACGGCCCGGTCATGTTCGCCGAGCCGCCGCTGCGGGTGGACCCGGAGGCCCTGGTCGGCTGGGCCGACTGCCCCTCCCCCAGCCATCACTACGACCAGCGCTGGATCTCCGGTTTCCTGGCCGCGGGCGCAGCTCGTTTCGGCGTAAACTCCGGCGAGGAACGCCAATTCGACTTCACCGGCGCGGGCACCGTGCTGATCCAATCCAGCGAGAAGGTGCTCAGCGACGCCATGCTGGTGCGCACCATCGAGGGCCAGATCCAGAGCGGCATCACCCCGACCGGCCTGCAACGCCTCCAGGGCGTCATCGCCCGGCAGCTCGGTGGTCAACAGGGCCACTGAGCCCGGCGGTCGGACCTGCGAATCCTCCCCCTGGTCATCAGTTCGGCGGACTCAGCGAGCCGCGGCACGGCGTTAGTTTTCCGGCAGGACTTCTCGCTGGGAGGCGCTATGAGTGTCGGATTGATGTTGGTCATCATCGCCGGGGCGATCGTTTTGATCGTGAAACGGTTCATGGGGGAACCGGTGGACGCGCGGGATACGTTCGTGACGCCGTTGATCCTGGTGGGAATCGGTGTATACAGCGTGACCAAGGTCGAGGACCTCAGCGGGATCGACATCGTCTGGTTGGTGATCGGCGGGGTGGTCGGCATCGCGTTCGGTGCGGTGCGTGGCACCACCACCGTGCTGTTCGAACGCGATGGGCATCTCTGGCAGCGATACACCGTGAAAACCCTTGTCGTCTGGGGGGCTTCGGTGGCGACGGGTTTCGGGGTCAGCGTGCTCGGCGCCACCATGGGGATGCATCACGATGCCAAGCCGATCACGTTGTCGATCGGTATCGGCATGCTCGGCGAGATGCTCACGCTCGGGCTGCGCGCGCTGTCCACCGGGGTTCCGTTCGCGCCGGACAAGAAGGCGGCGGCTCGGTCGAATACTTATGGTCAACGCCAAGAGGATAATTCGTACCTCGACCGTTTCCTCAACAACCTCGGGCACCCGGGGTCCGCGCAACCGCGGGACCGCGACTTCGACCCGAGCCCGCCACGCGACTGGTCCGATCAAAACCATTCCGCGTCGGCCGAGGCACGATACGACAACCGCGCCTACCGGGAGCAGCCGCGAAGCGATCGCTCGCCGACCCTGCGCGACGGCCTCGACTGGCTCAACCGGGCCCGCGACCGCAGGTCTTGATCACTGCGGGCAGCTCGGCGCCTCGGCCTGCGTCCACCCATCGCGGAGAATCGTATCGATATCGGATACTTTTGTCTCCCAATGTAATTCAGTGCGCGCCCGGCTGGTGTCGCTGACCAGCCGTGGCGGCTCAGGGGCCGCGGGAAGATGCTCGACGGAGATGGTCCGGCCGGTCAGCCGTGCGGCCGCCGCCACCAGTTCGTTGACACTGGTGCCATTCCCGCTGCCGATGTTGTATCGCAGGCACGAACCAGGGACGGGCAGGTGCGTGAGAGCTGCGGCGAAAGCTGTTGCGGCGTCATCGATATGCACATAGTCGCGAACCGCGGTGCCGTCACCGTTGATCGCCAGACAAGGACTGTCACCCGCCGCCACCGAAAGAACGCGCGGCACAATCCTGGTCGGATCCGGATCGGCGCCACCCGCAATATTGAACAGCCGTAGGACGATTGCGGACAGCCGACCGGTCGCCGCCTGTGCGGCGATCACCAATTCAGCGGCCTGCTTGCTCGCCGCGTACGGATGCGGCGGACGGTCCGGCAGGTCCTCCGACATCGGTTGCCGCTCCGGCGTGCCATAGATCGACGCGGTGGACGCGAAAACCAGCCCGCGCACCTTCGCCTCGGCCATCGCGCGCAACAGCGAGACCGTGCCGCCTGCATTGACCTCGAAATAGCGCAGCGGATCGGCGAACGATTCGCGAACGCGGGTGAGCCCGGCCAGATGGCACACCGCGTCGACCTCCTGAAGAGCCGCGGTCAGTGACTCGGTGTCGAGCAGATCGCCGACCAACACCGGCACCCCGTACGGCACGCGCGTCCGCCCGGGACGCACCAGTCCCACCACGTCATGCCCGCCAACACGCAATGCCTCGACCACGGCACCGCCCAGATATCCGTTCGCTCCCGTCACCAGTACCCGCACCGAGCTATTGTCGGCCCGGTCGCCGTTTCTGGCCTACCCGGCAGCCCGTGCGCCGGGCCAGTAATTCACGCCTATTCAGCCGTCGGCGAGCCCTTGATGAACCAGTTGATGATTTCCTCACCGGCGAGAATGCCGGTGGCACGGGTGACGGTGAGGTTCGGATGAGTCCAGTTGAGGTGTTCGAGTTCGCCGTGCCGTGGGCGGATGGCGTAGTCGGCGGCGCGCAGCATCTCGGCATCGAGTGCGCCGTCGCCTGCGGCGAAAGTACTTGCCTCGGTGGCGAGTTCACCGGAGTCGAGGAGGCGGCGGCGAACCTCTGCCACGGCGTGGCTCTTGCAGACGGCGTCGGGCATCGAGTAGATCTTGCGGCCCTGCTGGGAGGCGGACCAGCCGCGGGCCCGGCACCAGGCGTCCCACTCGGCGAGGAAGCCGGCCGGGACCTCTTTGGGGCGGACGACGAGGTAGCAGAAGAGGTCGTCGGCCTCGCGGAACTTGGTGACCCACGAATCGTCGACGCGGGTACGCAGTTCGGCGGTGACCTCGGACAGGGTCGCGCCGCCCGCGCGGACCTTGGCGTCGATGTCGATGCGCCAGCGCAGGTCGGGCACGCCGTCGACGAGGATATTGCCGCCGTTGCTGGTGATGGCGTAACGCCATGGGGCGCCGGGCAATTGGATACGATTGAACTGCTTGATGGTGCGCGTGGTGGTGGGAATGACGGCGGCGGGCTCGGTGAGGGTCTGCATGCGCAGCGCGGCGGCCGTCGTCATGAACGACAGCGGCGCGCCCTCGAGATGCTCCACGCAGACGGTCGGCACGTCGGTGTTCGCGCTGAAAGCGTTGCGCGAGTAGATCATCGTTCGATCCAGGTCGGTGGCGACCAGCGTGTGTCTTCGACGCCTGCGTAGCTCCATCATGTCTGCTGCACGTCCTTGATCAGTCCCATACACGAGTAGGCCAGGTCGGGCACGACCTCGACCGGCACGCCGCGGGCCGCGGCGAGCAGACGAATGTGCGCGTGCTCGGGCGCCTCGGCGTCGCGCACCAGCACCAGCGACGGCATCCGCCGCAACAGCACCCGGGTGGTCTCGCCGACCCCGGGCTTCACGAAATTCACACTGGCAATGCCGTATTCGGCGCGCACCTGCTCGACCGAGGCCCAGCCCGTCCAGGTCGGCCTGCGATCACTGTCCCGAATGGCCGCCACTTGCGCGGGCACCCGGTCGCGGACGGCGTCGAACGCGGCACTGACCGTGTCGAGCAGGCGCAGGGAGACGTCGTCGCCCGCCAGCTCGCGGTAGTACTTGGCGCCGTGGAACTCGCCGGGCCCGATCAACGTGTCGTTGAGCACGGTGCGCGAAACCAGGCCGGACACGGTGGAATTCAGGCAGGCCGAGGCAATCAAGAAATCGTCGCGGGTGCCATAGGTGCGCACACAATGCCCCGGATCGGCCAGCACGGCTAACTCGCCGTTGAACCGGGCGCCACCCGCCGCGTGATAGGCGTCGAGGGCCTCGCTGAGCTCCCGCGTGATCGCGCCCTTGCCGGTCCAGCCGTCCACGAACACGATCGACGCCGGGTCATGATGCCGCGCAAGGTAATCCAGTGCCACCGCGTCGATACCGCGATCGCGCACGATCGATACCGCATAGTGCGGCACCTCGAGACTCGGCAGGTCGGCGCCGCGCCCGGACCGCAGCCACCGTCGCATCAGGATGCCGATCGGCGTACCGGCGCGGGCCAGCGACACCAGCACGATGTCGTCACCGCGCTCGGCCACCACGAGTTCCGCGACGGTCGCCACGGCCAGCGCCAGCCGCTCGGCACTGTCGGCGAGCACCTCGTCGAACAGCGAACGATAGGCGGCATCCGGCTGGTATTCGATCGGCAGCGACTCCGCGTAGTGCGCGGCACCGGACTGGATGCGCCGTTCCCGGTCGGCCACGTCGGCCTCGAGGTCGACCTCGGACAGGTCCTTGAGCAGCCAGGAAACCTCCTCGGCCGCATACGATCCGAACGCGGGGCCGTGCAGCGACTCGGGCAGCGTGGTCGCGCTGCGCTCGGCGCGCAGCCTGCGCGGATCGGCGGCGGGAAGTACCGCGACAAGCACATCCGCTCCCGAGGCCGTCAGCACGTCGACGAGCCCCCCGTCCGCGACGAGTTCCGCGGTGTCGGCCGGCGGATCGATGACGACCACCAGGACCGGATCGACAGCGGCGGGCCGGACAGGCTGCTCCGACTGACCGGAGAATTCCGCCGCCCAGTGCGCGTTGTACAGATAGCGCGGCTGTTCCTGCCCGGATTCCGGTGCGGTGAAACGGAATCCGCGACGCAGCGGATAGCCGGGCTCATCCAGTACATACGCGGGCGACCGCGTGGTGGTCTGGTACCGAGTGGGCATGCCGGAATCGGCCAACTCCGCGGCCAACCGCAGCGGCAGATACATCAGCTCCTCGTGCGCGAGCACGATCACCGGCCGACCGGCGAACTCCGCGTCGAGCCGCGACCGCAGCGCGTCGTTCGCCGCACCGACGGCCGCGTCGAATGCGGTGAAGTCCGAACGCAGCACCCCGTGCCTGCCACCTTCCGGCACCGAAGCAGGCCATGGCAGATCGATCCGAGAATACGAACCACGCTGCGCGGCAACCGGGTTCAGCACGGGCTCGGGCAACTCCGCAACGGCGTCGACCAGTCCGTCCGGCAGCACGGTGTGGCCCGACGCCAAGCAGACAGTGTCGATGCTCGTGCCCAACTCCGCCGCCGCCTTGTCGAAGGCGATGCGATCCGCCGCCGAACGCATATCCACCAGCGAGGCCAGCACATATTGCGAGCGTGGCGAGAACGCGTGCAGCGCGCGAATCGCGTCCAGCGCGGTAGCGCCGGTAGAGATTTCGTCGTCGACCAGCACCAGCGGCAGATCGTTGACGAAGATATCGGCGGGCATGGGTTGCAGCTGATGCGAGGTGGCGTGCGAGTGTCCCTCCTCGAATCCGGTCAGTGTTTCCGCCGCGGCGACATCGCGCCGCGTCGAATGCAGATAGCCGACCGCATCCATCCGGGCCGCGACGCAGTGCCCGAGTCCTGTTGCGGTTTCGGCGAACCCGAGCACCAGCGCCTCGCGGCCGCCGAGCACCTCACGCACCAGATCACCGAGCCGGTCTCCGCCGTCGAGCACCACCCGAGGGTCGGTCGGCAGATGTTTGCCGAGCACCGTGGACACCAGCAGATGCACTCGCTTCGGATTACGCCGCAACCCGGGCTGAATCAGCTCCGCGATCGCCAGCTCGGCGGGCAACGCACTGTCCGGCCGGGCCACGCCGTACGACTCCTCATGATCCAGCCGCAGACCGAGATTTTTTGTCGCCCAAGGAATTCCAACAGTATCGAGCGTGGCGCTCATACCGTCACCAACGCCGTCAGCAAATCCACGAACGAAACTCCCTTGTTGGCCACACCGAACACCCGCGCCCGCAACAGCGTCTGCCGCGCCCAACTACGGTGCGGCCGCATCTCATTCATCTTGTTCCGATAGCCCGACGCCGCGACGCCGCCGACATCCACCTGCAGAATGTCCAGCGCGTCCGAATACTCCTCGTGCGTCACCACCGACAACGCGTGCACCGCCGCCACATGCGACGGATGGATCACCGTCTTGCCCTGGATCCCATTGGCCCGATCGAGAGTGATCTCCCGCAGCAGCCCGTCCAGGTCCCGGCTCACCAGGTATTGCCGGAACGGCACCGCGTCGGATTCCTCGAACGGCGCGGTGCGCAGTAACGGCCGGAACATCCGCTCGTGATCGGCGAAGTACTCCCAGACCGGCCCGGTGATCACGAACCCGGTCCCGTCCGCGCGCCCGAGGTAGTTCACGATGTCGGCGATGACATCGGCGACCACCCGCACGTCGTAGATGGTCAGGTCGCGGTCGCGCCGGATGCCGAAGGTCGAACACATGTCGGTCGCGCCGACCCGCACCGCGAGCACCCGCTCTCGATGCTCGGCCAGCAGCTCCGCGATCCGATTGAGTTCCTGGTCCCGGGTCTGCCGGTGCACCAGCCCCGCCGATTCCAGCACCGGCATCCCATAGATCGGCCGGTCGAGCAGCTGCACCGCCGCGCTCAGCGCGTTCAGATACTTCGGTCCCGTCGTGCTGTCGAACTTCGGGAAAACGAACCCGGTCAACACCGACGCACCCGCACCCAGCTGCTCCGCGATCTCGGTGATCGTGTCCGCGTCGCGCACCCGGACGAACAGCAAAGGATTCGAATCCCCGTTGGACGCAAGCAGATTCAGCGTCTCAACGGTCTGCCGCTTGGCGAACTCGACCTCGTGATCGGCGACCGCGTCCTCGAGATCGATCACCATCGAGCACACCCCGCGCTCGGCCCGTTTGCTGATGGTCGAGGCCAGGTCCGGCCGGGTGGCCGGCGCGTACAGCGTCGCGCCGAGCGCGACGGCCAGTAATTCTCGATCGGTGTAGTCGTCGCCGAACGGCTCCGGCGCCCGGTGAAACAAATTCCGTGCCTCGGGGCCGTGCAGCTGCCGGAAGTGGCGCAGCGGCATTCGCTTCCGCAGGGAAACTTCCCGCTGGACGGCGACGCCTGCGGTCATCGTTATCCCACCCTCATTCTCGTCGTGGTCCTGCTTGTTTTCTCATGCGATCCACCACCCCGGCGATGAAGTCGGTGATGGTATCCAGCTCGGCCACATAGGCCCAGTAGTCGGGATGCCGCCCCGTCAGCGTTTCGCTGATTCGATCGATCCGAGCGGCCTGCGCGTCCAGCACAGAGCCCCATTCGGTGACGAGCCCGCGACTCACCGCGAGCATTTGGGCGTCCCGCAGCCGAAATCGTACGGCCTTGGCTTTCTCTTGCGGGTCGGACCGGACTTCACGCAACGTAGCGAGCCGCTTGGTGACGGCGTCGACCTGGTGCTCGGCCTCCGTGAGATACCCGCGAGCGGATGTGGTCAGATCAAGTGCAATCTCCGGGTTGTTCTCCGCCGCTGCCGCACGCGCGCGGCCGAGGGCCGCATCCGCGGCGTCGATGGCTCGCTGACTTTCCCGCTCATTGTCAGCTAAATCCGCGGAACTCGCAGCGTTGAATTCGCGCAGCAACCCCGAGTAGGCCGGGGCCAGCCCCTCGGCCCTGGTCCGCGCCGCGGCCAGCCTGGTGCTCACCGAGGAGATCGCGGTCTTCGCGGCGGCGGCCCGAGATGGGGCCTGCGCCAACGCATCCGCCAGCCTTTTGCTGGCCGCCTCCAGCCGGTTCGCGCGTTCCCGGACCACCGCCGCCGACGCGCCCGAATCCGCGGCCGCCAATGTGATGAGAGCCTCATCCACGGCCGCGGCGTGTTCGCGCACCGACGGGTAGTTCGCGTACTCGGACTCGGCCGCCTGCCTGCGCACCCCCGCCGCCGCGATCTTCACCTGCTCGGCCAGTTGCGGCACGGTGGCGAGCACCGCGACCGCGTTCTCCAGCTGGCCCTGATTGCCGCGATAGAACTCATCGACCGCGCGGGCCGCGTCGGTCAACTGCCTGGTCACCGATTCCGCTTGCTGCGGTCCCTGCGGCAGCGGGGTTCCGTCCCGTTCGACCTGCTCGAGCTGCTCGGTCAGCGTCACATACGCCCCGGCAGCGTCGTAGCAACGACTCCGCACCGGCTCCCAGGCCACCGCCATCCGCCGGTCCGGGAACACCTGCTCGGCCGCGTGCACCGCCGCCTCGGCCGCGCTCTGGCGCTGGTCCATATCGAGGAACGCCGAGGCCAGCGACTGTCGCGCCGCGACGACCCATTCGTTGTTCCCGGCGGACCGGAACCATCCACGCCTGCGACCTACCACGCCCCGATCTTAGAGATCTCCGGTGTTCACCGGGGGTTCTGCGGGTTCCTACGCAAGTTCGCGGAAACCTACTACTGTCGTAAGGCGTACCCGGCGATTCGGACATGCTGGGAACCAATGACGGACTATTGAAAGGGAATCCCGCATGGGTGTCAGTTTGTCCAAGGGCGGCAATGTCTCGCTGACCAAGGCGGCGCCTAACCTGACCGCCGTCGCCGTCGGCCTAGGGTGGGATGTGCGGACCACCACCGGTACCGACTTCGACCTGGATGCCAGCGCGATCGCGACCGGCGCGGACAAGAAGGTGCTTTCGGACCAGCACTTCGTGTTCTTCAACAACCTGAAGTCGCCGGACGGCGCCATCGAGCACGCGGGTGACAACACCACCGGCGAGGGCGAGGGCGACGACGAGGTCATCAACGTCGACCTGGCAAACACCCCGCCGACCATCGAGAGCATCTTCTTCCCGGTCTCCATCTACGACGCCGAGACCAGGCAGCAGTCGTTCGGTCAGGTGCGCAACGCCTACATCCGCGTTGTCGACCGCAGCAACAACAACGAGCTCGCCCGCTACGACCTCACCGAGGACGCTTCGACCGAAACCGCCATGGTGTTCGGCGAGCTGTACCGCAACGGGGCCGAGTGGAAGTTCCGCGCGATCGGCCAGGGCTACGCCTCCGGACTGGCCGGGATCGCCCGCGACTACGGCGTGAACGTCTAGAGCACACTTCGAGGTTCGAAGGGGGCCCGGCAACGGGCCCCCTCGTCATGCGCCCGGGCAGCCCGGGACGACCCAGGAACGCCCGCCGCTGCGGCGGCGCGACACCGTTGGACATCCAGCGGTCCAGCGGCCACGCTGGTAAGGGCGGCGTCAGATCGGTTTCATCAAACTAGCGTTCGGACGGATTCACGTCCGGCCGACGCAAACGAAAGGTCCCCCGCGTGGTCCTGCGTATTTTCGGCATGTCAATCATCGTGACGGTGCTGTCGCTCGCCGCCGCGCTGCTCTACGGAGGACCGACCGCGCTGGCGCTGGCCGCGATCCTCGGCATCCTCGAAGTGTCGTTGTCCTTCGACAACGCCGTCATCAACGCGACCGTGCTCGAGCGGATGAGCGCGTTCTGGCAGCGCATCTTCCTCACCGTCGGCGTGCTGATCGCCGTGTTCGGTATGCGCCTGGTGTTCCCGCTGGCGATCGTCTGGGTCACCGCGGGGCTGAACCCGGTGCGCGCGTTCGATCTGGCACTCAACCCGCCCGCCGACGGCGCCTCGCATTTCGCCAACGGCGACCCGAGCTATGAGACGCTGCTCACCGACGCGCATCCGCAGATCGCGGCGTTCGGCGGCATGTTCCTGCTGCTGCTGTTCCTCAACTTCATCTTCGAGGAGCGCGACATCACCTGGCTGTCCTGGCTGGAGCGCCCGCTCGCCAAGCTGGGCAAGCTCGACATGTTCTCGGTGGTCGTCGCGGCCGTCGCGCTGGTGCTCACCGCGGAACTGATCGCGGCCGACGATGATCGCGCCACCGTCCTCGTCTCCGGCCTACTCGGCATGGTCGTCTACATCGTGGTCGACGGTCTCGGCTCGATGTTCCACACCGAGGAACACACCGAAGGCGGCCCTTCCGAGCTGGTCAAGGCGACCGGCAAGGCCGGATTCTTCCTGTTCCTCTACCTCGAGGTGCTCGACGCGTCGTTCTCCTTCGACGGCGTCATCGGCGCGTTCGCCATCACCTCCGACCCGATCGTCATCGCGCTCGGCCTCGGCCTGATCGGCGCCATGTTCGTCCGCTCGATCACCGTCTACCTGGTGCGCAAGGGCACGCTGTCGGAGTACGTGTACCTCGAGCACGGTGCGCACTGGGCGATCGGCGCGCTGGCGATCATCCTGTTCGTCTCGATCGGCGTGCACATCAACGAGATCATCACCGGCCTGGTCGGTGTCGCGTTCATCGGTGCGGCGTTCATCACCAGCGTGATTCGTAACCGGCACGAAGACGATGAAAAAGTGGACAGCGAACGAGAGCCGACCCCGGTAGGCTGATTTCGGCAAGCAAGCCGAAGACTCGTGCGGCAGCGGCCACTCCCCAGGAGGACCGCTGCCGCTCTCATATCTGTGTAATGCACACGGCCCGAGGGGGATCACGCCGATGGCGAACGACAGCAACGCCGGTGGGGTCAACCTCTCGAAGGTGACCCTGTCGAAGGCGACACCGAGCATCAACCTCACCAAACCCGGTGAGCAGCAGGGCACCATGCGGGTCAACCTGAACTGGTCCACCGGTGCCAAGGGTTTCTTCCGCCGGGCCAAGCCGGTCGATCTCGACCTCGGCTGCCTCTACGAACTGGCCAACGGCACCAAGGGTGTCGTACAGGCGATCGGCAACAACTTCGGCTCGCTCGACGCCGAGCCATACATCAAGCTGGACGGCGACGACCGCAGCGGCACCGCGACCGGCGGCGAGAACATGCACATCAATCTCGCTCGGCCCGAACTGTTCCGGCGCGTGCTGATCTTCGCCTTCATCTACGAGGGCGTGCCGAACTGGGCCGCCGCCGACGGTGTGGTCACGCTGTTCCCGACCGCCGGCCCGCAGATCGAGGTCCGCCTCGACTCCCCGGTGGACGGTGCCCGCTCCTGCGCCATCGCGCTGCTGCAGAACCAGGGCAGCGGCATCACGGTGCACCGGGAAGTGCACTACATCAACGGCGCGCAGAAAGAGATCGACGAGGCCTACCGCTGGGGCATGAACTGGCACAGCGCCCGCAAGTAGCTCAGCGCACCGCGACTACCGGACGTGGCGCGACGGTGGGTACCGCCGGCGATTTGCGCGAGGCGAAGACCAGGCCGATCAGGCCCACCGCGAGTCCGGCAATGGTCAACGGCCGCAACGGCTGATCGATCAGCACCCAGGCGAGCACCGCGGTCACCGCGGGAGTGGCGAAGAACAGTCGGCCGACCCTGTTGGCGTCCCAGCGCCGCAGCATCGAGTTCAGCAGCAGGAACACGAACATCGAGTTCACCAGCACCATCCAGGTGAGCGATCCGGCGAACCTGGTCACGTCCGTTACGTGCAGCTGACCGGTCAGCCAGGCCAGCACACCGGCGACCGGCGCACTCACCAGCACGTGCACCGCGGTCGACGCCCTGGGATCCACCTCTGGCACGAATCGCTTCTGATATACCGTGCCGATGCTCAAGCCGAGCAGCCCGATCACGCACAGCACCAAGCCGATCCGCGAAAAGTTCGATTGGTCCATGACCGCCATCGCGACACCGACCCCACCGATGCCGAAGCCGAACCACTGCCGCGCCGTGACGGTCTCGCCGAGCACCCCGGCGAATAACGCGATGACCACCGGATTCAAGCCCTGTACCAGCGCGATCACCGCGCCGGACACGTGCTCGCCCATCGCCGTGTAGAACGCGCCGAACTGCACCGCCTGCATCAGCAACCCGGCGACGGCGACGTGGCGCCACTGACGCCCGCGTGGCCACGTCGCGCGCATGGCGAAGGCATATCCGATGAGCAGGACGCCTGCGATCGCGTAGCGCGCGAACAACACCATCATCGGCGGCGCGGCACCTACGCCGATGATCCCGGCGATGAACGCGCTGCTCCACAGCACGACGAATAGCGGCTGTGCGGCCACCGACATGAACTGAGTCTTCACGGACCCTCCTGAACTAACCACCTTGGGTGGTTATTACCGTCGCAGGTAGTCGCATAACCTGTCAAGGTGGTTACTATGAGGAGGTGTTCACCTTCGTCAGCGGCAACCTCGCCCTGGATTTCGCGGGCACGGTCAAGGCCCGCACCGGGTCCTTCGACGACGCCCTCGACTCGCCAGCCGCTCTCGCGGACTGGCTGGTCGCCGCCGAATTGCTCGACCGCGCACCCGACTGCGACGCGGCGACCCTCGACCGCGCCGTGCGTTTGCGTGAAGCCGCGTACCGGATGGCGGTAGCCGTGTCGCACGGCAAATCGCCGGCGGAGGCCGACCGCCGGATGGTCAACGACTGCGCCAAGGGTGAACTCCCGGCAATCAGCCTGCGGCTCAACGGCACCGTGGCCCGCTCGGGCACCCCCGGCGCCGCGCTCACCGCGATCGCCCGCTCCGCCGTCGAACTGCTCGGCAGTTCGGCCTCGATCAAAGAATGCGGTCGCCCAGAATGCACCCGCCTCTACGTCGACGCCTCGCGCGGCGGCACCCGCCGCTGGTGCGACATGACCATCTGCGGCAACCGGGTCAAGAGCGCCGCGTTCCGCGCGAGGCACGCCGAATAGGTCGCTGGACAGCGCGTTCGGTGGACATTCCGGCCACGTTCAGTCGACTCGGCGATGATCACCGGTCTACGCCGCGGGCGCGGCCAAAGCCGTTGTACGCAAAGCTCTTCCGATGTTGCCGGAGTCACCTGCGAGCCGGGCTAGCTCAACCCGAGCCGGTGGGCGCGGGCGATCGCATGCGGGCGATCGCGGACGTGGAGTTTCGCGAACAACGAGTTGATGTGACTCTTGACGGTGCTGACACCGATGAACAGTTCCTTGGCGATCTCGGAGTTGTTCTGCCCCTTGGCGATCAATCGCAGCACGTCGAGTTCCCTTGCACTGAGCCCTAATTCGGCAATGTCGGCAGCAGTCGACGGTGCGGCCGCGGCCGACGACAGCGAGGCGACGAGACGCTGGCCGACCTCGGCGGCGAAGGTGGTTTGCCCGCCCGCGACCGAGCGAATGGCCGTGGCGATCTCGCGACGGCCCGCGTCCTTGGTCAAATACCCACGCGCACCGGCACGCAACGCGCCCGCGATCGATTCGTCATCGGCGTAGGTGGTCAGCACCAGCACCGCGGTGCCGGACTGCGCCGCGGCGATCGCGGCGGTGGCGGCGACGCCGTCGAGGACCGGCATCCGCAAATCCATCAGCACGACATCGGGCGCGAGCCGGTGCACCAACTCGACCGCTTCGGCCCCGTCGCGGGCCTCGCCGACCACCTCGATATCCGGCAGCAGCGAAAGCACCGTGGTCAGCCCCTCTCGCACGATGGTCTGATCATCGGCGACCACCACCGTGATCACCTGCGCGGCACCGTCATTCGCACTGTCCACCGGTCACCCACCTTTCCCGCCTCCACTGTGCCGCCAAGCGCGCCGATCCGCTCGCGCATACCGAGCAGACCGGCACCCATCCCCGACGCCGACAGCAAGCCGAGCCGGTCGGCCAGCGGATTCGACGCAACCAGCTCGACCTGTTCCGCGCCGATCCGCAGCCGCAACTCGACCTCGGCGCCCGGCGCGTGCTTGCGGGCATTGGTCAGCGACTCCTGCGCCCCGCGCAGCAGTGCGACACGCACCTGCTCGCCGAGGTGCTGAGTGTCGCCGTCCAATTGTGCGCGCACCCTGCCCCCCGCTGCCCGATGCTCGGTGACCAGCTGGTCGAATTCGTTTGGTAGATCGATACTTTCGGCCCGCAGCACACCGACGACCTGCCGAGTATCGTCGAGCCCGGACGCGGCAAGTTCCCGCGAAGCGCGGATCTTGTCGGCGGCCCGTTCCGTCTCACCCGCCTCCAGCAGCGCGTCTGCGGCGTCGAGTTGCAACACCAGTCCACCTAACGTGTGCGCGAGCACGTCGTGCACCTCGCGCGCGATCCGCCCGCGTTCGGCAAGCGCGGCCGCGCGGTCTCGCTCCGCACGAATCTCCCTGCTCTGCTCCACCAGCAGCCGATTCTGCTCAGCGGTCACCCGAAACTGCCTGCGGCTCAACCCGAGCAGTGCGACCAACAGCACCCCGGCCAGCAGCCCGAGGTAGGCGCTCGGTGCCCGGTGCGCCGCCACCGACGACGCACTCACCGCGATGACCTCGATACCAACGATCAACGCCCCGAGCGTGGTCGAGTGCTGCACCACCGCGAATCCGGCGAACGCGGCGACGAGCAGCGGGAGCATCGAGGCGCCCACCTGGGCGACCGTCAGGCCGCCACCGACCGCCATCACCACGAGCGCGAGCCTGCTGAGCCACGGCCGTCCCATCGGGCCGACCGCCCAGAACACCAACCCGAGCCCGGCCAGACCGGCCAGGATCAGGATCGGTATCCCCACCTGCCCGAGCTGGTCGTCGCGGAGCAGCGCGACCATGGCGATGACCCCGGTCAGGCGCAACAGCCTGTTCGGGGTCGTCGGTGCGCTGCCGGGCGGCATCGATTCAGTGTGCCCGAACCGTCGGCCGCGAGCCGGTCAGCCGTTCCGCCCGCGCCGAGATGACCAGGACCCGGCCGAGCCGGTTGACCGCGAGCAGCACGATGATCGCGCCGGCCGACACCGCGGCCTTCGCACCGATATCGACTGCGATGACGTCCACGCCGATGCGCGCCGCGATCAGCACCACCCACAGCGCCGAGGCGAACGCGCCGGTGCGCACCATCAGTTGCCCGTCCTGCCTGACGAACTTCGACAGCGCGCCCATCAGCGCGCCGACCGCCAGCCCGAGCACCGCCTCGAAGACCAGCAGCGCGATATCCACGGTGTGGATCGCGGGGGCGTTGTCCGCGGACGCGAGCATCACTACTCCGACGATGCCGAGGACCAGTGGCCCGCGCCACATCCGGGCCGGATCGAACGGGCGCCACTGATTCTGGCGGTAGATGATCCAGCCGAGTATCGCGATCACCAGCACGGCGGTGAGTAAGTTGTTCGAGGTCATGCCCATAACACTCGGGGAATCGCCGAGTATCCGGCACCACCCGAGGGTGGAACCACGGGTGGAATCCGCCGGACTAGCCGACCGGGATCAACTCACCCGGCGCGAACCGAGGCACCGGGGGCGGCACCGGCCGAAACCCACGCGGCCTTGCCCGCAGGAACAGGAAGAACAACACGACCAACAGCACCGCCCGGCCCCACACCCCGAACTGGACGAGCTTCTCCATCTGCTCCGCGGGGCGACCCGTGCCCAGCGCGTAGAAGTACCGGAACACCCCGATCCCGAGGGCAGCGTCGGCGATGAAGTACGCACCGATCGCCGTCCACGGCACCTCCAGCAGCACCAGGAACGGCACCAGCCACAGCGTGTACTGCGGCGAATGCACCTTGTGGAACAACAGGAATCCACACAGCATTGCGCCGCTCACCCCGACCCACGGGAACACGCCCGACGCCAGATAGCGCTTCCAGCCGAGCCACATGGCCAGCGCGAACGCGGCCAGGATCAGCGTCGGCGAGGCGACCGACACCACCTGCTGGAACAGCGTTTCGCTCTGCGTGTCCGTGCCGAACAGCTGCCGAAGTCCCCAGTACCAAATGGAATTCGTGGTGATGTCGGCCTGCCGCAACTGCTGGAAGGTGATCGACGCGCGCCAGCCCTCGTAGCCGGTCAGCGCGAACGGCAGGTTCACCGCGACCACGGTGGCGACGGCCGCGCCCGCCGTCATGAGCGCACCGCGCACGTCGAGGCGCCGTTCGCCGGGATCGCGTTCGACGCCGCCGGTGAGCACGTACGCCAGCAACGGCAACACGAAAATCCCTGGATAAAGCTTCAGGCAGAATCCGAGACCGAGCAGGATCGCGGCCAGAACTCCCCTGGTACGCAACGAATATCGGGTCAAGGTGGCGACCACATACACCGCGGCGACCGCCGTGCACACCACCGGGAGTTCCCAGTTGTGGAAGGCGTAGAGCACCAGCGGCGGCCCCGCCGCCCACAGCAACGCCGCGCGGCCCGCGAGCCGAGCCAGCATCCAGGCGGTCAGCAGCGCGAACGGCGCGAGCAGCAGCGCCGAGTGCCGCAGGAAGTCGGCGTCGTTGTGCGCGCCTAGCGCGCCGAGCCACATCAAAGTGCCGCTGAGCACCGGATATTCGACCGCGCCGCCGACCAGCGTGCCCTCGTCGGTGATGCCGCCCTCGACATACGGGAAGACGTGCTCGTTGATATCGCGCCCCAGCCAGAGGAACTGGATATCGGAGTAACAGACATCCGAATCCTTGGCGACATCGAATACCGTGCTGCGCCCATCCGCGGTGAACGGCCCTCCCGCACAGCGCGCCTTGTTCGCGTACCCGAGCACGAGCGTGAGCCCGCACAGCACGAGCACCACCGCCGCCAGCGCCGCGCGACGACCGACGCGACGCGCGATCAGGTCGCTGTTGGCGAGTCCGCTCGGCATGTGGACCACACTAAGCGGCGCGATACGTCGATGCCCGCGTTCCCTCGCCGAAGGGATCGATTTCAATGGTCAGGGGCGGTTCATGTAGCCTGGTCGGGTTGCTGACGCAACGACCCTCCTGCCACGGAGAGCCCGTGGCCGTTTCCTAGTCCACAGGAGGTGATTGGTCCGTGCGTCATTACGAAGTGATGGTTATCCTCGATCCCAGTCTGGACGAGCGCACCGTAGCCCCGTCTCTCGAGACGATGCTCACCGTGGTTCGTACCGAAGGCGGCAAGGTCGACAAGGTCGATATCTGGGGCCGCCGCAGGCTTGCCTACGAGATCGCCAAGCAGGCCGAGGGCATCTACGCGGTGGTCGATCTGACCGCGGAGCCCGCGACCGTGAGCGAACTCGACCGCCAGCTCGGCCTGAACGAGTCGGTGCTGCGCACCAAGGTTCTGCGCCACGACAAGTAGTCCCGCGACCCTCGATTGCGTCGGTGTCTATCTCTAGGCTCTAGCGCAACTAGCGAGATGCGGACTGCACCCCGAGCAGGAGGAACCACATGGCAGGCGACACGGTCATCACCGTCATCGGAAACTTGACGGCCGATCCCGAACTTCGATTCACGCCCGCGGGAGCGGCGGTGGCTAATTTCACCGTCGCATCGACACCCCGCATGTTCGACCGTAATTCGAACGAATGGAAAGACGGCGAAGCGCTTTTCCTGCGCTGCAATATCTGGCGCGAAGCTGCGGAAAATGTCGCCGAAAGCCTGACCCGGGGTTCGCGGGTCATCGTGAGTGGGCGGCTGAAGCAGCGCTCCTACGAGACCGCTCAGGGTGAGAAGCGCACGGTCGTCGAGCTCGAGGTCGATGAGGTCGGCCCCTCGTTGAAGTACGCAACCGCGAAGGTCAACAAGACCAGTCGCGGCGGCGGTGGCGGCGGTGGCGGCTTCGGATCCGGCGGCAGCGGTGGCTCCGGCGGTGGCAACGCCCCGGCCGGCTCCGGCGGTGGCGGCGGCCGTTCCGGCGGTGCCGAGGACGACCCTTGGGGCAGTGCGCCCGCGGCAGGCTCCTTCGGGGGCGGCGGCCGCGTAGATGACGAACCGCCGTTCTGATAACGGCAATTCATAGGTCTACCTCGCGTGGACCATCACTGATTACGGAGTAAAAGACCATGCCTAAAGCGCCAGCGCGCGAAAAGGTGCTCAAGAAGAAGGCCTGCGCATTCTGCAAGGAAGCCAAGTCCGGAATCGTCAACATCGATTACAAGGACACGGCACTGCTGCGTAAGTACGTCAGCGATCGCGGCAAGATCCGCGCCCGCCGCGTCACCGGCAACTGCGTGCAGCACCAGCGTGACATCGCGGTTGCCGTCAAGAACTCGCGTGAGGTGGCCCTGCTTCCTTACGTGTCGACGGCTCGCTGAGTAAGGGAGACACGCAAATGAAGTTGATTCTGACTGCAGACGTGGACAACCTCGGTGCGCCCGGCGACACCGTCGAGGTCAAGGACGGCTACGGCCGTAATTTCCTGCTGCCGCGCGGACTGGCGATCGTTGCCAGCCGTGGGGCCGAGAAGCAGGTCGCAGGCATCCGCCGGGCGCAGGACGCGCGCAAGGTGCGCGACCTGGATCACGCCAACGAACTGAAGCAGGCCATCGAGAACCTCGACGCGGTCGCGCTTTCGGTGAAGACGGCGGGCACCGGCAAGCTGTTCGGCTCGGTGAGCCAGGCCGACGTCGCCTCGGCCATCAAGTCGGCCGGCGGGCCCGTGGTCGACAAGCGCAGCATCGAGCTGCCGAAGTCGCACATCAAGTCGACCGGCAAGCACGGCGTCATCGTGCACCTGCACCCGGACGTGGTGGCCAAGTTCGACCTCACGGTCGCTGCCAGCTGATATAGCACCACTTCGAAGACCACTCCCGTGTTCGGCACGGGAGTGGTCTTCGGCTGTGCGATGCTGCCCACGTTTTTGGATAACTCATTGTTTGCCCGTTGAGTAGTCCTGCCGGATGGAACATTCTGGGCAAATCATTGCTGGTCATCGGGGTTCCCGTAGACGGGCCTGTGGATTACTCAGGAAACCGACCGGTGGCAATGTGATTCAGCTCATAGCAGTTACCCGTGCTGTTAACTCAACACGCCCGGCTGTTCAACTTGTCCGACACGCCCGACTTTATTCATCCACACGTGGATATCTCGTGAAATCGATACCTATCTGCGGGTATCCGCGGTGTGACCTGGGTTTTCCCCAAGTTGTACACAGGGGGTGCACACAGTTAGGTGAACAGTCCCCAACTTATCCACAGGTGTGTGCACAGTACGGTTTGTTGACCGCCCTCGGGTCGCCTAGGTTCGTCGCTACGTCGTGAAACGAACGGCCCCGAACGTCCGGATCCATCGATATCGCAACGGTAGCTGGAACTCGCAGGTGGCATCAACCATCGCGCGGGTGACAGCCACTGCCCCTGCGGCAGACGTGTCGGAGCCCGAGAGTGGGACCAGTCATCAATAGGGTGAGCCCGGTAGGTGGAGAGAGGACGGTCGAGTCTGATGGCAGTCGTCGATGACCGAGGGCATGCGAACTATCCGCCCGAGCCGCCCGGCGAGGACTTCGGGCGCCAGCCACCGCACGACATGGCGGCCGAGCAGTCCGTGCTCGGCGGCATGCTGCTGAGTAAGGACGCGATCGCCGACGTCATCGAGGTGATGCGGCCCGGCGACTTCTACCGCCCCGCCCACCAGCTCATCTACGACACCATCCTCGACCTCTACGGTCGCGGCGAACCCGCCGACCCGGTGACCGTCTCGGCAGGCCTCGACCGTCGCGGCGAACTCAAGCGCATCGGCGGACCGCCCTACCTCGTCACGCTCACCCAGACCGTGCCCACCGCGGCCAACGCCAGCTTCTACGCGGAAATCGTCGCCGAAAAGGCCATCCTGCGCCGCCTCGTCGAAGCGGGCACCCGCATCGTCCAGTACGGCTACGCGGGCGCCGACGGCCAGGACATCGCCGAGGTCGTCGACCGCGCCCAAGCCGAGGTCTACGAGGTCACCGAACGCCGCACCACCGAAGACTTCCTCCCGCTGGAGGAACTCCTCCAGCCGACGATGGACGAAATCGACTCCATCGCCAGCCGCGGCGGCATCTCCCTCGGCGTCCCCACCGGCTTCACCGAACTGGACGAACTCACCAACGGCCTGCACCCCGGCCAAATGATCATCGTCGCCGCGCGACCCGGTGTCGGTAAGGCCCTCGCCCTCGACACCCCACTGCCGACCGCCAGCGGCTGGACCACCATGGGCGAAGTCCGCGTCGGCGACAAGCTCCTCGACGCCAACGGCCACCCGACCCGCGTCCTGGCCGCCACCGACATCCTCACCGACCGCCCGTGCTACGAGGTCGAATTCGCCGACGGCACAGTGCTCGTCGCGGACGAGGAACACCAGTGGCTCACTGCCACCCGCTCCCCAGGGGCTCGACCGGCCGTACGGACAACTGGCGACATCGTCCACACCCTTCGATCGGCGGACGGCAACCTGAACCACGCCGTGCCAGGCACCGCGCGTTCGGAGTCTCGGCAGATCGTGGACGTCCGCAAAATCGACACGGTCCCCGTCCGGTGCGTCGAGGTCGACAACGCCGACCATCTCTACCTCGCCGGGCCGACCATGGTGCCGACACACAACTCCACCCTCGGCATGGACTTCATGCGCAGCTGCTCGATCAAGCATGGGCTGGCCAGCGTTATCTTCTCGCTGGAGATGAGTCGTACGGAAATCGTCATGCGTCTGCTTTCCGCCGAGGCGAAGATCAAGCTCGGGGACATGCGCTCGGGGCGGATGAGCGACGATGACTGGACCAAACTGGCCCGCCGGATGAGCGAGATCAGTGAAGCGCCACTGTTCGTCGACGACTCGCCGAACCTCACCATGATGGAGATTCGGGCGAAGGCACGGCGTCTGAAGCAGCGCCATGACCTGAAACTCGTTGTGGTGGACTACCTCCAGCTGATGAGCTCAGGTAAAAAGGTCGAATCCCGCCAGCAAGAAGTCTCGGAATTCTCGCGACACCTGAAGCTGCTCGCGAAGGAACTCGAGGTTCCGGTGATCGCGATCAGCCAGCTGAACCGTGGTCCCGAACAACGAACCGACAAGCGCCCCATGGTCTCCGACTTGCGTGAGTCCGGATCGCTGGAACAGGACGCCGACATGGTCATCCTGCTGCACCGCCCGGATGCCATCGAACGCGACGACCCACGCGGCGGCGAAGCCGACCTGATCGTCGGTAAACACCGAAACGGCCCAACCGCCACCATCACCGTCGCCCACCAGCTGCATCTGAGCCGGTTCGTAGATATGGCCCGCGGCTGAGGCACTGTTCCGGCTGGTTGGTGGATGATCTTCGCCAGTTAGCTTCCGTATCAGGAGGTTTCGAGTTGGCGAGCGTGGCGCCCGCAGGAGCGCGCGCACAACCGACAGATGCGTCACAAGTGCGCGTTTTACGCGTTCGGGTCCCAGTCTGCGAGCTGCTCCATCGGCTCGGTGTCGCCGGTGGTCTCCAGGCCGTCGAGCGGGACGCGCGCGTAGCAGTAGAGGACCAGTTCGCTCGCTGCGCCTCGCATCGCCATGTCGCCCGGCTCCGCGTCGGCGGCGAGGTCGTCGCAGCGGACACCGTCGGCGTTGAGGGTCAGGCGCCAGGAGCGGCCCTCGGTCGTGTGCAGGTCGATGGTCGCCGGCTTGAACGGCCAGGGGACGGTCGTCGCCGAGACGGTCGTCAGGAACTCGTCGACGCCCTCGACCGCGACGTCCGTCGGCAGCGGCTGTGCGGCCCCCTGGGTGAGCTGGGCATCGTAGGTGTGGACGGCGATCTCCTGGATCTGGTGCCGGGCCACGGCTCCGCTGGTCTCCGGGGCCTGCGAGCGGCCCCACCAGGTCCAGCAGCCGCGGTCCGGGCCGGCCTCGCGCATCGCGTCGAGCATGAGCTCGGTCGACTCGGCGAGCCAGGCATCCAGGGCTTCGCGGTCGCGGGGCGCGGTGGGGGCGCCCTTCGGGTCTGTCTTCGCCGGGGGCTCAGCGCCCGGGCCCGCCGCGACGATGACGGCCTGGCGGCGGCGGCCGTCGCCGAGGTGCTGCGCCAGTTCGCGCAGCGTCCAGTCCGGGCAGGTCGGGACCTGGACGTCAAGGTCGGGGGCGGACGCGATCGCGGCGCGGAACGCGGCCGAGCGGTCTTCGATCAGCCGCAGGACCTCGGGGAACTCCACAATGTTTTGCACCTCGGTGGTGTATCACGGCGCTCCGGCCGCCGGGTAGCGAATTTGTCGGACGGACGCGTCGTCTAGTTGGCCCGTTCTCGGGCGATTCCTACTGACCGCTGGCACCCCGGCAACCCGGATCGAACCCACCCGTGGCCACAACGTGAGACAAACCAGAAAAGCCCAGGTCAATCAATTGGCAGATGCCACGACTTTCGGGACCCTACAACTAGTCGTTCGCACACTGGATGGCGTTCAGCACTCGGTTCAGGCCGAAGTTCCAGGCCTGCTCGAGGTCGCCGCCCAGCCGGAATGCTTTTGCGAGTTCCATCGTGATGAACCCGCTGGCCCAGGCGACGATGGTGCGGGCGGCCGGTAGTGCGTGCTGCGGGCCGGCCAGCTCGGTGACCAAGCGCAGCAGCGTGGCCGATGAGCGTTCCGATCGCGCGGTCGCGCCGGGGATCGCCTGGGGCGCGTTCATGAGCGCATAGGCGACCGGGTTGGCGTGCGCGAAGTCGCGGTAGGCGGTCAGCAATGATCGCAGGTCAGCGGTGGGGTTGCCGGAGTTGGCCGCCGCGTCGGTCACCGCGGTCAGCTCGTCGGTCACGTTCTCCAGGATCAGCCGGAGCAGGTCGGCGCGGCTGCGCACCCGCTTGTACAGCGACGGCGGGCGGACGCCGACCGCGGCGGCCACATCGCGCATGGTCAACGCGTCCGTCCCATGTTCTTCCAGCAGGCGGCGTCCGGCCGTGACGACGGCGGCGGTCGAGGTTTGCGCGTGAGCGGGCATCCCGGCCTCCTGATCGTCGGTGGTCGAAATCCTACTTGCGGACCGCCTGAAGGCTAACTAGGGTAGCCATTCGAAGGCTAATTCTCATAGCCTTGAGTTTGTCTAGGAGTGTCACATGCAAATTGCCGAGGGTCTGCACCGGATCGGCTCCGATGTCGTCAACTGCTACCTGGTCGTCGACGGGGATGGTGTGACGATCATCGACGCGGGACTCCCGCGTTACTGGACACTGCTGCGCGATGAGCTCGCGCAACGTGGGCTGACCCTCGACGACGTGCGGTCGCTGATCCTCACGCACGGGGACTCCGACCACATCGGTTTCGCCGCCCAGCTCTCCCGCGAGAAGGGCATCCCGGCCTACCTGCATCCGGCCGACTTCGACCGGGCCCGGCTGGAGGTGAAGAAACCCAACAGCGGCTGGGGCCCGATCAAGGTCAAGCCGATGGCCGAGTTCCTGTGGTACTCCGCCCGCAAGGGCGGTCTGCGCCCCCGGCCGGTCGGCGAACTTCGCCCCATCGAGGACGGTCAGGTGCTCGATGTCCCTGGCTCGCCCCGGATCATCCACCTGCCCGGCCACACGCCCGGCAGCGTTGCGGTGCACGTCCCGGCGGTCGACGCGCTGTTCCTCGGCGACACCATGACGACCCGCAACGTGCTCACCGGCGCGACCGGCCCCAAGCCCGCGCCGTTCACGCTGGAACCCAGGGAGGCAATGGCGTCGCTCGCCCGCATCGAAGAAGTGGACGCGACCTGGGTCCTGCCCGGTCACGGGCCGGCCTGGGACGGCGGGGTGGCCGAGGCGGTCCGGCTCATCCGGCACGCCGCGGACCAGTAGCGCCATGCAACGGCTACCGATCTGGTTCGAACGGGCCGAGAACCTGGCCATCGTTGTCGTGGTCATCTTCGGGTTCGTCCACTTGCACTTCTCCTGGTGGTGGCTGCTTGCGCTTTTCCTGGCGTTCGACGTGGCCATCGTGGGCTACTTGGTCAACGAGCGAGTGGGGGCCATCTGCTATAACCTGACGCACGGCTATGTCGCGCCCGCGGTGCTGCTGCTCGGCTACGTACTGACCTCGGCCACCTGGTGCGCATTCGTCGGGCTGGTGTGGGCCTTTCACATCGCGACCGACCGAGCACTCGGTTTCGGCCTCAAGTTCGCGAGCGGCTTCCAGGACACTCACCTCGGCCGGATCGGCAGATCCGAAGTGCGAGAACCGGATTGACGAAATACCAACGCCGCGGCCGAGTCGCCCGACCGAGCCGCCGCTGAATGATCGATCGCCTTCGCCGATTGCTTTGCAGGGCAGTAGGATTCGCGCTATCGATGGCGGCGCTGGTGCAGCCTGTTCGGTCACTGCCTGCCTGTTCCGGCACCGGCTGATCGCGGACATTCTTGCGCATCAGCAGATCGTGTCTGGATATGCTGACGCTTCGCGCGATGGTCGTACTCGGATGCGTTCGGTATGACCTGATTAGAGAGAGATCGGCATGACAACAGAGGGCGTCGCGAGCGCTGACCATCCCCACCGAACGTTCTCCTACGAGGACGGCGGTACGGCGTTCACCGGATTGCTCGTCCCACGTGCACCGGGCGCATCGGCTCGGGGTGGGGTGATGATCGCACCCGATTGGCGCGGACTCAGCCCATTCATGCGGCAAGAGGCGGCCCGTCTGGCCGGCGACGGTTTCGACGTCGGCGTCATGGATCTCTATGGCGACGGCCTGTTCGCGACCGAAGAGTCGCAGGCTGGGCCCTTGATCGGCGGCTTGATCGCTGATCGCGCCAGCGGCGTCTCCCGGATGGCCAGCTGTCTCACGGCGTTTCGGCACGCGACCGGCGCCGCGCCGGTGGTCCTGATCGGATACAGCATCGGCGGCATGGTCAGCCTCGACTTCGCCCGCACTGGTGCCGACATCGCCGGGGTCGCGCTGTGTTCGGCGCTGCTCAAGACGGCCGAGCCCGGTGCACCCACAAAAGTGAGCGGCCGCGTGCTGGCCCTGCACGGCACCCGCGATGTCGTCTGCCCCATGGACATGGTCAACGCCCTGTCCGACGAAATGGACATTGCCGGCAACGACGCCACGATCGTCCTGTACACCGGCGCCCATCACGCGTTTTACAACCCTGAGGCAGGCACCGACCCCACCGCCCGCCTCGTCTACTCGGCAGCCGCTGATGCCCGCTCCAGAGACATGATCGACAGGTTCCTCACGCAGGCACTGACCTGATCGGTCCGGCACTCCCTACCGGGGGCGCTCGGCGATTACTTCTATGGTGTCGGCGTCGATCAGCAACAGGCTCGGAACCAGCTCGGTGCCGGTGTCCGGCGAGGTGAGTACGGCTTGCCTGATGTGCTCGACCTGACCCGAGTCTGCGCCCGCGATGAGGATGTGGTCGGGGCTGATCAGGCCTACCACCAGCCGGTCCGCACCGACCTGCTCGGCGCACTTCTCGTGGAAATCGTCGAGCAGGATCGCCGACGCCACACAGGGGCCGTCACGCTCCAGGGTGGCGAGGGTTCCGAGTTGCTCGTCCGGAGCCACCTTGAAGTTGAGCCCGGACTTCACGTTCCCGAGCGCCTCGAGAGCTAACTCCTCGATCGCCTCAATGCTCATGGCGTCGAACTTGCTCCGAGTCAGATGGGACATACCGATCCGGCCCTCGGGCGTGGTGGTAACTCTGGCGAACCCGAAGTACAGCTTGCCCTCCACCAGCGGGAGCGAGGCGGAAAACGGCAACGGCTCGGCGGCGCTGTGCAGGATCGGCAGCCATTCACCAACCCGCTCGGCCTGCGCGAACGTCTCCTCGCTTCGCTGCCGCAGCTTGATGTTCTCGACTTCGTCCATCACCCGTTTCGCGTATTCGAGCGCATCGGTCCAATCGTCGCCCTCGGGGCGTTCGAAGAGGTGCGAGTGCTCGGCCTCGGGGAACGTCGCGGCAAGGAAGTCCCGGTCGGCGTCGGCGGGCTGCCAGGTGCTGTGCACCCTGGTCACATCAGAAGGCTGAAAGTGCCGCTGCCCCTTGGCCTGCTGCCATGCCTGCCGTACGGAGTCATGAGCCTGCGCGGGCGCGGCTGCGGTGATCAAGTCTTTGTCGTTCGAATTCAGCTGGAAGACAACGACATTCAAGGTCAAATCCATCACAGGGCGCTAGCAGATCCCCGGCACTTCGCCATGGATCAGGACTTGGATGAAGCACTGCAGGTTCGAGCTGCCCGAACTCGGGGCGGGCGCCGGGTCCGCGCTCGCGGCCGGCGCGGCCACCAGTGCCGTCAGCACGAAGGCGGCAGCCGATACCGACACAGCTACACCGTTCCTGATACTCACATCAATCTCCTTGTCTAGGAGCTAGATCAACTAGGACCTAGATCAAGCTATCGATGTTCGAGCAATCCCCCCAGCCCCTACTTTCCTGGAGCGGGCTAGGTCCGAACCGGTGGCGCCAGTTGGATCAGCTCACGCGAGACTTCGACGGCGAGCTCGATGGTGCGGGCCACCAGCGGCGACTGACCGCGGCGCCCTGGCGGCCAGTGCAGATAGATCTCGCGCGTGAGGGTGGGGGCGAGTTCGTGCACCCGCAGATCCGGCCAACCCTCTGGTCCATGAATCGCACCGCAGGAGCGGCACACGACGGGGTGGATCGCCAGCCAGGGCAGCACAGCGAGACCCATCCCCGCGCGCACCATCGATAACATGGTTTCGTTGCCTGCTGAGCGAAACACGATGTGCGGCTGTGCCCCCGCCGCCGCGAGGGACTGCTCCAACTTGGGCTGGTCACAGGTCGCAGGCCAGGCCACCATCGCCTTCCCATCCAGCATCCGCGCGGACACCGGGCCGTCCGGCAGCTCCGCTGGCAGCGCCACCACCAGATAGGGGTCCGCCATCAGGAGGACGGATTCCGTATCGTCGCTGATCGGCCCGTCGTAGAACAGCAAGTCGAGCTCGCCGATCTGCGCGTCGTCCGGTTCCGCTTCCGAAAGCCTGATCTCGCAGTGCGGATGCTCGTCCCGAAGGCGGCGCAACATGGTCGGCAGGATTACGTTGGAGACGCTCTGCAGGGTGCCGACGTCGATGCGGCCATCGCCTGCCTTGAATCGATCGACCGCATGTGCCAAGGCTTCGGCCTTCGACAGCAGCTCCCTGCCCTGCTCGAGCACCACGGCGCCGAGTGGGGTTATTCGCACCGGCCTCGGCCCGCCTGGCCGATCGAATACGGAACCGCCGACGGCCTTCTCCAGTGCGGCGATGTGCTGGCTCACGCTGGACTGGGTGTAGCCGAGCCGGTTCGCCGCTCGGGAGAACGTGCCCTCCTCGGCGATCGCGATCATCGTCGTCAGCTGCCGTATGTCGATCTCGGCCATGGCTGTATGTATAGCAGATTGCGATGGATATGATCGTAAATGATCGCTTTTATTGATCAGCCTTGGCTCATAGCGTCAACGGCATGACAGTCCTTACGGCAACCGCCGACATCAGCGCGAACAACCACACACCGCGACTACCAGCCCTGGCGTGGTCCCTCGGAGCGTGCCACCTCGTCGCGCGCGCCGGCGGCTTCGTGCAGCCGATGCTGGTGCTGTATTTGACCCAGCAACAAGGGATGACCCCGACCGCGGCGGGTGCGGTGGTGGCGGCGGTGGGCATCGGCGACTTCGGGTCGCAATTGCTTGGCGGCTGGCTCGGGGACCGGCTCGGACGTCGGCAGACGATGCTCCTTGGGTTCCTCGGGACGGCAATTGCGCTGGCCGCCTTGGGATCTGCCGAAACAACCACGGTAATCTGGGCTGCGGCAGTCGGGTACGGCCTCACCGCGGGGCTCTTCCGCCCGGCAGGCTCAGCGGCCGTTGCGGACCTCCCGCCCGAGCAGCGAGTACGCGCCTACAGCCTCCTCTATTGGGCGGCGAACCTCGGATACGCCATCGCCGCAACGGTTTCCGGAGTCTTGGCAAGCCACGGCTACGGCCTGCTGTTCTGGTTGAACGCGGTGGCCGTGCTGGCCGCGGCGTTGATCGTGGTGATCGCGGTGCCGGAAACCCGCTCGAGCGCGAGCGGCGCTCGACGCGCGCTGCTGCCCGCGTTGCTCGGCGACCGACTGATGGTCACCATGACGCTGATCCACGTCGCCTACTTCACCCTGAATATGCAGGCGTTCGCCACATTGCCGCTGCTGATGACCGGGCAGGGATGCGGCCCGGCCACCTACGGCGCCGTGCTCGCCCTCAACGGACTCGCCATCGTCGTCCTGCAACCGCTGGCCGTTGTGCTGCTGGCGCACCGCGATCGCGGGACAGTACTCGCCACCTCGATGCTCTTGACGGGGCTGGGCGGCGGCCTCGTCGCGCTGAGTGAGCCCGCCGCGGGATATGCCGTCGCGATCCTCATCCTGAGCCTCGGGCAGATCGGGATGGCGGTCCAGTTCGGTGCCACGTTCGCCGACCTTGCGCCAGCCGATCTGCGCAGCAGGTACATCGGCGTGGCCTCGAGCACCTGGAGCCTCGGCACCATTCTCGGCCCGCTGGTCGGCACGGCGCTGCTGGAGCACACTGACCGAATCTGGTTGGGTGCCTGCGCGATCGCCGCCGGACTCCTCCTCTTCGCGGCGCAGCAAGCCGTTGCCGGATCGCTGCGCGAGCGGCAGGCAGCAGGCAATGATCGTGGCTACCGGTCGCAGAGCTGAATCCGCACCGACAGCACTGACCGGTCGCTACTCGGGTGGTGGTAGGTAAGCGATCTGGACTAGCTGGGGCTCTTGGGATCTGGTGACAATAGTGCCTCGCCCGGGGGGTAGCGGGGTAGCGCGGAGATCAGGGCCGAAGAGTTTTCCTTCTTCGGCAGGGGCGCTCATGAGCAGGGCGGCGGCGCAGACTTCGTGGAGTCGGCCCAGCAGGCTGCCGTGTAGCGCTCTGGCCAGGCCGGCCGCTCGGCGGGTGATTATCAGGTGCAAGCCAACGTCGTTGGCGGTGGGCAGGAATTCCAGGAGGGGTTCCAGTGGGTCGTCGCCGTCGGCGACGATCAGGTCGTGGTCGTCGACGACGACGTAACACTCGGGACCGGTCCACCAGCTGCGGTCGCGGAGTTGGTGCGGGCCGATCTCAGGCCCGGGGATGCGGGAGGTGAGCAGGCGGCACAACTGCTCGATCGCGTCCGGAACCGTTGCCGCTGAGGCACAGTAGGCGCTCAAGCGGGCCGGATCGACGGCGTGCAGCAAGGCGCGCCGGTAATCGATCAGAAGGATCTGGGCCTGCTCGGGTATCGAATTCTCGGCGATGCCGAGCAGGATGTTGTGCAGGAGCGTGGTTTTGCCGCAGCCCTTGTCGGCGAACGCCATGAGATGCGGCTGGGCATCGAAATCTATTATCAGTGGCAACAATTCGTTTTCGCCGACGCCGACGGCCACGTGCGTCGCGTCCTGCGCGATGCCCGCGTGCAGAGCTGACCGCAGCACGTGCGCGCGGGAAATCTCCAGGGGCAGCAGCCGAACCTCTGGGGCCCGCCGCGAGCCGTAGATGGTGCGCAGCTGCCGGGCGGCCGCGGCGATACCGCTCGGCAGCTCCTTCGGATCGGTGCGCGAATCCAGTCGCGGTAACGCGATGAGCAGATGCAGTTTCTCCGGCGAGAGCCCGCGACCCGGACGATCCGGCGGCACCGTTCCCGCTGCCTGGCGGTCCAATTGGGAGTCCGCTGGGTCGCCGAGCCGCAGTTCGATCAGCGTGCCGACCATGTCTGGCAGCGCGAGCCGGGTCCTGGTCCACGGCGGTAGCGTGACCACGACGTGCACGCCGTAGCGAGGTCCTTGCGTCGCGATGGCGACGATAGTGTGCTCGAGTACCGGATAGTCCTGCTGGACGACATCGATGCCATCGACCATCAGGAAGACGTCACCGTACCGGTCCGTTGAGATCGGGTCGGCGGCTTGCTTTTCCAGCGTGATATCGACCAATCCCGCCTTACGGGAACGAAATTCGTGCATCGAGGTGATACCGAGCTCGCGGAACCGTTGTTCCCTGCGACTTACCAGCGCGGCCACCTCGGCGACGGTGCGGCGCACGCGATCCGAGTCGCGCCGCCCGGCGACCGATCCCACATGCGGAAACTCGGCCAGGCCCGCAAGGGCGCCGCCTAGATCCAGGCAGTAGAACTGCACCTGCTCGGGGGTGTGCGTGGCCGCTGCGGCCACGCACAATGTTCGCAGCGCGGTCGATTTCCCCGATCGCGGGCCGCCGACGATCGCCATGTGACCGGAGCTGTCCGACAGATCGGCGCACAGCACCTCGCGATAGTGCTTACGCGGGACATCGACGACCCCGATCGGCAACCGCAACAACCCGGGCCCGGACGACGGCGAATTCCACTGCCGCAGCAGCGTTCCCACCGTCGGCGAATCGCGCAACGGATCGGTCCACACCAGATGTGCCGCAGACCCGTGCCTACCGAGCGCGACGGCGAGCGACTCCGACACCGGGCGATCGACCGGCCCGGAAGCGCCGTCGCCGGGCACCGACGGCCCTGGACCGGAGGCGTAGGCGACCCGGAAGCGCGTCGCGGTTCCGGTGCCGATTCGCAGATATCCGTAGCCGGGTACGCGCGGCAGGTGATAGGCATCGGTGGTACCGAGGACAAGTCGCGATTCAGCGGTCGAAAAGGTGCGCAGCGCAATGCGATACGACAGATAGCTGTCCAGCGCGCGCAACCGCCATTCGTCCGGCCGCTGGGTGCCGAGCAGCAGATGCATGCCGAGCGACCGGCCGAGTCGCCCGATCCGGACCAGCGCGTCGACGAATGTCGAAGTCCCGGAGAGCAATTCCACGAACTCCTCGATCACGATCACCAGCGCGGGCAGCGGCGGCAGCGCCGCGCCGCCCGCGCGGGCCTGCTCGTATTCACCGATGGTGGTGTACGGCCCGCTGTCCTCGAGGTGCTTGCGCCGTCGGTCGATCTCCCCGTCCAGCACGTCCTGCAGCCGTTCCCGCAGGTAGAGATCCTGTTCCACGTCGCGGACGTGGCCTGCCAGGTGCCGCAGGCTGGTCAGCGGCTGGAACGTCGCGCCGTTCTTGAAGTCGACGAGCAGGAAGTTCACCTCATCCGGGCTGTGCCGCAAGGCCAGCCCGAGCACGATGGTCCGCAGCAGCTCCGATTTTCCGGAACCGATCGCACCGACCACCAGTCCGTGCGGGCCCATGCCGCCTTCGGCGCCCTGTTTGAGGTCGAGCAGCACCGGGTCACCCGGTCGCGTCGCACCGATCGGGATGCGCAACAGCTCCCGTGCGGGGCGTTCGCGCCACCAATGACCGATGTCGAACACCGAGCCGTGGTCGAGGCCGTGCAGCGCGGCGAAGTCGGCCTCGACCTCGGGCCCGGCCGACCCGGGGCCGGACCCCGCGGTCGTGTGCCGCGCCCGCAGGCGCGCAACGAGATCCGCGGCGCCGTCGGTCACGTCGTCCACCAGCGCGGGATCCGCGGGTGGCTCGCGGATGTCTGGCACCGCGATCCGGAACGGCTGTTGCTGGTGCAGCGCCCACCCTGGACCTTCCGGCAGGCGCACCGCGAGCTCGGGATCGATGTGCGAATCGCGGGGCTGATGCATGCGCAGTTCGATCTGGACGGCCAGGAGTCTGGACATCCAGTCCGGCACCTCGTTCCAGTCCCGCACGGTGGCGATCACGTGCACGGCGTATTCCGGCCCGGCATCGGCGATGCGGCGCACCGTATCGGCGGCCTTGGGCAGCAGCTCGGCGAAATCGTCCCAGCGGTCGAGCACCAGGAACAGATCCGGCACCGGCCCCTCCGGCAACCCGTCGCGGGCCGCGCGCAGACTGTCCGGCGAATCGATATTGTGCTTGCGGTACAACCGCTTTCGGCTGCTGACCTCCTCGATCATGCGCTGCAGCATGGCGGCGACCTGCTCGGGCTCGTCGTCGCTGACCACGTCGGCGACGTGCGGCAGCTCGCGCATCGAGCCCAGCCGATTGCTGGATTCCAGCACATGGACGCGCGCCTCGTCCGGCGAATGCGTCAAGACCAGTGCGGCCACCAGGGTGCGCAACAGTGTGCTCTTGCCCGAACCCGCGCGCCCGACGACCAGCAGGCCGTTTTCCGGCCCGGCGAATTCGAGCTGCACGATATCGCCGACGGTGCCGTCCGGTCGCCGTTGCCTGCCGATCGGGACGGCCAACTTGCCGGTCCCCCACCAGCTTTCCGCGCGTAGGCCGGCGTCTTCGACCTGCTCCAGCCGGCCGAGCAAGCTACCGAGCAGCACCCGATCACCGCCATCGCTCGCACCCGCGGCCCGTCGTCGCGTCCGAGCGATGTAGACCTCGTCGTTCAAAAAGCCGTAGTGGCTTGGTGTTTGACGATCAGTACGACGCCGCACCTCGTCACTGACATACGTCCACAGATCGTGCGTACTGATCTCTCCGGTCCCGTTGCCCGCCAGCCCGGTGGTGGTGATGCCGTTGACGATCGCCGAGGTGAACATCGACAACGGCACTGAATCGGCTACGGCGGCACGGTTCCCGTCCTCGGCGATCTGCACGCCGGTGCAGGCCGTCATCACGCAGATACCGTCCCCGGTGACCAGGTGCTCGCCGACCCCGTCGTCGATGCCGCCGACCGCCTTGATCACGTCGTTGCCGAGAAACGCTCCGCTGTAACAGCAATCGAGCAGGATGATCTTGGCAGCGGCGCTCGACTCGCGGATCAGCTCCTTGATGAACGCGGACGACACCGCCGAACTGCTCGGCAGATTCGGATCGGTATTGCAGGCCGCCAGATACAGGTTGCGACTGGTGCGGAAGCCGTGACCGGAGTAATAGAACAGCACGAGGTCCTCCGGGCCCGCATTGCGGAACAACCGCTCGATGCTGCGCTCGATCTCCGTCTTCGACTCGTTGACGAGAATTTCGGCGGGCTGGAACGCGCCGATGCTCGGGTCGTGCAACAGGTTTCGCAGCTCCCTAGCGTCCGAGACCGGCGCGTAGAGCTGCGAGATCGACGTCGAGTAGAAGGTGTCGTTGGCGACGAACAGCGCGATCCGGCGACCCCGCGGGCTAGTCATCGGCGAATAGACTCCGCAACTGATCGACGACGCCGTCGACCTGTCCATCGGTCGGCCGGACGATGGTGATGTCGCGGTCGCCGTTGCGTACCGTCACCGATTCCGCGCGGCCGCGCGCCAGGAACCGGAGGACGATATCGCGGATCGCCCAGGTCGCGGTGCTCAGCGCACCCCCGGATACGAGCAGCTGACCGATCTCGAGCGCGGTGCCGGATTTGGTGCCGGGACTGGCCGCCGTTGTCGCCGCCCCGACCGTCACCCCGGAGATTTCGCGTAGCTCGTCGGCCAGTTCGTCGGCCAGCCGATCCAGCCGCCGCGCGTCCCCCGGACCGGCCGTGACGATGAACAACACGTCGGCCATGGCTTGCCTCCCCGTTTCACCCCGCCGCATGGTGCGGCACAACAATATTCTAACTACGCGCCCGCCCACGAACACGGCAAATGATGTGTGGGCTTGCACCTCGGAAAGAACGTCGGGCTCAATTGCCGTATCGCGTTATCGTGACGGTGCGCCGAAAAACGACGTCGATGGTGGGGCTGTAGTGGATGAGCAACAACAGGATTCGCATTTCGCCCGCTCGATGTTCACCCGGGTTGACCGGCATGTCAAAGCGTATGCCGACCTGGACCTGTATCCGTTCTTGGCGAAGAACTGGGTCGACCGCAGGCGGGACGGGGAACAGGACCTACTGGATTCGTTCAACCGGCACGTCGAAGCCGTGATCGCCGGATACGACCCGCCCGGCATTCGACGGCGCAGTGACAGCCTGCTGTTCGCCCGCTGCTACGCGGATCTGGGCAAGGCGT
Organism: Nocardia sp. NPDC051321; assembly: GCF_044455225.1. Classification (NCBI taxonomy): domain Bacteria; kingdom Bacillati; phylum Actinomycetota; class Actinomycetes; order Mycobacteriales; family Nocardiaceae; genus Nocardia; species Nocardia sp. NPDC051321. The sequence continues at coordinate 248,476 of NZ_JBITEM010000004.1, read as the reverse complement.
CCGACACCGGGGCGCCAGTAGCGCCGGAGGTACTGGTCGCCTTGTTCGCCGCCGAGGTCGAATACCGGGGCCCATTGAAGTTGAGCCGCACGCAGAGTCGACGGCTCGCCGAGGTCTACGAACAGATCGGCGGCACGCTGGCGCTCGTGCTGCCCTGCCACGCGGCGCTGTCGTTCCGGCGCGCGTGGAGCCTGTACCGCCAGGACGGGGATACCGACGCGCAGGACCGCTGCGGCTTGAGTCTGGCGCGGGCCAAGCGGTGGGCTCAGCCGGTCCGGTGGCGGCGCTTCGTCGGCTACTTCTCGGATCTGGTGTGCGGCTACGGTTATCGGCCGTATCGGATGCTGCTGTGGATCATTCTCCAGGTCGCGTTGTCGATCGTGGTCGTGCGTTCGCTGTCCACCGCGTCGACCCTGTCGATCGTCTACGACTGCGCGATGAACTATCTGAATCCGCTCGGCCCCGCGGATACCGCGGGGCTCGAGGGGACAGATCAGCTGGTGTTCGTGGTGGAGGCCTACGCCGGGGTGTTGTCGACGTCGGTGTTCTTCGCGCTGCTGGTGCGTCGCTGGTTTCGGCTCTAGCGATTCACCAGTCGTGACTGATGATCTTGGAATGCCGCAGTGCTTTGAGCGTCGCGGTCGTCATGCGGTCGCGCAATTGCCCGACCCGCGCGGTCCATTGGCGGGTGAAGCCAGGGTCGGACTCCAGATCCGCCCACAGCGGCCGCAGCTGCGGTGCGGTGTGTGCGCCCGGCATCCACAGCGGCACAAGCTGGTCCAGCAACGGCACCAGCTGATCCAGCACGGTATCGGTCTCGTGGTCGTTGCGTCCCGCGCGATCGGCGACCTGCCCGATGGTGGTCAGCAGCCAATCGTGGATCGCGAGATCCTCGCAGAAGCGTTGCGCCGCAGCGAGATCCGGCCCACCAAGGGTGAGCCGCACGGTCCGCAATGTGTTGCCTGCCAGGTGAAAGGCGAAGCGGGGCAATTGATCCCCCTGCTCACCGACCTCGACGGCCCAGCGCAGCCGCGTGCTGCCCGCGCGGAACGGCATTTTCTGATCAAGCCGCGGATCCACCCTGGCGAACGTCGACATCCGCTGGCTGATCGAGGTCAGGTCCAGCTTGTCGTCGCCGTGCGACCGCAGATGGCCGTCCACCAGCCGACCGGCCGGCGCGGTGCCGAGGTGGCTCACCGCGTCTACGGTGCCCGGCCTGCTCAAGTAATACGACCAGGGCTGCCGGTCCTGCGCGCGCATCACGGTGGTCTGCGACGAGCCCTGCAGGACGCGTCCGCCCACCACCACGGTGCGCGAGGCGATGGTGCCGACCACGTGAATGTGCTTGCCCGACGCCGGGATCAGATCGCAATCGACACCCTCGAAACGATTCGGCGAGATCACCAGCGGCATCGGCCGTTCCCGGGACGTCACCGTGAGGCCGCGCTGCACCGCGCTCAACAGTTCGATGCTCGCCGCCGTGTCCAGCACGTGCTGGGACGGCAGCAGACAGGTATGTATCTCACCGAGCACGACCAGCGGCGGCTCGTCGGAATCCGCAAGTGCGTCGGTCATCTCATGCCCCTTCGACACGGGAACGCTTGACGACCTCGTCGACGAACATGTGCGACAGGCGTCCGGTGACCTCCCGCGGCATCGAGATCCCCTCGCCGTCAGCACGTTTGATGGCCTTCTCCAAGACTTCCTGATCGATGACGATGTGGTCGAGGATGGTCTGCACCGCGTGCTCGATCTTCACATATTCGCGCGGCAGAATGGACAGCGCTCGATACGCCTCGAACGGCGCGGCCTGCGGGTTCAACTTGATCACCGACGGCATTTCCCACCAACTCGCCGGCCAGCCGTCACCACGGGGTTGCGGCTCGACCACCGCCCTGCCCTCGTAGCGAACCATGCCCAAGCGCAGCAGCTGCCAGATCGACGCCAAGAAGGGGCACGACCAGCGGGTGTGCTCCTCGCCGTCCTTGTTGATCTGGGTGTTCCACATCTCGATGTCGAGGAAGATCGTGTGTTCCCGGCGCGCGAACTCCTCCGGGCGGCGATACTCCGCCACCTGCATCGCCTGCTCCGAATCGTGTTCGGAGGAGCGGCGCCCGTTGCACAACCAGCCGGACTCGACATCGGGCGGGCGCCGCCCCGTAGTCTGCTTCAACGGCTCGGCGACCACCCAGGACGCGACCATTTCGGCCAGCGGGATCTGCTGCCCGGTCAGCCGGCCGTCGACATACAGCGGCGTCTCCCAGCACCCGGCCTCCCGCGCGAGATAGTCGATGCGCAACCCGCATTTCTCGGCGATGCCGAGCACCTTGTCCAGCACCTCGGTGGGGTTGGTGTTCGAGCCGAAATAGTCGTCGACCAGGAAGCAGGTGCTCACCCGCGCCGACGGGCCGTACTCCGCTCTGGCCTCCGCGGTGTGCAGCTCGACCAGCCTGGCCACCCGCTCGAAATGCGCGCGAATCCGCTCTTCCCCGTCGCGCAGGCTCTTCATGTAGAAGTGCCCGGTCTCGATGGACAGATGCGCGAAGTTCACCCCGGCGACCTGGACCTGCTCGGCCGCCTCGCTGTACACAGTGGCACCGTTCATCGTCAGAAGAGCCTCTCCCACGTCGCGTCGTCCATGAGTTCAACTGCCAACTCTTTGAAGGCGGTCACCGTCTCGTCGTTGGCGATCTTCGCGTCGATGTCGGCGTCGAGGATCAGCTGCTCGCGCCACTGGAGCACCGGCTCCATCGGCGTCGTACCGAGTTTGACACTGGAACCCAATTGATTGGCCAGGGCGAGCTGTTCCAACGCCTCGTTCTGTTTGCGCAGCCAAGCCCATTGCGGCCCACGGTCTTTGTCGCCGGACCCTTCGTTGGTCGACGGCACCGCGGTGCGGATGTAGCGCACCGACTCGAGCAGGTCGCCGACGTCGTGACCGCACTTCTGGCCCGCCTCCAGCAGGCCGTTCGGCCCGTGCACCAGGCCGTTCGCCGCGAGAATATGCTGGCGGGTCCACCGGTGGAAGACAAGCCACCGCGCGGAGACGTCGCGCAAAGATTCGGCGGCCGTCGCGCGCAGCACTATCTCCAATGCCGCCGATCGGCCCGCGCTGAGATCCACAAAGGTGACGTCGAATTCCTGCTGGCAGATCATCAAGAGTTCGACGCATTGCTTCACCACCTGCGCGGTCGCGGGGAACTCGCCACCGCCGCGATCCCCCGGAAACAGCGTGAGCTGATAGGGATGCCGAAGCGCGTGCAGGTCTTTGCGATTGGTCTCCGACCGGATATCGCATCTGGCCGGAATCGTGATCCGGCCGTTCAGGTATTCGTGCAGCCCCTGCTTGCCCGATACGCCGCGATCCATCTTCTCGATCTCGAACAATGCTCCCGAAGTCGGTGAGCCGAAATCGAAGTCGAGATAGGCGACGCTTTTACCGTCCACGCTCAGCCGGTAGGCGATATTGCAGCTGGTCACCGATCGACCGGTGCCGCCCTTGTCCGAGGTGGAGAAAACAAGTATGCGCTCGCTCAACCTATTCACCCCTCATAGCGTCGAGGCCGGCGACTTCGAGCCCGTCCAATTCGCGCAGCGCGTCGACGCAAAGACTGAACGCCGTGGCCGGACGCTCGTCGATCAATTTGGCGGCGCGCACCAGATTCTTTTCGATGTTCTCCAGGGCCCGGCGATTCGGTGTGTTGTCCCGTTCGCTGAGCTCCAGGAATTTTTGATTGAGCAGATGGTCCGCCTCGTCGAGCAGTTCCAGCGCCCGGGTCAGCGAGGTCGGCGACCGGAACGGCACATTCTGATAGCTCGATTCGGCGACGACCAGGCATTCGATGATGCGCTCGGTGAAATACCAGGAGGGTTGCTGCGGTCCGTCCGGCTCGGACTGGACGGGCTGGCCGGTCGGGCCGGGATTCACGAAGACCCGTGCCACATCATCCCAGAGCCCCTTGCCCGGAACACGTTGGAACGCACGCAGTTCCAGATGATCCATGGTGGATTGCGCCAGTTCCAGCAGCCGTCTGCGGGTGGACAGGGTGCGCGACAGCTGCGCCGCCTGCAGCGTCCGTTTCAACAGCATCGGCGCGTAATCCGACACCGCCCAGTACAGCAGCGGTCCGTCGTCGATCAGCTCGGTGCCGTTCAACCGCAGCATTACCCCGGGGATGTGCAGTGCGCGTGCGGGATCGCCCTCGGTGAGCCGACGGGTGATCCGCCCCCGGATCGCCAGCTCGTCGAAAACTCGGGTGGCCCTGGTGAGGTCGTCGTCATCGGCTTCGCGGGCGATCAGGTCCTGGATCAGCAGACCGGACACGCAGAGGCTGAAGTAGTCCGACTCCTCGCCGTCGGAGGTGCGCCATGGAATGTCCTCGAGCGGCCAATCCCCCTCGCCGAAGCGGGCCATCGCCGACCAGTAGCGTTGCGCCAGATCCCAGCGCAGTTGCAGCGCGTCGGCGAGTCGGCGCTGGTCCGCGTCGAGCAGGTCGAGCTCGCGGGTGCGCGGCTGGGTCAAGTCGTTGATGCCGTCCAAGGCGGTAATGGTGAAATAAAGGTAGGGCCGCGCCACCGCGAAACCCTCCGACTTGGCGATCGGCACGTCGATGAAGTCGATCACCTCGGCGCCTTCGATCACGCCCCAGCTCCAGCCACATTCGAACATCAGGGCCGGGCTCGCGAGGTCGGCCTGCGGCGTCTTGTTCAGCGTGACATCGCGGAGCAGCCGCCCACGGACCCGTTCGAGCCGTTTGGCGACGCCGCCGACCACCGCGTCGTTTTCGGCGCCGGTCTGATTGAACATGCTGAGCATCGCTAAGCCGGTGTCGGTTTCCGGATCCACCGACTGCACAACGAAACTGCGCACCAGCCCGACCATCGCGGCGGTGAGCCGCTTGTTGAGCCGGACCTCCACCGGTTTGATCAGCCGCTCCAGCCGCTGCTGATCGCCGGGACTGATCGAATCCTGCAGCGAGCGAAGGTATTGCAGGCCGGCCAGGCAGACCGTGAGCGACATCGAGTAGGAATCGACCACATCGACAGTCCGCTGCCGATCGGTCGCCTCGGCCCCTTCCTTGGCGCGCAGATAACTACCGCCCGCGAAGACCGGCTGATCGTCGCGTTCGTAGCGCCGCAGATACTCGTCCATCACCTCGACGATCTTCAGGCCGATGCGGCGTTCGCGGCCAAGCGGTTTCAGCGTCGTCCGGACATCGTCGGCGATCCGGTCGGGGTTGTGCAGCGCGAAGCTACTGATTTGGGTGGCGGGGTATAGCAGGCACAACAGTTGTTCGGCGTCACTGATGGAGTTCGAGCCGTCCCGCCCACCCCAGATCCAGGTGTCGTCTTGATAGCAGGCAGCCAGCAGTGAGCTCCAGACATTCAAAATCTGGCGCCGTGGCTGGATTCTCATTGATCGCAGCCTTTCTGTCGTCTCAGAGGACTCGCATGAGAACAGAGCGCCCGGCAATAAAGCCGACCGCCCAGTTTCTTTATCTGGTTAGCCTTTACGCGGACAACACCGTTCGCGGTCGTGTGTCGACCAGAGCCCACCTATTGCCTGCAACAGAAGCGTATCGCGGTACCCGGTGACACGTGCGGTTCCCGGCAAACATCAACAGTCCAGTAGGACCATTCCAAATCTTTGCTAAAGATTTGCACCCGGAATGGCCTGCGCGACATCGGCGAGACCGCTCAGGCCATTGTCGAATGCATTGCGTGACAATCTTTCACGCTACCGGTCTTTGAGCGCCACTTCGATGACGGCCGCTGCGTCGACAAGCAACGCATCGGGTGCCTGTAGACCGGTGGCCGCGAGATAGGCGTCGACGAGCCGGTTTCCGGCGGCATAACCCGCCCCGGTCGGCAACCCGACGGGCGTACCGCCGAAACGCGCCGCGATCGCATCGCCGAGGACGTAGGCGGCGAAGTTCTGCATGCCGCGCACGCCGAGGCCACCGATGACCTTGTCGTACACCGCGTCATCAGCCAATGACGGCACGCCGATGCGGGTATAGCCGAGGTCGCCGTACAGGTGCCTGGCGAACGCGTCGGCGAGGCCCTCGCTGATCACGTGCTCACCGACCGTCACGGTATCCGGGTCCCACCGCACGTTGCTGTAGCGCAGATTGTGGTTCAGCTCGTGCACGGCCGCGCACTCCAGCCGCGCCAGGTTCTCCGGGCTCGGCCAGAACGCCAGCCACACGTATCCGGAGACGCTGCCGTTGCCGCTCATGCCGAGGGCGACGTCGATGAAGTGCGCGTCGGTGTGGTCGCCGAGCACGATCATCACCTTGATGTCGGGGACCTGGATATCCGGTGTCGCGTTCAACTGCACCGTCAGCGCCGCGTTCATGGCGGCTTCGATCCGATCCCACGCCCGCGCGTCGTGCAGCGCTTCGAGCCCGGCCAGCGCGCCGTCGACCTCGCGGTCCACCCGGAACCCGCTGCCCATGTGGTGCAGCTGCACCAGATCCGGGGTGCCGGGGAAGTAGCGGTACATGCCCGCGGTCGGCTGCAGCATCCGGCGCAGCAGCTCGGGGCGTTCGGCGAGCGGTGCGGTCAGGATGGCGCGCGTCGCGGTATAGCTGTCAAGCACGGTGATCGTCACGGTCGATGACGATAGTGATCGACGCACCGTCACTGTCAACGTTTTTTCGCACGGCCACTCGGGATCCCGAGTCGGCAATGTCACTTTTCAGCCATATGAGCGGTTCTCGACACGGTCAAGATCGAAATTCGCGGAATCCATTACCTCGGTATTCATCAGCTGTAGCCGACCTCAACCGGACGGTCGACAGGAATGGTCGATGCCCCTATTAGTGGGGGCAAATGCTGTGGCCACAACGTGACTCGATGGTGTCTTCCGTCGCCTTACGGACTCGACACCGTAACGCTCACCTCCCCTTTCCCGACGTCCTTGGTGACGCACGGCCTCGGGGGGCCTGCCCGTCCAACATGCCGGTAATTGGAATGGGGAACAGGACATGGATTTTCGCGGGTTCTTCGCCCGACATCGTATTGCCTCGGCTGTCGCTGCGCCCGCGGTGCTCGGCGTCGCGGCGGTCGTCGCGACCACTTTCGCGCTGACGTCGTCGCCGCAAACCAGGGATACGCAGCTCACCTCGTCGGTCACCGAGTGCCACGACATGGTCAGTATCTCGGTGGCCGGACGCAATGACACACCGAAGCAGGGCACGACAAAGCTGCTGGTAGACGCCAACGGCAACGAATTGCCCGCCGCGCTGTCGGGTGACCACAGCAGCGAATGGGTCGATCCGGTGGTCAACCCGGCCGCCGGTGCCGTCGCTCCCGGCTCGTACGCCGCCGTCTACATCGCGTACCCGGCGAACATGGCCACCTACGAGGACGCCGTCAACGCCGGTGCCGCGAATACCGAACAGGTGATGCGGGATATCGCGCAGGCGTGCCCGGACACCAAGTTCTCGATCGTCGGTTACAGCGAGGGCGCCGACGTAGTGCGCCGCGTGGCGATGAAGGTCGGGCATCAGGAACCAGGCAAAGACGGCGCGTACGGGATCGTCGATCCGGCCAAGGTCGTTGGCGTGGTCATCCTCGCCGACGCCGGTCGCTCGGCGGGCGACGGGCCGTTCCCCGGCGCGAAGGACCCGAGCCATCCCGACGGCTTCGACCAGAATTACCAGAACGGTAAGAACCCGACGCCGGGCCAGGGTGCCCTGCCGGGTACCAGCGGTGACTTCGGTGCGCTGAACGGCAAGATCGCGTCGTTCTGTTCCGACGGTGACCTCACTTGCTCTGCGCCGCAGAATATTTCACTGCTGCAGCTGGTGGTGAACGTCGGGCGCCAGATCAATGTCGACGCGCTCCAGCAGGACGGGCTCACCCCCGCGACCGGTCAGGACGTCGCCGTGGTGCTCGGTCGTATCGCGCTCGCCGCGTTCGCCGACATCTCCTCGCAGCCGAACTGGCTCAAGAGCGACGAGACCTTCCTCCAGGTGCTGCTGAAGGTTTCGGACCCGGCCTACAAGCCCGGCCAGGCGCCGAAGGAGCCGGTGGCGAAGGCGGACGCAATCGCGGCCGACAACATGTCGCCGCTGGCCTACCTGCCGCAGAAGATCCTGAACGAGATCATCGGTCTCATCGTGACCAACCAGAACACCATCCCGGTGGTCATGAGCGACCCGTACAAGCTCACCCTCGGTCCCGACCACACCGGTCACCACTTCGATTACTGGCACGACGCCGACCCGGCCAACGGTAAGCCGATGACCTCCGCCGAGTACGCGGCCGCGTGGATCACCCACCTGGCGCAGCAGGCCCAGGCGGGCAAGAAGGTCGACACCGAAGCCAAGCCGACCGAGGCCGATCTCGCCGCGGCCTACAAGGCAGCAGCCCCGACCACAACCACGTCGCCTGCGCCAACGCCCACCAAGACCGCGACGTCCACCAGCGCCGCCCCCACCACAAGCGGCACCGCGACAACGCCGGCCCCGACAACCACGTCGCAGGCAACAACACCGACCACCACGGTGGCGCCACAGGCAACCACCTCCCCCGCTGCACCCTCGGTCACCCCGACCGACACCACAGCGCCAACCACCACCCCAACAACAACATCCCCTGCCCCAACCACTACCAGCGGCACCCCGACCACGGCCGCCGTCGGTTAACTGAATCCGAAACCGGCCCAGCGCATCACGCGCCGGGCCGGTTTTGTTTGTCTCGATCAGTGTTACGGCCGCCCGATAATCGGGTGCTGACCGCCGGTCGCCGAATTAGTGTCAGGCCCATGCGTTTTCTCGTGCCCTATCACCTCGACGAGTATCTACCCGAACTCGATGCACCGGTGGACCCGGACGAGGTGATCGCCCCGGAATTGCCGGACGTCGATGATCCGTGGGCACGGATGGCGGTGCTGTACGACACGGTCGCGGAGCGGGTGGCCGGGGCCCTGCGCAAAGCCGATCATCCGGTGCTGGTCGCGTCCGGCGACTGCACGACCTCGCTGGGTGTCGTGGCGGGACTGCAGCGGGCCGGATTCGATCCGGCGATCGTCTGGTTCGACGCGCACGGCGACGTTCAAACGCTGGAGACGTCCGCCTCCGGATACCTCGGCGGCATGCCGCTGCGGATGCTCACCGGGTACGGCAGGCACCTGATCGCCGATCGAATCGGCTTGTCCGACATCCCCGAAGAACGCGCCATCCTGGTCGACGGCCGCGACCTGGATCCGCCGGAGGCGGAGTTCCTGCGCACCGCGCGGATCCGGCAGCGCACGGTAGACGACCTCGACGACCTGCCGGACGGCCCGCTCTACCTGCATCTCGACTGCGATGTGGTCGATCCGAGCGACCTACCGGGACTGCTGTTCCCCGCGCCGGGCGGCCCGAGCCTACGAACCGTCTCCGGTGCCATCCGCGGCATTGTGGACACCGGCCGAGTGGCCGCCTTCGGACTGGCCTGCACCTGGCACAACGACCATGGCGCCGCCGCCCGCATGCGGCCGCTGGTCGATTCGGTCTAAGCCTTATCCATTGCGCGCGACCGAAAAGCGCTGGCAATCCGACCGACCCGAGGAAGTGGCCTGGTCCAAGCCCCAAGAAGTGGATCTGTCGGATGATCGGATCTCCTGTATAAGCTCCCGTTTGATCGAAAGCGAGTGAGCATGCCAGTTACTACCTCCCCCCTTCTTCTGTGCCGACGGGCGGTCGTGCGATGACGCGGCGCGGCTGGTTGCTTTTCCTCGCGATGGGCGTGATCTGGGGCGTGCCGTACGCGATGATCCGCATCGCGGTGACGGACTTCGACCCGGTGGTTGTCGCGTTCGGCCGGACGTTGATCGGCGCACTGGTGCTGCTGCCGATCGCGTTGTACACCAAGGCATTAGCGCCGGTGTTCCGCCGGTGGCGGCCGCTGCTGTTGTACACGGTGGTGGAGATCGTCGGGCCGTGGTTGTTCATCGGGTTCGCGGAAACCACGCTGAACAGTTCGACCGTCGGGTTGTTGATCGCGGCCGTGCCGTTGATCGCGGTGGTCATCGTGACCAAACTCGGTCAGGACCGGTTCGACCGGCGACGCGTCACCGGGCTGCTGGTCGGTTTCGCGGGTGTGGCCGCGCTGGTCGGCCTCGATATCGACCTGTCCAATCCCGCGGCCCTCGGCGCGATCGCCTTGACCACCATCGGTTACGCGGTCGGGCCGATCGTCATCAACCGCGCGCTGGCCGACCTCCCGCCGCTCGGCGTGGTGACCGCGTCGCTGATCATCGCCGCCGTGGTCTACGCGCCGTTCGCGGCCTTGCGCCGACCGGCCAGTTATCCCGCCGACGCCACGCTGTCCGTCTTCGGCCTCGCGCTGATCTGCACCGCCGCCGCGTTCCTGTTGTTCTTCGCGCTCATCTCCGAGGTCGGCCCGGCCCGCGCGACCGTCATCACCTACATCAATCCGGCCGTGGCCATCGTGCTCGGCGTCGCGGCACTCGGCGAACCACTCACCGCTGGCATGGCGATCGGCTTCCCGCTGGTGATCCTCGGCTCGATCCTCGGCACCGCCCGCACCCGCGAGATACCCGAGGAGTCCCTGTGCACCACCCCGGCGGCCCCAGAGGCGGCCACCATTACCCGCGAGGTGATCGACCGCGGCCAGACCGATGAGCATGCCGCCGCGAAGGGGGACGACGTCGAGACCGGTACGCGGACAGCCTGAACCGGCTACCGTCGAGGGCAATGTCTGAACCACTCTGGCGCTGTGGATGATGTTGGGGTGGTTGGAAATCGGAACGCCCCCGCCGACGTGGACATCACCCGCAACGCCTACAACGACATCGCGGACGTCTACGCGGAATTCGCCAAGAACCATCTCGCCGGGCAGCCGCATGATCGCGCCATGCTTGCCGTATTCGCGGAACTGGTGCAGGCCAACGGTTCCGGTGCTGTCGCCGACATCGGTTGTGGTGAAGGACGAATCACCGCACACCTGAACACTCTCGGGCTAACGGCCTTCGGCATCGATCTGTCCTCGGCGATGATCGCCCTGGCCCGGCGGCAGTATCCGGAGCTGTCCTTCGACGAGGGCTCGATGGAGCAGCTGGCGCTCGGCGATGCCAGCGTGCGCGGGATCGTCGCGTGGTATTCGTTCATTCATCTCCCGCCCGAACGCATGCCGCAGGTGTTGGCCGAGTTCTATCGGGTACTCGCGGGGGAAGGGCACGCGCTGCTTGCGTTCTTCGCGACCGACGCAGCCGACACGGTAGAAGCGTTCGACCACAAGGTAACTCGCGCCTACCGATGGTCACCGGAGCGACTTGCCGCACTGTTGCGGGACGCCGGGTTCACGGTGCGTACGCGGATGGTCAGGGAGCCGGATCCGGGCGAACGATTCCAGCAGGCCTACTTACTGGTATCAAAGCTTCGCTAAAGACAGCGCAGCGTCCGTCCGGACCAGGTAACTTAGTGGTGTCGCGCAGGATTCATGGCTGCGCGCGGGCCCGCCCGACAACGTGGTCGATTCGATTACACACCACCACCTGTCGTCAGGGGGCGACCACACCATGGATCTCATCGCACCGATTGATGCTGTCTTCCTGCTCGCCGAATCCCGCGAACACCCGATGCACGTCGGCTCGCTCCAGCTGTTCGAGGCGCCCGACGACGCGGGACCCGACTTCGCCGGGCAGACCTACGAAAAGTTGTTGGCCCGCACGGACATCGATTCGACCTTCCGTAAGCGCCCGGCCACCCTGTTCGGCGCCCCGCAAATGGCGTGGACCAGGGAAGACAACGTCGAGCTCGAATACCACGTCCGCCGCATCGCGCTACCGCGCCCCGGCCGGATGGACCAGCTGGTCGAGCTGGCGTCCCGGCTGCACAGCAACCTGCTCGACCGGCACCGGCCGCTGTGGGAGGTCTACCTCATCGAGGGCCTCGCCGACGGCCGCTTCGCCGTCTACTCGAAGATGCATCACGCCCTGATCGACGGCGTCTCCGCGCAACGCGTGATGCAGCGGACGCTGACCAGCGAACCGACCGCGCACGAGGCCGAGGTCCCGTGGAATCTGCCGAGGACGCCACGTAAGCCCGCGGCCGAGTCCGGCTCCGGACTGCGCGGCGCGGCCCGAAACCTGTTGTCGGCGGCCGCATCCGGGCCGACCCTGCTGCGGACCGCGCGCTCGGTGCTGCTGGAGCAGCAGCTGACCATGCCGTTCGAGGCACCGCGCACCATGTTCAACGTGCCCATCGGCGGAGCCCGCCGCACCGTGGTCCGCTCCTGGCCGCTGGAGCGGATCAAGCAGGTCAAGAAGGCCACCGGCTCGACCGTCAACGACGTGGTGCTCACCATGTCCGCCGGTGCGCTGCGCTCCTACCTCGTAGAGCGAGATGCCTTGCCGGACAAGCCATTGATCGCGATGGTGCCGATGTCGCTGCGCTCGGCCGACGATGTCGAGACCAATGGCGTGAAGGTCGGCGCCGTGCTGTGCGACCTCGGCACCCACATCGCCGATCCGCTGGACCGACTACGCGTGGTCAGCGAATCGATGCGCAAGAGCAAGGACGTGTACGGCTCGCTGTCCAGCGTCCAGACGATGGCGTTGTCCGCGCTCATGGTGAGCCCGGTAGCCCTCAGCCTGCTGCCCGGTCTCATCCCGCTGACCAAACCGGCGTTCAATATCGTCATCTCGAACGTGCCCGGCCCGCGCGAACCGATGTACTGGAACGGTGCCCGGCTCGACGCCACCTACCCGATGTCCATCCCGTTCGACGGCCAGGCCGTGAACATCACGCTGACCACCAACGCGGGCAATCTGGACTTCGGTCTGGTCGGCTGCCGACGCAGCGTTCCGGAGCTTCCCCGCCTGCTCGACCACCTGGAAAACGCGCTGAGCGAGCTGGAGGAAGCCGCCGTCTGAAAGCGGCCTGCCGAGCAAAACTAGAACGTGTTACTGTCGAGGAATGGTGTACCGACCAGTCGAGGACGCCGCGGCCGTGTCATGGCGATCTCTGCGGCCCGCGGCGAATTCGACGGGTCGGGTCCGAGCATGCTCCGGACGGCACCGCGGACAACTATGTAACTCGTTCTAGGACAAGCTGCTGTACGTCGTTCGCGGCGCGGCAGCGAGGGAGACCAGCACGCCATGCGTACCGAAATCTGCGAACGGCTCGGGATCGAATTCCCCATCTTCGCGTTCACCCACTGCCGCGACGTAGCGGCCGCGGTCAGCAATGCCGGCGGTCTCGGCGTGCTCGGTGCGGTCGGCTTCACCGCCGAGGAGTTAGAGGTCGAGCTGAGCTGGCTCGATGAACATGTGCACGGCGTGTACGGCGTCGACCTGGTGATCCCCAGCAAATACGAGGGCAAGGGCATCGACGGCCTCACCCCCGACGAGCTGGAATCCAAACTGGCCGAACTGGTTCCGCACGGCCACCGCGATTTCGCCGAGAAGATCCTTGCCGACCACGGCGTGCCCGCGCTGCCCGACGGCGAGCGGCACAACCAGTTGCTCGGCTGGACCGCGACCACCGCGGCCCCGCAGGTCGAGGTGATCCTGCGGCACCCGAAGGCCAAGCTGGTCGCCAACGCCCTCGGCACGCCGCCCGACGACGTGATCAAGCAGGTGCAGGACTCCGGCAGGCTCATCGGCGCGCTGTGCGGCTCGGTGAAGCACGCGCTCAACCACAAGAACGCGGGCCTGGACTTCGTGGTCTGCCAGGGCACCGAGGGCGGCGGGCACTGCGGCGAGATCTCGTCGCTGGTGCTGTGGCCGCAGGTGATCGACGCCGTCGGCGACCTGCCCGTCCTCGCGGCGGGCGGCGTCGGCAACGGCCGCCAGGTCGCCGCCGCGATGGCGATGGGCGCGGCGGGCGCGTGGACCGGCTCGCTGTGGCTCACCGTCGAAGAGGCCAATGTGCCGCCCGCGCAGATGCAGACCTACATCGACGCGTCCAGCCACGACACCGTGCGCTCGCGCTCGTGGACCGGCAAGCCGTGCCGCATGCTGCGCAACGACTGGACCGACGCCTGGGAACAGGCCGACACCCCCGACCCGCTGCCCATGCCGCTGCAGATGATGGTCGCGCTGGACGGCGTCAAGCGCGGGCACCGCTATCCCGAGGCCGCCAAGGACGTGAACTTCAACCCGGTCGGCCAGGTGGTCGGCATGATGACCAAGGTCGAGCGTTCCGCGGACGTGGTCAACCGGCTGATCCAGGAATACGTCGAGGCCTGCGACCGGCTCAACAAACTCAACGGCAGCCTTTAACTACTCCGGCTCCCCCGCCCCTCCGCGTCATCTGCCGGTCGTGAGTGCCACGACCGGCAGTTCGCGGGCCGGCGGCCAGGTGCTGAGTCGAGTTGTGGGCGTACCCGGTGAGTCACCCATGTACTCACGAAATCTGTTGTCCGCCTGGCGTTCAGATGCTGATCATGCCGGCCAGTGCGCGGCCCCTCGCTTCAGCACCGGGTCGGTGACGCCGCCCCAGCAGGTGAGCTGGACGGTGTCCCACCCGGCCAGCTCGGCGCCGTTCGCGTAGACGGACTGGAAGAACTCTAGTGCGGCGCCGACCGGGTCCGCGGTCTCGCGGGCGGCGTCGTACGGGTAGTACGCCGAGTGGCCCGCACCGGAGGCGACCCAGTGGGCGCCCGCCGGGGTCAACGCGCGTTCGGCCAGCCCGGCGGGCTCGGGTGCGGTGTAGGAGTAGAAGGTCGGCTCGGGCACCTTGTCGTCGCCGAACCAGAAGCCGGAGCTGATCACCTCGCGGGAATACGCCTCGCGGGTCACCGAATCCACCGTGCTCGGCAGCTCGATGTGCCGCGGCGAGAACCGCTGCACCGCGATATCGAAGGTGTGCCAGAACAATTGGACCGGACTGATCTTGCCGGAGTAGGTCGCGCTGAACTCCTCCAGCACCCGCCCGACCTGGCTCTGCACGCGGAACGCCAGCTGTGCTTTGTCAGTGTCGTAGTCCCGGTGTTCGTCGTCGTCCTCGAACGGGCGCCGCACGTCCGGCAGATCGAACGGATGTGGGTGCGCGAGAACGACATCCACGTCCAGATCGCGGAGCCCGTTCAGCACATCACCGTAGAAGGTGGCCACCGACTGATCGATGAGATCGATCTCGACCTGCGTCCCGTGATCCGTCGCGATCCGCAGCACATGATCGAAGAAGTCGAACGCGCAGGTGAACACGGGACCGTTACGGGCCGAGCCGAGCGGGACGGTGGTCCAGCCGCGCGCGGTGAGCCGGTAGGTCATATGCCACCAGTGGTTGCGCCGGACCCCCTTGGCCAGCGCCACCTTGCCCACGATCTGGGCGTAACGGTGCAGCGTCTCCTTGGTCGGCCGCCAGGTTTCCAGCGGAATCGCGGGCAACGGTTCGGATGAGACGGTCATGCACAAACGGTACGCCGACCTCCCCACCAGCTCAGCCAGCCGATCACCACCGAACTCACGACCGTTGCGGCATGGGGCTACATTCCTGAGGTTGCCACCTTCCGGATGGTAGGAGCGACCGTGAACGTGGCAACCCTCGAGGGTTCGCCCGCTCGGCGTTAGGCGGCGGCGCCATCTTGGTTGAAACCAGGCAGCCAACGGGAGACCAGCTCGACGAACGGTCCCTCGGCGTCGAGCTGGGCACACACCCCGACCACGCCCGCGAACACCCGGCCGAGCATCGCCAGCTCCGGAATCTCGGTGGGGGCCTGCACCGCCCTGGTGTTGATCAGTGACACGTTCTTCATGTCGAGCGCCCGAGCAGTGTGCCCCTGCAACAGTTCCCGGCTGATGTGCACACTGTCGCCATTGAGCTGCGCCACGATCGGCGCGACCAGGCGTTCGATGGGGCCGAGTTCCAGCGCGTGCCCCGGACGAACGAAACCGTTGTCCCGCAACACGATTGCCAACTGCTCGTAGTCCTCCTGCACCGCATGGCGGGCCAGCTCTCCGATCACTGCCGGGATCCCCGCGGGCAGGGCGATCGACGCGCCGAAGTCGATGACGCCGAGGCGACCGTCCTCGAGCAGCTGGAAGTTGCCGGGATGCGGGTCGCAGTGCAGATAGCCGACCCGCACCGGGGAGGACAGTGCGAACTCGACGAGCAGTCGGCCCGCGCGATCCCGCTGCGCCTTGGTGCCGTCGACGATGATCTTGGCCAGCGGGGTGGCTTGCATCCATTCGGAGACAAGGACTTTCGGTGCGCTCGCGATGACCTTGGGTACCTGGAAAGCTGGGTCGCCCGCGAATACTTTGGCGAAGCGGCGCTGGTGATCCGCCTCGATCCGGTAGTCGAGCTCGTCGGCCGTGCGGTCGATGAATTCGGCGATCAAGGACTTGGTGTCCGCGCCGGGCAGCATGAGACCGAAAGCGCCGGAGAACATCTGGAGCATCTTCAGGTCCGACATGAGGGCGGTGTCGGCACCCGGGTACTGCACCTTCACCGCGACCGCGCGGCCGTCACGCCATACGGCACGGTGCACCTGCCCGATGCTGGCTGCGGCGATCGGCTTGTCGTCGAACTCGGTGAAACGCTCGCGCCAGCGGGTGCCGAGCTGTTCGGCGAGCATCCGGTGCACCGAAGCGGTGGGCATGGGCGGCGCCTGCGACTGCAGCCGGGTGAGCGCGTCCCGATAGCGGTCCGCGAAACGCGGCGGGATGCTGGCCTCGGCGACGCTCAGCGCCTGACCGAGCTTCATCGCGCCGCCCTTGAGCTCGCCGAGCACCGCGAACATCTGATCCGCGGCCTTGTCGATGAGCTCGTCGTCGAGTTCGCCGCGCGGTATGCCGGTCATCATCGCGCGACCGGTCGCGGTGACCCGGCGGGCCATGATGCCCATCGGCAGCCCGGCCAATTTCGCCGACCGCGCCAAACCCTTACGCCTACTGCCTGCCATGGTTACCTCGCTTCGGTGCGTACCACCCACCCTATTCTGTCTGAGACAGCGGGGCAATGGGCCGATACGTCAGCGCAGGCGGAATTCGGCGCGCAAAAAAGCGACACCTGCCGAGCGTGGTTGAGCGATGCGCACCGTCAGGCGGTAGCCGCGTGCTTCCGGTCGGTTTGCTCGCCGGATGCGCCGACCAGCTCGTCGAACCGGAGGATCACCCGCTCGTGGTACATCCCGAACAGGTCCTCGAACAGCGCGACCTGCGCCTCGGACGGCCCGGAACCGGAGTCCCACACCGCCGCTAGCGCCCGCCAGACGAGCACATGCAGATCCGGCGCGCCCGCGAAAAACGCCTCGACCGCCTCCGGCACCTCGAGCACCATCTCGCCGACCGAGTTCAGAATCGCCCGCTGCATGGTGAGCCCGAGCGCGGTGAGCAGCCGACGAACCAGACTCACCTCGATGCTCAGAATCTGGCGCAGATCCGGATCGTCCTGTCGGGCAATGGCTTCGAGCTTGTCGATCTCGGCCTTGAGTTCGGCCTGATCGATCGCCTGCTCGCTGCCCGTGTAGGCGAGCAGCGTCTCCATCACGATGCCGCGCTCGACATCGACGATGTCGCGGAACATCTCAATCGCGATGTCCGGCATCGGAATCGAGAAGCGGAACAGCTGCCGGTACACGTCGACGCCGCCCGCCTCGCGGACGTCACGAATGGTGAAACCCTTGCCACGGCGCGCCTCGACGAACCCGTTTGTCTCCAGCCGCCCCAGCGTCAGCTGCGCGGTCGCCCGGTTCATATCGAACTCTTCGGCTACCTGGCGCACGGACGGCATGAGGTCCCCCGGCTGATACTCCCCCGCGGCAACCCGGCGTGCCAATTCATCGGCAACGTCGGCGACTACCGTCTGGGATCCCATCGAAGTCACCTTTCGACTACGTTAGATTACGTCCCAGACAGTCTAAGCCCTACTGTGCCAGACTGCACGTGTGCAACACTGGTCCGCGCACAGTGTGAGGTGAGTCATGGCTATCCGGCGCAGCGGCGACAGTTCTGACGAGGGTTCAACGGGCAGGCGCTCGCGCTTGTTCGCGTCGAGGTCCGACGGCAAACCCCCAGTTCGCGCGGCTGTTCGCAATGCCAAGCTCGCCGCGCTGCCGATCGCCTTCGCCGGACGGCAGGCCGCGGGCGTCGGCAAGCGCGCGCTCGGCAGATCGTCCGAAGAAGTCAATCGAGACATCCAATTGCGCACCGCGCAGCACATGTTCGAGGTGCTCGGCGAGCTGAAGGGCTGTGCCGCGAAACTCGGTCAGCTGCTTGCCATTTACGAGCTGGGACTGCCGCCGGAAATCGCCGAGCCGTACCGGATCGCGCTGAGCAGGCTGCAGGATTCGGCGCCGATCATGCTGCCGAGCACCGTGCACGAGGCCATCGCGGCCAGCATGGGCGGGGACTGGCGCCGGCATTTCCGGGAGTTCGACGATCGGCGGGCGGCCGCCGCCTCGCTCGGCCAGGTGCACCGCGCGGTGTGGCACGACGGCAGACAGGTCGCGGTCAAGGTGATGTATCCCGGTGGCCGCCAGGCCGTCGAGGCCGACCTGGAGCAACTGCGCCGGATCTCGCATCTGGCCACCGTTTTCCTGCCCGGCGCCGACGTCAAAGCCGTTACCGAGGCGATCTGCGATGGCGTCCGCGAGGAGCTGGACTACGCGGCCGAGGCCGAGCACCAGCGCACCTTCGCCGCGGCCTACGCCGATGATCCGGACTTCTACGTGCCGCAGGTGGTCGCGCAGCGCGGCGACGTGTTGATCACCGAATGGGTCGATGGCACCCCGCTGACCCGCATCGTCGCCTCCGGCGCACAGGCCGAGCGCGACCGTGTCGGCATGCTGATGGTCCGCTTCGTGACCTCCGGCTGGGGGCGGCACGGGCTGCTCTACGCCGACCCGCATCCTGGCAACTTCCGGGTGCTGCCGGACGGACGGCTCGGCGTCGTCGATTTCGGGGCCTGCTGTGCCTGGCCACCGGACGGTTTCGAGGAACTGGCGCTGGACTACTGCAAGGCCTTCTTCCACGGCGGCGGCCCGGACAAGCTGGCGGCGGCCACCCGGCGGCACGGCTTCGTCACCATCGGCCGCCCGTTCGATACCGAGGCGCTCTACGCGGTCGTCGAACCGTGCAGCGAGCCACTCAAGCACGCGACCTATCGGATGACCACACCCTGGCTGCGCAAGCAGGTGCTGCGCACCACGAATCCCCGGCTGTCGAACGTGGTGCGCGAGATGACCATGCCTGCCTACTTCACCCCGTTCGCCAGGGCCGCGCTCACCCTGGTCGGCGTGCTGAGCCAGCTGGAGACCGAGGGCCCGTACCGCGCGGAGATCCTGCGCTGGATGCCGGCGCTGGCCGAGGCGCTCGGGGCCGTCGACGCGCCCGACCCGGACCGTCCGGTGGACTTGGCCGCCGTGCGCAAGCGGCGAAACGACACGGACAACCGGCAGATGTCGGTCGGCTGACCCGATAGCTCGCAGACTTCGCGGACCTGGTCAAACTGTCCCAGACGGTGTTACCTTCGGAGCAGCACTACCGAGGAGAGACATGCGCAGCAGAATCATCGGCCGTCGCAAGCGGCGCAAGGCAAGTCGGGCACTCGCGGCGGGCCAGCCACCGCGGCAGCCGGTCGTGATCGCCCAGCGGACGCCGGACAGCTTGCGCGCGCGGGCATTCGGGCTCGGGCTCGCCGGTACCGGTGCGGCGCACTTCACCGCGCCGCGCGCCTTCGATCCCTTGACCGCACGGGCCTTTCCGCGCGCCACCCGCCGCTGGACCTATCGCAACGGATTCACCGAGATGGTGCTTGGCCTGGCGATCACCTTCCGGCGGAGCAGGCCGATCGGATCGGTCGGCTTCATCGCCTACCTGGCCTTCCTCGGCGCTCGGTTCTCGGGCGCCAAGCCGGTCGAAGAGTCCGGCGCAAGCACCTGGTAGGCGCGCCGTGAACAGCTGAGGCCGATCCGGGCTCGTTTCCCGGCCTGATCATTCGCACCCCCACTCCCCCCTGCGTACAAAACGAACACCACCTGCGCGGGGCGCGAACTGGGCAATATGATCGCGAGTGGTTCGACCGGGAGGGAGTGATTATGTGACAACCGAGTCGGTACTCGAGGCACAGACGCGGCCGGAGCGGTTTGCCGACCTGTTCGCCCATCGGCGTTGGATCCGGCGCAGTCAGCCGTTCCCGCACGTGTACGCCAGGGACGTGTTCGTGCCGGAGTTCTATCAGCGGATGACCGATGACCTGGCCCGCGTCCAGCGCGAACGCCCCGAATTGGCCGGACGGGTGGCGGCGAACTACAGCGCCGACGGGATCGGCCTCGGCGATCTGCGCGACACCTCGCTCGCGGTGTTCACCTCCCGGGAATGGCACGACCTGGTCGCTGGAATCGGGGGCGTCACCGCGACCGGCGATGTCGAGGGCTCGGTGCACCATCACTCGCCGGGCGCCCCGTACGGGTGGCCGCACAACGATCTCAATCCCGCCTGGTTCCCTGGCGAGGCGCCGGGGCCCGACGAGGTGCGGCTGCCGGACAGCACGGTGGACACCAAGTTCGGTACCCGTGCGCCGGATGTGCTGGCGCGCCAGTCGGTCCGGGCGGTGGCGATGCTGTTCTATCTGGGCAACCCCGGCTGGCAGCCGGGCGACGGCGGCGAGACCGCGCTCTACGATCACATCGCCGAGGGCGAGAAGCTGCCGGAACTGACGCTCGTTCCGCCGCTGGACAATTCGCTCATCATGTTCGAAGTCACGCCGCGCACCTGGCACACCTTCGCGGGCGGCAACACCAAGGACCGCAACAGCGTGGTCATGTGGGTGCACCGGACCAAGGACGACGCTATCGCACGCTGGGGAGGAGACCGGATTGTCTACTGGTGAACGCCGGGTCTGCCTGATCACGGGCGCGGGCGGCACGCTGGGCAACGTGTTCTGCCGCTCGTACTACACCGACTACGACATCGTCGCGGTCTGCCGCACCCGTACGCCCGCCGTGCCGTCGCAGCTGGAGTGGTTCGTCGATCCGCTGGAGCCGGAAAAGGCGGTGCCGGAGAATGATTCGAGCGTCTATGTGATCCGCGCCGACCTCACCGCGCCGGGCGAGGTGGAGCGGGTGGTCGATCTCGCGCTTGCCCGCTTCGGCAAGGTCGATCTGCTTGTCAACAATGCCGCACACGTCCAGCTGCAACCGCGCGGCATCGTCGACGGCGATGCCGCGCTGGAGCAGTTCGATCCCCATTTCACGCTGAATGTCAGCGTGCCGCTGCGCTTTTCGGCACGACTGGCGCAACGCTGCTGGCTGCACGCGGGGGCGCAGAATCGCGCGGCGAACCGGAACATCGTCAATGTCTCCAGCATCTCCGGCTCGGAGGTGTACCAGGGGCAGACGCTGTATTCGGCGTCGAAAGCCGCGCTCAATCAGCTGACCCGCAACATCGCCGAGGAGTTCGGCGAATTCGGGGTGCGCGCGAATGCCATCGCGCCCAACAGCTTTCCGGCGGTCGTGCCCACCGAGCAGGTCGCGCAGGCGATCGTCGAACTCGACGCGGGCAGCTTCACCGGCGGGGTATTCGGTGTCGGCGAGGAGCCCGCGTAGTCCTATCCGGCCGACCCGGTGACCCGCTCGGACATCTCCCACAACTGTTGCGCGAGAGCGGAATCCACCGCCTGCTTGGTGCTCGGCGGCTCCAGTTTGAACCGGTGAAAATACTGCCCGTTGATGTCGTCCGCGGTGGTCACCAAGTGCACCAATGGTTCCGAGCCCTTGTCCGGCCGAATGAAAAACGGCTTGGACAGCGGGGACCGGATGAGCCAGCCGAGGCCGAGCGGCGCGTGGTCGTACACGTGGGTGGCGACCGCGCCGGGATGGAAGGCGGCGGTGACCACCCCGGTGCCCTCGGTGCGCCGTGCCAGCTCCCTGGTGAACAGGATGTTCGCCAGCTTCGACGCGGCATAGGCGCCCATCTGATTGAACGAGCCCGTCGTCGCGTTGACGGTGTCGAGGTTCAGCTTGGCCATCCGGTAGGTCACGCTGGCCGTGTTGATCACTCGGGCCTGCGACTGCACCAGCCGGTCCAGCAGCAGGGTGGTGAGCAGGAACGGGGACAGGTGGTTCACCTGGAAGGTCAACTCGTTGCCGTCGTCGGTGGCGGTGCGCTTGGGCCAGGAGCCGCCCGCGTTGTTGGCGAGCACGTCGATCCGCGGATAGCGGTCGAGCAGTTGGGCCGCGAGCTTGCGTACCTCGTCGAAACGGGCGAAGTCGGCGAGGAACGGCTCGGCACCCGCCTTGGCCGCCACCGCCGCCGTCCGTTCCGGCGAGCGACCGACCACCGCGACGGTGGCGCCCCGCGCGGCCAGCGTCGCGGCCGCCTCGGCGCCGATGCCGGAGCTCGCGCCGGTCACCACCACGGTTTTCCCGGTCAGATCCTGGTCCTGCACAGCCATCCCTGGCCTCCTGTTCAGAGCGCTTGCGAGTCGCGGACGCGCGCGGCCGCACGTCGGTCTAACTGACCTGATCGTCTTCGGCGCGGCCGGATTCGGCAAGAGCAAACGCGCATACTCGCGCTAAACGGCCGCGAAATGCGCGGCGATCTCGTCGGTCGTGGTCAGCCACACGCCGGGATGGTTCGCCACATACTCGAGCGCCTGGTCCAGATATTTGGCCCGGAACGCCTGCCCGATGACGAACGGGTGCAGCGCGAGCGCCATCACCCGGCCGCTGTCGGCCGACTCCGCGTAGAGCTGGTCGAGCTGATCCTTGACGATCTGCACGAAGTCGGGCCCGCTGGTCCCCTTGCCGAGGAACAGCGTGTTGTCGTTCAACTCGACCGTGTATGGAACACTCAGCATCCCTGGCACATTCAGCTCGTATGGCTGATCGTCGTTGGTCCAGTCGAGCACGTAGTTCAGCCCGAGCTCGGCCAATAGTGCTGGGGTGTTGAAGGTTTCGGTGAGCGCGGGACCCATCCAGCCGCGCGGCCTGCGGCCGGTGGCCCGCTCGATGGTCTCGACCACCTCGGTGAGATAGCCGCGCTCCTGCTCGATCGACATGTCGGCCTGGAAGATCGAGTTGTTCTTGCCGTGCGCCAGCCAGGCCCAGTCCCTGGCCAGGCCCGCCGTGATGATCTGTGGATTATGTTGGACCACATCGGAATTGAGCAGCACGCTGGCGCGGATGCGGTGCCGGTCCAGGATCTGCGCCAGCCGCCAGATGCCGACCCGCGGGCCGTAGTCGCGCCAGCCGTAGTTCAGCGGATCGGGGGAGAGGCCGGCGGTACCGGGGAAGATGCTCGTCGAAGGCCGATCCACCTGATAGTGCTCGACATTGAGGCCGACGTAGAAGGCGACCCGTGCCTCGCCGGGCCAGCGGATCGGCGCGCGCTCGGTGATCGGGCTGTAGTCGTAGAGCTCGTTGTCCATGCACCCATTCTCAAACCTGCCACTAATGTCAGCTTCAACCTCCGCGCGGGTGAGATACCGCACAGGGCGGCGGGCTTGCCGACATTTTGCCGAGGCAGACACGGCGCGTCGGTGTGTATTCTCCCCCGCGGACAGAACAACTGATTTCGTACGCACATGGGTAACTCGCCGGGTACACCCAGGACTCAGCCTGCCCTGAACCTCCGGCCCGCGACGGTACGTTAAGCGCACCCCACGACCGGCAAAAGGCGCGGAGAGGCGGAGAGGCGGAGCTACATGCGAGTCGATGGGCGGGACATCCCGGTAACGGGCAACCTGCTGCAGCCGCTGATCCGGCGCACGAGTGACATCATCCGCGTCGTGCTCGCCGCGGTATGGGTGGCGATCGTCGTCGCGGCATCAGTGATCACCCGGCCGGAATGGCTTGCGCTGGAACGTTCGGTGTCCAACATCGTCGGATTCCTGAATCCCGACCAATCGAACCTGGTCTATCTCGTCTACGGCATGGCGATTCTGGCGTTGCCGTTCGCCATCCTGCTCGAGCTGATCATCGGCAGGCAGTGGAAGCTGCTGGCCGGCTACGCGGCGGCCGGTCTGACCGCCGGGCTGCTGCTCTCCATCACCGGTACCGGCCTCTCGGCACCGAAATGGCATCTGCAGGTGCCGGATCGACTCGATACCTTCCTCTCGCAATTCCTGGACGATCCCCGCTGGATCGCGATGCTTGCCGCCGTGCTGACCGTGTCGAGCCCGTGGCTGCCCAACCGTCCTCGGCGGTATCTGTGGTTCCTGCTGCTGGCGTTCGCGCCGATCCACCTGGTGGTCAGCACCGTGGTGCCCGCGCGGGCGATGTTCGGGTTGGCCGTCGGCTGGCTGGTCGGCGCGGTCATCGTGCTCGTCGTCGGCACGCCCGCGCTGGAGGTGCCGCTCGACGCCGCGGTGCGGGTGCTCGCCAAACGCGGACACACGGTGACCCGGTTCACCGTGGTGCATCCGGCCGGGCGCGGACCGCTGGTGCTGGCCGCCGCCATCGACGGACCTGAACGCGGACTGGTCGTCGAGATGTACGGCAAGAACCAGCGCAGCTTCGGCGCGCTGCGCCAGCTGTGGCGCTGGCTCACCTTCCGCGCCAGCGAAACCGCGGCCATCCACGGATCCATGCATCGCGCGGTCGAGCATCGCGCGCTGATGGGCCTGGCCATCGGCGAGCTCGGTCTGGCGAGCAGCACGCCGGTCGCCGTCGCCGCGCTTGACCGCGGCTGGATGCTGCACGCGCACACCATGCCCAAGGGCACCCGGATCAGCGAGGCGCCCGTCGAGCAGCTGGCCGGGGTGTGGAAGTCGCTCGACGACCTGCACCAGGGCCAGATCTCGCACGGCGACCTGCGCCCCACCGAGATCCGAATCGACAACGGCAGCACGCTTTTCGGCGGCTTCTCCAGCGCGGAGTACGGCGCCTCGCTCAAGCAGCAGCAGTCCGACATCGCGCAGCTGCTGGTGTCGACGACCTCGATCTTCGGCAAGGAGCCCGCGGTCAGCGCGGCCATCGAATCCCTCGGCGAGCAGCCGGTGCTCGCCGCCGCGAGCCGATTGACCAAGTCCGCCATGCCCGCCGGTCTGCGCAAGACGGTGCCGGACTGGAAGGACGCCATGTCCGCCGCGCGCGACGAGGTGCGCAAGCAGACCGGACAGGACCGAATCCAGGCCGAGCAGATCACCCGCTTCACCCGCAACCAGATCATCCAGCTGGTGCTGCTGATCGGGTTGGTCTACGTCGCTTATCCGTTCATCAGCGCAGTGCCGACCTTCTTCACCCAGTTGAAGACGGCCAACTGGTGGTGGGCCCTGCTCGGGCTCGTGGTCTCCTGCCTGACCTATGTCGGTGCGGCGGCGGCGCTGTGGGCCTGCGCGTCCGGCGCGGTGAGTTTCAAGAACCTGGTGATCATGCAGATCGCCAACACCTTCGCCGCGACGACCACCCCGGCCAGGGTCGGCGGGCTCGCACTCAGCGTGCGATTCCTGCAGAAGGGCGGCGTCGGCACGGTGCGCGCCACCGCCGCGGTGGCGCTGCAACAGGCGGTACAGGTGATCACCCACCTCTGCCTGCTTGCTGTGTTCAGCGTGGCAGCGGGCACCTCCGCGGACCTCTCACACTTCGTCCCGGACGCCACCGTGCTGTATCTGATCGCCGGCGTCGGTGTCGGCATCATCGGCACCTTCATGTTCGTGCCGAAATTGCGGCACTGGCTGAACAATTCGGTGCGCCCGCAATTGCAGGAGGTGCTCGGCGAGCTGGCCGATCTGGCGCGTGATCCCCGGCGCTTCTCGGTGATCATTCTCGGCTGTGCCGCGATCACCCTCGGCATGGCCGGTGCGCTGTGGGCCAGCGTGGAGGCCTTCGGCGGTGGCACCACCTTCATCACCGTCACCATCGTCACCATGATCGGCGGCACGCTGGCCTCGGCGGCGCCGACGCCCGGCGGGGTCGGTGCCGTCGAGGCCGCGCTGATCGGTGGTCTCGGTGCCTTCAACGTGCCGCTGGACATCGCGGTCCCTTCGGTACTGCTCTATCGGGTCCTCACCTGCTGGCTGCCAGTGCTGTGCGGCTGGTTCACGATGCGCTGGATGGCTTCGAAGGACATGATCTAGCCGCCGATTTCCTTGGTAGCGAGCAGCACTCCCGGAACATCTGCGCGATGGCTACCGAGCGTTGTGCCTCCGGGATATGGTGCATGGCGAAGGTAGAGGTCACCAGATCGAAGCAAGCATCGGGCAACGTGAGTGTCTGCGCGGCACCGAGTTCGAATCGGCAATTTGTCACCGCATTGGATTTTTGGTCGCGTAGTTGATCATTTCCGCCGCCGGATCGACACCGATGACGCTGCCTTCCTTGCCGACTCGCACGGCCAACTTCTGGGCGAGATCGCCTGGGCCGCAACCGATGTCGGCAACTCGATAGCGGGGCTTCGCCCCGCTGAGTGCGACCAGCCGAGTGTTGAGCCTGTCACCGCGACCGAGTAGGAATAGGGCCTTGAATGTGCGGTAACTCCGTGGCTTGGTAAGCAGAACACCGGTTTCGGTGTCATGGTGGCCTTGTCGAATGGAAGACTGGGGTGCGTTTTTGGTCATGTGTTCATGGTCGGGAGGGGCCGCCGCTTCGACCAGAGGCAAAACCACGGAAACCGTTCCATTCGGGACGGATTCGCGACATTTGTACGGGAGGCACATTGTCGTCGGAAGTGAAAAGGCTGACGGGCAGCACGGATCGCCGGGTACGGCGGACGAAAAGCCTGCTGCATCGGGCGTTGATCGAACTCATGCTAGAGCGCGGCTACGACCGAATCTCGGTGCGGGACATACTGCATCGCGCCGATGTCGGACGGTCCACGTTCTATGCGCACTTCCGGGACAAGGACGACCTGCTGCTGCTGAGCAGCACCGACTATCTGCGTGCGGCGGTCACCGCGCCGGGCACCGACGCCGGTGCCGACGCCGCGACGCCACTTGCGCCGGTGCGCACACTGTTTCAGTTGGCCGCCGCGAATCCCGAGGTGTACCAGGCCTTGCTCGGCCGCAAGAGTGGTGCCCTGTTGCTGCGGACCACGCGGGAAATGGTCGCGGAGATCCTCGCCGAGCGCCTTGCCACGCGGCTCGACATGGACGACGCCGAATTCGAGTCGACGGTGACCTTCCTGTCCTGGGGGGTGGTCGGCGTGCTCGGCGCGATCGCCGACGCGGATCCGCCGATGGCGCCCACCGAGGCGTACCAACGCCTGGAACGCCTGATCGGACCCGGCCTGTCCGGGCGGGTCCGATCACGCTGACTCAATTCCCGTACTGCGCGGTCTCCGGGCGCTCGATCAACAGGGTGTGCGCGGGCCGCTCGGCGACGGGACGGTGCCGAACACCCTTGGGCACCACGAAGAGTTCCCCAGGGTGCAGGGTGACCGGGTCGTGTCCGGCCAACTCGATCCGGAACGAGCCGTCCCAGCACAGGAACAGCTCGTCCTCGTCGTGCTGGTGCCACGGGAATTCGCCCGCCAGCTGAGCGACGCGAACGACGGTGTCGTTGACGACGGCCAGCTCGCGCTGCTGAAAGGGACCGGGCAGCCCGGCGACCACGTCCTTGATCGATACCGGACCGGTGATTCTTGCTGCTGTCATGGCAGTAATCGTGGAACGGCCGCCGTCGCGACGCCATGGCCAATCGGGCAGAATTGGTTTGGTTATGGATCCAATCAATGTCGCCGAACGCCTCGGCCGCTGGTCGGCGGGCCGTGGCGCGTTGTACGCGCTGCTGGCCGCGCGACTGCGTTGCCTGATCGATGACGGTGAGCTGCCCGCGGGCACGCCGCTGCCGCCGGACCGGGTGCTGGCGAGCACGCTGGCGGTGGGGCGCAGCACCGTGGTCGCCGCCTACGACCTGCTGCAGTCCGAAGGCCGGATCGTCCGGCGGCAGGGCAGCGGGACCAGGGTGGCCGGGGATGCGCTCACCAGGCCCGCCGAAACCACCAGTGCGCCGGTATTTCTCGATCTGCTCGAGCCGCGCGCGGACGTCATTCCGCTGGCCTGCGCGGCACCCGATGCCCCACCGGCGGAGCTGGCCGAGTGCTACGCCCGGATGCTGCCCGAGCTGGCCGCGACCACCGGCGATATCGGCTACTACCCGACCGGCCACCCCCGGCTGCGGCACGCCGTGGCCGAGTACTACCGGAACCGTGGTGTACCAACCTCTTTCGAGCAGATACTGATCACCACCGGTGGGCAACAGGCGCTTTCGCTGCTGGCCCGCTGCTTCCTGCAGCCGGGCGATCGGGTGCTGATGGAATCGCCGAGCTCGCCGCCCGCACTCGAAGCTTTTCGTGCGGAAGCGGCGGTGATCCAAAGTCTTTCACCTGGGCTGGCCGGGTTTGCCGCGGCCGCACACGATCATCGTCCCGCGCTCGCCTACGTGATCCCTACCTTTCAGAACCCGACCGGTTCGGTGCTCCCGCCGCAGGCACGCAGGCGGTTGGCGGAAACCGCGGCCGCGCTTGGCATTCCGCTCATCGAGGACGAGGTACTCGCCGAGCTCGGCTTCCCCGGCTTCAGCACCCCACCACCGCTGGCCGTCCACTCCGACGCGGTGATCACCGTCGGCTCACTGAGCAAGACGGTGTGGGGCGGCCTGCGCATCGGCTGGGTCCGCGCCGCGGCACCGACCATCGCCCGGCTAGCCCGCATCCGCGCGGTACACGACCTCGGCGGCGACGTCCCCACCCAGCTGGCCGCAGCCGAACTGCTACCACACCTAGCCGCCATCTGCACCCGACGCGCCCCCGAACGAAAGGCCAGGCACGACCACCTACGCGCCGAATTAGCCCGGCTACTGCCGGATTGGCACGCCCCCGCCGTCACCGGCGGTCAAACCCTCTGGATCCGTTTGCCATACGGCGACGGCACCTCCTTCACCCAGACCGCCCTCCGCCACGGCGTCGCCATCCTCCCCGGCAGCGGCCTGGACCCCACCGGCGCCAGCGAAACCCACATCCGCGTCCACTACCTACACCCCCCACCCACTCTCACCGAAGCAGCCCGCCGCCTCGCCGACGCCTGGCACACCTACCACCCACCCCCAATCCCCGTCCCCGCCCCGCCCGCCCTTGCCATGTAGACGGCGGGGTGATTACCGGATGACGGTGTGGGCCAGGCGGGCGGTGATGAGGGATTCGGCTTCGGCGACTATGCGGGTGATGAGTTCGTCGCAGGTGGGGATGTCGTGGATCAGGCCTTGGACCTGGCCTGCGCTCCAGATGCCCGCGTCCAGGTCGCCGTCTTCGAAGACGCGGCGGCCGCGGGCGCCTGCTACCAGGTCGCGGACGTCTTCGAAAGTGCCGCCTGCCTTTTCGATCTCGACGACCTTGCGGCTGATCTCGTTGTCGGCGACGCGGGCGGTGTTGTGCATGGTGCGGAAGATCAGCTGGGTGTCGCGTTCGGTGTGCGCGACGATCTGTTCCTTGACCTTCTGGTGCACCGCGGACTCCTGGGTGCACAGGAAGCGGGTGCCCATGTTGACGCCGTCCGCGCCGAGGGCGAGGGCGGCGACCAGGCCGCTGGCATCGGCGAAACCGCCGGACGCGATCATCGGAATGTCGAGCACCCGCGCGGCGGCGGGAATCAGGATCAAGCCTGGCACGTCGTCTTCGCCGGGGTGGCCCGCGCATTCGAAGCCGTCGATGCTGACACCGTCGACGCCGATTCGCTGCGCCTTGAGCGCGTGCCGCACGCTGGTGCACTTGTGTAGCACCTTGATGCCCGCGTCCTTGTAGTACGGCAGGAACGGCTCCGGATTGCTGCCCGCCGTCTCGACGATCTTGATGCCGCTGTCGATGATCGCCTGCACGTACTCGGCGTACGGCGGCGGGTTGATCGACGGCAGGATGGTGACGTTCACGCCGAACGGCTTGTCGGTCAGCTCCCTGGTGCGGGCGATCTCGCGGCGCAGGTCGTCCGGCGTCGGCTGGGTGAGGGCGGTGATGAAGCCGAGCCCGCCCGCGTTGGCGACGGCCGCGACGAGTTCGGCGCGGCCGACCCACATCATGCCGCCCTGCACGATCGGATGTTGCACGCCGAACGTCTCGGTGAACCTGGTCCGCAGCATTGCGCTCTCCTCTTGCCTCGCGCGGGCGTGCCAGTTCGCCCGAAGACCTGAATGGTGACACGAGAATCCACTCGGGTTCAACCCATAAGTAAGCCGACATTCGCATCGGCATAGCGATCACCAGGCCGTGAAGCCTCGGAGCGAGCGTTCGATTCTGCCGCAAAATCGCAGTTGAAGCCGCATTTGTCAGATCAGGTGCCGCTGCGGTCGGATTAACGACGGTTCATCTACCAATCCCTTGCCGACCGGCTAAGTTAGTTGATATTCTGCGCTCAGTTCAGCCCGTCACAGCTGTTGGCCATCCCGGCGGACACGAGTGGCGGTCCGAGAGGAGTTCGTGGCATGACCACCGGTGTACACGGGGGACGGCAGCCGGCGGGGTTGGCGAGCACTTCGCTCGACGAGCCGCTCAGGTCGCGGCGCAATCACTGGAACAACCACGTCGCCGTGCACGCGCAGATGCGCCCGGACGCGGTCGCGCTGCGGTTCCGTGGCGCCGACACCACCTGGCGCCAGCTGCATGAGCGCTCGCTGAAGTTCGCCGACGCGCTCGCCCGCCGCGGTGTCGGCTTCGGCGACCGGGTGCTGATCCTCGCGCTGAACTACCCCGAATACGTGGAGGCCGTGTTCGGCATCAACGCGCTCGGCGCCATCGCGGTCCCGGTCAACTTCCGCCTCACCCCGCCCGAGGTGGCCTACATCGTCAGCGACAGCGGCGCGAAGGCGATCGTCACCGACACCATGCTGCTGCCGCTGGCAACCGCCGTTCAGTCGCAATCCGACACGCTGGAAACATGTTTCGTGATCGGTGGCCCGAGCGCGGACGGGGTGTTCGGTTTCGAGGAGGTGCTCGCGGAGGGCGGCGAGCCGCATACCCCGCTCGACATCCCCGAGGACACGCCCTCGCTGATCATGTACACCTCGGGCACCACGGGCAGCCCGAAGGGCGCGATCCTGTCCTACGCGAACATGAATTCCCAAGCGCTGACGGTCATTCGGGCGCTCGCGACCGAACAGAGCTCGATCGGGTTCTGCACCTCACCGCTGTTCCACATCGCCGGACTCGGCAGTCTCGCACCGTGTTTCCTGCTCGGCGCGAAGACCGTGCTGCATCCGCTCGGCGCGTTCGACGCCACCGAATTCCTCGACGCGATCGAGCGCGAGCAGGCGACGAGCGCGTTCTGCGTGCCGGCGCAGTGGCAGGCCATCTGCGCCGAACCCAGGGTGAAGGAGCGCAAACTCGCGCTGACCGCACTCAGCTGGGGTGCCGCCCCCGCCTCCGACACGGTGCTGCGAGCGATGGCCGACTGCTTCCCGAACGCGTTCAACGTGGCGGTGTTCGGGCAGACCGAGATGTCGCCGATCACCTGCGTGCTCGACGGCAAGGACGCGCTGCGCAAACTCGGCTCGGTCGGCAAGCCCATCCCGACCATTCAGGCCAGGGTCGTCGACGACGAGATGAACGATGTCGCGCCCGGTGAGATCGGCGAAATCGTCTATCGGGGGCCGACTCTCATGCAGGGTTATTGGAACAAGCCCGAGGCGACGGCGGAGGCGTTCGCCGGCGGCTGGTTCCACTCCGGCGACCTGGTCAGCCAGGACGAGGAGGGCTTCGTCTGGGTGGTGGACCGCAAGAAGGACATGATCATCTCCGGCGGCGAGAACATCTACTGTGCGGAGGTGGAGAACGTGCTCTTCGCGCACCCGAAGATCCGCGAGGCCGCGGTGATCGGCCGGGCGCACGAGAAATGGGGCGAGGTGCCGGTCGCCGTTGTCGCGCTCAACGGTCCCGAGGACGAGCTGACGCTGGACGAGCTGACGCTGTTCCTCAACGAGAACCTGGCTCGCTACAAGCATCCCAAGGATCTGGTGCTCGTCCCGGAGTTGCCGCGCAATGCCAGCGGCAAGGTCGTGAAAGTGCAACTGCGCAAGGATTATTCGTCCTGACCAGCAGCCCCGAAGGTAGGGTCGGGAGATGGCGATCCCTCGTATCCGCGCGGCCGTGCTCGCGTTGCACTGGCAGGTGAATGTGATCAAGCCCGAAGGCTTCTTCGGGCCCATGCTCGCGGCACCGGTCGCGGCCAGCGGGGTCGTCGCGCGCGCGGTGGACTTCCACGAAGCCGCCGCCGCACACGGTGTTCCGCTGATCTTCACCCGGTTCACCATCCCCGTCGGCGAGGGTGAGCTGGTGCGCAATACCGGCTTCATGCGGTCGGTGGGTGCGGCGCAGACCGAGTTCCGGCCGGATTCGCCTGGTAGTCAGCTCATCCCGGAGATGGCCGCGCAGGCGAGCGAGGTCTTCGACAACCAGAAGCTGTCCGGGCTGGCCGGCAGCAAACTGGCCGAGTGGTTCGCCGACCAGAGCATCGATACGTTGTTCGTCACCGGTGTCGCGACCAATCTGACCGTGGAGCAGACCGCGAGACACGCGACCGATCTCGGCTTCACCGTGCATCCCGTGGCCGATTGCACCGCCGCGGCCAGCACGGAAGCACACGAGGCGGCGCTGACCAACCTCGAACTGGTCACCGCTGGTTCGCTGGCCGCGGCGCAGGCGCTGACGTCGATCACCCGCCGCTGATCTAGGTCCGACGCGTGGCGCGGTACCAGAATGGGTACCGGCTACATGACCGCTACGGCCGAATCTCGGTGCGTCTTCGCCGATCCGGTCGCTTCGCCCAAAGATCAGGAGCCAACTCGGTGAAACCCGCCAACCTCGTGATAGTCGCCGCTACCGCCCTCGCGGCAGTGGCCGGCGCGACCGGCTGCGGCAAGGCCGCCACCGAGGACCACTCGGTGCACGCCATCGCGACCTCAGCCACCGCGGCGCCGCTGCACACCGCCAACGCGAGTAAGCAAGCACCGGCCCCCGTGGTGGACGACGTCGACTGCGGTCCGGTCACCGACGCGGGCGGCGGCACCCGCACCGTCATCGCCGTCGGCACCGCCGCGGGCCGCGTCGGCTGCACCGAAGCGATCAATGTCGCGACGACCTACGCGACCACGGTCAGCAATACCGACACCCAAACGATCGAGGGCTGGCAATGCAGCGCCCAGCCCGACCCCGCCACCCCGTCCAGCTGCACCAAAGACGGCTTGATCATCGGTCTGCGGGCCAGCTGAGAGATTGGTCAGCCGGCGGACCAGAGCAGCAGCATGATCCGGCGGCTGATCAAGACGCGCTCGACGCCGCGGGTCACCCGACCGCGCGGGCCAGCACGGCGTCGTAGTCGTGACTGGCGATGACCTCGATGTCGGCCGGGAGCGCGTGCAAGCGCTGAATGGTGCGGAACGCGGCGTCACGGTCGGCGTCGAAGAGATTGCCCGGCATCGGGGCCTTCTCCCGGATCAGCTTGACCTGCAAAGTGTTCCAGACCGCGTCGCCTGCCAGCAGTACCCGGGTGCCGTCGTCCACCGCGAGCAGCACACCGATGCTGCCCGGGGTGTGCCCCGCCAGGTCGACCAGGATGACGGCGCCGTCGCCGAAGACGTCGTGGCTGCGCGGAAAGGTGAGCACGGGCGGACCGTCGAGTTCCACCGGCGCGACGGACTGGCCGCGCAACGGTTCGCGAACCACGCCGATCGGCGCTGTGCCGCCCCGCATGGCCCAGTCGTATTCCACCGCCGGAACGCGGAGTTCGGTCGAGTCCGGCAGCTCCAGCAGGCCTGCGACGTGGTCCCAGTGCAGGTGGGTGGCCAGGGTGAAGTCGATATCGGCGACCGCGAGGTCGCGGGCCGCGATCGCGTTGCTCAGCCCGAGCACCGGCTTGTCCGGCGACACCAGTTTGCCGACGGGAAAGGGATGCCCCGGCAGCACTCGCGCGTGCACGTCAGCGCAGATGGCGGGATCGACGAGAAATCTGGCCTTCGGATGCTCGACCAAGAACGCACCCATCGACATCGGCAACTCGCGCAAACTGCGCACGCCCTCGGCGACGATGAAGGCCGGCGCGGACATGGTGGCCTGCGGCAGCGCGGTCAGCCGGACCGTCGCGGTGGCCTTCGGGGCGGGCGCGACGACCAGGCTTGCCAGAAACGCCTGGTCGGGGCGACGCGGCCGGAGCAGGCGGGCCGGCGTCGCGGCCAGTGCGGCGCAACAGCGCACCAGCGTGCCGAGGGTTCCTCGCCGTCCATCGGCCAGCCGTGCGGGGTTTTCGCTCACCCGGCAACGGTAAGCGATGGGCCTCGTCGGCGCAGCGGCACGCGGGCCACGCAAAAGACTCTTCTCCATAGTGCGATATCTCGGCATAATCGCGGGGGGTGTACCTGGGTGGTCGAGACGAGCCGCCGCTTCGGGGGTAGTGCGTCTGGGATGGATCGGAGCTCGATGGTGCGCAGTCGTGCGGCGCTGACGACCACGGCGGTAACGGCCGTGGCCGAGCTCCTCGGCGTCGACGCGACCGCCGTCTGCACCGACGCGCCGTTTTCCGATCTGGGCCTGAGCTCTACCCAGCTGGCCCGGCTGACGGCGCGGCTCGAGGATGCCATGGGTGTCGAGGTCTCGCTGACCGCGATCTACGACTACCCCGACATAGATCAATTGGTCGAGTATCTCGCGATGCGATGACCGGGATATCCATCGTCGGGATCGGCTGCCGGGTACCGGGAGCCGAGGGCGCCGACGAATTCTGGCGGCTGCTGCTCGCGGGCCGCGACGCCACCGGAGCGCCACCGGCCGGGCGCCTCGGCACTAGGCGCGGCGGATATCTGGACGGCCTCGACGCGTTCGACAACGAGTGGTTCGCGATCGCCGACCGGGAGACCGCGCTGCTCGACCCGCAACAGCGGCTCGCCATGGAGGTCGCGGTCGAGGCTCTCGATGACGCCGGGATCGGTTACCGCGCAAAGGGTTCGGGTGCGGCGGTAATCTTCGGCGCGGGCAGCTATGACCAC
This sequence comes from Nocardia sp. NPDC051321, assembly GCF_044455225.1. Lineage (NCBI taxonomy): Bacteria > Bacillati > Actinomycetota > Actinomycetes > Mycobacteriales > Nocardiaceae > Nocardia > Nocardia sp. NPDC051321. The sequence continues at coordinate 213,610 of NZ_JBITEM010000004.1, read as the reverse complement.
GGCATCGCCGTGCTCGGGCGCGACGGATTCGACGCGCACTACGCGGTCGCGGGTTCCGCGCTCAGCCTCATCGCCAACCGCCTGTCCTACGTGCTCGATCTGCGCGGGCCGAGCCTGGTGCTCGACAGTGCGTGCTCCTCGTCGCTGGCCGCCGTCGACCTGGCGGTGCGGCTGCTCGCCGACGTCGCGGTGCCTTTCGCGATCGTCGGCGGTGTGCATCTCACGCTGCTGCCACACGCTTCGAACTACCTGGCGGCAGCCGGATTGCTGGCGCCGGATGGACGCGTCAAACCGTTCGACGCCACCGCGGACGGCTACGCGCGCGGCGAAGGCTGTGCCGTAGTAATTCTGCAGCGCACCGAAGACGCGGTGCGCGAGGGCAACCGGGTGTACGCGGAGATCGCCGGGACAGCGATCGGTTCGGATGGGCGTTCCAACGGGCTGCACGCGCCGAACGGTCGCGCACAGCAGGACACGATGCGCGTCGCCTGGTCACGCGCCGAGCTCGAGCCGCGGACCGCCGGATATTTCGAATGCCACGGCGCCGGAACGCCGGCGGGCGACGCGGTCGAGGTCGGTGCGCTGTCTGCCGTTATCGCACATGACACTTCGGCGAGCACGAAACCGATCTGGATCGGCTCGGTGAAGCCCAACATCGGGCATCTGGAAGCCGCCTCAGGCGTCACCGGCCTGATCAAGGCGGCGCTCACCATTCACCACGGTGTCATCGCGCCCACCCTCGGATTCCGCACCGAGAGCCCGCTATTGAAGCTGACCGAACGCGGCCTGCGGGTGCCGACCGCACCCGTCGACTGGAGCGCGGTGCCGCTCGATGAACGCCGCGCCGGTGTCAGCTCGTTCGGCTTCGGCGGCACCAACGCGCACGCGGTGTTGCGCGGTATCGATATCCCCCGGGTTGTCCGCGGGGACGACCCGCCGCTGTTGATCCCGGTCAGCGGCCGCGACGCCGCGGAACTGGGCGCCCAGGCCCTTCGGTTCGCCGACCGGCTCGCCAACAGCGTTGAGTCGCTGCGCGAGTTCGCATCCGCCGCAGCTCGATTGATGCCTGAGCGTACTCGGGCCTGTGTGCTGGTGCGCGACCGTGGTGATGCGGTGCGGCAGCTGCGGGCGCTCGCCGAGAACGATTCGAGCACGGCGATCGGACCGTCGGCGACGCGGCGGCGCGGTGGGGTGTTGTTCCTGTTCGCCGGGCAAGGCGGACAGCATCTCGCGATGGGGCGGGCGCTCGCGGCGCGACACAGCGCTTTCGCCTGCGCCGTGGCCAAGGCCGCCGACGCGATCGTGACGGCAGGCGGCCCGCGGATCTGGACACCGCGGCACGGCTTCGCGCTGGCGGCCAATGGCAGCTCCGGAAACGGCTCGCACGCTATGCCATTCGCCTATCCCGCGATCTTCGCGTTCCAGGTGGCAATGGCGGAGTTGCTGGCGGCGTGGGGCATTCGGCCCGACGCGGTGGCCGGGCACGGACTCGGCGAAATCGCCGCGGCCGTCGTCGGCGGTGCGCTGTCGCTGTCCGACGCGGCACTGATCGTGGTGCGGCGCGGCAAGATACCGGCCGCACCGGATGGCACGCTGACGATGGCACTGCTGGAAGCGGCACCGGAGGAGGCGGCGAAGCTGGTGGAGCCGATGCGCACGCAGGTGGGCATCGCGGCGGTCAACGGTCCGCGGTCGGTGCTCGTCGCCGGGACACCGCGCTACATCGATACGCTGGTCCGGCGGGCCAAGCGGCGAGCTATGCCCGCGCTGCGGATCGCCGACGACGCCACCGCGTACCGCCCGCTGGTCACCAGCGTGCCAACGGAATTCGTGGAAGCGCTCGCGGTCCTGCAGCCGATGCCGCCGCACACACCCGTGTATTCCACGGCCCGCCAGGCAGAATTGATCACCACGGCGGCCATGGACGGCGCCTACTGGGTCGAAAACGCCTCGGGAACAGTCGAACTCGCTGCCGCGCTGGAACACGCCGCCGCGGACGGGGTGTCGACCGTGCTGGAGATCGCACCGCATCCGCTGCTGGTCGACGCCGTGCGGCAGTATCCCGGGTTCCGCGACGCAACACACCCGGTGGCAACTCGCGACGACGAGGCCGGCGGGTTCCTCACCTGCCTGGCCCGGCTCCAACTGGAAGGCCGACCGGTCGACTGGTCCGCGCAAGGCCCGTTCCGCACCGCGCCACGGCGCGCGTGGCGCAAGCGCCGGTTCCCCTTGATCACCGGCACCGCGAAACCGGAAGACGCCGAATCCGGCTTTCCACCTGAGGATCTCACCGATCACGTGATCAACGACGTGCCGACCGTGCCCGCGACGTTCTGGCTGCGCAGGCTGCTGTATCTGGCGCGCTCGGAGACCGGGGCAGCGACGACGCTCACCGATTTCGTGGTGCACGAACGCACCAAGCTGTCGGCGTTGCCGGAGGTGAGCTATCGCAGGCACGGCGACGGAAGTCTGCGGGCGGAAGTCACGGCGGCCGCGGCGCTGGCTTCGGCCCGGCCGGCCGGTGACCCCACACCCGCGGATATCGTCGCGTGGATGCGGGTGGTGGATGCCAATCGGGCTGGGCGGCACCGCATGCGGATGATCGCACCCGCCGCCTTTTACGCCGAACTGCGCGGGCTGCGGTTGGCGTACGGTCCGCGTTTCCAGGTGCTGCGCGGCATCGCGATCGGCCAGGATAGCGCGATCGGTCAGTTCGATGTCGCCGAATTGCTCCGCACCGCAACGCTGGACGGCTGCCTGCAGCTACTCGCCGCCACAGTCCTCGACGACCTTCCCGCTGCGGTGATCCCGCTGCCGACCGGCATCGGATCGGCCTGGCTGTCCGCCGAACCGAATCGGACCGTGCTCGAGGCGCACGCGTTCCTGCGCGAGCGCACGGCCACCGGGCTCACCGGCGATGTCATCGGTACCGACCAGCACGGCGTGCCCTGCCTCGCGCTGTCCGGCGTGCGCATTCGGTTCGCCGGACCTAATCCGCCCGCTCGGATCGTCGCGGCACCGCGAGCTGCCGATCGCCCCGCACCCTTCCGCCAGGAAAGCTGGCAAGCACCCGAACCCGAGTTCCTCGACGCGCCGGATGGCCGGATTGCCGAACGTGCCTTGGTGATCGGCGAATCCGAGCTGGCCATTCGGTTGTCCGACGCGCTCGCGGTCATCCTGCCCACCGACCGGCTGGCCCGCGAACCCGACGCCGCGCGTCCCCTCATCACCGCCTTGCCCATCGGACAAATCGGCAACGCACGCACCGCGGTCGTTCTGGTCTGGCCGACCGAAATGGACTCGGCGGCAACGAACTCCGGCCCCATCGGGCCGGGCCGGAGCGCCGCCGCGACGGCAGGCCGCGTCCTCGACCTGCTCCAGCGGGTGCACGCCGACGACGGCACCGCCTCCTTGACCATCGTGCTGCCCGCACCCACCGTGCCTGACCCTCAGCGACGTGATGCCGATGTCGTCGCCGCCCCGCACGCGATCGCCGGTCTGGTGCGGTCACTGCAGCTCGAATCCCGCCGCGTGGTCCGCCTGATCTGGGTGGACGCGGACACCAGGAGCCTCGCGCCGCTCGGTCGACTCATCGCGAAGGTACCGGGGCCGACGCGCACGTTCCCCGACGAATTACGGTTCTCCGCAGGCGATCTCGCCGTCCGCCGCTTCATCCCCGCGCGGCTCCGCTCGACCCCGGCCACCATCGACGCCACCGGAACCTACGTGGTCACCGGCGGATTGGGTACGGTCGGCGCGGTCGCGGTGCGCTGGCTGCTCGACAGCGGTGCCCGCGACGTGGTGGTACTCACCCGCGCGCCCCGCCCGGTGCCGCCGCTGCTCGACGGATGGGAGGACCGGATCGTGGTGGTCCGCTGCGATGCCGCCGACCGGCGTGATCTGGCCAACGCGCTCAACGACATCCGCGCCTGCGGCTCGACCATTCGCGGCCTCGTGCACGCGGCGGGCAGCACGGCGGACGCCGCCTTCGATGCCATTACGCCGGGGCAGCTGACCACACTGTTCGCGCCCAAACTGACCGCGGCGAGCAACCTGATCGACCTCACTTCGGCCGATCCGACCGACTTCATCCTGCTGTTCTCCGCCGCCACCGGCGCGCTCGGCGGGCCAGGCCGCGCCGCCGAGGCCGCCGCCAATGCCGCGATGGACTCCCTCGCATCGGCGTATCCGGGGCGCGGCGTGCTCAGCATCGGCTGGGGCCGGTGGACAACGGGTTCGGTGGCCGGGGCGCCCGCTCGACAGGCGGGTATCGCCGCGTTCGACACTCGCTACGGTGCCGCGCTGCTGTCGGAGGTACTGCGATATGCCGGGGCGTACCTCTCGGCAGTGGACTACACCCCAACGGCCGACACCTCGCCGATGGCGACGCGGCTGTCGAATCTCCTTGCCCCCATGAGCACTTCGTTGAACGGCGGGCGGCTGACACCAGCACCAGGCGCCGGCCCGCCGCCGAACATCTCGATACCGCCGCTCGATCCGACAGGCCCGCTCGTCGTCGCACACACCGGCGAGGCCACATGACATCCGGCAACAGTCTCGCCACCAGGATCGCCGAGTTGGCCGCGGCCCGGCCGGACGACATCGCCTACACCGAGCTGCGGTACCGCATGCACGAGCGACTACCCGTCTCCATCACCTACGCCCGCTTGCATGCCGCCGCGGGCGAACTCGCCGAGCGCGTGCGCGACGGGAGCGCGCCCGGCGACCGGGTTGCCATTCTCTGTGCACACGGACTCGACTACGCCGTCGCGTTTCTCGCTTGCCTGTACAGCAATCGCATTGCGGTGCCGTTGTTTCCGGCGGCGGGCACCCGCAACAAGGAACGGCTGCTCGCGGTGCTCGCCGACGCGCGACCGACCCTGGCCTTGTTGTCGCACGGCGACTCCGCCAGTGCGTCCGTGCTGGGTCCCATGCTCGGTCAGGTCGCCGAGCTCGCCGCGGATGTCACCGCCCCGTCGGCGGATTCGACCCAACCGGTCATCGATCCACTCCGCGCCGAGCTCGCCTATCTGCAGTACACCTCGGGCTCGACGCAGTCGCCCGCGGGCGTCCGGGTCACCCACGCGAACCTGACGACGGCGCTGGAACAACTGCGGCAGGCACTCGAGCCGGGCAAGCCCATCCTGACCTGGCTGCCGTTCTTCCACGACATGGGCCTCATCCTCGGCATGTCGCTGCCGCTCTACTGCGGCGTGCACGGCTTGACCATGTCACCCGCGGAATTCGCGAAGCGGCCGATCCGGTGGTTGCGCGCCGTGAGCGACTACCGCGCGGGCATTACCGGCGGACCCAATTTCGGTTTGGCCCTCTCGGTTTCGGCGACAACGCCGCAAGAGCGAGACGGGCTCGACCTGTCCGGGCTCGACATGCTGCTCAACGGCTCCGAGCCGATCCGGCCCGAGGCGCTCACCGAATTCACCGAGACCTTCGCCGCGTACGGCTTCCGGCACCGCGCGCACACGCCAGGCTTCGGCCTGGCCGAGGCGACGCTCACTGTGACCATCTGCGATTGGCGCGACGAACCCGTGGTTCGGCGCTTCGACCGCGGCGCGCTCGCCGAAGGCCGGGCGGTGCCGCCCGCCGAGGAGCAACCGCTCGGCGGCACCACGCTCGTCGGCTGCGGCGCACCGGTCGGCCAGGATGTGCGCATCGTGCACCCGGTGTCCTGCGCCGAGCTGCCCGCAGGCCGGGTCGGCGAGATCTGGGTCGCGGGCGCGAATGTGTGCGACGGCTACTACGGCAGACCCGACGCCACCGCCGAGGCTTTCCACGCCACCCTGCGCGGCAGCGATGCCCGCTGGCTGCGCACCGGCGACCTCGGTTTCTGGTGCGACGACCAGCTTTTCATCGCGGGGCGGCGCAAAGACGTGATCGTCGTCGACGGCCGCAATCACTTCCCCGGCGACATCGAGGCGACGGTCGAGGCCTGCGCCGCCGAGATCCGGCCTGGGCATGTGACGGCGTTCGGACACGACGACGGACGCCGCGAAGACCTGGTCATCGTCGCCGAACTGAGAATCGTCGAAGCCATCGAGCCCGCCGAACTCTCGGTGCTCGCCCGCCGGATCCGCACCGCGGTCGCGGCCATCCACGAGGTGATACCGGGCTCGGTCATGCTGGTCGAGCCGGGCCGTATCCCCAAGACCACCAGCGGAAAGCTGCGCCGGGGCGAATGCCGGGCCCGCTATATCGCCGGTCAGCTCGACCCGGTGGCGATGATCTGAGCGCGCCCGAAACACCGTCGAGATCCCGCTGATCCGGGCCGCCGACCGCGATGATGAGGCGCATGGCGACCGACATCATCACCGTGAAATGGAAAGACGCGCCCGAGGACCACGACTATCCGGCAGCCGCCGACTACCTGGAGTTGCTGGCCGGGCCGAAGGTGGTCAGCGCCGTGGTCGACGACCTGCGCGCGGGCCCCATCGTGCACAAGAAGGCCAAGGACATCCTGCGGGCCGCCGGGCTCGAGCTGCTGCCGCCGGAGAATCCGCATGTCCGGCGGGACTTGATCAAGATCAATAACGGTAAGGCGCTGTCGCCGATCCTGCTGGTGCGCGGCGATTTCCGGGTGGGGGCGCCGATGGTGATCGCCGACGGCTACCACCGGGTCTGCGCGATCCACTGGGCGGATGAGAACATCGCCATTCCGGCGAAGATCGCCGCCATGCCGTGACCTTCTCCACCCTCGCGCTGGTCCTCGCGCTCGGCCTGTGCGGTCCGCTGCTCGCGCTGCGCAGCTCGTGGCACGTGCCGGTGATCCTCGGCGAGGTGATCGCCGGAATTGTCTTCGGCGCCACCGGGTTCGGCGTGCTGCACAGCGCTGACCCGATCTTCACGTTCCTCGCGGACATGGGGTTCGCGGTGGTCATGTTCGTCGCGGGAACCCATGTGCCGGTGCGGGATCCGTCGGTCCGGTCCGCGCTCGGCGTCGGCGCGATCCGCGCGGTGTTTGTCGGATTACTCTCTGTAGCAGCGGGATTCGCTATCGCGCACTGGTTCGATACCGGTCACGGTGCCATGTACGCGGTGTTGCTCGCTTCCTCCTCGGCGGCGCTGGTGCTGCCGATCATCGACTCGCTCGGGCTGCGGGGCCAGCCGGTACTGGCACTGACCGCACAGGTCGCGATCGCCGACACCGCCTGCGTGGTCGCGCTGCCATTGGCGATCGACCCCGGTCACGCGGGCCGAGCGGCGCTCGGCGCCCTTGCGGTCGCCGCCTGCGGAGTCGTGCTCTTCGCGCTGCTGCGCTGGCTGGCGGTGTCCGGGGTGCGACGCCGGGCGCATCGGTTGTCCGAGGACCGCAAGCTCGCCCTCGAACTGCGAGTGAGCCTCGCCGTGCTCTTCGCGCTGTGTGCCGTGGCCACCCAGACCCGCGTGTCGATCATGTTGGCTGGCTTTGCCACCGGCCTCGCGGTGGCCGCGATCGGCGAACCGCGCAGGGTGGCCCGGCAACTCTTCGCGATCAACGACGGCTTCCTCGGACCGCTCTTCTTCGTCTGGCTCGGCGCTCGACTCAACCTGCGCGATTTCGGCGAACACCCCAGCCTCATCGCGCTGGGTCTGGCGCTCGGCGTCGGCGCGGTGCTCGTCCATCTGGTGCCACGGCTGATCGGTCAGCCGGTCGGCTACGGCGCGCTCGCGGCGGCACAGATCGGTGTTCCGGTCGCCGCGGTCACCGTGGGCACGGAATTGAAGGTGCTCGTTCCTGGAGAGGCGGCGGCGCTGATGCTCGGCGCGCTGTGCACGATCGCCGCGGCCGCGGTGGCGGCAAACCGGCTGGCCGCGCGGGCCCCAGCGAAAGAGCCAACCACGTAAGGCTCAGTCTTCGGTGCGACCGAGGAGGCGATCCGTCTCGCGCCGTTCGCGTTTGGTGGGTCGGCCGGAGCCACGATCGCGGCGCGGCAGGGTGGCGAGGATCTCCCGGGAGGGCGGCGGCGGGCTGCGATCGATCAGGCATTGCGCGGCGAGGGGAGCGCTGACGCGCTTGGTGACGATCTGCTCGACGATCACGATGCGTTCGATGCCGCCGATCCGGATGCGCACCTCGTCGCCGGGCTTCACCGACTGCGCGGGCTTGGCGGCTACGCCGTTGACGCGAACGTGGCCGCCCCGGCAGGCCTCGGCGGCAGCGGATCTGGTTTTGAACAGGCGCACGGCCCAAGTCCATGAATCGACTCGGGCCTGCGTCGCGGTGCTCTTGTTTCCGTTCGCACGGATGCCGTTTTCGGCGGGGGTCACTCGTTAGACGATACGGCGTGCGGTGACGATGTCGCCCTGGCGGAGCGGGGTGTAGGAGACGGGCGAGCCGGACTGAACGGCATTGAGCAGCTTGCCGTCACCCGCGTAGATGCCGACGTGGCCGCCACCGTTGGTCACGACGATGTCGCCGGGCTGCAGGTTCTGGAAGGCCACCGGAGCGCCGACGTGCGACTGCTCGAAGCTGGTGCGGGGGAGTTCGACGCCGGCCTGCCGGTAGGCCCACTGGACCAGACCCGAGCAGTCGAAGTTGGATGGTCCTGCGGCGCCCCAGGAGTACATCGCGCCGACCTTGGTCTTGGCGGCGTCGAGCGCGATATCGCTGGCACTGGGTGCGGGGTTGAACAGGCCGGGCATGTTCGGCGCGAAGTTCGGGACGCCGGGCGCCGCCTGCTGCGGTGCGCCGGGAACCTGCGCGTTCGGCATGGCCGACACGGCCTGCTGGATCTGCTGATTGAGTTGCTGGACGGGCGCCTCGTATTCCTGCGGCACAGGAACATCGAAGTTACCCAGTCCGGGGAGGTTGATGGTTGCCGCCATCGCGGGGATCGCGGGCATCGCGCCGGTTGTCGCGGCCACCGCGCCCATGACGAGGGCACCCTTGACGGAATTCGGCAAGCGCGAATCCCGCTGCATGCTGTGTTTACCCACCGAGCTACGTCTCCGATCTTCGTACTCTCCCGCCGACCGGTGAGCGACCAGTAAATGGCCGCAAGGAATCACCCAGTCGAACACTGTGGGTGTTCCCGGCACGGCAGGCGGGAAGATGGCCCCGACGGCCGCTAAGGCGGTAACTCCGTGGCGCCGCTTCTCTTTCGAAACGACAGGACTCCACTAAGTCACGAAGAGATTACGATGCCGACGCGGTGTTGTCCAGCGCACAGACCTGGTAGTTTTCCGATCCCGACAAACTCCCTGGACGATCGCCCGGAATCTCGACACGCCCACCGGGTCACGACACGATATCGGCGAATAAGTGTCTGTTACCAATAGGTGGCAAATGTCCGAATCGTCCGCTGGGAATTCAGGATTCGCGGCCGTTCGAGGCCTCGCCGTCGCGTTCGGCGAGCGCTTGCTCGAGGTCGCCGATCCGGCGCCGCGCGTCGGCGAGTCCCACTTCGAGCTGACCGAGCGCCATCACCAACGGCCCGACCGCGAGGTCGGCGACCAGCTGCGGATCGTCATAGCCGCGCTCTATCGCGACCAGGATGTTGTCGCGGATGCGTCGCGCCACCATCGCCCCCGGTGGCACGTTCCAGGATTCGACCACCTCGGCGGTGGTCGGGGTGGGTTCGTCGGACATGACCCTCCGATACTCGCTGGAAACGCCACCAGCGTAATGACTTCCGTGCCGATCTCAACCGTGCGAGAGCAATCGTGCAATATCGGCCGCTAGCAATATCTAGGACACGCCGTAGATTTCGACAGATTTCGCGGACATCACGCGCTACGGTGTTAGGGCATGGACCCCGTGCGGAATCCGTATGCTCCCGGAGCCGGACAGCGCCCACCCGAATTAGCCGGGCGCGACAAGCAACTCACCGCTTTCGACATCGTGCTGGAGCGCATCGCGCGCGGCCGCCCCGAACGCAGCGTCATGCTTACCGGCCTGCGTGGCGTCGGAAAAACGGTGCTGCTCAATCAACTTCGCTCCACTGCCATCTCGCGCGGCTGGGGCACCGGCAAGATCGAGGCGCGGCCCGATCAGGAACTGCGCAGGCCGCTGTCCTCCGCGCTGCACATGGCGGTACGCGCGATCGCGATGGCACATCCCAATTCGGAGCGGGTCGACGACTTCCTCGGCATCCTCAAGGCTTTCGCGCTGCGCGCCACCGCGGACAAGGGGATGCGGGAGCGCTGGCAACCCGGCATCGACGTGCCCGCGGTCACCGGCCGCGCGGATTCCGGCGATATCGAGATCGATCTGGTGGAGCTTCTGGTCGAGGCGGCGGCGCTGGCCAGCGAAATCGGCGTCGGCATCGCGATTTTCATCGACGAGATGCAGGATCTCGGTCCCGCCGACATCTCCGCGATCTGCGGCGCCTGCCACGAGTTGAGCCAGGACACCGCGCCGCTCATCGTCGTCGGCGCCGGCCTGCCGCACCTGCCCGCGGTGCTGTCCGCGTCGAAGAGTTACTCCGAGCGACTGTTCAGTTATCACCGCATCGATCGACTCGACCGGGATTCGGCCGACCTCGCGCTGATCGCGCCCGCCGAGCGCGAGGAGGTGAAGTTCACCGATGAGGCGCTGGATGCGCTGTACCACAAGGCGGATGGCTATCCGTACTTTGTGCAGGCCTACGGCAAAGCGGCCTGGGATCAAGCGCCGGAGAGCCCGATCTCGGCCGAGGACGTCGAGGTGGCCGCGCCGACCGCGGAGGAGGAATTGGCGGTCGGCTTCTTCGGCTCCCGCTACGAACGGGCAACGCCGGCCGAGCGAGAGTACATGCGCGCCATGGCCGATCTGGCCGGCGACGACGGCCCGGTGGCCACCTCGGCGGTGGCCAGCGAACTCGGCCGCAAGCCCGCCTCGCTCTCGCCTGCGCGCGACGGACTGATCAAGAAGGGCCTGATCTATTCGGCCGAGCGCGGCACCATCGGATTCACCGTCCCGCACTTCGGTCGCTACCTGCGCAGCGTCTGAGTCCGAAAAACAGACAATACGAACACCGGAAGATAACCGCCTATTAGCTTGCCTACCAAGATCATTAGAGATCGATAGAAATCAATCGACCTGCAGCCCTACCGGCCGGTAACTAAAGTTCTTACACTCGAATGTGATCCTGATCACGTCCGAGGAGGACATCATGGCGACAGCCGCGAAAGTCGACGCCACCGAAGAACAGGCCCGCGCACTTGTCGAGGAATCTCGCGAAACCACCTGGGCCAAACCATCGTTCGCGAAGGAGATGTTTCTCGGCAGGTTCCGGCTCGATCTGATCCACCCGTACCCCCAGCCGGGGACCGAAGACGCCGCCCGCACCGAGGCCTACCTGGCCAAGCTGCGCCCGTTCTGCGAAGCCATCGACGGCCGGGTGATCGAGGCCGCGGGCCGGATTCCGGACGAGTACGTCAAGGGGCTTGCCGAGCTCGGCTGCTTCGGCCTGAAGATTCCGGAATCCTATGGCGGACAGGGGCTTTCCCAATTCGGCTACAACCGCGCGCTGATGCTGGTCGGCTCGGCCCACCCGAGTCTCGGCGTGCTGCTCTCGGCGCACCAGTCCATCGGCGTGCCCGAGCCGCTGAAGCTGGCGGGCACCGACGAGCAGAAGGCCGAGTTCCTGCCGCGCTGCGCCGCGGGCGCGGTGAGCGCTTTCCTGCTCACCGAGCCGGACGTCGGTTCCGACCCGGCCAGGATGGCGAGCACCGCGACGCCGATCGAGGACGGCACGGCTTACGAGCTCAACGGCGTCAAGCTGTGGACCACCAACGGCGTGGTCGCCGAGCTGCTGGTGGTGATGGCCAGGGTGCCCAAGAGCGAGGGGCATCGCGGCGGCATCTCCGCGTTCGTCGTCGAGGCCGATTCGCCGGGCATAACGGTGGAGCGGCGCAACGCCTTCATGGGCCTGCGCGGCATCGAGAACGGCGTCACCAGGATGTACAACGTGCGAGTGCCGAGGGCCAATCTCATCGGCCGCGAGGGCGACGGCCTGAAGATCGCGCTCACCACCCTCAACGCGGGTCGGCTCGCCATCCCGGCGCTGTGCACCGCGTCGGCGAAGTGGTCGCTGAAAATCGCCAGGGAGTGGAGCACCGAGCGGGTGCAGTGGGGCAGGCCGGTCGGCGAGCACGAGGCGGTCGGTCAGAAGATCTCCTTCATCGCGGCAACCACGTACGCGCTGGAGGCGGCACTGGACCTGTCCGCCGCCATGTGCGACGAGGCGCGCAACGACATTCGGATCGAGGCGGCGCTCGCCAAGCTCTGGGCCAGCGAAATGAGCTGCACCATCGCCGATGAGCTGGTGCAGATCCGCGGCGGGCGCGGCTACGAGACGGCGGCTTCGCTCGCGGCCCGTGGCGAACGCGCGGTCGGCGCCGAACAGCTGGTCCGCGATCTGCGCATCAACCGCATCTTCGAGGGTTCCAGCGAGATCATGCGGCTGCTGATCGCCAGGGAGATGGCCGACGCGCACATGTCCGCGGCGGGCGCGCTGGTGGACCGCAACGCCGAGTTCAAGGACAAGGCGAAGGCCGCGGTCGGCGCGACCGGCTTCTATGCCAAGTGGTTCCCGCAGCTCGCGGTCGGCTCGGGCACCGTGCCCGCGACTTACACCGAATTCGGCACGCTGGCAAAGCATCTGCGCTTTATCGAGCGCAGCGCGCGCAAGCAGGCCAGGTCGCTGATGTACGCGATGGGCCGCTGGCAGGCCGGGCTGGAATACAAACAGAACTTCCTCGGCCGAATCGTCGACATCGGCGCCGAGCTGTTCGCGATGTCGGCGGCCTGCATGCGGGCGCAGTCGCTGCGCACCGCGAACGCGCCGGAGGCCACCGCGGCCACCGAACTCGCCGACGCGTTCTGCAAGCAGTCCAAGGTCCGGGTGCGCAGGCTGTTCGACGCGCTCTGGGACAACACCGACGACGACGACCGCACCCTCTCCCGCGGCGTGCTCACCGGCCGCTACACCTGGCTGGAGGAGGGTGTGTTCGATCCGAGCGAGGGAACCGGCCCGTGGATCGCCGAATGGCAGTTGGGCCCGTCGACCGAGGAGAACCTGCTGCGGCCGTTCCTGCCATCCACCCGCAGCCACTCGGCACCCTGACCGAAGACGGTCGGCCGCTCACCGGGCGTCACGTTGTCGACAGACGTGGCGTCCGGCGGGTGCCGTCATCAGCTCAATATTCAGCTGAATCGGCAAATCGCTAGATAGCAGTAGATTTCTATGACGGGGCGAGATCCCTACTCGGTAGCCGAATCTAGGGGACTCTAGGAAATCTGATCGGGAGCCCGATATTCGGCAGGCGACGGCCGATCATCCCTCTCTACCGAAATCTAGCGCCAGACCAACAAACCCTTAGATTGCCGCATCTTCCAGGACACCTGATCTCGCACGGACATGGGTAACTCACCGGGTACGAGCCGACCCACCCAGAGCCCCGACCGCCGGTCGCCAACGCGGCCGTAGTGGCACCCAAGCCTGGCCTGAATACGCGGAGAGGCGGATGAGCAGAGGCGGAACAGCATCGGTTGGACAACTTGTGCATAACACCGGGTATGGGCTGGTAACGCAGCGGAAATGTATATCGACAACCGGGCAAGAACGCTCCGCAAGGATGCACCCTCCTAGGAGGACGTCATGTCCACGACGATCGCCCGCTGCGCCGCCGATTACGACGGTCACCGTGTCACGGTGCCGGCCGAGGACGGTGTCCCGATCTCGGTGCGCACGTTCGGCACCGAGTCCGCGTCCGTCACCGTGGTGTTCGTGCACGGGCACTGCCTGCGCACCGAATCCTGGTTTTTCCTGCGTGACGAACTGCTGCGGCAGTGGGGCGCCGAGACCAGGATGGTCTTCTACGACCACCGCGGCCACGGCGAATCCGGCCAGGCTCACCCGTCGACGTACACCATCGACCAGCTCGGCCGCGATCTCGACACCGTGCTGCGGACGGTAGCGCCGACCGGCCCGGTGATCCTGATCGGGCATTCGATGGGTGCGATGGTCGTCCTCGCCTACTCGCGGCAGTTCCCCGAGACGATCGGCACCCGGGTCGTCGGCGTCGGCCTGATCGCGGGCGCCGCGAACGGTCTCACCGAGGTTGGCCTCGGCCGGTTCCTCAAGCGCCGCGCGGTGCACTCGCTGCAGGTGGCCGTCGTCCGCGCGCCGCGGGTGATGCAGGGCTCGAAGCGGCTGTCCCGCAGGATCTTCGAGCCGATCATGCGCGCGGCGAATTCCGGCACCAGGCGGGTGAATCCGCGGATGGTCGCGGTGGCAACGGCCATGCTGAACGACACGCCACTGCTGACCATGTCGAGCTTCCTCGCCTCGCTGATCGCCTTCGACGAGACCGCGACGCTGCACCGGCTCGGCACCATCCCGGCGCTGGTGCTGGCGGGCACGGCGGACATCGTGGTGCCGTTCGCGCATTCGGTGGTGCTCGCCTCGCAGCTGGCCGGTTCGCAGCTGGTGCCGCTGGAGGGGGCCGGGCACAGTGTGATCTTCGAGCGGGCCGAGGAGGTCGCGCTGTCCATCGTCGGACTGGTGGATCAGGTGGTCGCCGGGATGCGCGGGCAGGGGCCGGAGTACGCCGTCGCCGGATGAATGCTGGGCGGCCCGGCATGACCGAAGTTGACCAATCGGTGGTTCACACCAAGCGCGACGGGCGACTCCGAGCAACACTTGGGCGAACTGCCGAAGATTCGCAGCTGACGAGCCAGATCTGAATTCTTTCTGTACTGTGTTAAAGATCACGTTGTGTGGTGAGTCACACGGCTTGGTGCAGCGCGCTTCCAGGCAGACCATGGAAGTACCCGTTACCCACCGAGTTCGCAGGTCTGTCAGGAACACAGGAGGTATCGATGACACGCAGCGAAATCGCGGAGCTCCGCTACACGGTCGGCCAGCTCCGGCAATCCATCGGCGCACTGCGGTCGCACTACGGTGACGCCAATATGGTGCGGCGGTTGGAGAACGACCTCGAGCGGCTCGTCATCGACGCCGACGAGCTCGAGCAGTCGCCGCCGCCGGAGGTGCGTCGCCGCCCGCAGGACACCATCTACGTCCCGGACAGCAAGTCCGACGAGGCGGCCTGGATGGGTGCGCAGGACGAGGGCCTCGGCTTCCACTCACGCCCGCGGACCGAATAACGCAGGACTGAACTTCGCGGGCCCGCTCCGTGCCGGCGGGCCCGCGATTTTGTACGTCCACCCCAGACCGAGGTTGGCCTTCGGTCGAACCGCAGTCAGGACCGAGGTGCCCCTTGGTCGGATAGATGGGGCCTTCGGTCGGTGAGAAGTGGGGTCAGGCGCGGTGGCGACCTAGGCGGCGGGCGGGGCGGGCGCCGTGGAAGCGGGCGCCTCGTGGGGTCTCGACTACAGGGCCGGAGCCGGCCGATTCGAAGAGTGCGGCGATGCCGTGGTCGTGGCCGAGAGCGATGGCCTCCAGGCCGTAATTGCCGCCGGTGCGGGACAGTTCGTGCAGCATCGTGGTCATGATCCGCAGGCCGGTGGCGCCGACGGGATGCCCGAGGGCGATGGCCGAGCCGTTCACGTTGAGCCGGTCGGTCGGATCGAAGTCCCATTCCCGGGCCAGCGCGAGCACTTCCACCGCGAAACCCTCGTTCACCTCGACCAGATCGATGTCGTCCAAGGCGATCCCGGCCCGGCCGAGCAGCTTCGCGACGGCCGGAGCAGCACCGAGAGTCGCTGTCGCCGAATCACATCCGGCCGCGGCCCAGCCGACGAGGTACGCCATCGGGACCAGACCGAGATCGATGAGGCGGTCCTCCGCCACGACGAGACAGGCCGACGCGCCGTGCCGGTGGGCGCTCATGTTGCCCGCGGTGACCACACCGTTCACGAGCAGCGGTCGCAGCGCGGCCAAAGTGTAGGTCGACACGTCGTCGAGTAGGCCCTCATCACGCAGAATCCGATGTCCCCCAGTGCCTTCGAGGCCGGGGTCGGTCCACCCCGGCTCGTCGACCACGCCGACCGGAATCACCTCGGCGGCGAAGGCGCCCTGCCGCCAGGCGCGCGCGGCCTTGCGATGGCTGGCCACCGCGAACTGGTCGGCTTCGATCCGGCTGATGCCGTAGTGACGGGCCAGCTCCTCGGCGTTCCGCAGATCGGTGCCACCGGCCGATTCCTCATGGCGGGCAACGGCATTCGCCGCGCACTCAACACCGCCGGCCACTACCACGTCGGCCGCGCCGGTCTGCACCATCATGGCCGCGGTGATCACCGCCTGCAGGCCGCTGCCGCAGCGTCGATCGGTCAGAAACCCGGGCACGGCGAAGGGGAGACCTGCGCCGCGCGCGGCCGGGGGGACGGCAGGAGGCGGAGCCGACGGGGTGGGTAAGCGCAGCCTGCTCAACGCCGGGCCGGTGGCCAGACCACCGTCGAGGTAGGCCATCGCGACATCCTCGATGCGCATCGGGTCGATTCCGGACCGGTCGATCACCGCCGACAACACCGTCGAAGCCAGCCATTCCGGCGGCATGCCGGACAGCGCACCCCCCTCGATCCCACTCGGCGTACGCACCGGCGCAACGATCGCGGCTCTTCTCATCGTGGGCTCCTTCCCCCGGCCGAACACCGCGTCAGATCAGCGGGGCTCGCGGGTTCCCCCGTGGTGTCGCAGGCCGCCGGGGCCTACCTCGCACGCCGCGGGCGGTGTGGGTATCAGCGCACGTCAGCGGGCACATCTGGAGGAAAGAGGACCACAAATATGTTGCCTGCGTGTGACAATCGGCGCGTCAGTATTTCGACTTCAGGTTTCGTTTAGCCGGACAGTCCTCGAATGCCGTTCCGGTTTAGTCGAGTTCGAAGAGGTTGCGGTCGGTTCACCACGCGACCAGGCAGATGAAGCGACATCCAATGTGTCGCAAATCACGGGCATCCGGACGGGTCTGGAATGCCGGGACCCCGCTCGAGCGATAGCGGGGGTGTCGTATGGTGCTGGGCATCACATTCGATTTGCGGAGGTATCGATGACCAACCGCACAGCAGATCAGCGAGGCATCCACCTGTGAGTGAGCGCAGCGAGCGAACCAAAAACACAGTGCCCTCGGCATTCACGGCTGTGCCGAGCGTCAGCGAGGCGCGGTCGTGAGTGCCCCCTCGACCACCACCCCGGAAACGGGGACCGGTGTCTTCAGCAAGACCAGGGCCCGAATCTCCGAACGCACGCTGCGCACCGATCGATGGTGGGTGCCGCCACTGGTAACGGTGCTCGGACTCGGTGCGTTCGTTATCTACGCGACGGTCAGAGCCTTTGTGCGCACGGCATATTGGGACGACCGATACCACTACCTTTCGCCGTTCTACTCGCCGTGTGTGAGCACCTCGTGCGAGCCCGACGCCCAGCACTTCGGCGCCTGGTTCGGCGCGCTGCCCAGCTTCATCCCGCTCGGGTTCCTGGTGCTGCCCTTCCTGCTCGGCTTCCGCCTGACCTGCTACTACTACCGCAAGGCCTACTACCGGGCGGTGTGGTTCTCCCCGCCTGCCTGCGCGGTCGCCGAGCCGCACGCCAAGTACACCGGCGAGACCAGGCTGCCGCTGATCATCCAGAACGCGCACCGCTACTTCTTCTATGTAGCAGTGGTGGTTTCGGTGATCAACACCTACGACGCGATCGCCGCGTTCCATCCTCGGTCCGGCGGTTTCGGCTTCGGCCTCGGCAATATCGTGCTGCTGGTCAACGTGATCCTGCTGTGGGCGTACACCCTGTCCTGCCATTCGTGCAGGCATATCGCGGGCGGACGGCTCAAGAACTTCTCCGCTCATCCGACCCGCTACTGGTTCTGGACCCAGGTCTCCAAACTGAACACCCGGCACATGGCGCTGGCCTGGACCACCCTCGGCACCCTCGTGCTGACCGACTTCTACGTCATGTTGGTTGCCAGCAAGACGATTTCGGACTTGCGGTTCATCAACTGATCCGCCCCAACCCCAGGAGTATTCGCGGCCATGCCAGAAGTGGAACGGCACAAGTACGACGTCGTCGTCATCGGGGCCGGTGGCGCAGGATTGCGCGCGGTGATCGAGGCCAGAGAACACGGCCACTCCGTCGCGGTGGTGTGCAAATCCTTGTTCGGCAAGGCGCACACCGTGATGGCCGAAGGCGGCTGCGCCGCGTCGATGGGCAACGCCAACGAAAAGGACAACTGGCAAACGCATTTCAAGGACACGATGCGCGGGGGCAAGTTCCTGAACAACTGGCGCATGGCCGAATTGCATGCCCAGGAGGCACCCGACCGGGTGTGGGAGCTGGAAACCTATGGGGCACTGTTCGATCGGACCGCCGACGGCCGGATCAGCCAGCGCAACTTCGGCGGCCACACCTACCCGCGGCTCGCCCACGTCGGTGACCGCACCGGCCTGGAAATCATCCGCACCATGCAGCAGAAAATCGTCTCGCTGCAACAGGAGGATTTCGCGGCGACCGGCGATTACGAGTCGCGCATCAAGGTCTTTTCCGAATGCACCATCACCGAACTGCTGAAGGACGGCGACCGGATTTCCGGCGCGTTCGGCTACTGGCGCGAATCCGGCCGATTCATCCTGTTCGAAACGCCCGCAGTGGTTTTGGCGACCGGCGGCATCGGCAAGTCGTACAAGGTGACCTCGAATTCGTGGGAGTACACCGGCGACGGCCACGCGCTCGCACTGCGCGCCGGGGCGACGCTGATCAACATGGAGTTCCTGCAGTTCCATCCGACCGGCATGGTCTGGCCGCCCAGCGTCAAGGGCATCCTGGTCACCGAGGGGGTGCGCGGCGACGGCGGCGTCCTGAAGAACACCGACGGCAAGCGGTTCATGTTCGACTACATCCCGCCGGTCTTCAAGGGGCAGTACGCCGAGACCGAGGAGGAGGCCGATCAGTGGCTGCGCGACAACGACTCCGCGCGCCGCACCCCTGACCTGTTGCCCCGCGACGAGGTGGCACGCGCGAT
Organism: Nocardia sp. NPDC051321; assembly: GCF_044455225.1. Taxonomy (NCBI): domain Bacteria; kingdom Bacillati; phylum Actinomycetota; class Actinomycetes; order Mycobacteriales; family Nocardiaceae; genus Nocardia; species Nocardia sp. NPDC051321. Next base: position 194,716 of record NZ_JBITEM010000004.1, on the reverse strand, counting down.
CAACGAGGAGGTCAAGGCCGGCCGAGGTACCCCGCACGGCGGCGTCTTCCTCGATATCGCCTCGCGGATGCCCGCCGAGGAGATCAAGCGCCGCCTGCCGTCCATGCACCACCAGTTCAAAGAGCTTGCGGACGTGGACATTACGGCGGAGCCGATGGAGGTCGGGCCCACCTGTCACTACGTGATGGGCGGTGTCGAGGTCGATCCCGATACCGGGGCGGCCACGGTGCCAGGCTTGTTCGCCGCGGGCGAGTGTTCCGGCGGCATGCATGGCTCCAACCGGCTCGGCGGCAACTCGCTGTCGGACCTGCTGGTGTTCGGCCGCCGGGCCGGGCTCGGTGCCGCCGCGTATGTCGAACAGCTCAGTGAGCGCCCGGCGATCACCGACGCCGATATCACCGCGGCCGCGAAAGTCGCGCTCGCGCCGTTCGATCCGCCCACCGAGGGGGCTGGCGAGAACCCCTACACCCTGCACACCGACCTGCAGCAGACGATGAACGACCTGGTCGGCATCATCCGCAAAGAACACGAGGTGCGGGAGGCGCTGACCAAGCTCGACCAGCTCCGGGCCCGGTTCAAGCAGGTCACGGTCGAGGGCCACCGGCAGTTCAACCCGGGCTGGCACCTCGCGCTCGACCTGGAGAACATGCTGCTGGTGAGCGAGTGCGTCGCGAAGGCGGCGTTGCTGCGCACCGAAAGTCGCGGCGGGCACACCCGCGACGATCACCCGTCGATGGATCCCGACTGGCGCAACAAGCTGCTGGTCTGCTCGGTGGATCCGAGCACGGCGGGGGAGACGATCCCCGATGTCACTGTGACGCCCAAGGATCAGATCCCGATGCGGCCCGAGTTGCTCGCCCTGTTCGACCTCAGCGAGCTGGAGAAGTACTACACCCCGGCCGAAACCGCCGGGCATCCGGCGGGTGCCGGGAAATCGACAGAGGGAAAGGCGTAGCGATGGGTTACGACGCCAAATTCCGCGTGTGGCGCGGCGACCTCGACGGCGGTGAACTGCACGACTTCACCGTCGCGGTGAACGAGGGCGAGGTGGTGCTCGACATCATCCACCGGCTGCAGGCCACCCAGGCCCCGGATCTGGCGGTGCGCTGGAACTGTAAGGCGGGCAAGTGCGGTTCCTGTTCGGCCGAGGTGAATGGGCGCCCGCGCCTGCTGTGCATGACGCGGATGTCCACCTTTACCGAGGCCGAGGTCATCACGGTGACCCCGATGCGCACCTTCCCGGTGATCAAGGACCTGGTCACCGACGTGTCCTTCAATTACCAGAAGGCGAGGGAGATCCCGTCGTTCACCCCGCCCGCGGACCTCAAGCCGGGTGACTACCGGATGAAGCAGATCGACGTGGAACGCTCGCAGGAGTTCCGCAAGTGCATCGAATGCTTCCTGTGCCAGAACACCTGTCACGTGGTGCGCGATCACGAGGAGAACAAGACCTCGTTCGCCGGGCCGCGGTTCCTGATGCGGATCGCGGAGCTGGAAATGCATCCGCTGGACGTCGGGGATCGGCGCGATCTGGCCCAGGACGAGCAGGGGCTCGGGCTGTGCAATATCACCAAGTGCTGCACGGAAGTCTGCCCGGAACACATCAAGATCACCGACAATGCGCTGATCCCGATGAAGGAGCGCGTGGCGGATCAAAAGTACGATCCGCTTGTGTGGTTGGGCAACAAGCTGTTTCGCCGCTGACCGGCTATTTCAACGCTGACGATCTGCCCTCCGGCGATGCCGGAGGGCAGATCCATTTACAGCATGGCCACCACGCCGACGGCGACAATGCCGACGAGCAAGCCGATGACCAGCGATGACATCAGCGAGCCGGTGAGAATGAACAGGCCGACCGTCGTCACGGCAAACAGCAACGCGACGATCAGCCATTCAACCCAATCACCAGGTCGCAATTTCTTGTACCGGGAGTGGGAGCCTTTGAGCCCACGGTCCACAAAGAGTGGTCTACCCAATTGTTATACAAACTAATCCGCCTCTCCGCGTATTCAGGCCAGACTCGGGTGCGGAGCGGGTTGCGTGGGCGCCCGGCGGTCAGGCCGTACGGCGGTTGCCCGTACCCGGTGAGTTACCCATGTGCGTTCGAGATCAGTTGTCCGGTTGGTCAAGAGCCCTTGGACCGGTGCACTGTAAGCGGCAGGGGCTTACTAACTATTCGGGCCGGTCGAGCTATTCGGGGCGGTCGAACTCGCCGTCGTGTACGCCCGCGGTGAACGCGGCCCACTCGGCGGGGGTGAAGACCAGTACCGGGCCGTCCGGGTTCTTGCCGTCGCGCAGGCCGATGTGGCCGTCGGCCAGCAGGGCTACCTCGACGCTGTCCCTGCCTTCGCCCTCGCCCGCCTTGCGCCAGGTCGCGCCGGACAGATCGACATTCGCGCCACTATTGATGCTCACGAAGCCGCCTCCGTCGTGCGCACCGGCGCGCTGTGCCTTTGATTCACTCGCTGACGCTCGCTCATGACAACTCCTTTGTTGACCCAGCGTGACAACCGAGGAATCCGCTCGGCGCCATCCAGGCAGTGAACGTAAACTATTGCGCCCCAATTAGATCGATACTTACACCGCGAACTCTTTCGACACCTGCCGAAGCAGTTGGCGACTGGTTTGGATATCCAGTGCGGCGTGCTGGAGGCTCCCGTGTGCCCGATGGTACCGCTGCACATCGACGGGTCTTTCGAGATACAGATCTCCGGTGAAACCCTCTACGTACACCACCGGCGGCTCGACCGGTTGCCCTTTGCCATCGGTACCGAACTCCAGCACGGTGAACGGGCCCGTGGCGTCGCCGAGCGGAATGCCCGCCGTGAACGGCAGAATACGCAACGAGACATTGTCGGTGGTGCTCAAATCCGCGAGGTGTCGTAGCTGCGCCGCCATCACTTTCACGCCACCGACCACGCGGCGCAGCACCGATTCGTGCAACACCACGGCAACCTTCGCGGGGGACGTCCGTCTGGTGATCAAGGCCTGGCGCTGCAACCGCAGTTGGACGCGACGCTCCAGTTCCGACTCGGAATCGTCCGGATAGCCGAGACGATGCAGCGCCCTGGCGTACTCGGCGGTCTGCAGCAGACCGAGCACCAGTTCCGAGTGGTAGGAACTCAGTTGCTGGGCCGATGCCTCCAAACCCACGTAGACATCGAAGTTTTCCGGGATCAGGTCGCCGTAGGCATGCCACCAGCTCTTGACCGCCGCCTGCTGGGCCAGGCCCTTGAGGCCGTCGGCCAGCTCCTCGTCGATGCCATAGATGCGGCACAGTTCCTGGATGTCGATGGTGCGGATGCGATCGGCCTGCCCCTTCTCCAGGCGCTGCAAAGTGCTTGCGCCCCATTCCATCAGCCGCGAGGCCTCGGCGATGGTCAGCCCGGCCTGGGTGCGCCAATCGCGCAGATACCGGCCGAGCTGCCTGCGCGGCAGGGTGGAGGAGGCGCTCTCGATACCGGTCGGTCTGTCGAACCCGGACATTCGCTCCGGACTCGTCGACGCTCTTGCCGAACTCGCTGACACAGCACGCTCCGTTCTGTGTTCGGCTGCTCACCCGTGGTTTTCCGGGGGCAACCAGCAAGCTCGGTTCCCCGTCACTTCGCTTGGGCAGCGGGCTCTTTCGTCCACTATGGAGAATCCTCCCCTCCCGGCTGGTTTTCGTGCTGGGAATTCGCGCGAAAACTTTGGATATCCATCGCGGGCGTTGTTTCGTGCCCAGGACAATGGTGTGCTGGAAGTATGCCCGGACGGATCGAACGCCCTCCCCGGCGTCTCCGCCTCGAAACTTCCGGGCACTCAGCAAGAGTCGCCCGCAGGAACGAGGAGTCATGGCTGTACATGTCATTGCGTCGTCCTTGATGACCAGCGATCTCACCGCGCATCGCGCGCGCAGCGTCGGACACGGCAGCTGGGTGGTTTCCTACCTCCCAGGCCGCACCCTGACGTGTGCGCAAGCCGTTGCCGCACTGCGGGTTGCCGAGGTGGTGCCGACGCTGCTCGATCTGGTCGGCGAGCTGGCCGACGAGGTCGGGCTGACCGCGCTGGAGGCGGTCGGCATGGCGGTGCGGCAGTCCTCGTGGCCGGAGGAACGCCCCCATCCCACCCGGCATCGATGGAGCGTCGGCGCGCATCCGGCGGAGGTCGCCTGATGCAACTCACCAACCTGAATATGCACGTGGCCGCCATGCTGGCCTGCGGAACCGACCCCGGCCTGCTGAACGTCGAACAAGCCCATGCGGCAATGCAGTTGCACCTGGATTGCACCGTCGACCGGTGCCGGGTGCGGCGGCGGGCGCGGGCGACACTGGTCGAGGCCGGGCGATGCGTGCTCGACGAGCGCGCGCTGCCGTCCTGAGCTACACCTGACCGATGCCGAGCCGATCAGTTACCGTTCTCTGCGCAAGTAGGTACGTGAGAGGCGAGTCTGGTGTTGGTGCGGATGTTCCGGCGGTCGGTGGCGGTGGTTGCGGTTTCTATGCTCGCCGCGGTGCCGGTGTACAGCAATGCGGCGCCGGGCGACGAGGCTCGACCGGTCGGCATGGACCGGTTCTACGGCCAGCAGTTGGCATGGCATCCGTGCGATATCGCGAATCTGGATAAAGCGGGCGGCGAGTGTGCCGATGTGCTGGTCCCGCTCGACTATGGGCGGCTCGACGGCCGGACCATGACCGTGGCGATATCCCGCGTCAAAGCTACCGATCCGGCTCGGCGCCAAGGGATTTTGCTGGCCAACCCCGGCGGGCCCGGCGGCGAGGGACTGGACAGTATCGATCTGCTCGGCGATGTGCTGACGCCGGAGGTCACGGCGACGCACGACCTGATCGGGATGGATCCGCGCGGCGTCGGGTCGTCGGGGCGGAGTCCGCGGTGCGGCTGGCCGGTCGGCGAGATGATTCGCTCGGCGGGTCTTGATCCGCTCGGCTTCGCGCACGACACCGTGCAGTCGGTGGGCATGGCCGCAGGCTGTCTGGTCCACGACCCGGAGATGATGCGGCAGTTCACCACTCGCAATACCGCCAGGGACATGGACATCGTTCGTGGCGTGCTCGGCGAGCAGAAGATCGACTACTTCGGGTTGTCCTACGGCACCTACCTCGGCGCGGTGTTCACCCAGATGTTCCCGGAACGCAGCGGCCGGGTCGTGCTGGACAGCGCGATCGATCCGGACCGGTATTGGGAAGGGCTGGTTCAGGATTGGGGACCGGCGGACGAACGGGCCCTGGACGACTGGGCGGCCTGGGCCGCGACGAAGGATGACACCTACCGCTTGGGCGCGACGCCACCGCAGGTGCGGGCCACGGTGGAGGGGCTGGTGCGGAGTGTGGCGCGGCAGCCGATCGTGTTCGACGGCTTCGCGGTCGACGATCACTGGCTGCCGTTCCTGCTGCACGGGATGCTGATGAACTTCCGGCTGAACGAGAAGCTGGCCGACGTCGTGCGCGAAATCGCCGATGCGGCGGGCGGCCCGCCGACAAAGGCGCGGACCCCTTGGCTCGCGGCGATTGTGGAGTCGTTGCGGGACGGCGAGGATTCGACGTTGGCGCAGATCGCCTGTGGAGACGTCGGTGCGCCGCGGGATCCGGGCTGGTACTGGCGCAACATCGAGGAGACCCGGGCGACGCAGCCGGTGTTCGGGGCGATGGCGGGCAATATTCAGCCGTGCGCGTTCTGGGCGGGACCGGTGGAACCGGCGACCGTGGTGCGTAATGCGGTGCCCGCGCTCATCCTGAATTCGACCGGCGATCCGCGGACGCCGTACGCGCACGCGGTTCGGCTTCATCAGGACATGTCCGGCTCGCGGCTGGTCACGTTGCAGGATGTGCGTATTCACATGACATTTCGGCCGGGACTCAGTGCTTGCGTGAACGACGCGATCAATACTTACTTCGGTGCGGGGACGCTGCCTGCCGAAGATACGACCTGCTATGCCGATCAGGCGAGCCAGTAGTCGAATTCGGCGATCGGTATCCCACGGTTCTGCGCGATATTCGCGGCCAATTCCGTGTCATCGCACCGAATATCAAATCGGCAAGTCTGTTGACGGGGCATCCAGCGCGAAACTGTCAGACCGTCGGCAGCGTGTAGGGATTGTCATCGGTCCAGGGTTGGCCATCGGCGAATCGGGTCGACCGGAACGGCGCGAGATCGACCAGCTTCGCAGCGCCGTCGGTGATCCATTCGGCCAGGCATACGCCGATCGCGGGGGCGGTCTTGAAAGAAGTACCGCTGTCGCCGGTCATCACCCACAGGCCGGGCACGGCCGGGACCTGATCGATGAGGGGATGGCCGTCCGGGCTGCGCATGTAGGTGCCCGCCCAGCCGCCGCGCATCGTCGCCGCGGCGAAACCGGGGAAGCGGTGCGCCAGCACCGCTCTGGCGCGGTCGACCGCGGGGACGTCGATGGTTTCATCGACGTCGTCCGGATCGGTCGGACGGGCCGCCGACCCGACGCCGACCAGCGTTGCGGCGCCTGCCTCTGGCCGGAACCAGGAGCCGTGCGTGGAGTCGACGATGACCCGATGCTTGCGACCGAGGTCGACCGTTGCGGGCCAGCGAAAGATCACCACCTGGGTGCGCACCGGGACCAGGCCGAAGTCGAGTCCTAGTGGCCGCAGCAGTTGATCGGACCACGCACCGGCGGCGAGTACGGCGGCCCCGGTCGAGATCAGTCCCGCGGCGGTGCCGACGCCGGTGACGCGATCGCCGCGGGTCACGATCTCCGTCACGGGCGTCTCGGTCAGTATCGTCACGCCGAGTTCCCGTGCGGCCTCGGCGAATCCGTAGAGCGCGCCGTTGGGATCGGCGACGCCAGAACCCGGCTCGAACGCCGCGACGGTCAGGTCGTCGGCGCGGATCAGCGGTTCGATCGCGCGCAGGTCATCGGCGGTGACGACGCTCGTCTCGATCCCAATTGCCTGCTGCGCCGCGACATTCGCGCGCAGCTGGGGTTCGTCCGCCGGTATCACGAGACGAAGGAAGCCGACCGGGTCGAAGCCGGGCGAGCCCGCGCCGACCTCATCGTCCCAGGCGCGGAAAATGCGGAGGCTCTCATAAGCTAAGCGGGCCTCGGGCACATTCGCGTAATGGCAGCGAATGAGGGCACCCGATTTCCCGGTCGCACCGGCCCCCAATTGTTGGCGTTCGACGACGACTACGTCACGGATACCCCGCTTCGCCAATTGAAAAGCGGTCGATACGCCGACAATGCCGCCGCCGATAATCACCACGTCGGCCGTTTTCGGCTGCTGGACCGCCATTACCGCCCTTTCGCTCATCGCGCGCCTTCGTCGACCGCAGAAGGAACATACGCGTGCCGAGTCGGCTCGTGCCGTATCCCAATGTATTGCTATTCGGTGTGTCGGGACGGGTGACGCTGTGCGATTTCTTAATTCATTCGCCGACGCGCGGAAGCGACCCGGGTCGCCGAGCCGATGCCGCTAGCCGAGCGGCCAGGCACCGGAGCTGGTCCGTCGACAAGCTGAGTGCGGTACGACTGGGCAGTCCGGCTGCCACCAGCTGAGTGTGCTTGCTGTGCCGCATGATTCATCCCCACGCGCCCGGCCAGGAGCTGATCGGACGCGGACGAACAGGGGACCGGGCCTCGGTCAGACGGCCACGGTCACCGGTTCATCGGCGAACTGGGTGCGGTACAGCTCGGCGTAGCGTCCCTCCGCGGCCAGGAGCTCAGTGTGCGTGCCGCGCTCGATGATTCGACCGTCCTCCAGCACCAGGATCTGGTCGGCCGCGCGGATGGTGGACAGGCGGTGCGCGATCACCAGCGCGGTCCGGCCGGCCAGCGCCTCCGAGAGTGCTTCCTGCACCGCGGCTTCCGAGGTGGAGTCGAGCGAGGCGGTGGCCTCGTCCAGGATCACCACGCGCGGCTGCTTGAGCAGCAGGCGGGCGATGGTGAGGCGTTGACGTTCACCGCCGGAGAGGCGGTAGCCGCGCTCGCCCACCACGGTGTCCAAGCCGTCCGACAGCGACTCGACCAGATCGCGTAACCGGGCCCGCTGCAACGCGTCCCACAGTTCCGACTCCGGTGCCTCCGGGCGGGCGAGCAGCAGGTTCGCCCGGATGGTGTCGTGGAACAGGTGCCCGTCCTGGGTGACAAGGCCGACCGTCGCCCTGATCGACCGGGTGGTCAGGTCACGCACGTCGGTGCCGTTCAGCCGGACCGCGCCGCCGTCCACGTCGTACAGCCGGGAAACCAGCTGGGCGACAGTGGATTTACCGGCGCCGGACGAGCCGACCAACGCGATGAGCTGGCCGGGCTCGGCGCGCAGCGACACGCTATGCAGCACGTCGACGCCGCCGCGGGTGTCCAGGGTCGCGACGTCCTCCAGCGAGGCCAGCGACACCTTGTCGGCGGACGGGTAGCCGAAGGTCACGTTGTCCAGTTCGACGGCGACCGGTCCGTCCGGCACCGCGACCGCGTCGGGCGCGTCCTCGATCAGCGGCTTCAGGTCGAGCACCTCGAAGACTCGCTCGAAGCTCACCAGCGCGGCCATCACCTCCATCCGGGCGCTGGCCAACGCGGTCAGCGGGGTGTAGAGCCTGGTAAGCAGCAAGGACAGAGCCACGACGGCACCGGCGTCCAGCTGCCCGCGCAGTGCGTACCAGCCGCCGAGCCCGTAGACCAGGGCGACCGCCAGCGCGGACACCAGGGTGAGCGAGGTGACGAAGATGGTCTGCAGCATCGAGGTGCGCACGCCGATGTCGCGCACCCGGCGGGCGCGCACCTCGAACTCACCGGATTCCTGCTGCGGACGGCCGAAGAGTTTCACCAGCGTCGCGCCGGGCGCGGAGAATCGCTCGGTCATCTGGGTGCTCATGGCGGCGTTCAGCTTGGCGGCCTCGCGCTGCATGTCGGCGAGGCGGTTGCCCATCCGCCGGGCGGGCAGCACGAACACCGGCAGCAGGACCAGCGCGAGCAGGGTTATCTGCCAGGAGATGCTGAGCATCACGCCGAGCGTGAGGGCGAGGGTGACCAGGTTGGCGACCACGCCGGACAGGGTGTCGCTGAACGCGCGCTGTGCGCCGATCACGTCATTGTTCAACCGGCTGACCAGTGCGCCGGTGCGCGTCCTGGTGAAGAAGGCGATCGGCATTTTCTGCACGTGATCGAAGACGGCGGTACGCAGGTCCAGGATCAGGCCCTCGCCGATGCGCGAGGACAGCCAGCGGATGCCCAACCCGAGCACGGCATCGAAGACGGCAAGGGCGGCGATGATCAGCGCGAGGATGACCACGACCCGGGGCGCCGAACCACCGATGATGTTGTTGACCACCCGACCCGCCAGCACCGGTGTCGCCACCGCCAACAGCGCCGAAACGACGCTGAACACCAGGAACACGCCGATCCGGCGCCGGTGTGGCGCGGCGAACCGGAGAATGCGCCGAGCGGTGGCCAGGCTGAATTGCCGCTGCTCCTGCGGCGCGTTGGCCCGCCGGTACATCTGGCTCCAAGCCACCGATTCGATACTCACGACTCCGCCTCGCTGACGCTCGGCTCCGTCGCGCGCATCAGCACGCTGTGTCCTTGGTTCGCTCGCTTGCGCTCGCTCACGTTTTTCTTCCTCTCGCTCCCCACCCATCAAAGCCTTCGGCACCGACACTAAGACCTCAACAAAGGTTCAGAGCAAGTCGTTTCCCGCCCGGTCCCGATTCCGCGCACAGCGAAACTTTCGCCGCCGCGCCTAGGCTGGCGAGGTGACCAAGGACCGGGTGGTGGCGGCGCTGGGCGGCAGGCTCGATGGTGAGGTCGACGCCTCGGAGCGCCGACGGGCGGAGTATTCGTCGGACGCCTCCAATTATCGCGTTCCGCCCCGGGCCGTCGTCTTTCCACGCACCGACGAGGACGTGGCCGTCGCGCTCGAGGTCGCCACGGAGCACGGGCTGTCGGTCACCGCGCGCGGTGGCGGGACCTCGGTGGCGGGCAATGCCATCGGACCCGGGCTGGTGCTGGACTTCAGCAGGCACCTGAATCGGATCCTGGAGATCGATCCGTCGGCGCGGGTCGCCCGGGTGCAGCCGGGTCTCGTGCTGTCGGAATTGCAGCGCGCGGCTCGGCCGCACGGCCTGCGGTTCGGGCCGGATCCGTCCACGCAGAACCGGTGCACCCTCGGCGGGATGATCGGCAACAACGCCTGCGGCCCGCGCGCGGTGGCCTGGGGGCGCACCTCGGACACGGTGCGGGAACTGCGGATCCTGGACGGGACAGGTGCCGAGCGAACGCTCGCCAACGATCTGTCGGTGCTGCCGGGACTGACCGAATTCACCATGGCGAATCTCGCGGTGCTGCGTACCGACTTGGGTCGCTTCGAACGCCAGGCCTCCGGCTATGGGCTCGAACATCTACTGCCCGAGCGTGGTTCGGCGGTGGCGAAGGCGTTCGTCGGGTCAGAGGGCACCTGCGGCCTGCTGCTCGACGCGACGGTCCAGTTGGTCGCGCTGCCGAAGGCCGCGGTGCTGACGGTGCTCGGCTACCCCGATATCGCCACCGCCGCCGACAATGTCGCCGCGGTGATGGCTTGCGAGCCCACCGCGGTCGAGGGCATCGACGCGCGGCTGGTCGATGCGGTCCGCGCTCATCGCGGCACCGTTCCCGAATTGCCACGCGGCGGCGGGTGGTTGTTCGTGGAGACCGCGGGCGACACACCCGCCGAGGCACTGGCCGTCGCCGAACGGTTGCGCCGATCCGTCGACGCGCTCGACTCCCGCGTCGTCGCCGATCCCGCTGCCGCGGCGGCACTCTGGCACATCCGCGCGGACGGTGCTGGCCTGGCCGGTCGCACACCGGACGGGCAACCCGCCTGGCCGGGGTGGGAGGACGCGGCGGTGCCGCCGGAGCGGCTAGGCGACTACCTGCGCGATTTCGCCGACCTGACGAACGAGCACGGTGTGGACGGCTTGCTCTACGGGCACATCGGTGACGGCTGCATCCATGTGCGCCTCGATCTCCCCATCGCCGACGCACCGCAACGCTTTCGGCGCTTCCTGTTCGACGCGGCCGAACTTGTGGTGCGACACGGCGGTTCGCTGTCCGGCGAGCACGGCGACGGGCGCGCCCGCTCGGAGCTGCTCTCGCTCATGTACTCCCGCCGGGTGCTCGACGTATTCGCCGGGTACAAAGCGCTTTTCGATCCCGCCGAGGTGCTGAATCCCGGGGTGCTCGTCGAACCGCGGCCGATCGACGCCGACCTACGGCTGGCCGGGCTGCCGCTGATACCCGCTTCCGGCGGCTTCGCCTTCCCACACGATCACGGGGAGCTGAGCACGGCGGTGCACCGCTGCGTCGGTGTCGGCAAGTGCCGCGCCGACACGAGCGCCACCGGTGGCTTCATGTGCCCGTCCTACCTGGCCACCAAGGACGAAAAGGACAGCACCCGAGGCCGGGCCAGGGTGTTGCAGGAGGCGGTCCGCGGCGCACTGTCGTGGTCGTCCGAGGCGGTCGCCGAGTCGCTCGATCTGTGCCTGTCCTGCAAGGCATGTCGCTCCGACTGCCCGGCGGGCGTCGACCTGGCCACCTACAAGGCCGAGGCGCTGTACCGGCGATACCGGCACCGGCCACGGCCGATCGATCACTATTCGCTCGGGTGGCTGCCGCGCTGGCTGGCGTTGGCGACCCGGATGCCGCGCGTCGCCAACGCGCTGGCGGACAACCCTGTGCTGCGCCGAATCGGATTGCGCGCGGCGGGTATCGACCCGCGCCGCGCGGTGCCACGGCTGGCGGAGCGCAGCTTTCGCCGCAGGTGGCGTGATCTCGGCGGAGTCGCGCCACGCACGGCGGGCGAACGCGAGGCGGCCCAGCGTCCAACCACCGCATCGGAAGTCGGCGCGGATCGACCGGAGGTGATGCTGTGGGTCGACACCTTCACCGACGCGTTCGATCCCGAGATAGCCATGGCGGCGGCGCAATTGGTGCAGTCGCTCGGCTACCGGGTGCGCATTCCCGCGCGCCGCGTGTGCTGCGGGCTCACCTGGATCAGCACTGGCCAGTTGGACGGTGCCCGAGCCCGGTTACGCGCCACGCTCGACGCGTTGGATGAGCACGTGCGGGCCGGCGGCATCGTGGTGGGGCTGGAACCGTCCTGCACCGCGGTGCTGCGGTCGGAGCTGCCCGAACTGCTGCCTGCGGACCCGCGCGCCGCCGCGACCGCACGGGCGGTGCGCACGCTTGCCGAGTTCCTGTCCGAACAACCGGACTGGCGGCCGCCACAATGGCCGGGCCGAACCGTGGTGGTTCAGCCGCATTGTCACCACCATGCGATTCTCGGATTCGAGGCCGATCGCCGGTTATTAGCCACAATGGGAATCAATGTGACTGAAATCACCGGATGTTGCGGTCTCGCGGGAAACTTCGGAATGCAGCGGGACCATTACGACATTTCGGTCGCGGTAGCCGATAACGGAATGTTGCCCGCGCTGCGTACCGCCGATAGCGAGTCGACTTTCCTCGCGGACGGCTTCTCCTGCCGAACCCAGGCCGCCCAATTGGCCGGCCGCCGAAGCCGCCACCTGGCCCAACTCCTGTTGGAGCAGTGAGATTTTCGGTCAGCTGCCGAAAGGCAGGGTGCCCGGCGGAATCTGATAACCCGAGCTGCCTGCGGAAACGCCGCCCCAGGCGGCGAGCAACCAGTTGAGCAAGTTGGTGATCATTCGATACCTCCATGTGGCGCTGGGGGACGGTAGCCGGCGCAGCCGGCGGGGTGGGTAAGAACTGCCAGCTGTTTGCCGATCGGAACGAATATCGCCACATCCATTCTTAGCGTTACAAAATACCGGGTACCTGCGATGATGCATATTCGGTATCGGATACCGGCGAAATGCGTTGTGCGCAACCAGTTTCTCGATCGGCAGTGGACTGGCGCGCATTCCGGGCCGCGCCATCGGGCAGAATGGTCCGATGCGTAACGCGATGGTCGAGCCGGTAGGTGAACCAACCGGTCTGACCAGGACCGTGACGTCCGACCACCCGATCGACCTGGCGTGCACGATCGCCCCGCTGCGCCGCGGCGCCGGCGATCCGTGCCATCAGACGACCCGCGACGGCGCACACTGGCACGCCTCGCATATGACATCGGGGCCGGTCACCTACCGGCTGACGCAGTCAGGACCGTGCGCGGTCCAGGGCAATGCCTGGGGACCCGGCGCCGAGGAATTCTTGGACGGCCTCGACCACATGCTGTGCCTGGACGAGGACCTGGACGGATTCGTGCCGGACCATCCCAAGCTCGTCGAGGCGCATCGCCGCTTCCCCGGCTTGCGGATGTTGCGCACCGGCCTGGTCCTCGAGGCGCTGGTGCCCGCCATTCTCGAGCAGAAGGTACACACCATCTCGGCCCGCGGCTCGTGGCGAAAACTGGTGCGGCAGTTCGGCGATCCCGCGCCGGGCCCGGCACCGGAGGGACTGCGGCTGCCGCCGGAGGCCGATACCTGGCGGCGCGTGCCGTCCTGGGCGTTCCATCGGGCCAACGTCGGTCCGCAACGGGCGCAGACGATCGTGCGAGCGGCCAGGGTGGCGAGTTCCTTGGAGCGGGTGGCCGGTGTCGACCCCGCCGAGGCCGCGCGCAGACTCCGGACGATCCCGGGGGTCGGCGTGTGGACCGCCGCCGAGACCGCGCAGCGCGCGTTCGGCGACGCGGACGCGTTGTCGGTCGGCGACTTTCACCTCGCGGCCATCATCGGCTGGACGCTGCTCGGCCACCCGATCGACGACGACACCATGGTCGAATACCTGGAACCGCTTCGGCCGCACCGCTATCGGGCGGTGCGGCTGCTCGAGATCAGCGGGCAGGCGCACAAGCCGAAGTTCGGCCCGCGCACGCCGCTCACCGATCACACCTGGCACTGAGCAGGTCAGCCCCGACGCGCTTCGAGCCCGTCCAGGATGCGATGCAGGCCATAGCGAAACTTCCGGTCGCGCTGCTCGGCGGGGTCCGCGTCCCAGTTCGCATGCTGAGACTTCGGGTAATCCTTGGCCGCTTCCTCGGCGACCGGGCGCAGCTGCGCCACCATCTCGTGCTCCGTCTGCCCAGAGCGGGCCAACAGGCCTAGCCAGGCCGCCTCGCTGATGCCCATGCCCACCACGTAGCTGGTGACGAGGCTGATGGCGTCGCTCGTCTCGTCCTCCGGAAATCCGCCCGCCTCGAACAGGCCGACCAGCAGTTCGGTGAACCGCATGACATTCGGGCCCAGATAGGATAGGCCAACCTGGCCGAGGGTCGAAGCCATCCACGGGTGCCGCAGGATCATCGCGCGCAGGCTCTCGGCGCATCCCTCGGCGGCGGCACGCCAGGCCGACGGATCCGCGATCACCGGGACCCGGACCTCGCCGTAGACCTCGTCGACGATCAGCTCGATCAGCTCATCGCGGTTGGCGACGTGCCGGTAGAGCGAGGTCGCGCCCGCGTTCAGCCGGGCACCGAGTTGGCGCATGGTGAGCGCCTCCATGCCCTCGGCATCCAGCAGAGCGACGGCCTCGGCCACGATCTGCTCCCTGGTCAGCGCGGGCTGCTCCCTGCCCTTGCGCGGACGCGTCCACACCGATCCGACCTGCTGCTTTTCGACGGCCACGTCGACTCCCTTCCGTTGCCACCAGCGTAGCGCACAACGTTCGCACTTGCGAACGTCAAATATTCATGCGTACAGTGTTCGCAACAAGAGAACGACGCACGCAATACCGTGAGAAGAGAGTTTCCGATGGACGCGAGTGAGACCCGCAATCCGAAGCGCTGGTGGATTCTGATCGTGCTGTGCCTGAGCACGCTGGTCCTGGTCATCGACAATTTTGTGCTGGCCGTCGCGGTGCCCGCACTGGCCGAGGATCTGCACGCGAGCGCCCAGGACATCCAATGGATCCTGGACTCCTACATCCTCGTTTTCGCGGGCCTGCTGCTCACCTCCGGCAGCCTCGCCGACCGGTTCGGCAGGCGCCGGGTGATGCTGATCGGCCTCGCCCTGTTCGGTGTCGCCTCACTAGGCGCCACGCTGGCCGCGAGCCCGATCGAAATGATCGTGGCCCGCACCGCCATGGGCATCGGTGGTGCGCTGGTGCTGCCGAGCACGCTGTCGATCCTGATCACCGTGTTCGACGACGGGGAGCGGCGTAAGGCGATGAGTTTCTGGAGTGCCGCCTCGGTGCTCGGCCTGGTCGGCGGCCCGGTGCTCGGTGGCGTGCTGATCGCGCACTTCTGGTGGGGCGCCGCGTTTTTGATCAACATTCCGGTCGCGGCCGTCGCCATCATCGCCGCGCTGCTGTTGATGCCGGAATCCAAGGGGCCGTGGACCAAGCCCGATGTGCCCGGCGCGGTGCTGTCAATGGTCGGAATGATCGCGCTGGTCTGGACCATCATCGAATTCCCCAAGGGCGGTTTCGATCACGCGTCCACACTGATCACGCTGGCCGTCGCCGTCGTCAGCCTGGTCGCGTTCATCGTGTGGGAAAAGCGCGTCGAGCATCCGATGGTTCCGCTCGACCTGTTCGGCAACCGCGACTTCGCCGGTGGCAGCCTGTCGCTGACCCTCGTCCAGGTCGCCAACGGTGGCCTGCTGCTGGTGCTGACGCAGTATCTGCAGTTCGTGCTCGGTTACTCGCCGACCAAGGCCGGGCTGGCGTTCATCCCGATGATGGCCGCCTCCATCGTGTGCAACGGACTTGGCGCCGGTCTCGGCGGCAAGGTCGGCAATCGCACGCTGGCGGTCACCGGCATGCTCGTCTCGACCGTCGGGCTCGGCCTGCTGGCCGGTCTGTCCGCGGACAGCGGTTTCGGTGTGCTGTCCATCGCGCTGGTGGTGCTAGGCGCCGGTGCGGGCCTCGCGCAGCCCGCGGCGATTGCCGCGCTGATGGGTGCCGTGCCGCCGGAGCAGGCCGGTGTCGGATCCGCGCTGAACGACACCATTCAGCAGGCGGGTGCCGCGCTCGGCATCGCGGTACTCGGCAGCATCCTGTCCAGCACCTTCACCAGCAGCATGCCCGACTCGACCCCGGAGCTCGCCCGGCATTCGATCGGCGATGCGCTGGCGCTGGCCGCTGGCACCGGCGATACCGAGTTGCTCGGTACGGCACGGGAGGCGTTCACCACTGCCATGTCGGTCAGCTTCATCGCGGGCGGTGTCGGAATCCTGGCCGGGGCGATCGTCGCCCTGTTCGTCATGCGGAACAAAAAGACCGCACCGGCGGATGCGCCGCACGAGGCGGCACTCGTCAACTAGGACAACCGAATACAGCGAAAGACCGGCTCGATGACTGAGCCGGTCTTTCGCTTCGCGCTATCGATTCAGAATTCGCCGAGGACGTTGAAGACGGTGCGCCCGGTATGCGTGCCGTTCTGGATGGAATGCAGCACCTCGGCCGCGTCGGTGATCGACGCGAACTGGGTGAGCGACGAAAGGTGTTGCGGCCGCAGCTCGTTCGCCAGGCGCGTCCACAGTTCGCGGCGCTTCTCGATCGGGCAGAAAACCGAATCGATGCCGAGCAGTGCGACGCCGCGCAGAATGAACGGCAGCACGGTGGTCGGCACGCCGGAGCCGCCGGTCAGGCCGCTGACCGCGACCGCGCCGCCGTAGCCGATGGCGCTGAGGATGTAGGCGAGCGACTTGCCGCCGACACTGTCCACCGCGGCGGCCCAGCGGGCCTTGTTCAGCGGGCGCGGCTTGGCGTCGGGGTCCTCGGGCAGGCGACCGATGATCTCGTTGGCGCCGAGCTCGCCGAGCAGGTCGCTCGCGTCGGTCTTGCCGGTGGAGGCGATGATCTCGAAGCCGAGGCCGGACAGAATGTCGATGCTCACGCTGCCGACGCCGCCGGTCGCGCCGGTGACCAGCACCGAGCCCGTCTCCGGGGTGATGCCACGGTCGAGCAGCGACTGCACGCTCAGTCCCGCGGTGAAGCCCGCGGTGCCGAGCGCGGCGGCGTCCCTCGGGCTCAGGCCGTCCAGCTTCACCACCCAGTCGGCGGGCACCCTCGCGTACTCGGCGAACCCGCCGTGCTGCGCGACCCCGATGTCGTAGCCGTGCGCCACCACCAGGTCGCCGGGCGCGAAGTCGTCGTCCGCCGACGAGACCACCTCGCCGGTGATGTCGATGCCGGGAATGATCGGGTACTTGCGCACCACCCCACCACCCGGCGTGATCGCCAGCCCATCCTTGTAGTTCGCGCTGGAGAAGTGCACCTTGATCGTGACCTCACCAGCCCCGAGGAAATCCTCGCCGACCTCCTGTTTGGTCAGCACGATCCCGCTGTCCGATTCATGCGCCACCATCGCCCAGAACTCCATGCCGACGAGCATACGATCGTGGGCCGCACCCGCGCAGCTCCCGCCGTCCGCGCAGCCCGGTCTACTCGGGGACGAGTTCGAGGCGGACGCCGAGCAGGCGGATGGGACGGTCGAGGGGGAAGCGGTCGATGATGCGGAGCGCGGTTTCGGTGATGTCGGCGGGGTCGATGGTTGGCGTCGGCAGTTTTTCTTGTTTGCTGCGGGTGTAGAAGGTGTTGGTGCGGACGGTCACCGAGACCCGGGTGCCGATGCGGCCCGCTTCGGCCATTTCCTCGGCTACCTCGGTGGCCAGGCGGGCCACCTGGGCGCGGATTTCGGCGGGATCGGTGAGGTCGTGCGGGAAGGTTTCGGATTTGCTGCGGCCCAACGGGATTCGGGGTTCGGTGGTGACATCGGTGTCGCCCTTGCCGTGACCGAGGACCCACAGGTAAGGGCCCGTATTCGGGCCGAATTCGGCGGCAAGGCGATGCCGGTCGGCGGCCATCAGGTCAGCGACGGTGTTGATGCCCAGGTCGGCGAGGCGGGTGGCGATCCGAGTTCCGATGCCCCACAACGCGTTTGTCGGGCGGTGCGCCATGACCTCGGTCCAGTTGCCTGCGGTGAGGCGGAAGATCCCGGCGGCGGCACCCTCGTCGGTGGCCGGGCCCGCGGCCGACTTGCCGGTCGATTTGGCGAAGCCGGTGGCGAGTTTGGCGGTGAGCTTGTTGTCGCCGATGCCGATCGAGCAGGAGAGCTCCAATTGCTCGATGGCGCTGCGGATTTCGCGGGCCAGCGCTGCCGGGTCGGCGGTGTCTGCGGCGAGGAAGGCCTCGTCCCAGCCCCACACCTCGACGCGGCCGGGGAAGGTCCGCAGCAGCGCCATGACCTCGTCGGATGCCTCCTCATAGCAGGCCATGTCCAGCGGCAGGAACACGCCAGCGGGACACTTGCGCTGCGCGCTGCGCAGCGCCATCCCGGCCCGGACGCCGAACGCGCGGGCCGGATAGGACGCGCAGGTGACGACCTTGCGCGGCTCGGCGGGATCGCCGTTGCCGCCGACGATGACCGGCAGGCCGCGCAGCTCCGGGTGCCGGCGGAACTCCACCGCCGCCTGGAACTGATCGAGATCGACATGCAACAGCCATCTGGCCATAGCACCGTCTTACCCCACCGGTGTGACAAACAGTCGGTATACCGGTCCGATCGGCCGCTGACGGCGGCGCCGACCGGTGTCATGGCCGTACGATTTCTTTGAGCCCGAGCAAGGAGATCAGACCGATGACCGATGCGCAGGACGAGCCCGTCGCGCTGCCCGCGGTGCGCGTCGGTGCCGCCGACCGTGAGATCGCGGTACGACGGCTGCACATCGCGGTGACCGAGGGTCGCCTGGACGTGCTGGAACTGGACCGGCGACTCGTCCAGGCCTACTCGGCACGGACCAGCGCCGAGCTGGTCGCGGTCACCGCCGACCTGCCGACGAGCAATGAACCGGTCGAACTGCGCACCAAGAGCGGCTCGCGCGACAAGCGCGGGCAGTGGATCGTCCCCACCGAGCTCATTGCCGAGTGTGGTTCCGGCAGCATCATTTTCGACTTCACCCAGGCACTATGCCCGCACAATGAGATCGCGCTGCACGCTTCCGTCGGCTCCGGCACCATCAAGCTGATCGTGCCGCGCGGGTGGCGGGCCGACGTCGATCGGGTGCGGACCAAGAGTGGCAGCGTGTCGAACCGGGCGACCGAGCCGCCGCTGCCGGGCGCGCCGGTGCTGCGGGTTGATGGGAAGGTCGGCTCCGGTTCCATCAGCGTGCGGTATCCGCGGCGGCCTCGCCGATCCTTCCTGGGCTGGTTGTTGCGCCGGCCACGCCCGGCCTGACCCCGTCGTGTTCTGGTGCGGGCTATTGCGCCGTCCGCAAAACAGAACTAAATTCTGTCTGTGAAGATTCGAGATCGGTTGCTGTTGGCGGCCGAGCGGCAGTTCGCGGAGCACGGCGCGCTGGAGGCGACGCTGGCCCAGATCCGCGACGCGGCGGGTGCCAGCGTCGGCGCTCTCTATCACCACTTTCCGGACAAGGCGGATCTGTATCGGCAGGTGTGGGCCAACGCCTTGGTCGACTACCAGCAGCACTTCTGGTCGGCGGTCGGCGACAGTTCCGATGCCAGCGAAGGGATTACCGCAGGCGTGCGGGAACACCTGCGCTGGGTCGCCGAGAATCAGTACCGGGCAAAGGTTCTCCTCTCCGCGCGGCCGCCGGGAGTACGGGAGAGCGACAGCAATCGCGAGTTCATGCGCAACGTCGCCCGCTGGTGGCGCACGCACGCCGGGTACGGCGCGGTGCGCGATCTGTCGCTAGATCTCGTCTACGCGCTGTGGCTCGGCCCGGCGCAGGAGTACTCGCGACATTGGCTCGACGGCAACATGCTCGCCGCGCCGACCGAGGTCGCGGACGAACTCGCCGACGCGGCCTGGCTGACGCTGGGGACGGCGCGGCCATGAAGCACGTTCCGCACCAACGACTATCGCGCCCATCCTGCGCGACCAAGGGATAGCTGATGACCGCAACCATCGATATCGACCTCGCCAAGAAGGTCCTCGCCGCGCAACCCTTCGCCGAGCTGGTCGGCACCGAGATCGCCGAATTCGGCGACGGCACCGCCACTCTGGTCGTCCCCCTTCGTCCCGAGCACGGCCAGCAATTCGGCTTCGTGCACGGCGGCGTGCTTGCCTACGCGGCCGACAACGCGCTCACCTTCGCCGCTGGCACCGCGCTCGGCGCGAACGTGCTGACCGGCGGCTTCGCCATCACTTATCTGCGCCCCGCCAAGGGCATTCGGTTGCGGGCCGCTGCCACCGTCACCGGAGCCACCCGCCGCCAGGCTGTGGTCCGCTGCGAGATCTATGTCGAGAACACCGACGACGAGCCGGTGCTGTGCGCGGTGGCGCAGGGCACCGCGCACAGTGTCGAACGGGAGCTGGCCGGTCACGCGTGACAGCCGTCCGCGTTGCCGTCCCGGGCCGGGCACGGTGGGGTTGCCCGGCCCGGGTTCGCCGCTCAGGCACCGGCTGTCGCGGCGACGTCGTCGAGAGACTCTGTCTCGCTGGCGGTTTTGCCGACGATGCGACGCAGCGCAGCGGTGAGCGCGCGGGGGTGGAGGTCTTCGTCGGAGCGACCGGCGACGATCCCGTCCGGCCGGACGAGCAGCGCGCCGCCCTCGGGCAGGCCGGTACGCGCGGACCATTCGGCGGCGGGTATTGCGTGCACGGTGATGTCGATTCCGGTGTCCCACTGTGCTTCACCGACCGCGTCGCGCCAGGCGGCCGAGGTGCCGGTGACCAGCAGCGCGAAGCCGGGGCCGTTCATATCCAGCGTAGAGATCTGCTGCGGCTCGTCGATCCACAGATGCGGCACCCGGGTACCGACCTGGCCGGTCAGTTGGTCGACGTGCAGTGCGTCCGCGTTGCCGCCCAGGACAGCGGACGAGGCGTACCGGTACCGGGTCATTACCGTGTCGGTACCGAGCTGGCGGGCGAGATCGGCTGCGTTGTCCGGGGTTTCGATGCCGTAGCGGGTGGCGAAGTCGGTGCCGAGCCTGGCCTGCTCGGCGGCGACGATCGCGCGCGGTCGCCGTTCCGGCTGGTAGCTGTCGAGCAACGTCGGGCTCGCCGTGCCGGACAGCACCGCCGCGAGTTTCCAGATCAGGTTGTGCGCGTCGGCGATGCCGGTGTTGGCGCCGTAACCACCCCACGGAGCGTGCCGGTGCGCGGCGTCGCCGACCAGGAAGATCCGGTCGCGGCGGTACTCGTTCGCGACGAAAACACCGGTGTCCCAAGCGGTTTTCGCCAGTACCTCGACCGCGATATCGGGCACGCCGATCGCGGCGCGGACCAGCTCGGCACAGCGCTTCGCCGAGTAGTCGGCGAGATCGGTACGCGCAGCATCGTATTCGACGTGGAACGACCATTCGTCGGTGTTGTTCTTCGCCAGCACCAGCGCGCGCACCGTGTCGTTGGCGATCTCGCACTGGCTGAAGGTGCGGCCGTGCAGCACCTCGGTGAGGTCGGTCCGCACGAAGATGTTGAGGTAGTGGTGCGTCGGCGGCAGTTCCCAGGCGGTGATCCCGAGCGCGCGCCGAATCGGGCTGCCCGCACCGTCGGCGGCGATGAGGTAGTCGGCCTGGATGGTCGAGATAGCGCCGGTCCGATCCCGCACAGTGGCGATGACACCGCGATCGGTGACCTCGAAGTCGCTCAACTCGACCCCGAAACGCAAGTCACCGCCGCGCTCGCGGGCCACGTCGGTCAGCAACGGCTCCAGCTGCACCTGTGGCAGGAAACAGAAGGTGGATGGACTCGGCGCGGGGTGCTCCAGGCTTTTCATGAAGTTGGCGAGCTCGAGCTGCTCGGCGGCCACCAGCGTGGCGCCCCGGCTCGCGCCGCCGAACCGGCCCGCCTTTATCGCGGTCGCGGCGGCCTGCTGGACCCGGTTCTCGATGCCGAGCTGCCGGAACAACTCGACGGTCCGGGTGTGCACGCCGCGGGAACGGGGCAGCACCGACCCGCCCGTCCGCTTCTCGACGAGCACGAAAGGCACGCCGTGATACTCGAGGAAGAGCGCGGCGGACAGTCCGACCAGACCACCGCCGACGATGAGAACGGGTACTTGCTGCGTCGAAGTCATGCATCGATGGTGTGCGTATCCGCTTGCACGACCCTTGCGTGTCGATTACACGAGCAGAGGCCGGGCACCTGAGGTGCCCGGCCCCGTTGCCCGCGTGTCAGGCGGTGGCCGCGAAGGCCCGTCCGTCCAAGGCGGGCTCGGCGACCGGCTCGATGGCGTAGGCCAGGATGTCGGCCACGTCACCGACGGGGCGGACGTCAAGTGCGGCAAGCACTTCGGCCGGGACGTCGTCCAGGTCCGGCTCGTTGCGGGCCGGGATGAACACCGTCTTCAGGCCTGCCCGCTGTGCCGCGAGCAGCTTCTGCTTGACGCCGCCGATCGGCAGCACCCGCCCGTTCAGCGTGACCTCGCCGGTCATGCCGACATCGGCGCGCACCTGCCTGCCCAGTGCCAGCGACACCAGCGCGGTGACCATGGTGACGCCCGCCGACGGTCCGTCCTTGGGGACCGCACCGGCCGGGAAGTGCACGTGGATATTGCGATCCAGCACCGACGGTTCGATGCCGATCTCCTCCAGGTGCGAGCGCACGTAGGTCAGCGCGATCTGCGCGGACTCCTTCATCACATCGCCGAGCTGACCGGTCAGGGTGAGCGAGCGCTCGCCCTCCGCGACGTTGGCCTCGATGTAGAGGACGTCGCCACCAAGGCCGGTGACCGCCAGTCCGGTCGCCACACCCGGCACCGCGGTGCGTTCCACCGAGTCGGGGGTGAAGCGTGGACGGCCCAGGTACTCCTTCAGATCACCCAGGTCGATGGTCAGCGACTGCTGCTCGCCGCCTTCGGACTTCACCAGCGCGTCGTTGCCCAGCTCGGCCTCGTAGCCGAGATCGGCTGTCGCCGAACCCGTTCCGTCCTCGGACAGCCGAGTCGCGGCCTTGCGCAACGCCTTCGCGATCAGCCGCTCCATCTGCCGAACTCCGGCTTCCCGGGTGTAGTTTGCGGCGATCTCGCGCAGTGCCTCGTCGGTGACGGTCACCTCGTCGGTGGTCAGCGCGTTGCGTTCCAGCTGCCTCGGCACCAGGAAGTCGCGGGCGATGCCGACCTTGTCGTCCTCGGTGTAGCCGTCGACGGTGATCAGCTCCATCCGGTCCAGCAGCGGGCCGGGGATGGTGTCCATGACGTTGGCGGTCGCGATGAACAGCACGTCGGACAGGTCGAGATCCAGATCCAGGTAGTGATCGCGGAACGTGTGGTTCTGCGCCGGATCCAGCACCTCGAGCAGCGCGGCCGCCGGGTCGCCACGGAAGTCCGAGCCGACCTTGTCGATCTCGTCGAGCAGGACAACGGGATTCATCGAACCCGCCTCCTTGATGGCGCGGACGATGCGGCCCGGCAGCGCGCCGACATAGGTGCGCCGGTGACCACGGATCTCGGCCTCGTCGCGCACACCACCGAGGGCGACGCGAACGAACTTGCGGCCCATGGCGCGAGCCACCGATTCACCAAGCGAGGTCTTGCCGACGCCGGGCGGACCGACCAGCGCGAGCACCGCGCCGGAACCACGTCCACCGACGACCTCCAGCCCACGCGAGGCCCGCCGGGAACGCACCGCCAAGTACTCGACCATCCGATCCTTGACCTCATCCAGGCCGTGGTGATCGGCGTCCAGCACCGCGCGGGCGGCCGAAACATCGGTGCTGTCGGTGGTTTTCACCGTCCACGGCAATTCGAGCACGGTGTCCAGCCAGGTCCGGATCCAGCCGGATTCCGGGCTCTGATCGCTGGCGCGCTCCAGCCTGCCGACCTCGCGCAGCGCCTCGGCGCGCACGTTCTCGGGCAGATCGGCCTGCTCCACCCGGGTGCGGTAGTCGTCGGCGCCGTCCGGCTCGTCCTCGCCGAGCTCCTTGCGGATCGCGTTGAGCTGCTGGCGCAGCAGGAACTCGCGCTGACTCTTCTCCAGGCCCTCGCGGACGTCGTCACTGATCTTCTCCGTGACCTCGGCCTCGGCGATATGGTCCTTGGTCCACTCGATCAGCGTGTTCAACCGCTGGATGACGTCGGGGGTTTCCAGCAACTCGCGCTTCTGATCGTCGCTCAGGTACGGCGCGTAGCCCGCGGTGTCGGCGATCGCCGACGGATCGGTCAGCTGATTGACCGCGTCGATGATCTGCCAGGCCTCGCGGCGCTGCAGTACCGAAACGACCAGCTTCTTGTATTCGGCGGCAAGCTCTTTTGTCCGGCCGTCCGGAGCGGGGACCTCGACCGGCTCGGCCTCGACCCACAGCGCGGCACCCGGCCCGGTCACCCCGTGCCCGATCTTCGCGCGCCGTTCGGCCTTCAGCACGGCCGCCGGTGCGCCACCGCGCATCCGCCCGACCTGCTCGATGGTTGCCACCACGCCGTAAGAGGCGTAGCCCTCGGTCAGCCGCGGCGCGAGCAGCACCGCGTCAGTCTTGGCCGCACGCGCGGCATCGATGGCAGCCTGCGCCGATTCGTCCAGTTCGATGGGCACGACCATGCCCGGCAGCACGATCGGATCGGTCAGGAACAGCACCGGCAGGTTCTGTGGTGTAGTCACGTGTTCGACCCTTCCAAAAGTTGAGCGATACCAACTCAACCCCGGCCCTCCCACCTTTGTTCCGGATATTTCCCGCGTTCGCTGTGGGCGAAGCAGGGGCCCGGCTGCGGGCTGGGGTGGTGTGGTGGGCGTGTTCCCAGGTAAACGCGGTGGGCTGGCTTATCGTTGGGGCGGCTGCGCCGCTGGTCGGTGGCAGTTTCGGTAAGGGCGCAGCGGACCCACGGAGGGGAGCATGTGCGTGAGTGGGCCGATGCGGGCCGGGCACGACTGGAAACAGGCCGGGGTGGTGGTCGCGGTGATCGCGGCGTTGATCGCGGTGCCGTCGGCGCTGGCCGCGCTGGTGCCGACGCGGGAGACGACGGTTGCCGCCGACGCGGAGATCGAGGTGACGGCGCCGGGGGAGGAACCGGACACGGTCGGGTTCGGCGGGGTCGGCGGGTGGCAGCGTAGGCCGACGGGGGATCGGACCACGGCGGTGCTGATCGCTCCGGATGGTTCGCGACTGGCGGTCAGTGTGATCGACGGGGTCACGGACTTCGATGACGCGGCGGACTGGCGGCTGAAAGTGCTCGGCGCGCAAGGTTTCGAGGCGTCCTTCGACGGCGGGGAGGTCAAGACGCCGAACGGGTTCAGCGGGCGGACCTGTCGCGGCACGGACCGCGCTGGGGTGTGCGCGATCGTCGGCAACGAGAAACTGGCGGTGACGCTGGTGCTGATCGGTGCTGACGCCACGCTGCCCGAGCTGACGCCGGTGCTCGAGTCGCTAGCGGTGCGCCGATGAGGTGGTTCCAGCCGACATCGGCGCTGTTCTGGGCGTACTGCCTGATCTCATTCCTCGGGCTACTCGGGCTGGTGTTCCAGTTGGCGCCGGTGGCCGCGCTGACCTGGCGTGACATCCTGGTCGGCCTGCCGTTCACGCTCGCGACCCTGCTCGTCTTCGGTTGGCTCGTCCTGCACCTGGATCGGTTGCGCGCACGGCGGCGGATCCGGACGCCGCTGGTCATGGGCTTTCTCTGGGGCGCGCTGGCCGGGCCGGGCATCGCGATGTTCGCCAACGACAACAACATGCGCATCATTCAAAACCTGGCCGGTGACGCGTTCGCCGTCGACTGGCAGGCACCGATTTCCGCGGCGATCGTGGAGGAGGCGGTGAAGGGCGTCGGCGTGTTCGCCGTCGCGTGGCTCGCTCGGCCGCTGCTGAATCGGCCGATCCACGGGCTGCTGCTCGGCGGCTGCACCGGCCTCGGCTTCCAGGTGGTCGAGAACATCACCTACTCGGCCAACGCCGGTTTGCTTTCCGCACAAGATGATTCGGCGACCGCGGTACTTGTCGGCATCGTGCGACTGCTCACCGGCATCACCTCGCACTGGATGCTCACCGCGCTGGCCGGCATCGGCATCGTGCTGGCGGTGGCGCGCCCGGATTGGCCGGCCGGGCGGCGCGCGCGGGTCCTCGTCACGTTCTATTTGCTCGGTGCCGCACTACATTTCGGCTGGGACGCGCCGAGCCCGGCGAGCATCCCGGTCGGATCGATCATTGTGCGGACGGTCCTCTACATCCTGATCTTCGCCGTCGTCTACACCTGGGTGCTGCACACCGAACGGCAATGGTTCCGCGCGGTGGTCAATTGGGCGGTGACGCGCGGGATCGCGCCTGCCGGTGAATTGAGCACGTTGATCTCGCGGCGAAGCCGGCGACGAGCCCGTAAAGCGGAGCGGTTGAGCGGTCAGTACAACCGTCGCTATCAGGTACAGCGGCAACGTGTGCTGCTCGACTGGGTGCAGGAGACCGGCGCGGGATCGGGCATTCGTATCCCGGCGTGAGGCTCACTTGCGCCTGGTGATCACCACCGGCTTGATCTCGGTGGGCACGCCGGCGAACGCGGCGACCGGAACCCCGAACGCGGCCGCGAGAATCTCGCGGGGCAGCGAATTCACCGTGGCCACGATGCCGATGTCGTCATTCGGTTCCTGCGCGCTGGTATTGAAAACCACCAGGACCTGCAGGGGTTGTTCGGTGCTCGCGTTGCCGAAGTAGTGGAAGAAGCCCTGCGGCACGAACACCAGATCGCCCTGCTTCGCCGCGAAGGCGTCGTTGCGATAGGTGCCGTCCGGATGGGTGCCGAGAATCGTCCAGTCGGCCTTGCCGGAAATGATGTAGTTGAGTTCCCACGCGGTCGGATGCCAATGCGGCTCCCGAATGGCGCCGACCTCGAGTTCGACAAAATAGACCGAGGCCTGCTGACCCGTCAGCACCGGAAAGGTGCCCTCGTGCGCGCCACGCAGGGTGCCGCCGTCGTACCGATCCGGCTCGGCCGAGGTGAGCCGGAACAGGTGTGAATCGGTGTCCAGCTTGGCATTCGATTCCGACGCGGGCATCGCGTTGCCCTGCTCGGCCCTGGCCGACCCACCCACCGTCGCGGCGAGCGCACCACCGATGGCCGCACCGCCGATGGCGGCACCGGTCCCGATGACCCGGCGACGACTGACCCGCGCCTCGTCCTCGGTCTGCGGAGCATCGGACTCTGGCTCTTCGGACACGCGACCTCCTGCGACGTCGGCGGTCCGCGACCGCGCGTAGGGGATGTCATGCTCGCGCCCAGGTCCAGCTCGGGCGCGCTCATGGTAGCCCCGCCGCGCTACCGTTCCCCCGCGTTGACACTCGCTCCGGCGCAATGACAATGTTGGGGCCTTGATACCTCATACCGGCGGTTCCGCCGGTTCGGCCTAGGGAGATCCATCGATGAGTTCACTCGCCGCCGGCGTGTTCATCGATTGGGAGGATCTGACGGGCCAGTCCAAGTTCGTGGTCGATCTGGTGACGTTCCCGATCTTCAGCGCGCTGGCGGGCTGGCTGACCAACTGGACCGGCGTGCTGATGTTGTTCTGGCCGGAGCGATTTCGCGGCTTTCGGATCCCGGGGCTGTATCTGCTCTATCCGTATTTCCCGCGCCGGGTACAGGTGCTGCCGACCTTCTCCGGCGACGGGCAGCAGCTCGGCTTCCAGGGGTTCATCCCGGCGCGGGCCGAGAAGATGGCCAGCATCTGCGTCGACAAGGCGCTGATGCGGATCGGCAGTCCGCGCGACTTCATTCACGAACTCGACCTGGACGGCATCGCCGACTACGTCGCGGTGCTCGCACGCAAACAGGTGCAGCCGCTGGTCGACGAGCTGATGAACCGGGAGAACCCCGACCTGTGGCGCAGTGTGCCGCGCGCGGCCAAGCAGATCATCTACCAGCGGGTGGATCGGGAGATGCCCGCGCTGTCGCGGCGCGCGTTCGAATCGCTGGGCGACAACGTCGATCAGCTCATCGATATCAAGAGCTTCGTCATCCGGTACCTGCAGGACAACCCCGGCATTCTGAAGGATCTGACCACCACCATCGCGGCGCCGGAGCTGCGCTTCATGGTCCGGATCGGCCTGCTCGGCGCGCCGTTCGGTTTGCTGCTCGCCCTGTATATGCATGTGCACCAGCACATTCCGGTGCTCGGCTGGGTGCCTGGCTGGGTGATCGTGCTGCTCGCCTCTGCGACGATCGGCGTGATCGTCAATGTCGTCGCGGTCAAGATGGTGTTCGAGCCCGGCGACCCGCAGCCTTGGTACAAGTACCTCTGGCAGCAGGCGCTGCTTGCCAAGCGGCAGCCGCAGGCCGCCACCGACCTCGCGCACATCCTGGCCTACCAGGTGCTCACCCTGCCGAACCTGTCGCGGGAACTGCTGGACGGCCCCAACGGCGACAAGACCCACCAGCTGCTGGAACGGCTCATCTCCGACGAGATCCATCGGCAGCTCGGCCCGACCACCTCGTTCGTGCGCGCGGCGCTCGGCCGTCGCAAGTTCGACAACCTCAAGGCGGGCGCGGCCGGTGCCGCCGTCGGGCTCGCGCCGAGCCTGGCCGAGGACGAGGAATTCATCCTGGAGCAGGCCAACACCATCGATGTATTCGCGGCACGCAAGCTCAGGCAGCTGACGCCGGGGGAGTTCATGGAGATGTTCTATGCCTCGGTCGAGCAGGACGCGTGGCTGCTCTATCTGCATGGCGCGGTGCTCGGGTTGGCGGTCGGCGCCTCGCACCTGATCATTTTCGGCTGGTGAACAAGCCTGCTGGGCCGTCGGCATAAATACAAGCACGCGTGCTTGCATTTATTGGCGGCCACTGCGATGCTGAACCGCGACGGCACACGAGGTGGTGTGCGTTCGAGTGATCGGCACGCGGCGTGCGCGACGGGCCCGAAGGCGGCAGCCTACGTGACCACGGAGGGACCCGTGCACGCCGCGATTAGATAGGGAACAGATGGCTGACCTCGAGGCGCTGCTCAACGATTTCGCCGACGAGTGCGCGGACCTGGAACGCATCGTCACCCCGCTGCCCGCGGCCGACTGGGCCCGCCCGACACCCGCGGCCGGCTGGACCATCGCCCATCAGATCGGCCATCTGGCCTGGACCGATGAGGTCGCCACGCTGGCCGCCGCCGATGACGCGGGCTTCCAGCGACTGGTCGCCGAGGCCGCGCCCAACGCGCTGACCTTCGTCGACGAGGCTGCCGAGGAGGCGTCGACCACGCCGCCCGCGGAGCTGCTCGACCGGTGGCACCGCGGCCAGCAGACACTCACCGACGCTCTGCGCGTCGTCCCCGCTGGCAGCAAGCTGCCATGGTTCGGCCCGCCGATGAGCGCCGCCTCGATGATCACCGCCCGCATCATGGAAACCTGGGCACACGGTCAGGACGTGGCCGACGCCCTCGGCATCACCCGCACCCCCACCGCGCGGCTGCGCACCGTGGCCCACATCGGCGCGCGCACCAGGAACTACGCCTACACCGTGCACGGAAAGACCCCACCCGCAACCGAATTCCGGGTCGAGCTCACCGCACCCGACGGCACGATCTGGCCGTGGGGGCCCGAGGACGCGGCGCAACGGGTGACCGGACCGGCCCTCGACTTCTGCCTGCTGGTGACCCAGCGCCGCCACCCCGACGACCTCGCGATTACGGTGGTCGGCGCGGACGCGGCGGAATGGCTCACCCTCGCACAGGCTTTCGCCGGACCGGCGGGATCGGGCCGGACAGCGGGTCAATTCGCCTGAAACGGCAGCGACGGCCGGATGCGTACATCCGGCCGTCGCCCACCCGACCCGATCCATAGATTCGGGAGCGGGCGAGCGCCACACTTGGGTGCGCCGTTCGTGTCGGCCGGACGCCATTGGCCGGGTGTCTCGATGTGGCAGTCGAGGATGACGCTCGCCAGCTAAAGAACTATTTACCCGCCCTCGAGGTGCTAGAAACATAAACAACCCCCCGGATTCGGCGCTGGTTTGCCGACCGATCCGCTCGGGTGTGTGATTCTGCTCTCCCCGGCGCGATACCCCCTACGGCCACGTCGTAACCTGGACGACTGTACGGCTTTCAACGATGCGGGCCGCGCTGCCAGGGGGAGCAGGGGCACCAGGGAAGGGACGCATCGTGACCAGAAACAAGCACGGAGCGCTTGCGAGCCGCGCATGCGCGAGGCCGCACGTCCAGATCGCTCGGCACGCCGCGATCGTGCTCGCGGGTGCCGCAAGCCTCAGCCTCACCGTGGTCGCCGGGACCTACATCGTGCACGAGATGGCCGAGCTCAATCGACCCGGCGGCGAGGTCGCCGCACCACCCGTGCAGGCCGTCGAGGGTCCGCTGAGCGATACGGGCTGGACAGACACCGTGCTGACCGGCGGTCACTTCGAATTGCCCGCGATCTTCACTACGCACCCGCACACCGTGGTCGTGCCCACCCCGAAAGCGGCTGACCCGCACGTTGATTCGACGTTCGTACCACGACCGAGCGTCGGCGGGAACCTGCGGCTCGGCGACGCTTACCTGGACGCACAGGTGGCCGCCGTGCGCACCGACACGATCTCGATCACCGTTGGCACCAACGCCTTCACCGTGCTGACCGGCCACACCCCGCTCGACGAGCACGCGAGGGCAACCCAGCTGCGTACCGAATTCGATACGCGCAGTGGCGAAGTGCTGCTGATGCTCACCGATCCGGCACTGGGCGAACACGATCTACGTCTCAATCGCACCCCGGCACCGAATACGAAACCCGCGCCGGAGACGACCCGCGGTCTCGAACCGACCGCAACCGAGCCCGCCAACGCGCACCGCGGCGCGGAACCGGCCGTGGCCGTATAACTCTCGGCCTACTGTTCTCCTATGCCGGACAGTACGTACGACTTCTGTGTGATCGGCGGTGGCATCGTCGGGGTGGCGACGGCGCATCGAATACTGCAACGCCATTCCGGTGCGACCCTCGTGCTACTGGAGAAGGCCGCGGCACTAGCCACCCATCAGACCGGGCACAACAGCGGCGTCATCCATTCGGGTATCTACTATCCGCCGGACAGCCTGAAAGCGCGGCTGTGTCGCCGCGGAGCGAGCTGGACAAAGAAATTCGCTGCGGCACAAGGAATTCCGTTCGAGGTGTGCGGCAAGCTGCTGGTCGCCACCGATGCGGCCGAGCGGCGCAGGATGCTGGCCCTGCACGAGCGTTCGATCGCCAACGGCGTCGCGGTCGAGCTGCTCGACGCCGCCGAACTCCATCGGCGCGAGCCGAAGGTGACCGGCGTCGGCGCGTTGTTCGTGCCGGACACCGGCATCGTCGACTACACCGCGATAACCGGCGCGCTCGCCGACGAGGTCCGCTCTGCGGGCGGGCAATTGGTCTTCGGCGCCGAGATCACCTCGCTCACCGAGACCGCCGCCGCGGTCACCGCCGCGGGACCGACTGGGTCGTGGACCGCCCGCACCCTGGTGGCCTGCGCGGGCCTACAGGCCGATCGGCTGGCCCGAATGGCCGGGCTGCGCAACGATTTCCGGATCGTGCCGTTCCGCGGCGAGTACTACCAGCTGCCGCCGGAGCGGGCCGGGCTGGTGCGCACGCTGATCTACCCGATCCCCGATCCCACGCTGCCCTTCCTCGGCGTGCATCTGAGTCCGACCATCGACGGCACGCTGACCGTCGGCCCGAACGCGGTGCTCGGGCTGGCCAGGGAGGGTTACCGCAAGGGCAGTTTCGACGCCAAGGACGCGCGCGCGGTGCTCGGCTTTCCCGGCGTGCACCGGGTGGCCGCGGCGAATGTCCGAACCGGGCTGCGCGAACTGCGTAATTCACTGTTCAAACGCGGGTATCTGGCCGAATGCCGGCGCTACTGTCCCGAGCTGACCCTCGCCGATCTGCGGCCACGCGAGGCGGGCATTCGCGCGCAGGCGGTGCTGCGCGACGGAACGTTGGTGCACGACTTCATGATCGAGCGCACGCCTCGCTCGGTGCATGTGCTCAACGCACCGTCGCCCGCGGCCACCTCCGCCATGCCGATCGCGGAGCACATCGTCGATCAACTCTGAGCCGATGACTCGAACGAGAACCAGACCGACCGGTCCAATACAGCTACTGACCAGCGATAATTGCCAAGCAACCGCTCGGTAGCAATGTGGAAAACCAGCGCACCAAATACCGCCCAACCCCTCCAATAAAGAGGAGAACTGTAGTACTTTTAACGCCAGTCGTGGAACCCAGCGACGTGAGCCACCGGCCAGGAGGAGGCAGCTCACGTAACCACGGAGGGACGGCGAAGGCCGCCAATCTAGCAGGGAGGGCCGATGGGCCACATCAAGTACGCGAGTGACGTCGGGGCACCGGTCGAGGTGGCCTTCACCTACACGGACAACCATCTGTTCGTACCGGACTGGATGTTCGCGGTCGCCGCCTTCGAGCCGACCGGCCAACTCGACTCCGGCGTCGGCGCCCGCTTCACGACCACCGCGCGGCTGGTGCTCTGGCGGCCGACGATGACATGCGAGGTCACCGAATATCGTCGCAACGTGGTGATCGGGTATACGCTGCGTGGGCGTTTGTCCGGGACCCTGACGCTGCGCTTCGACCCGCTCGGATACGGGCGGTCGGTGCTGACGTCCGAGGCGGAGTACAGCCCCCCGCGTGGCTTGCTCGGCCGCCTCTGTGCCGGTCTGGTGGATTCCGCCGTGAAATCGGCGCTCCGCCGCACCGAGTCCCAATTGCGAAGGGAGATAGAAGAATTCCACGGTACCGATCTTGTCGGTCGGATTGCGTAGGGTGCCAGCCATGATCATCGTGAGCACCGACGGATCCTGCCTCCGCAATCCCGGTGGCGCCATCGGCTGGGCTTGGGTCAATCATCAGGGCTCCTCGTCGAGCGGCGGCGGGCCGACGGGCACCAATCAGGTCGCTGAGCTACGCGCGGTACTGGAGGCGATTCTCGCCCATCCCGGCGCCGAACCCCTACTGATCGAAAGCGATTCGCTCTACGCGATCAAGTGCGCGTCGGAATGGATCTCCAGTTGGCGGGTCAACGGCTGGCGCACCTCCACCGGCGG
This sequence comes from Nocardia sp. NPDC051321, assembly GCF_044455225.1. Lineage (NCBI taxonomy): Bacteria > Bacillati > Actinomycetota > Actinomycetes > Mycobacteriales > Nocardiaceae > Nocardia > Nocardia sp. NPDC051321. The sequence goes on along the minus strand of NZ_JBITEM010000004.1, from coordinate 161,865 downwards.
CGCCGTCAAGAACGTCGAGCTCATCCGGCAGATCGACAAAGCGATCGCCAGCAGGCCGGGCCCGGTCCGGTTCCGTTGGGTCCGTGGACATGTCGGCAACTACTTCAACGAGCAGGCCGACGCGCTTGCCGGTGAAGCGGCTCGGAAGGCAGCCGTCTCGGCGGCCGTCGCCGAGGCGAACACCGCGGAAATTCTCGCGGTGACTGTGGAAGAAACGCCGACGGCGCCGGAAGCGCCGATCGACAAGGCCGCGGGGAAGGTGGCCGCGCCGTCGGCGCCGCAGACTCTGACGCTGTTCTGAACCGTCAGCGCGGACAACGACTGCCCGAATGACCTCCGGCGGTGGTGGCTCGGCCCACCGCCGGAGGCACTCGTAGAGCTAGTTACCCGGCTGCGGGGCGGGCGCGGGCTGCCCGCCCGGCGGCGCGGGTGCCCCACCGGGAGCAGGTGTTCCACCGGGCCCGGGCGCACCGGGGGCGGGAGCCGGAGCACCGGGCAGCCCGGTGCCAGTGCCCTTGAGCATCGGCGAATCGAGCTTCTCGACCAGCCACTTGTCGCCGGACTTGGTGAGCTGCGCGACGAAGACGACGTACTGCCGCTCCGGCGTCGTCTGGGTGAAGTTGGTCCGGTACTGGGTGAGGGTGACCAGCACCTTCGCCTCGGTCTTGTCACCGGACTGGTAACCGCACTGCACGTCGTCGGTCCAGGACTTCACCTGAGCCTTCACCATGGCATCCTGCAGCGCCTTGGTCGCGTCGTCGAACTCCTTGAGGAATTCGCCGCTGGCCCCGGACTTCACCTTGGTGAAGTAGTCGTCGAGATTCTTTGTGTAGTCGTAGTCGGAGACGTCCTTGGCGAAGGCGCATCCGGCCTGCGTCGAATCCCGGATCGCGTCGAGCTTGTCGCCGCGGTCCTTGCCCTGCAGGAAGAACACCACCACCGCGGTGATCGCGGCCACCGCGAGCACGCCGGCCACGAACGCGGCGATCAGCGGCACCGAGGTGGGCCGGCCCTTGGTGGCCGGGCTGCTGCCCGCACCCTTACCGAGATCGGTCTTCGGCGCTGCCTCATCGGCCTTGTCGATCGCGACGGTGTCGGTCGCCGACGACTCGGAATCCGGCTTCGGCAGTTCGGGCTTCGCCGCGGTCGCGTCCTCGGCCTTCCCTGCCGCATCGCTCGCGGGCACCGCGGCGCCCTCGGTGTCTTTATTGGTGTCGGCGTCATCGGTGGACATCGATACAAACCTGCACTTTCCCGGCGCGCGGGCGCACCGATCGACTGACGGGCCCGCATCTCGGGCGAACCGTACGCGTTGTCTCGGCGAGTATGCCCGGACCCACGGTTTCGTCGCGGGACCGGGGGCGACTCACCGCACCGGGGGCAGGGTCCGCTCGTTCGGATCCACACCCGGCGGCATTTGCGCGCCGTTGTTCGGCACATCGGGGCGCGGCGCGTTGGCCGCGCCACGGATTTCCAGGCCAGGAGGCGTGTTCTCGCAGTAGTTCCACTTGGGAATCGTGCCGTCCTGGACGACTTCATTGCGGATATGCGGCGTGTTGTAAGTGCAGTACGGCCGCGGCCAGATGTCGAGGATGGCGTGGAATTCGCCCTCGTGCGCGGGCACGCCGAGCGCGTCCGCGCCGAGCGCGAGCGAGGGGAACAGCGCGCGCAACGCGGGCAGACGCAGCTGCGCGGCCTTGGTCATCGCGGCGAAGTTGGTGGCCAGGCTGGTGATCGGATCACTGGTCTTGTCCAGCACCGCGCCGAGGCTGCTCAGCTGTCCGGGCGCCTTTTCGAGGATGCCTTGCAGTTCGGTGTTGGCGTTGTTGAACTGTTCGAACAGCGTGCCGGAATTGCGGGTCAGCGTGCCGAGGTCGGGCTGGGCATTGGAGGTCGTGTTCGCGACGGTGCGCAGGTTGGCAATCAGGTTGGTGGTCTGCGGCAGCAGATTGTCGAACCCGGCCATGGCCAGACTGATGCCGTTGATCATGCCGCGCAACTGATCAGGGCCGCCGCTGAGCGCGGTATCGAGTTCGCGCAGGATGACGCTGAACTTGTCCGGATCGACCTGCGCGATGAGCGCGCTGGCGTTTTCGAAGACCGACCAGATCGGGGTCGGCGTCTTGATCTTCGCCGCGTCGTACTTGATCACCGCGCCGTCGCCGAGAAACGGCGCCCGCTCGGTGGCCGGGCGGAAGTCGATGTACTGCTCGCCCGCGCCGGAGAGGGCCTGCACCGAGATCTCGGTGTCGACCGGGATCTTGTACTTGCTTTCGATTTCGGCCGCCGCGGCGATGGCTTGCCCGCGATCGGTCAGCTTGATCGAGGTCACCTTGCCGACCCGGTAGCCGCGCAGGGTCACATCGTTGCCCGGCTGCAGCCCGCCCGAGCGGTCCAGGTTCACCGTGACGGTGTAACTGGACTTCAACGGGTTCACCCGCATGACGCTGATCATCAAGTAGGTGGCACCGATCAGGAACACCAGCACCAGGCCGATGCTGGACAGCACCAGCTTGTGCTGCATCAGTTTCGCCATCATCGGTGGCCCCCCTGCACTCGGTTCTGCACGATCTGCAGCACCTGGATCAAGCTGCCCGCGAGATCCTGGATGTCACGCAGGTCCTGGAATCCGCCGTGCTGCGGATCGGTCAGCGCGCTGAGGTCGAGGTTGGTCGCGGTGGCGTAGATGGCGAAGCTGCCGCCGCGGAAGGTGTTGTCCACCTTGGGCCGGATCTCCCGGAACCGATCGAGCAGGATGCCGAGGTTGTCGCCGGTATTGGCCAACGCGTCCATCAACTTGTGGGTGTTGTCGAGCAGGCTGCCCAGCTGCTGGCCGGAGGTGTCGGCGTAGTCACCGAGCGCGGCGCTGGTGGTGGACACCTTGGTCAGCAGATCGCCGATGGCCCGGTTGTTTTCGGCGATGGCGCCGATCATCTGCGGCAGCGTGTCGGCCACCTGGCCGAGCTCACCGCGGCGGGCCTCGATGGTGTTGGCCAGCGCGCTGAACTCGTTGAGCACGCCGTCGACCTTCGCGCTGTTGTCGTTCAAACTGCCGACCACACCGGTCATTTCGGTGATCAGGTGGGACAGCTGACCGCCACGACCACCGACGATGGAGTCCAGCTCCGAGGTCAGCTTGCTGAGGCTGGCGACACCACCGCCGTTGAACAGCAGCGAGATCGAGATCAGCAGCTGCTCTACTGTCGCGCCCGCCGAGGTCTTGTCCAAGCCGAGAGTGTCGCCGTTGTGCAGCATTTCGGTGCCCGACCCGGCCTTGGCCTTGGACACCGCGACGAACACGTCACCGAGCGGCGTGGCCTGGCGCAACTCCGCGGTGCTGTCCTTGGGCAGCTCGATGTCCTTGCGGATGGTCAGGTCGACAACGGCCTGGAAGTTCTTGGTCTTGATGTTGGAGACCACCCCGACATCGGAACCGCCGATCTTCACCTTCGCCTGGTCCGGCAGGTTCAGCGCGTTCTCGAAAACCGCGTGCACGGTGTAGGTTTCGCCGGAAACACCGGGCTTGGGCAGCGGAAGTTTCTCCACCGTGAGACCGCAGCCGGAGGTGATCCCGACGCCCGCCACCGCCGCGACGGCCACCAGCGCGCGGCGTGCCTTGATCGTCATTCGGTACGTCATTTCGTCAGTCCGAGCAGCGCTGCGGTGAGACCGTAGTCGGGTCCGAAGTCGTGCATGTTTCCGGTGCGGCAACCGTCTGCCTTCATCTGGATGCGCTCGCAGAACAGGCTCACCAGTTCGCCGCTCAGCGTGGTGCCGATGAGCGCGCTCAGCCGGACGTAGCCGTGCTCGCGGTTCATGATGTTGTTGACGTTCTGGAAGACCATCGGCGCCACATCGACGATTTCGGTGAGGCCGTAGGCATTGTCGCGCAACTGCTGGGTGACGTTGGTCAAGCCGGCCAGGCTGCCCGCCAGCTGATCCTGATGCTGCGCGAGAGTGCTGCTGGTGTTGGCCAGGAAGTCGTTGATCTGATTCAACGTCGCCTCCAGGCCGGGCGCCTGATCGGCGAGCAGGCCGGTCATCTGGGTCATCCGGTTGCTGAAGTCGCGCACCGACTGGTCGTTGTCGGCCAGCATCGTGGTCAGCTCGTTGAGCTTGACGATGATGTTGGAGACCGCGTCCTTGTTGTCGACGCCGACCTTCAGCGCGCCGGACAGCGCGTTGAGCGTGTCGCGCATCTTCTCGCCGTTGCCGTTCATCATCGGGTACAGCACCCGGCCGGAGAGCGGGCCGATGCCCTCGCTGCCCGGTTCCGGCTTGAGCGCGGCGGAGAACTGATCGATGGTCTTGATCATCGTGTCGAGTTCGACCGGCGTCTTGGTCTTGGCCAGCGGCAGGTGCGCGCCGTCGGCCAGCGTGTCGCCCTTGGTATAGACGGGGGTGAGTTCGACGTGCCGGTCGGTGACGATGGACGGCGAGATGATCGCGGCCATCGCGTCTTTCGGGATCTTCACGTCGTTGTTGATCGACATGTGCACCTCGATGAAGGTGCTCTTCGGCACGATCTTGTCGACCTTGCCAACATCGAGGCCGAGCACGGTGATCGGGTTGCCCTCGTAGATGCCCGCGATGTTCTCGAAGTCCGCGGTGATCTGCATCGTTTGGCCGAGCGCGTTGTTCACCGAACTCGGCACCAGCGAGCAACTGCCGACGGCGAACGCCGCGGCGCTGATCACGAGCGTTTTGACGATAGTCCGTACCTTGACGGCCTTCAGGAAGGTCATCCCTGGCACCCCTCTATCACTTGAGCGAAGCACAGCCAGTTGTCCGGGAAGATCCACGGCAGCCCGACGCTGCCGTACGGTCCGTTGCCGCCCCAGGAGTTCGCCAGGTAGCGCACGGTCGGCGGCATCAGCGACAGCAGTCGATCCAGGTTGTCCTTGTTCTTCTGCAAGCCCTCGGACATCGTGTTCAGCTGCTCGATGGTCGGGCCGAGCTGGTTGTCGTTCTGGGCGCCGATCTCTTGCAGCTGCTTGGTCAGCGACGCGACGTTGTCGAGCAGCTGACGCAGCAGACCCTGACGTTCCATCACCCGGTTCGCGATGGCCTCACCCTGGGTGATCACCAGCAGCACGCTGTTGCGGTTGTCGCCGAGGATCTGGGTGACCCGGTTCAGGTCCTTCAGCAGGCTGTCGACCTCGCCCTTGCGGCTATCCATCACCTTGGCCAAGGCGCCGACGCTGTCCAGCGCCTGCGCCATCAGCTGGGGGGAATCGCCCATCTGCTGGTTGATCAGGTTCAGCGAGTCCGACAGTTTCTTGGTGTCGAGTGCCTCGAACTTCGGCGTGCCCTCCTGCACCACATCGGCCAGGTTGTACGGAACCGCGGTGTTGGACACCGGGATTCGGCCGCCCTTGAGGCCCGAGCCGTCGCCGGGATCGAGGTCGACGTACCTGGCGCCGAGCAGCGTGGCCATCTTGATCGAGGCGTGCGCATCGGGGCCGAGCTTCACGCCGTTGTTGACGCTCAGCGTCAGCAGCACGTGATCGCCCTCGAGCTTCGCGCCGTCGACGCGGCCGCTGGTCACGCCTGCCACGCTGACCCGGTCGCCGACCTTGACCCCTGCGGCCTGCACGAACTCGGCCTTGACCGTCTGCTCACCGACGCCGATCAGCTTGACCAGGCCGGACGCGAGCAGCAGCACCACGATGAGCGCGCCGCCGAGAATGCCGAGCCAGAAGTAGCGGTTGGCGGCGAATCTTGCTTTCAGCTTCGTCATCATGGGCGGCACACCGCCGAGTGCGAAGTGCCACCGATCTGCGAGAACAGCCCGCGCGGGAACAGCACGCCGTAGAGCGAGACGTCCAAGCCGCAGAGATAGGCGTTGGCGTAGCCGCCCTCCGAGGTGTGCCTGCCCGCGGCCGACAACAGCTTGGGCAGGTCGACCGCGGCCTGATCCAGCTTGGCGCCGTTGGCAAGCAGCAGGGTCAGCGCGGCGCTCGTCGAGTTCTGCGCGGTCTGCAGCTTCGGCTGGATCTGACCGACCATGTCGACCAGCGAGCTGGTCGCGTTGGCGATCTGCACCGTCGAGGTCTGCAGCGACTGGCCCTGCTCGTACAACCCGCCGATCAAGGCCCGGGTCTGCGTCACCAGGGTCTCCAATTCATCACCTCGTTTGGCCAACCCCGCCATCACGCCGGAGAGGTTGGAGATCACATCGGTCAGGATCGCGTCGCGGCGCTGGAAGTCGGTGGCCAGCTGGGCGGCCTGAACGATGAACGCGCTCAACGAGACTCCGTCACCCTGCAACGCTTGGATGAAGGTCTCGGAGAGGCGGTTCACCTGCTCGGGCTGCAACGCCTGGAACAGCGGCTGAAAACCGTTGAGCAGGCCCGAAACGTCGAACGACGGCTCGGTCCGGTCCAGCGGGATCGACGCGTTGTTCTTCAGCTGCGCCGGGCTCGACGACTTGCCCGGGGCCAAGGCCACATACCGCTGGCCGATCAGATTCTGGTAGCGGACAAGGGCTTTGGTGTCGTCGAAGAGCGTTTGATCCCGCTGCACGACGAAGGTCACCTTGGCCACTTGCTTTTTCGACTTGGCGTCGCGGTTCAGCTCGATCTTGTCGATCTTGCCGACCCGCACGCCCGCCATTCGGACATCGTCGCCCTCATGCAGGCCGAGCACATCGGAGAAGGTCGCCGAATACGTGTTCGTATCACCATTGACGATGCGCGCCAGCGTATTCCAAACCACGATCGTGACGAGAATCGAAACGATCGCGAAAATACCGAACCCGATCAGCGGTTTACGAATACTCATCGGCCTACCCGGTTGTCGGCCACGTGCATGGTCCCGCCCTTCAAAATCGAGCTCAGCAGCAGATATTCGGCGATGGTCGGCTTGCGGCCGAGCAATGCCGTGATCGCCGCGTCACCCTGGTAGGAGATCTCGCTGGCCGACGGTGTGCCTGCCGGTGCGGCAGCCGGCGCCACCGGTCCCTGGGCCGGAGCGGGCGCCGGAGCGGGCGGCTGACCAAGGCCGGGCAGCATCGGGAACAGACCCTCGAGCGGGGTGCCGGCGAACGGCCGTGGCGCGCTCGGCACCGCGGCGTCGGCGGGCCGCGAGTCCGGCATGGTGACGCCGGGTATCGCGGGCAGTCCTGGCATCGGCACCACCGGCGGCAGGCCTGCCGCCGAGTCGAGCGCCCTCGGCTTCAGGTTGTCCGGCAGCGGCGGCAGCTCGTTCACCGCGGGCGCGGTGGCACAGCTCGGTCCGGCCAGTTCGCCGTAGCGCGGGCAGTCGGCCACCGTGTACGGCTTGTACGGGGTGAGCGTGATGCCCGCGTCCCACCGCTGCTGATGCTGCGGGCCCCAGGTGAAGGTGGAGTCCATCCTGCGGGTCGTTTCGCTGAGGTTCAGGATCGTCTGGGTGATCGCGTTGGGATCCGCGGCCAACGCGCCGAACATGTCGCTGGTGCCCGCGGTCACCTGCTTGCCGACGTCGCCGTTGCGGGCGAACAGATCGTTCACGGTGTCGATCGTGCTGCTCGTCCCGGTGATCAGCGAGACAAGCTCGCTGCGCCGATCGGCGATGGTCCGCGCGGTCTGCACCGAGGTGCCGAGCACGTCGAGCAGTTCCGGCGAGGACTCGTTCAGCGCGTGGAACGAGCTGGAGAAGTCGCCGAGCATCACGCCGAGGTTCGGGATCGCGTCGTCGACCGATTGCAGCCAGTGGTCGAACCGCTCGACGGTCGAGCCCGGCATCCGGCCGCTGCCGTCGAGCGCCTGGGACAGCGTGCCGAGTACCCGGCCGAACTGCACCGGGTCGATCCGGTCGAGGATGTTGCGCACCGTGGTGAGCGTGTCCTGCAGCGCGAGCGTGCCCTTGCTGCGGTCTTCCTCGATGATCGAGCCCTCGTGCAGGTACTGGTCCGCCGGTCCGTTGAAGACCAGCTCGACCGAGGTGACGGCGAACAGGTTGCTCGGCACCACCCGGGCGGTGACGTTGGCGGGCACGCCCTTGGCGAACTCCGGCTTCACCTCGATCTGCACCTTCTGCAGCTCGCCCTTGGCCGCGACCTCGACCTGCTTGACCGCGCCGACCAGCACGCCGCGGAACTTGACGTCGGCCTGCGAGGGCAACCCGTCACCGGTGGTGGTGAGGTTCGCCGTGACGTTCACCTTGTCGATGAAGTACCCCTGGTAGCGCAGCGTCAGGAAGCCGAGCACCAGCGCGAGCACGATCAAGCCTGCCAGTCCCGCGACAAGCAGCTGACGCATTGTGGGACCACGCCCACTTGGATCGATGATCATCTGGTGCTACCCCGAGATCCTGATGCCGGGGTTGATGCCCCAGATCGCCAAAGTCATGAACAGGTTCGCGAAGACGACCGCGATGATGCACACCTTGATCGCCCGGCCGGCCGCGACGCCGACGCCTTCCGGTCCGCCGGAGGCGAAGAAGCCGTAGTAGCACTGGATGAACGTGGTGATCGCGACGAACAGGATCGCCTTGACCAGCGAGTAGATCACGTCCGTCGGCACCAGGAATTGGTAGAAGTAGTGCTGGTAGGTGCCGCTGGCGGTGCCGCCGATCAGCTGCACGGTCAGCGAGCAGGAGAGGTAGGCCATGGCCAGGCCGAGGCAGTACAGCGGGATGATGGCGACCATCGCCGCGAACATCCTGGTGCTGATCAGGTAGGGCAGCGGCCGGATCGCGATGGACTCCAGCGCGTCGATCTCCTCCGAGATGCGCATGGCGCCGAGTTGCGCGGTGAACCGGCAGCCCGCCTGCGCGGCGAAGGCGATGGTGGCGAGCAGCGGCCCGAGCTCACGCGTGGTGGCGAAGGCGGAGATGGCGCCGGTGATCGGGCTCAGGCCCAACAGGTTCAGCGAGTTGTAACCCTGAATGCCGACGGTCATGCCGCCGAACGCGCTGAGGATGACCACGACGCCGATGGTGCCGCCGCCGACGACCAGATTCCCGTTGCCCCAGGAGACATCGGAGAGTAGCCGCCACACTTCCTTGGGATAGTGCTTGAGCGCCAACGGGATCGAGCCGATCGAGCGCAGCAGGAAGAACACCTGATGGCCCAGTTTGGCGAGCAGATCGACCGGCGCGTTCGCGGACTTGCGAAGCTGCTGGAACGGCCGCAGCAGCGGGGGAACATATGTCGACGACACTCAGACCACCTGTGACGGGAACAGTGCGTTGTACACCTGCGTGATGACGAGATTCACGCCGAACAGCATGATGGCGGAACTCACCACCGCGGAATTCACCGCGTTGGCCACGCCGCCGGGGCCACCGCGCGCGTTCAATCCGTTGTCGCACGCGATGATTGCGGCGAGTAGTCCGAAAATCAACGATTTGACAAGCGCGACAAAGAGATCGGTAGTAACCGCGAACGACGAGAACGTGCCGATGTAGGAACCCGGCGTTCCGTTCTGCGCGAAAATGTTGAAGATGTAACCGGTCAAGAATCCGACAAAAACGACGAAGCCACAGAGCAGCACACTCACCAGCATCGCCGCGCCGAGCCGGGGGGCGACCAGCCTGCGCATCGGATCGACGCCCATCACCTTCATGGCGTCGATCTCTTCCCGGATGGTGCGCGAGCCGAGGTCGGCGCACACCGCCGAGCCGACGGCGCCCGCGATCATCAGCGAGGTGACGAGGGGAGCGCCCTGCTGAATGATGCCGAGGCCGTTTGCCGCGCCGATGAACGAGGTGGCACCCACCTGGCCTGCGATCGAGCCGACCTGGATGGAGACGATGACGCCGATCGGGATGGCGACCAACAGCGTGGGCGCGGCCGAGACACTGGCCATGAACGCGCACTGGCGGACGAACTCGTTGAACGGGAAACGGCGGCGGAAGATGGCGATGAACAACTCGGCGACCGCGGCGATCCCCATGGTGATCTGGCGACCGAAGGTCTCCAGCGAAGCCTTCGGATGGTCCGTCCAGTAACCCTTGGTCCAATCGACCGCATCACTCATCCGTGATCCTGTTGGAGGACTCTTGGTCGACTGCACTGGCTAACCCCTCTCGACGCCGGTTGGCTGCCCCGACGACTTGTTTGCTTGACGCACCTTACTACGTAGTAAGCCAGAACACACCACCCTCCTGTGATTGCAGTCATAGACCTCGGTCACTGTGGTCTAAACGCTATGGCGCAGGCCACCAGCATTGGGTCAGCGCCCAAAAAAGTGGGTGGTTCTTCTGGAACAAGTTACAGGTCAACCAGGCGAATCTGCCGCCCAGACATGATCATCACACTAATTTATTCGGATAGAGTTCATTCAAAATCGCATTTGTTTCCGGAACCGAACAGAACGGGCTGTACTACTGTTCGAGTACAAACTCCAAGCGGCTATCCTTCCTTTTCATAGCCTGTCGCTATTATTACAAATAAGAGACATAATGTGCTTATGTCTAAAAATGGGGTTAAGGCTCGCCCGTGGCGGGACACCCCGTAGTAGAAGACGCGCCCGGGCTCGAATACTGACACGATGGGTGCGACAGATTGATATCGTGCGGACTTCCGACGTCTGGAGGGACATGTTCAGCAAACTCGCCAAGGTGGCAAACGCCGCCTTCGCCGTAGCCCTCGGTGCGGCGCTACTCGGGACGGGCGCGGGGGCCGCTCAGGCCGAGCCCGGGCCGCCGGTCGTGGGCGGAGGTTCCGGCATCATCATCGATAACCAATTCGAATGCACCGTCACCACCGTCGGCCACGACAACGCGGGCAGGCTCGTCGGCCTGACGGCAGGCCACTGCGGCGATCCCGGTGCCGAGGTATTCGCCGAGAGCAACCGCGGCGCCGGCGTGATCGGCCGGTTCGTCTACTCCAACCATGATCTGGACTACGCCGTTATCCAGTTCGAGCCGGGCAAGGTCGTCCCGGTGAACCGGGTCGGCAATGTCACCATCACCGGGCTCGGCGCACCCGCGGCGTTCCCGAACATCGTGTGCAAGGAAGGCCGCACCACCGGCAACACCTGCGGCATCAGCTGGGGTGACGTCTTCGGGTCGAACATGGAGACCTGGAGCCAGATGTGCGTGGTGGAAGGCGATTCCGGCGCGCCGGTGGTCATCGGCTCCACCCTCGTCGGCATGGTGAACGCCTACCTCGCCATGGCCTGCTTCGGCCCCGAGGTCGGCACCAACATGAGCACGATCATGGACGACATCAACGCCCGTGGCGGCGTTGGCGCAGGTTATTTGCCCATCTGAGACGACTGATCCCGGGGAGTACATGGGTAACTCCCCGGGTACGGGCTTACCCATCCACCCCCCGGCACCGTCGGCCGCCGACGCCACAGTCGCGCACCTAGATCTGGCCTGAATACCCGGAGAGGCGGGACTGCGCGGGCGCCCCGGTTGACTGAACCGGTTGCGCCCGCCCACTTCTCGTTATTGCGCTGACTTCTCGGTCTGGACCGGTGCGATCGCAGGTCCGGACACCGCGCACTGCGGCATGCAGTCGACGCTGTCCAAGGTGGCGGGGCGGCGGGCCGGCCGGAGCAGCGCGGCCGCGAGTACCGCACCGGCGAGCAGCAGGCCGGCACAGATCCACATGGCGGTACCGAAGCCGTGGTTGAAGGCGACCGGATCGCCGAGGGCCCCGGAGATTCCGGCCAGGCCGGGCAGCGCGGCGACGGCGAGTAGTTGCGCGGTCCGCGCGACGGCGTTGTTCACCCCGGAGGCGATGCCCGCCTCGCTGGACGGCACCGCGCCGAGCACGGCCCCGGTCAGCGGGGCAACCAGCGCCGCCAGGCCGAAGCCGAAGACCAGCACGCCGGGCAGCACATCGGTGAAATACGCGGTGTCCGGCCCGATCCGCAGCAGCAACAGCAGACCGCCCGCGGCGAGCAGCGGGCCGATCGTCATCGGAATGCGCGGGCCGTGCTGCTGCGCCCAGCGTCCGGCGGGCGCCGAAAGCACCAGCATGATGAGCGTGATCGGGACCGTCGCCACGCCCGACATCAGCGGCGAATATCCCGCCACCAGCTGCAATTCCAGGATCAGCAGGAAGAAGACGCCGCCGAGCGCGGCATAGACCGCCAGGGTGACCAGGTTTGCGGCGGTGAATACCCGGGAGGCGAACAGCACCGGCGGAACCAGCGGATGATCGCTGCGCATCTCGATCACCACGAACGCGGTGAGCAGCAGTACGCCCGCCACGATCAGCAGCGGCATGGTCTCGATCAGGCCGAAGGTCAGCGCGCCGAGCGCGAGCGCGACCACCACCGCGCCCGGCACGTCCAGCCGCGCTTTGGCATTCGGATCATGGCTCTCCGGCACGTGTTTCAGCGCGACGAGCACCACAACGAGGGTGAGCGGAACATTGATGAAGAAGATGGAGCGCCAGCCTGCCAGCTCGATCAGCCAACCGCCGAGGAACGGCCCGAACGCGCCCGCCACCCCGCCGAAGCCAGACCACAGGCCGATCGCCGCGCCTTGATCACGCCGATCGATGGAGGAGGAGATCAGCGCGAGGCTGCCCGGCGTCAGCATGGCACCCGCGACGCCCTGCAGGATGCGTGCGAACACCAGCATCTCGATGTTCATCGCGGCGCCACACAGCACCGAGGCCACCGCGAAACCGATGGTGCCCCAGACGAACACCTTGCGCCTGCCGAGGCGGTCGCCGAGCGAGCCGCCGAGCAGGATGAACGAGGCCAGCGTCAGCGTGTACCCGTTCAACGTCCACTGCAGGCCTGCCACATCGGTGTTCAGCGATTCGCCGATGCGCGGCAGCGCGATGTTCACGACGGTGGCGTCGAGCGAGGCCACCGACGAGCCGAGGATGGTGGCCAGCAGAATCCAGCGGCCGGTGGCCGATTTCAGCCGGGGGAGATCAGTCGTGCTCACCGACCCAACTTAGCCGCCCGATGCCGGGTTTTCCGGCAGTTCACGCTGGGCGCAACGGTGTCAGATCTCCTGGACGCAGACGACGAAGTGGCGCTGCTCGTAGACGTATCCGGTGCCGCTGCCGCAGACGTTAACGTCGTCGGCGCCCTCCACCCGCTTGACCACCTTGACGCCCTTGACCGGCGACGCGCCGGTGCAGTCGACCCGCTTGGGGTCGTCCCCGCCGACGTCCATGCAGCCGCCGACCACCCAGTCGATGTCCAGGCAGTACGCGCCCTGCTCGATCCCGTTGAGGGTCTCGGCGTAGTAGTTGTCGGCGTCGCCAACGCACTGGGTGCTCTTCGGCGCCTTGCCGATCACCTTGTAGTTGGCCGCGCGGCTACCACAGGACGCCTTCGCGATGGTGGCGTTCGAGGTGGTGCCGCCGAGGGTGACGCAATCGCCCTCGTTGGCCTGGAAGTCGGTGTTGCCGCCCTTGCTGGTCGGCGTCGGCTTGCCGGTGGTCGGCCGGCCAGGGGACGGCTTCGGTGTGCTGGTGATCGAGACGGCGTTGATGGTGCCGTTGTCCACCGCGGGCTGCGCGTGACCGCTGACCGTCGAACTACAGCCGACCAGTGCCAGCGCGGCCGCCGCGACGAATGACGCAAACGCGACACGACCCCAGGTCAGTTGACCAGACACGAAACAGTCCTCCCGAGCTGTCACGCTCCGAACTCACGCCCCCGTAAGAATCCGAAGTAAACAAAATAAAGCTGTGCTTGAAATACACGCCATGCATACACCATGGAACGCGCACACGTCGACTCGACCGTGGAATCGAGGTTCCAGCAACCGATCTGAGTACAGTGGGTTTTCAGAGTTGGAGAGGAGGTGCCGGTGAAGCTGATCAGCGTGATCGTCTGCTCGGCCGCCGCGGTGGTCACCTCTCTCGGAGTACCGGGGCTGGCCTCAGCTACCGATGTGCATTGCACTTCGGAAAACGGGACGGACATCACAGTCATCGAGGGGCGAACGGCCTGTCGTGCCGCCACCGACCTGCTCGGACAGGCGAAATCCCTTGGCATCGACGGTGTCGGCTACGCGAACGCCACCGCAGGAGCCACGGCGGTCGGCGTCGGCGTCCGCGGTGGCGTCGGCGCAAGCAGCGGTGCAGGCGGGATGCCGATCGCGATCGGGATCGGCCAGGACGCGATCGCCTCGAGTTCCATTGACAGCGGTGAGGTTTCGGCCAGTCCCGGAGTGCCGATCGTCGCGGTGTCGGTCGCGCTGGACGGGTCCCGGGCCGGCGCGCAGAGCGCCGATCACGCCGTGGTGTGCCTGGGTGGCGGGGCTTTCGCCTGGAATTCGCGGACCGGCGACACCTGCCTCAGCACGCCCTTCGGCCGCTGGCAGACCCCGGCGCACCAGCTACCCTGAGGGACGCACCCGCAATCGGTGGTGCGGCCTCGCGCACCGGCGCTCGCAAGCGCTCCGAGGAGGTGAGACCTGATGGTTTCGGCAATGGCAGCGGGCGGCTTCGACGCCGCCGACTCGGCGAACGGCAAGCTCGCCGCGCCCAAAGAGATGCGGGTCGACCCGCGGTTCATCCGCCTGGCCGACCAATTCTTCGGCATGTTCAGCCAGTCGAGCCGCGGCGGCGGAGCCCTGGCCGTCTACCTCGACGGCAAGCCCGTTGTGGATATCTGGGGTGGCTGGGCCGCTAAGGATCGACGCTGGAACGGTGACACCGTCGCGCTGACCTTCTCCACTGGCAAGGGTGTCGCCTCCACCGTGGTGCACCGGCTGGCCGAACGCGGACTGATCGACTACAACGCGCCGGTCGCCCGCTACTGGCCCGAATTCGCCGCGCACGGCAAGGACGACATCACCGTGCGCGATGTGCTCTCACACCGGGCCGGGCTGCATCGGGTGCGTGGCCTCGTCCCCGGCCGGGAGGGCATCCTCGACTACGACGCGGTGATCCAGGCGCTGGCGGACAGCCCGCCGGATCCGCGCCGCATCCGCACCTCGGGCTATCACGCGATCACCTTCGGCTGGCTGGTCGCCGAGATCGTGCAGCGCGTCACCGGTGATCCGTTCACCGACGTGGTGCGCAGAGAGATCGCCGAGCCGCTCGGTCTCGACGAATTCTGGTTCCGGGTACCGGAATCGCAGCGCTATCGGATCGCCAAGATCTTTCCGCACCTGAGCCCGCCGGGAATTCGCTGGAACACCGCCTCGTCGGTGCTGTCCTGGGTGCGCCCGATTCGCGGGCTGGCCGAGGCAGGCATGCCGGAGAGCTTCGACGAACTGGTCCGCGACCCACGGGTACACGACGCCGTGATGCCGGGCTGGAACGGCGTCTTCTCGGCGCGCGCGCTGGCCAGGATGTACGGGGCGCTGGCCAACGAGGGCCGGGTCTACGTGCCGCAACGCGGCGAGACCGTGCAGTTCCTGCGGCCGGAGACGATCGAGACCATCAACCAGGTGCAGCCCGCCGAGAGCCGCGACTACGTGCTCGGGTTGCCGCTGCGGTTCACCCTCGGATACCACCGGCCGGTGTTGATGTCCAAGCAGCAGCCGCGAAAGGCGTTCGGGCACTACGGTGTCGGCGGGTCGGGCGCCTACGCCGATCCGGAGCTCGGCATGTCGATCGCCTTCGTCACCAACCGGCTCGGCAACGCGGTGACCGCGCTGGGCGACGCCCGGCTGGCTCGGTTGGCGGCGACCGCGCGCAATACCGTGCGCAGGGCCAAACCGACGGTCGTCGTCGACGAAACCGATTCCTAGACCGCGTCGAACCCACGGACCGGTGAGTTCGTACCTATAGATATGGACGTGGGCGCCGCCGAGCCGGCTACCGATGCGCCGCGGGCACCGCGGCTGATCGTGCTGCACGCGCTGGCCGCCGGCCTCGACTTCGAGCGGTACTTTCGCTGGCGCCGGGCGCGCGAGGGCGATCCGTTCCTCGTGCGCTTTCCCGGCTTCGGGTCAGGTCTGTTCACCGGCACGGCCGCGGGCGCGCGCGAACTGTTCCGCGCGCCGGCCGACGCGCTCGAACCGCCGCGGCCGAATCCGATCGAGCCGCTGGTCGGCACGGCGTCGCTGATCCTCGCCTCGGGTGAGCGGCATCGTCGCGATCGGGCGCTGCTGGCACCGGCCTTCCATGGTGCGCGGATCCGGGCGTACGGGGAGATCATCCGGGATTCGGTGCTCCAGGAGATAGCAGGAGACACCGGCCAGCAGTGGCGGCCCGGCGCACGGATCGATGCGCGGGCCGCGTCGCGGGCGATCACGCTGCGGGTGATCCTGGAGGCGGTGTTCGGCGTGGACAGTCACCAGCGCCGGGCCGAATACACCAGGGCGGTAAGCGAATTCCTCACCGCGTTCTCCGGGCCGCTGATGCTGGTGCCACTGCTGCGGCACGGGCTGTTCGGGCAGGCGCCGTGGGATCGGTTCGTCGCGGCCCGCGAGCGGCTGGATCGGTTGATCCGCGACGACATCGCGCACCGGCGGACGGTCACCGGGCGCCCGGCCACCGACATCCTCGGCATGTTGCTGAGCACGCGCTACGACGATGGCACCGCGCTCACCGGCGACGACCTGTGCGAGCAACTGCGCACGCTGCTTGTCGCCGGGCACGAGACCACCGCGACCACCCTGGTCTGGGCGCTGTTCCACCTGCACCGCGAGCCGGCCACCCTGGCCCGGCTGCGCGCGGAGTTGCGCGCGGCCGGACCCGGCGCGAGCCCGGTCGAACTGGCCGGACTGCCGTATCTGGACGCGGTGTGCCAGGAGACGCTGCGTCTGCACCCGGCGGTGCCCATCGTGGTGCGCAGGCTGACCGCGCCGTGCACGCTGCGCGGGGTGGCCTTGGCGGCCGGGGACACGATGGGAGTCGCGGTGCCGTTGCTGCACTCGGATCCGCAGGTGTGGTCCGACGCGGCGCGATTTCAGCCGGAGCGATTCCTCGAGCGCAAGTACGGGCCGTTCGAGTTCGCGCCGTTCGGCGGCGGGCATCGGCGCTGCGTCGGGGCCGCGCTCGCGGACTACGAACTGCGAATCGCGTTGGCTACCATCGTGTGCCGAGTACGGCTGCGACTTGCCCCTCGGTATGCGAACGGCCGTGCGCCAATGTCGGTGCCGCACAACATAGCAACCGGTCCGCATCGCCCGATTCTGTTCGACGTCGAGAGTGATTTACATCACGAAGACGTTTGTTAACACCGGCAGGCCGACCTACCTGCGGCATCGATCGCCACACCGGACTCGCCGACGTGACCGGTAGCTTTCGCGGAAGCGACCGACCACCGATGGGTTATGTGACGGCTACCACACCGGACGGTATGGACGAATCATTATGAAACGCAACTGGCTTCGAGCCGCACCCGGACGGTAGGAAGGAGGTCGGGTCGGGCCGTCAATACCCGTGGGGTGAGCTCTGCCCGCTCCACGCCGATGAGAGATCTCGTGCCACGCGTGCGCCTGCGCGGGTGCGGCGAGAGATGGAATGGACGAGAAACCTATGCATGTCGCTTCGCACACCGGGTCGCTACCTGCCCACCGCAGGAGAGCACAGCTAACCCGCAGGCTGCGGGCCGGCGCCCTGTTGTCCGCGACGATCGCGGCGGCGGGCGTCCTGCTCGTCGCACCCGCGGGCGCCGACCCGTTCCCGTTCGGCTCCGGTTCCGCCGGTTCCGCGACGGACCCGGCGCCGCAGCAGCCGAACTTCGCGCCGCCGTCGATCAACATCGCCGACGGCGAGGTCGTCGGGGTCGCGCAGCCGATCATCATCAACTTCAAGGACCCGGTGCCCGATCACGGCGCCGCCGAGAAGTTCATCAAGGTCACCTCGTCGAAGGACGCGCCAGGCCACTTCTACTGGCGCGGCGACAAGCAGGTGCGCTGGCGGCCGAACGAGTTCTGGCCGGACAACACCGACGTGACGGTCGAGGCGGGCGGCACGCACAGCGCCTTCAAGATCGGCGACGCGTTCGTCAGCACGGCCGACGACAACACGCACATGATCACCATCACCCGCAACGGTGAAGAGGTGAAGACGATGCCGACCTCGATGGGCAAGACCAAGCACGAGACGCCGAACGGCACCTACGTGGTCGGCGAGCAGCTGCGCAAGATGATCATGGATTCGTCCACCTACGGTGTGCCGACCACCGACCCCGAGGGCTACAAGCTCGAGGTCGAGTACGCGACCCGCATCTCCAACAGCGGCATCTTCGTGCACGCCGCCCCGTGGTCGGTCGGCCAGCAGGGCAACTCCAACTCCAGCCACGGCTGCCTCAACGTGAGCACCGAGAACGCCAAGTGGTTCATGGAGAACTCCCGCAAGGGCGACCCGGTGGTCATCGTGAACACCAAGGGCGGCTCGATCGGCACCAGCGACGGCCTGGCCGGAGACTGGAACGACTAGCTAGCCAGCACAACCGAAGACACGTCATCGAGCCGAACATTACGATCAATTAAGCAATTCGCTGATCGTGATGTTCGGCTTCTTGATTCACTAGCCCCGTGCTCGAGAAGTTCAGCGTCCCTACGGATAGCGTTAACCGGTTGTTTGCCCCAGTCCGTAGAGTGCGCGACGTGCGAGCGAAGCCGGAACGAGTACTACCCCAACCGCGCGGGCGCGGTTTGCGGAACCGGCCCTGGCAGGATTACGCCCTGTTCTTGGTATTGGTGGTACCGAATCTCGCGCTGCTGACGCTGTTCGTCTATCGGCCGTTGATCGACAACATCCGGCTCTCGTTCACCGACTGGAACATCTCCGACCCAGTGGCCACCTACATCGGGGTGGACAACTACACCGAGTGGTGGGGCCGGTCGGATTCCTGGGACATCGTTACCAACACAGTCGTTTTCACGCTGGCCGCAGTGGTCGGCAGCATGGTGCTCGGCCTCGCGCTTGCCATGCTGCTGGACCGGAAGCTGTTCGGCCGCAACGTGGTCCGCTCGGCGATCTTCGCGCCGTTCGTCATCTCCGGCGCCGCCATCGGTGTGGCCTTCCAGTTCATCTTCGATCCGAGCTTTGGCCTGGTGCAGGATGTGCTCGGCCGCCTCGGCGTGGACAACGTCCCGGACTTCTACCAGAACCCGCACTGGGCACTGTTCATGGTGACGGTGACCTACATCTGGAAGAACCTTGGCTACAGCTTCGTCATCTATCTGGCCGCGCTGCAAGGGGTTCGGGCCGAGCTGATGGAGGCGGCCGAGATGGACGGCGCGAGCCGGTGGACCACCTTCACCAAGGTGTTGCTGCCGCAGCTGCGCCCGACCACGTTCTTTCTCTCGATCACGGTGCTGCTGAATTCGTTGCAGGTCTTCGACATCATCAACGTGATGACCCGCGGCGGGCCGCTCGGCACCGGCACCACCACGATGGTCTACCAGGTGTACGAGGAGACCTTCCGTAACTTCCGCGCCGGGTACGGCGCGACGGTGGCCACCATCATGTTCGTGGTGCTGTTGGTGGTCACGCTGGTGCAGGTTCGCGTCATGGATCGGAATGAGCAGTGAAAAGCGCAGGCGCTGAAATGAATACCTACCGGCGGCGCCAGCGCGGGGTGATGCTGCTCGGCTACGCCGCCATGGTGTGCGTGCTGATCATCGTCGGCGTTCCGCTGTTCTGGATCATCATCACCTCGGTCAAGGACCGTCCGGACATCTACGTGCAGCCCGCGGTGTACTGGCCGCACAGCTTCCATCCGGAGAACTATCAGGACGCCACGACCAAGCTGCCGTTCTGGACCTTCTTCCGCAATTCGGTGATCGTCACGGCGATCATCTCCGCGGTGAAGTTCGTGCTCGGCGTCCTGAGCGCGTATGGGCTGGTGTTCCTGCGGTTCCCCGGCAAGTCGGTGGTGTTCCTGGTGATCATCGCGGCGCTGATGGTGCCCAACCAGATCACCGTGATTTCCAACTATGCGCTGGTCGCCCAGCTCGGCTGGCGAAACACACTGGTGGGCATCATCGTTCCGCTCTGTGGCGTCGCCTTCGGCACCTTCCTGATGCGCAACCACTTCCTCTCGCTGCCGTCGGAGGTCATCGAGGCCGCCAGGATGGACGGCGCGAACTGGTGGCGGCTGCTGGTCAAGGTGGTGCTGCCGATGTCGGGGCCGACCATGGTCGCCTTCGCGGTCGTCACGCTGGTCAACGAGTGGAACGAATACCTCTGGCCGTTTCTGATGGCCGACGGGCCCGAGGTGGCCACGCTGCCGGTCGGCCTGACCCTCTTGCAGAACACCGAGAATCCGAGCGTCACCAACTGGGGGCCGGTGATGGCGGGCACGCTGCTGACCATGCTGCCGATTCTCCTGGTGTTCCTGCTGCTGCAACGCCACATGATCAAAGGCCTCACCTCTGGTGCGGTCAAAGGTTAGATACAGGAGAAAATCACGTGTCCACTTCTCAGTTCCCAGCGCTGTCCCGGCGCGGATTCATCGGGCTGGCCGGCGCCGTCGCCGCGGGCGCGGCGCTGACCGCGTGCGCGGGCAGCGGCGGTGGCGCCAAGCAGTCCGGCGATTCCAACACCATCAACTTCTGGTCCAACCACCCCGGCAGCTCGAAGGATCAGGAAGCCGAGCTGATCAAGCGCTTCCAAGAGAAGTTTCCCGACCTGAAGGTCAACCTGATCGACGCGGGCCGCAATTACGAAGAGGTGGCGCAGAAGTTCAACGCGGCCCTCACCGGCGGCGAACTGCCCGATGTCGTTGTGCTGTCCGATGTCTGGTGGTTCAACTACGCGCTCAACGGCACCATCGAGCCGCTGGACGGACACTTCGGCGACGCGGGCGTGAAGCTGGACGACTACGTCGACTCGCTGGCCGCCGACTACCTGTTCAACGGCAAGCACTACGCGCTGCCGTACTCCCGCTCGACACCGCTGTTCTACTACAACAAGGACGTCTGGGCGAAAGCCGGTCTGCCGGACCGTGGTCCGAACAGCTGGCCGGAGTTCGACGAGTGGGGCCCGAAGATCCAGGCCGTGGTCGGCGACGGCAAGCTCGCGCACGGCTGGGGCGATGCGAAGAACTACCTTGCTTGGACCTTCCAGGGCCCGAACTGGACCTTCGGCGGCGCCTACTCAGATCAGTGGAAGCTGAAGTTCACCGATCCCGGCTCCATCACGGCGGGTCAGTTCTTCCGGGACATGATCCACACCAAGAAGTACGCGGGCATCAAGCCGCAGATCGCCGTCGACTTCGGCACCGGCGTGATCGCCTCGACCATCGCCTCCACCGGCGACCTCAAGGGCATCAAGCAGAACGCGGAAGGCAAGCTGCAATTCGGCACCGCGAACCTGCCGCACCCGAACGGGCCCGGCGTCACCACCGGCGGCGCCGGTCTAGCGATCCCGGCGAAGATCTCCGATCAGCGGAAGGTGAACGCGCTCAAGTTCATCGAGTTCATCACCAACGCCACCAACACGGCGTACTTCTCCCAGGCCACCGGGTACATGCCGGTGCGCAAGTCGGCCGTCGCCGATCCGAGCGAGCAGGACTTCCTGGCGAAGAACCCGAACGCGAAGGTCGCCATCGACCAGCTGCCGCTGACCAAGTCGCAGGACTACGCCCGGGTGTTCGTGCCGGGCGGTGACCAGATCATCGGCACCGGGCTGGAGCAGATCGGGCTGCAGAACGCCGACCCGGCAACGGTTTACGCCAATGTCACCAGTCAGCTGCAGGCGATCATCGACCGCCAGATCACCCCGAAGCTGCCCAAGTAACACCCGCACCCCGGTGGCGGCCGCGCTGTGTGGCCGCCACCGTGAGTTCACACGAGGAGATCGACGCCCATGGCCACAGTGCAGTTCGACGGGGTGACACACCTGTATCCCGGTGCGCCGACACCGGCCGTCGACAGCCTGGAAATCGACATCGCCGACGGGGAATTCATCGTTCTCGTCGGGCCATCGGGTTGCGGCAAGTCGACCAGCCTGCGCATGCTGGCCGGGCTGGAATCGGTGGAGGCCGGTCGAATCCTGATCGGCGGCAAGGACGTCACCGGTCTGCCGCCGCGGGCCCGCGACGTGGCGATGGTGTTCCAGAGCTACGCGCTGTACCCGAACATGACCGTCGCGGAGAACATGGGCTTCGCGCTACGCAACGCCGGCATCAGCAAGGCCGACACCCTGGTCCGGGTGCAGGAGGCGGCGAAGATGCTCGAACTCGAGCAGCTGCTCGATCGCAAACCAGCGAAACTATCTGGCGGACAACGGCAACGGGTCGCGATGGGCCGGGCGATCGTGCGCAGGCCGCAGGTGTTCTGCATGGACGAGCCGCTGTCCAACCTGGACGCGAAACTGCGCGTGAGCACCCGGTCGCAGATCGCCGCGCTGCAGAAGCGGCTCGGCACCACCACGGTGTACGTCACCCACGATCAGGTGGAGGCGATGACCATGGGCGACCGGGTCGCGGTGCTCCTCGACGGCAAGTTGCAGCAGATCGCCGCGCCCCGTGAGCTTTACGACAACCCGGTGAACACCTTCGTCGCCGGTTTCATCGGCTCGCCGGGCATGAACCTGCTCGAGGCGCCGGTGCGCGACGGCGAAGCGGTGCTCGACGACCTGCGAATTCCCTTGCCACGCACCGTAAAAGCGGACGACCGGGTGATCGTCGGCATTCGGCCGGAATCGTGGGAGGTGACCACCGAAGACAGTGGCCTCACGGTGGCCGCCGAACTGCTAGAAGAACTGGGCGCGGAGTCCTTCGTCTACAGCCACGGCATCGCCGCGGACTGGAACAGCCGCTCCGGCAAGGTAGTTGCCCGCGTCGACCGCCGCTTCCAGGTGACCCTCGGCGATCAGCTGCGCCTGCGCCCCAAACTCGACGACGTCTTCTTCTTCGACGCCCAGACCGAGCAGCGCCTGCACTGACCGCCTTTTCTGATCCGCACCAGTGCGACTGATCCGCTGCGCGTCAGGCCCGCAGTGCACTCATGCTGCGAGTTTACTGCTGCCGGGGGTCAGGTCACCAGATCTTGACGCGCTCTGCCGGGTCCAGATACAACGCGTCGCCCGGGGTGACGTCGAACGCCTCGTGGAAGCTGTCGATGTTGCGGACGACCGCGTTGCACCGGAATTCGGGCGGCGAGTGCGGGTCGACGGCGAGGCGGCGGATGGCCTCCTCATTGCGGGCCTTGGTGCGCCACACCTGAGCCCAGCCGTAGAAGACCCGCTGCAGACCGGTGAGGCCATCGAGCTCCGGTGCCTCGGCGCCGTCGAGGGAGATCTTGTAGGCCTGTAGCGCGATGGATAGGCCGCCGAGGTCGCCGATGTTCTCACCGATGGTGAATTCGCCGTTGACGGTGTGCTCGTCGGGCAGTTCCTTCGGCGAGAGCACGTTGTACTGGTCGATCAATGCCTTTGTCCGCTTGCCGAATTCGGTGCGGTCGTCGTCGGTCCACCAGTCGACCATGTTGCCGTCGCCGTCGTACTTGGCGCCCTGGTCGTCGAAGCCGTGGCCGATCTCGTGGCCGATCACCGCGCCGATCCCGCCGTAGTTGGCGGCGTCGTCGGCATTCATGTCGAACATCGGCGGCTGCAGAATCGCGGCGGGGAAGACGATTTCGTTCATGCCGGGGTTGTAGTAGGCGTTCACGGTCTGCGGCGTCATGAACCATTCGTCGTGATCGACCGGGCCGCCGAGCTTGTTCAGGTCGCGATCATGATCGGCGGCATAGCCGTTGCGGTAATTGCCGACCAGGTCGGACGGATCGATGATCACGTCCGAGTAGTCGCGCCACTTGTCCGGGTAGCCGATCTTCGGGGTGAACTTCTCCAGCTTGGCAAGCGCGGCCGCCCTGGTGTCGGCGCCCATCCAGTCCAGCTGGGCGATATTGCGGCGGTAGGCCTCCTGCAGGTTGGCGACCAATTCCACCATCCTGGCCTTGGCCTGCGGCGGAAAGTGTTCGGCGACATACAGTTTGCCGACCGCCTCGCCGAGCAGATCCTGCACCAGCGTGACGCCGCGCTTCCAGCGCTCCCGATTTTCCTGGGCGCCGGTCAGCGTGCGGCCCGCGAACGCGAAGTTCTCCTCGATCAGAGCATCGGTGAGATACGGTGCGCGCGAACGGATCAGCCGCCAAGCCGCCCATGCCTGCCAGTCGGCCAGCGATTCCGCGGACCACACTTCGTTGAACGTGCTCAGGTAATCCGGCTGGCGAACAATAACTTCGGCGAACAGGTCAGGGCCGGCACGGTCGACGCCCTCGGCGAGCGCCGAAGTCCACGCTGCCCAATCGAATTCGGGGTAGTCGGCGACCAACGCGTCGAAGGTGGTCGGGTTGTAGCTGCGTTCGGCGTCGCGGCGGCGTACCACGTCCCAGTGCCCGGCCGCGAGCTTGCGCTCCAGCTCGAACACCCGCTGCCCGACCGTGTCCAGATCCGGCGGGAGCAGCGCGGCGATCCGGGGATCCGCTGCGGTCAGCGCGAACATCCGGCCGATGTGGGCAACATATTCGGCACGGATCTCAGCGGATTCGTCCTGGCGGTAGTACGACTCGTCGGGCAGCCCGATGCCGGACTGGGAGGCATGCACCAGGTAGCGGGTGGAGTTCTTGTCGTCGGTGTCGACGTAGAAGCCGATGGCGCCGCTGACACCGGTGCGCTGCAGTCTGCCGAGCAAAGCCGCGAACGCGGTGCGGTCGGTGATCGCGTAGATGGCGGCGAGCTCTGCCGAGATCGGCGCGAGCCCGGCGGCGGCCACGGTCTCGGTGTCCATGAAACTGGTGAACAGATCGCCGATCTTGCGGGCATCGCTGCCCGGCTCGGCCGCCTGGGCGGCCGCGTTCTGGATTATTACCTGCACGTCGCGCTCGGCCTGGTCGTACAGCGTGCGCAGCGCACCGTCCACCGCGCGATCGGCTGGTATCTCGTGGTCGGCCAGCCATTTGCCGTTGACATGCGCGAACAGGTCATCCTGCACCCGCACGCCCTGGTCGAGATAGGACAGATCGATACCGGAGGGACTGCTCAGCTCGGAGGTCACGACCTCCAGTATGCCGACGATGAACGAAAGTCGGCCCCCGGCCGCGAACGGCCGGGGGGGAGCGGTCAGTTGTCCAGGAAAATCAGAGCGTCGTTCAGACGGTGAGTGCGATGCGATCGAACTCGCCATCGCGCGCGCCGAGCAGGAATGCGTCCCACTCCTGCGGGGTGTAGCTGAGGACCGTGCCGCCGTGCCGGAGCACGGTGTGGCCGTCGGCGGCGGTGTGCGCGGTCAGCGCGCCGGGCGTTCGGCCCGGCGTGTGGAGCGCGTCGAGGAACGCGGTCCATTCCCGTGCGGTGATGGTGATGATCGGTTCGTCGGCGGGATGGTTGGCAGGATCGCGGCGGTATTTGCTGTCACGGACGAGCACCGCGTCACCATCGAAGCGGACCTCGACACATTGGTTGCCGTTGTTCGATCGAGTCGACCGGAACCAGTCGGTAGAAACCGACCGGGGAGTAACGGTGGTGGCCATGGGCAGGATTTTACACTCCGGCATACCGTCTGATCAGGGTCGATGACGCGACACGGTCCAGCGATTGCTCTTGTGCGCGAACGTAAGCAAAGCTCAGATCGCGGACCAGTTCCGGGTCGTCGACCGCGCCGCCGAAGACGGCGCTTTCCGCCCAGCCGAAGGTCGGCAGCTGCTCGCCTGCGAAGTCGATCAGGTGGAAACTCGACCCACCGAGCACCGCGCCCGCGGTGGCGGTGAACGGGATGACCCGCACCTCGACGGTGTCGAGCTCGTCGATCAGCTCGGCCAGATGTGTCAACTGCGCGCGCAGCACGTCGGGGCCGCCAGTTTGCTGCAAAAGAGTGCCCTCGCCGATCACCGCCGTGAGCTCGACCGGCTCCGCACCGCGCAACCGCTCCTGCCGGTGCAGCCGAATCGCGACCAGCTGTTCCACCTGGACCGGGCGGATCATCACGTCGGCGCTGATGAGTGCGCGGGCGTACGCCTCGGTCTGCAGCAGGCCCGGCACCACCAGGCTGTCGTAGCTGCGGATGCTCTGCGCACCGTATTCCATGCCGTACAGCCGCTGCAGCTCGGGACCGATCAACGCGGACGACCTGGTCCACCAGCCGCGCTGCTTGCTGGCGTCGAGCAGGGCGAGCAATTCCGCGCGTTCCTCGGCCTCCACCTCGAGCAGCTCGAGTACCGGGCCGATGGTGTTGGTGGTGAGCACGCGGCGGCCCTTCTCCACGTGCGACCAGTTGGCCGGGGTGAAACCGACCCGTTTGGCGAAACCCGCCGAATCGAAGCCGCGCTGTTCGCGCAGCTCACGCAGCCGCAACACCAGTTCCCAGCGGGCAACGGCGGGCGAGACGGGTGCCATGACAGGCGATCGTACGCGGGGTGGACTCACCGGCGTGTGACTATTGTCAACCCAGTTGTGCGGCATTAGGGTCGGGTCTCAGCGGTCGATTCTCTCCCCCTTCACGCGATCCACCCGCATCGAGGCGAGGTTCGTCATGAGTTTGTCCCGCACTGAACCAGGCAGTTTCCCGGCGCCCTCCGATTACACGACGATGCAGGACGCCATTGCCCGCTGCCGCCGCTACCGCAAGGACCACAGCCTGTACGGCGTCGTGGATCCCGTGCTCGGCCGCATCATGCTGGAGGTAGGCGCGGTCGGCGCCGTTGTCATGCCCGCCGCGCTGGGCCGCCGAGTTCGGCTGCGGCTGACCGAGGAAGCACCCGACGGTCCGGCGGGCCCGATCGTCGGGCATCCGCGCTCGGACCGGTGGACCTTCCTGACCGGCCCGACCGACAACTCCTATCTGGACACCGAGCTGTTCGCCGACCTGTTCCGGGTCTGCGCCTCGGTCGCGTTGCCCGGCAGTCACATCGTGCTGCCCTCGCCGACCGACGAGGGCAGCGGCTACCGCAAGTGGATCGCCGTGCCCGAGCGCGACTTTCGCCCGGAAATGGGCGACGTGCTGGCCGCTACCCGGGCCTGCGCGGCGATCAGCGGGGAGTAGGGGCACGTGAGGGAGCGTCAGCGAGCGAACCAAAGACACAGCGCGGTGCTCGCGCCCTCGCCGGAGCCGAGCGCTAGCGAGGCGTAGGCGGGGGCGCGAGCGTGACGCTGAACTTGTCCTCGAGCCGCTGATTCCATTCGCTCTCGCACTGATCGATCTTGGACTGGTCGCCGCCCGCCTTGTTCACGCAGTCGACGAAGTCCTTGCCGCCGCTGTTGACGAAGAAGCTGTAGCCGACGACGGTGACCACGATGGCACCGATCAGGCCGAGCGCGCCGAGGATCAGGCCGGTGATCGCCAGGCCGGCGCCGCCCGCCCGACCCGACCGGGTCTTCACCAGCGCGACGATGCCGAAGATGATCGCGAAGGCGCCGAACAGGTAGCCGCCGACCAGCGTCCAGAAGCTCAACAGCGCCAGGATGCCGAGGACAAGCGCGGTGATCGCCAGGCCCTTGCCCTTCGGCGACTCCTGCCAGTACGCGGGCTGACCGGGTTGACCGCCCGGCGGCGGGTACCCGGGGGGCGGCGGGTACTGGCCGGGAGGCGGATATTGCGACATGGACTTCCTCTCCGTCGGTGCCTCGCGCCGCCCGATCCGGACCAGGTGGTCCGGCGGGTGCGCGGGGGATCGCCTACTGATCGCCCGCGCTACGGGCGGATGTTAATGCGAGGTATGCCCATTTTGTCGCACCCCGCCGGACTCTGTCGGCTGGACGCGCCTGGCCGGCCCGAAAATTGGCGGCCGCCCTACTGGGCGCCGAGGCGGGCGTGCATCTCCCAGACCAGGATTTCCGATGGCCTGCGGGCGATCACGCGCTGCCCACCGGTTCTGGTCAGCCGGACCGCGTCACCCTCGTCCAGGATGCCGACACCCTCCATCTCCACCTCGCCGTTGGCGACGAAGACGTGCAGGTAAGGGGCATCGGGCAGGTCGATTGCCTGCTCGGGATCGCCGGTCATCCTGGCCACGTGGAACGCCGCGTGACTGCTGTTGATGGCGATGGCTGTTCGGTCGCGATAGCGCGGCAACCCCGCGGCCACGGTCACCAGGCCGCCGGTGGCCAGCGCCGCATCGATCTCGAGCTGTTGATAGCCGGGCGTCAGACCTGGCTCGTCGGGGACCACCCACATCTGCACGAAATGCACCGGCTCGTCGTGTTCGGCGCCGTCGATCCGCCACGCGTCGTTCTTCTCCGAGTGCAGGATGCCGGTGCCCGCGCTCATCCGCTGCGCCAGGCCCGGATAGATGATGCCGCTGTGGCCGAGCGAATCCTGGTGTACCAGGCTGCCGCCGAGCACCCAGGTGACGATCTCCATGTCCCGGTGCGGATGCGTGTCGAAGCCCTGACCGGGAGAGACGACGTCGTCGTTGTTCACGAGCAGCAGGCCGTGGTGGGTGTTGTCGGGATCGTAGTGCTCCCCGAACGAGAACGAATGCTTCGAATCCAGCCAGGACACCCGCGTCTTCATACGGTCGCCTGCTCGATGGACGTCGATGTGGGGTGTCATGAGCGAACGAAGTGAGCGAGTCATGTCACAGCGTGCGGCGCGCGAGCCGGAGCCGAGCGCCGGCGAGGCGCAGGCTTGAGTGTGGACATCAAGGTCCTCCTCTCGGGACCGTGCACCGATCACCTTTCAGGGTAGGAGCACACACGGCGCGGTACTCCACATTCCTAGTAAATTGTCCTGCACTCGGCATTTTACGCGAGCGACCAGCGGGTGAACGTCAGGCGAGCAGAACCAACCGGTACGTCGAGACGGCGGGTGATTACCGCACGCGCCGGTACCGGGCCCGGTCCGAATTCGTAAAATGATGCGCCGCAATGCAACCGGAGGTGACCAGGAGATGCGACCCGAGACCCTCGCGCGCATCGAGCGACAACTCCGCGGCGAGGCCCGTCGCGACGGTATCGCGCATTTCGTCGTGGGCGTCGCGGTGTTCCGCGACCGCAAACTTCTAGTGGTCCGCCGGATACCGGACGACTATCACGGCGGCATGTACGAACTACCCGGCGGCGGAGTCGAATCCGGCGAGACCTTCGCCGAATGCGTCGAGCGTGAGCTGTTCGAGGAGACCGGCCTGCGGATGCGCAGCATCACCGACTTCCTCGGCGGCATCGACTACGCCACCAGAACCAAGTCCAGGGTGCGCAAATACAGCTTCGTGGTGGACGTCGAACCGGGCGAGGTCGCGCTGGAACCCGGCGAGCACGACGCGTTCGCCTGGATCGACGCCGACGCCCTCGACGCCTTGCCGATGGCACCGGAAATGCGCGAGGCAGTCAGCGCCCTGGTCACCGAATCGCGCTGATTCGGCGCGTCGGCGCCCCGACCAGTACCCTCGCGGCGTGTCCACTGGTCGCTCGGAGAGCTCCATTCCCTCGGACGAGCGGCCGGAGCCGCTGTGGACCGCGTTACGCGAGAGCCCGGGTGTGGTCCGCCTGGCCATTGTGCGGTTCATCGGGCAATTCGGCGACGGGATGTTCCAGGCGGCGCTGTCGGGGGCGATTCTGTTCAATCCCGAGCGGCAGACCGATCCGCTGGCCATTGCCGCCGGATTCGCGGTGCTGTTGTTGCCGTATTCGCTGATCGGACCGTATGCGGGTGCGCTGCTGGATCGCTGGGATCGGCGCACGGTGTTGCTGGTGGCGAATGTGGCGCGGGCGGTGTTGATCGTCGTGGTGGCCGCGGGGCTGCTCGCCGGTATCGGGGAGACGCCGCTGCTGTTGCTCGCGCTGGCCGTGGTGGGGATCAGCCGGTTCGTGTTGTCGGGTGTGTCCGCGGCCTTGCCGAGGGTGCTCGCCCAGCACTGGCTGGTGCCGATGAATTCGGTGCTCGCGACGGTGGCCTCGGGTTGTGCCGGGCTCGGCGCGGCCGCCTCGGTGGCGGTGATCGGGCTGATCGGCGCGGGAGATTTCGCCTCGGCGGTCGCGGTCGCGGTGAGTGGCATCGGGTCGGTGATCAGCGCGCTGCTCGCGGCCGGGTTCGCGCCGCGGGTGCTCGGACCGGACGCGGGCGCGACGGCGAACGAGAGCGCGCTGCACGCCATTGCCACCGGGCTGCGCACCGGTGCGACGGCGGTGTGGGAGTCGGTGCAGGTGACCACCGCGATGCTCGGCATCGGGACGCATCGAATCGTGTTCGGCCTCAACACCTTGATCATGGTGCTGGTGTTGCGGCAGGCGCCGACGGATGGTTCCGGGCTGAACAGCGGGCTGCTCGGCTTCGGCGTGGCCATTGCCGCCACCGCTTCGGGCATGCTGGTGGCGGCTATTGTTGCGCCGCTGCTGATTCCGCGGCTCGGCCGGTCGAAGACGGTGCTCGCGGGTTTGCTGACCGCGACCGTGGTGCAGTTGACACTGGTCACCCCGATCGCCGTCGCGGACGCGGGGTCGGCGGTGCCGCGGGCGCATCATCTCTTGCTGGCCGGGGCGTTCCTGCTCGGTCTCGCCGGGCAGACGATCAAGTTGACCGGCGACGCGACGATGCAGATCGATATCGACGACGCGCGGCGCGGACAGGTATTCGCCTTGCAGGACACGGTGTTCAATATCGCGTTCATCCTGGCGATTGCCGCTGCGGCACTGGTTATCCCGGACGACGGCCGGTCATTGCCGGTGATTGTGGTTGGCGCCGGAATCTATTGCGCGGGTATTGCCGCCATCGCGCTCAATATGCGGCGGCGGACCATCGGCGCAGCGCCCACGGATATTCGGTGACGTTCGAATTCAGGTGATGATCGGCTCGTCGTCGAGGTGGCGCCCGGTGGGATTCATCCACTGGCCTAGGTAACCGGGTAGGTCGTCCGGCGGACGGTGCGACGGCGGCGCGTCGGTGAGCGACGGATGAACGATCGGCGGCAACTGGTCGGCGTCGAAATCCGATGGCGCCGAGCTCGAATCCGGCTGTGCGGCATAGTGCTGCTCGGCCTCCTGGTGATCGGTGCGCACGATCCAGTCCAGCGGTTCGCTGACCGCGTCAGAAGCGGTCCCGGTGATCTGGTGGTCCCAGGTGCCGAGCCCGCCGGGGTCGGTATAGAAGTGGTCCAAGACGCCATCGTCGTCCAGGTCCAGGGCCGCCACCTCGGCGATGCCGGAACCACCGGAGTCCCACATGGCGTCGTCGGCTAGGCCGTCGCCGTCGAAGTCGAGGCGGATCGCGTCGGCTGCGGCCGGTCCGGCCAATTCCAAATCGGCCGGGCTGTGCCAGACGTGCACCGTGCCGTCGCCCGTACCGAACACGTACTCGATCTCGTTCATATGTGTTTGGACGCGCGCGAGCGACATTCGGTTCCCTATTTCTCCCACGATATTCCGGTACGGTCGTTTCGCTTCAGCCCGATTCGACAGGAGTCAGCCAGCCATGGGTTTTCCGGCGAAGAACCCCGATAATGCGCGAAACCTACTAGACGGGTGGGTAACTGGGTCAGTTCCGCGCACTCGGATCGCCGAATAACCAGGCCCGCCCGACGTGCCGCGCCACTTCGGAAGCCGAACACCGTGTGCACCGGCGTTGTTCGGTGTCTTGCTCGGCGGGTTGCTCACCCTCCCGGTACCTGCCGCACAGGCGGCCCCGTTTCCGTGGGCGCCGTCGCCGGTGAACAGCTGCGGCGAGGTCGGTTTCGATCCGCTGAATCGCGAACCCGATCCCGCGCTGCCGCCGCCACCGCCGGTGCTGCTGACGGACCGGATCGATATCCCGGTGCCGATTCCGCAGCTCACCCCGATCACCGTGCCCGGCCCCGCACCGGACAAGACCAGGATCGACGCCGGACCGCTGGCCGCCGATCCGTGCCACACTCCCTGCCCGGACATCCGCGATATCGCGAAACCACCTGAGCAGGACCCTGATCCGCGTCCCATACCGGAGACCGGCAACCGGCCGAGTTCGGGTGATCCGATCAAGGTTCCGCACATCGAGTTCAAGCCGGAGATCGAGCCCATCCCGGTACCGGTGCCCGGCGGCCCCGGCGTCGAACCGCAGCCGGCGCCACCGCCGGTGGTGCACCCCGCCGAGCCGGGTCCACCGGCCGCCGCGGTGGCCGCACCGCGCGTGACGTCGGTGGGGCTGGCGGGCCAGATCACCGGGCACGGCTCGCAGAACCGTACCGATGTGCGCTGGCAGGTGGACGGCACCGACCTCGGCGTGATGTGGGAAACCAAGCCGGGTGAGGTCGCCGTCGCCTTCGGCGACACCTTCGGCAAAGGCTGGCAGGTCGGCGGCGCCGGGCACGACGACCAGGATTGGCGCAGCAATGTGCTGGGTTACAGCACCGATCACGAGCTGTCCGACGGCCTTTCGCTGGACAACATGGTGCAGGACAGTCGCTGCCACGCCGCCGAGATCCTGGACAGCCGCAAGCTCAAGAACTGGGAGACGACCATCATTCCGACGTCCGGCTTCGCGCTGGGCGATCGCCAGTATCTGAGCTACATGTCGGTGAATCGGTGGAGTCGGATCCCCGGCCTGTGGTCGAACAACTATGGCGGGCTCGCCTATTCCGACGACGACGGCCGCACCTGGACCAAGGATCAGCATGCCAAGTGGGACAACCTGTTCGGCGTCGGCCGGTTCCAGGTCACGGCGATGGTGCCGCAGGGCGACTACGTCTATATGTTCGGCACGCCCAACGGACGGGTCGGCGTGATCGGGCTGGCCCGAGTGCCGAAGGACGATGTGCTCAACACCACGGCCTACCAATACTGGGTGAACGGCAGCTGGGCGCCCGCTGCCGAAAACCAGGCGACCCCACTGGTTCCCGGCCTGGCCGGCGAGGTGTCCGTGCGCTACGACCAGGACAACGCGCAGTGGCAGATGGTGTACCTCGACTCGGCCCGCGGTGCGATCGTGGTGCGCAACGCGGCGGCCCCGCAAGGCGGCTGGACCGAGGCGGCCCCGTTGCTCTCCACCACCGACTATCCGCAGGCTTACGGCGGCTTCATCCACCCGTGGTCGACCGGCAAGGACCTGTACTTCACCATGTCGTCGTGGGCTAGCTACAACGTGTATCTCATGCACGCCCAGCTGGATTCGGCGAACTGAGCTAGTCGGTCTCGACGAACCGAACGAAACGGCCCGCGCGGATCAGCGCGGGCGGATCGCGGTCCACATCCCACATCCGCAGGTCCGTGGTTCCGATGAGGTGCCACCCGCCGGGAGTGCTGCGCGGATACACGGCCGAATATCCGCCGGCCAGCGCGACCGCGCCCGCCGGGATGGTGGTGCGGGACTGTGGTCGGCGCGGCACGGTCAACCGGGCATCGGGTGACTCCAGATAGCCGAAGCCCGGGGCGAATCCGACGAAGGCGCATCGCCAGACCGTCCCGGTGTGTTCGGCGATTACCTCGGCCTCGGTCCGGTCGAGTAGTCGCGCGACCTCGGCGAGATCGGCACCGTCATAGCGCACCGGAACCAGCAGCGGATCGTCCGGAGATTCGTTGTCCGGCAGTGTTCCACGGGAAACAATGTCCGAATCCTGCCTCGCCGCGGACCGGTGCAGTTCGCGCAGCACAGTCAGGAGCTCCTGGCGGACGGAGTCCGCGTGCTCCGGCGAAAGCAGTGTCACCAGAACGGTTTCCGCGGCGGGCAGCACGTCTTGCGCCCCCGCCGGTGGGTGGACGCGCAGGGCCGCAACAAGTTTAGCGACGTCGTCGTGGCGGGACGGCAGCACGAGCAGTGCGCCATCGCCTGCCGCCCGGATCAGCCGATCCGGGTCGAAGTCCGCCGGTGCCGAATCGCCATTCGCCGCACGGCTGCCGGTCATGCTCAGCCGAACGATTCGACCGGCAC
This sequence comes from Nocardia sp. NPDC051321, assembly GCF_044455225.1. Taxonomy (NCBI): domain Bacteria; kingdom Bacillati; phylum Actinomycetota; class Actinomycetes; order Mycobacteriales; family Nocardiaceae; genus Nocardia; species Nocardia sp. NPDC051321. Next base: position 128,269 of record NZ_JBITEM010000004.1, on the reverse strand, counting down.
ACCGACCTCGTCCAGGGCGGTGCGGATGAGCCGGGCCATCTCCACGGCGGCGGGGGTATCGCCGTGCACGCACACGCTGGCCGCGCGTACCGCGACCTCGCCGGAGCCGTCGACCGTGCGCGCCGTGCCGGACATGGCGATCGAAACCGCCTGCGTGACGGCCTCATTGGTGCCGAGGACCGCACCCGGCAGACCGCGCGCGGCAAGCGTGCCGTCCGGTGTGTACGCACGGTCGGCGAATCCCTCACCGACGAAACGCACCTTCGCCGCCTCGGCGGCATGCTCCAGCTGAGATCCGGCGGGACCGAGCAGTGCCAGCTCCTGGTCGTAATCGACCATCGCGGCCAGCACCGCGTCCGCGAGCCCGCGCGCACGCGAGGCCGAATGATAGAGCGCACCATGCGGTTTCACGTACCGCACCCGATCGCCCGCCGCCTTGGCGAACGCGTCGAGACTGCCGATCTGATACAGCACCTCGTCACGCAGTTCGGCGGGGTCCATCGTCACCTCGCGACGACCGAACCCGGCCAGATCGCGGTAGCCGACATGCGCGCCGATCCGCACCCCCTTCTGCACAGCGAGCCCGCAGGTCCGGCGCATGATCGAGGGGTCGCCCGCATGGAACCCGCAGGCGATGTTGGCGCTGGTGACGATGTCCAGCATCGCGGCGTCGTCGCCCATCTTCCACGGACCGAAGCCCTCGCCGAGATCACTGTTCAGATCCAGCGGCATATGCACCCTTTCCGTGGCGGTATATCGGAGACAGCACCCCGATTGTCGTTGTGACTGCGTTCTGCAAGCAAGAATGCCCGGTCAGCGGGTAGTCCGGCGGCGGCAACGCGACCTGAGTCACAGCACGATGGTCCCGTTCCGCGTCGGCAAGTACGCTCGGACCAATCATGGCCACGTATTTCGATCCGAAGTCCTGGTCGCCGCTACGGGCCGTCGATCTCGGCAAGCGCCTGTTCGAGCAATCCTGGCTGGAGCAGTGGATCACCGTCACCACCTCGTGGGTGGACGCGGGCGCCGACCTCGGCGCGGGCACCGTCACGGCGCTGATGCCGGACGTCCTGATGACCGTGCTCAGCGAGGGCATCCTCAGCCGGTTCGGCGGACAGGAAGTCAGCGCGACCCTGCTCGGCCACGACGTGCACGCCACCCTGCAGGTGCTGAAGGTCCGGCGGCGCGGCGCGCACTTCCAGACCAAGACCGTGCTGTCCCGGTTGCGCTGGGACGACCATCCGATCGAGGCCGTGACCGTGATCGCGCACGGCGTCCGGTTGATTCCCGGCGTGCCGACGAAGGTGCGGGCCGCGCGGCTCGACCTGGAGGGCACCGTCACCACGGCGGCCCTGGTCGGCTGGATCAACAGCCAGCCGCTGGACTGGGCGCTCGACATCGACGACAGCGGGCTGATCCGCGCCAGACACCGGCGCCGACGGCTGACCGCGCTGGTGGACGCCGCCGTGACGGACAATCGCGTCACCGTCGACGTGCACCGGGCCACCTGGCTCGGCCTGCGGCTGCCCCGGCGGATGATCGGCGCACCGGCGCTGCTGCTGGAACACCTACCGCATCAGGCGCGCATCGTGCACGCCACCCGCGACGGCGACCTGGTCCGCTTCCGGATCGAACTGCCGGAGATCACCGGGTCGTTCGATCTGGCGCAGATCCGCTCCGCCATCGTCACCGGAACGACGCTGATCGTCTTCTAGCCCTGGGCTTTCCACCACTCCTGCAAGGCCGACTCCGCCTCGTCGCGGGTCATCGGGCCGCGATCAAGGCGCAACTCCTTGAGGTATCGCCACGCCTTGCCGACCTCGGGTCCCGGTGGCAGGCCGAGCAATTCCATGATCGCGTTGCCGTCCAGATCCGGGCGGACCTTGGCCAGATCCTCCTGCTCCTGCAGCGCCGCGATGCGCGACTCCAGGTCGTCATAGGTGCCGCGCAATGCGGCGGCCCTGCGCTTGTTGCGAGTGGTGCAGTCGGCGCGGACCAGTTTGTGCAGGCGGGGGAGCAGCTCATCGGCATCGGTGACGTAGCGGCGCACCGCGGAATCGGTCCACTGGCCCTTGCCGTAGCCGTGAAACCGCAAGTGCAGGAACACCAGCCGGGCCACGTCCTCGGTGAACTGCTTCGGGTACTTCAGCGCCCGCATCCGCTTACGCACCATCTTCGCGCCGACCACTTCGTGGTGGTGGAAGCTGACACCGCCGCCCGGCTCGTTGCGCTTGGTGTCCGGCTTGCCGATGTCGTGCAGCAGCGCGGCCCAGCGCAGCACCAGATCCGGATCGCCCTCCTCTAGATCGATGGCCTGCTGCAGCACGGTGAGCGAATGCCAGTAGACATCCTTGTGCTGGTGGTGCTCGTCGATCTCCAGCTTCATCGCGGGCACCTCGGGCAGCACCCGCTGGGCCAGCCCGGTCTCGCACATGATGTTGATGCCGTCGATCGGGTGCGCGCCGCCGATCAGCTTGTCCAGCTCCACCCGGACCCGCTCGGCGGTGATTCGATCGATCTGGTCGGCCATCGCGGTGATCGCCGCGTGCACCCTCGGCTGCAGTTCGAAGCCGAGCTGGGAGACGAAACGGGCGGCGCGCAGCATCCGCAGCGGGTCGTCGTTGAACGAATCCTCCGGCGCCGCAGGGGTATCCAGCACGCCGGCCAGCAACGCGTTCATCCCGCCGAGCGGGTCGACGAACTCCAGCGCACCGTCCGCGCCGATCCGGACGGCCATCGCGTTGACGGTGAAGTCGCGGCGCACCAGGTCGTCGTCGAGATTGTCGCCGAAGGTGACCTCGGGATTGCGCGAAACCCGGTCGTAGTTATCGCTGCGGAATGTGGTGATCTCCAGTTGCTGGCCGCGCTTGGACCCGCTGACCGTGCCGAACGCCAAACCGCCGGTGTCCCACAGATGATCGGCCCAGCCGCGCAGCAACTCCTGCACCTGCTCGGGCCGCGCGTCGGTGGTGAAGTCCAGATCGGTGCCGAGCCTGCCGAGCACCGCGTCGCGCACACTGCCGCCAACCAGGTACAACTCGTAGCCCCGCGCCGCGAACATCTCGCCGAGCGGTTCCAGTACATCCGACAGCCTGCCAAGCGTCACCGCCGCGGCAGCCAGCAATCGGGTACGTCTATCCAGCTCTGCGTCCTCGGACTCGGTCGAAACCACGAATCAGCAGCTTACCGAGTCTGATTTGCCGCCCCCGCGGCGCTGCGCGTTCGCGGCCCCGGGGAAGGCTCCGCTCGAACCCGAGGTCTGCCGACAGGAGCGGGCCGAATATCGATGGCCGACCGAGACAGCCGAGTTCAGCGCCGCGACGAAGATTCGGCAAATGCGCACAGTAGGATGTTTTGGTGTCTCCGGCCGATCGCGCGAACAGTCGACGCCGCCAGCCTCGGCGCCGCGGTTCGGCCGCCAACGCGGCGAAACCGCGCATGCGCACGGTACGGGAAACCTCAGCTGGCGGGCTTGTCGTCGACGGCTTGGACGGTCCGCGAGAGAAACGCAGCGCGGCGCTGATCGGGCGGACGGACCGGCGCGGGCGGTTGCTGTGGTCGCTGCCGAAGGGGCACATCGAGGAGGGGGAGACCTCCGAGCAAACCGCGATCCGTGAGGTTGCCGAGGAGACCGGCATCAACGGCGTGGTGGTCGCCGAACTCGGCAGCATCGATTACTGGTTCGTCACCGATGGCCGGCGGGTACACAAGACCGTGCACCATTATCTACTGCGTTCCACCGGCGGCGAACTGTCCGACGCCGACGTGGAGGTCACTCAAGTGGCGTGGGTGCCGTTGAGCGAGTTGAATTCTCGACTGGCGTACGCGGACGAACGCCGCTTGGCCGAGGTGGCGAACAAGCTGATCGACCGGATGGAGACCGGCAAGCGATGACCCAAACTTTTCGGCGTCGCGCTGCGATTCCGTGGGGGGTGGTGGCCGGCCCAGCACTGTTCCGGATCATCGTGGCCGTGCTGATCACCCTGGGTTCGGCCCTGACGATGCCGATGCTGATGTCGAGCGCGGCGCAGGCGCAGCCCACCGGTACCGGGACGACGTCGGGGCCGAAATTCCTGAAGCTGTCGCTGGATTCGGTGACGCCGACCGCGGTCACCACGACCACCGATTCGACGCTCACGGTGTCGGGCTCGATCATGAATATCGGCGATCGCATGGTCAAGGACGTCACCGTCCGGGTGCAGCGCGCGGCCGCCGTCGCGGCACCGCGCGACCTGCGCGCGACCTTGCTGCAGGATCAGGTCAACTACGAGGTGAACGGCGACTTCGAGGACGTCGTGCCGCAGCTCGACAAGGGCGAGCGCACCAAATTCACCGTGACCATCCCGCTGCGTCCCGGCGAGAGCGCCACCAAACGCGCACTGAATATCAGCGAACCGGGCGTGTACCCGCTGCTGTTGAACGTCAACGGCAAACCGGACTACGGCAGCCAGGCTCGGCTCGACGACGCCAGGTTCCTGCTTCCGGTGCTCGGTGTGCCGCCCGTGTCGAAGGGCACCGAGGCGCCGGACGCGAGTCAGGCGGTGACCGCGCCGACCGACGCGCCGGTGGCGACGACGATGCTGTGGCCGCTGGCCGACCGGCCGCGCCTGGTCGGCGGCATTCCCGGATCGGCGCAGGGGAAGGTCGAACTCACCGACGACGAATTGGCCGCCTCGCTCGCCAAGGGCGGGCGCCTTGACCAGCTGCTCGGCGCGTTGGAGACGGTGTTCGACACCACGCCGACCCGCGACCGCGCCCTCGCCGCCTCGGTGTGCCTCGCGGTCGACCCCGATCTGCTGGTCACGGTGCAGGCGATGACCAACGGCTATCGGGTGCTGGCCAGCCCCTCCGATCCGGACGGTGCGACACGGCCTGGTACCGGTGCGGCCCAGGCACAGACGTGGCTGGATCGGTTGCGCGCCCTGGCCGGGACGATGTGCACCGTGGCGCTGCCGTTCACGCAGGTCGACCTCGACGCGCTGGCCGCGGTGAACGATCCGGACCTCTCGGCCAGGGCGATGAACGCGCCCGCCGAGCTCATCGACTCGATTCTGGCCACCAAATCGGTGCGCGGCGTGAGCCTGCCGGATTCCGGCAGCATCGACAACGGTGCGGGAATCTTGTTGCGCAGCCACGGTTTCAGCACGGCGGTGCTGGCCGACTCCGCCGTCACCCCGGAAGGCACGGCGGGTACGGCCGAGGCTGCGGCGCCGGCCACCGGGCGCGGCGACCGCAAGAACCAGCCCGCCTCGAATCAGACCACGTCGAGCCAGACCTCGGATGTCACCGACCCCGACATCGTCCGACTGCCCGCGGTCACCGCGGCCGTGCCGCCGCCCGCCGCCAATCCGTCGGCACCGAACGGGAATCCGGCGGCCCCCCCGGCCGTCGATCCGTCATTGCGCGTCGCGTCGTTCGACATCTGGTCGGCGACGGCGCTCGCCGCGCTCGGCTCGAACCCGCCGACGCCCTCGTTCACCCCCGCCAAGGTCCGCTACGAGGTCAGCAACGACTCCCGCGTCGCCCGGCTGCAGGACGCGATCGGCGCTATCTCCTGGTCCGCGCTGAATCCGCAGCCGAATCAACCGCGTTCCTTACTACTGGTCCCGCCGCAGCAGTGGAGCGCGAGCAAGGACGAGGGCACCACCCTGCTGCGGCAGATCGAGCTGCTGGTGCGTAGCAATCTCGCGACGCCGCGATCGTTCCAGGACCTGATCCAGCAACCCCCGGACCCGCAGCCCTACGAGCTCGACTACCTGCCGCAAGCCGCCGCCGACGCGGTGCCGGACCGGTTCGTCGCGCCGGTGGGTGCGCAGGGCCACCGGATCAGCGAGCTGATGCGCGCCCTGGTCGATGTGCCCGAGGCCGATCCGACGCCGCGCCAATTCCTCGATCCGCTGCGTGACGACCTGATCCGGGTGCTGAGCCTGTCCGATCGGCGGACCGGTGACGCCGACCAAGCGGATACCTTCGCGCAACGACGGCTCGATCAGAACACCCGGGCGCTGGACAACATCTACCGCTCGGTGACCGTGCTGCCGCCCGGCGGTGTGTACACCCTCGCGTCCGAGCAGAGCCCGTTGCTGCTGGTCGCGCGGAACAATCTGCCGGTGTCCATCCGGATCAAGTTCCGCATCGAGGCGCCACACGAGGCGAAGATCACCGACCTCGGCGAGCAGCAGCTGCCGCCGAAGGGGACACGCTCGTTCCAAATCCCGACCGAGGTGAGCGACAGTCGTAACCTGGTGATTCCGATCTCTCTTACCACACCGGACGGGATCCCGCTGGGGAATGCCACCTCGGTTTCGGTGCGCTCGAACGCCTATGGTCAAACCCTGGCAATAATTACCGCATGTGCCGGAGTACTGCTGTTCCTGTTGGCTGGGCGCCGCTTGTGGCGCCGGTTCCGTGGCCAGCCGGATCCGGCCGACGAAGGCTTTGATCCAAGCACCCGACGCCGGGTCAATCGGTACCGGCGTGCCAAGAACCGAGTCATTCAGCAGGAGCAGCAGGAGGCACAGTGAGGGACGGTGAGCTAGCGCCCCCTGGTGTCTCCCGATCGATCGCCCGGCATGATTCGGCCCCTCGGAGACCGGCCGCGTCTACCGGATTTGGACGTCCGACAAACCACAGTGGCAGAGTGGAGGACAATCGCGGAAGGCTCGCGTCGGCGCAGGGGCGGTGTGAGTAATGGGCAGTACCAGGAGGAACGGTGAGCGATTCAGCCTTGACGCCGCTCGCCGAGCCGACCGGGATCCACTGCCTCTCCGGGCGCAGGAGGCATGATGAGCGACGATGACTCATCGGCGCATCGGCCTCGATCCGATCGGCGAGACGGGCCACCGGCCCGTCGGGCGCCGGTTGCGCCGTGGGAACGGCTACCGCCGGCGGAGACCGAGGACCCGGACATGAACGCCGGCCCTTACGAAGCGCCCTCACCCCGAGTGCCGCACATCAGCAGGCCCTCCGCGCCGCCACAGCCATGGCCGGGCCAGCGCATGCCGCCTGGGCCACCCCAGCGGCCGCCGGCTCCGCCGCAACGACCCGCACCCGCACCACATCCGGGGCAGCGGCAATATCCGGCGCCACCGCCACCGGCGCAGCCTCGCCCGATTCCCCCCGCTCAGCGGCCAGGACCGCCGCCAGGTCAATCCGGTGCGATCCCGGCCAGCCCACCTCGTCCCGCACCAGGTCAATCCGGTGCGATCCCGGCCAGCCCACCTCGTCCCGCACCAGGTCAATCCGGTGCGATCCCGGCCAGCGCACCTCGTCCCGCACCAGGACAGTCCGGCTCGATTCCCGCCAGCCCGCCGCGTCCCGCACCAGGTCCACCCGGTGCGATGGCGCCTGGCGCCCCACGCCCGGCGCCGCCGCGCCCCGCACCCGGACAGTCCGGGCCGATCCCGATCGGCGCACCCAGACCCGGCGAGTCGGGCCCGATACCCGCAGGGCCGCAGTCCAGCCGGATGCCACCGCCGCGATACGCCCCACCGCGGGCCCGGCCGGAGCCGTACCCGCCACCGCGCCGGGCGCCCGCAGCCCTCGCCGAGCCTGCCGAGGTAGGTAACCGGCCGCGGACGCACGAGTTCCCCGCCGCAACGAAGTCGGCCGAGAGGACGAATTCGAGCGCCCGGCTGCTGAGCGACTCCGGATCGATGGCGCTCGTGACCCTGCTCAGCCGGATCACCGGCTTCGGTAAGCAGCTGCTGCTGCTCACCGTGCTCGGCCCGGCCATCGCCAGCGCGTTCACCGTGGCAAGCCAGATCCCGAACATGATCTCCGAGCTGGTGCTCGGCGCGGTGCTCACCGCGATCGTGGTGCCGACGTTGGTGCGAGCGGAACAGGAGGACCCCGACCACGGCGAGGCCTTTGTGCGCCGCCTCGTTACCGCGGCGTTCGTGGTGCTCGCCACCGCGGCGCTGCTGGCCACCGCCGCCGCGCCGCTGCTCACCACATATGTGTTCCTGTCCGACGATGGCAAGGTCAACACCGGGCTGACCACGGCACTGGCTTTCCTGCTCTTGCCCGCGATCCTCTTCTACGGCATGTCCGCCCTGCTGACGGCCATCCTGAACACCCGTCAGCAGTTCAAGCCCGGCGTGTGGGCACCGGTCCTGAACAACCTGGTCGTACTCACCGTGCTGGGTCTGTATGTGCTGATGCCAGGAGAGATCAGCCTGAACCCGGTGCGGATGGGCGAACCGAAGCTGCTGGTACTCGGCGTCGGTGTCACGCTCGGCGTGGTGGTGCAGGCACTGAGCCTGGTGCCCGCGATTCGCCGCGAGCACATCGACCTGCGGCCGCTCTGGGGTATCGACGCGCGACTCAAGCAGTTCGGCGGGATGGGCGCGGCCATCATCCTGTACGTCCTGATCAGCCAGGCCGGGTTCGTCTTCGCCACCCGCATCTCCTCGCATGCCGACGCCGCAGGCCCGGCGATCTACAACAACGCGTGGTTGCTGCTGCAGCTGCCCTACGGGGTGCTCGGTGTCACCGTGCTCACCGCGATCATGCCGCGGCTGAGCCGCAACGCCGCCGCCGATGACACTCCCGCCGTGGTCGACGACCTTTCCGCGGCGACCCGGTTGACCATGATCGCCCTGCTGCCGGTGGTCACCTTCCTCACCCTGGCCGGCCCACAGGTCGGCCAGGCGCTCTACGGATACGGCAACTTCGGGGGCGACGACGCCTCCCGCCTCGGTCTCGCGGTCAGCTGGTCGGCCTTCTCGCTGATCCCGTACGCGCTGGTGCTGATCCATCTGCGCGTGTTCTACGCCAGGGAACAGGCCTGGATCCCGACCTGGATCATCCTCGGCATCACCGCCGCCAAGATCCTCTTCTCGGCGATCGCGCCGATGGTCACCGACGCCGAGCACGTGGTGATCGCGTTGGGTGTCGCGAACGGCCTCGGGTTCGCGGTCGGCGCCGTGGTCGGCGGCTTCCTGCTGCACCGCAGTCTCGGCGATCTGCGGATGTCCAACGTGAGCCGGACGATCACCAGGGTCCTTTTCGCGTCGGTGGCCGGCGGTGCGGTCATGTGGATTGTCGACCGCGTGCTCGGACTCGACCGGCTGACCACCGCGTTCGGCGGCCCCGGCTCGCTCATCCGGGTCGCGATCACCGCGATCGTGATGTTCGCGGTCGCCTTCGGCCTGATGCGCCTGGCCGGTGTCCCCGAGGTCGTCGCGATCACCGTCGCGATCTCCCGTCGCCTCGGCTGGACCCCGCCCGCACCCGATCTCGATCTCGACGGTCCGGTCGACGATTACGCGACGACGGTATTGCGCAGGCCGGATCCGTATCTGGCATACCCTGGGTACGACCCGTACATGGATGCTCAGACCATGGTCTTGCCCGTGATCCGAGCCGATGCCGTTGACATCACCGGCATGGGCGAGTTCCCGTACCCTGTTCGGCAGAGAAGCACAAGTGGCGAAATCGCCGGAACCTCGAAGTACCAGGGCGAAGGAGGACCGAGGGTGAGCGACGACGCGGTGGGCGGCGTCCCAGCCGCTGATTCTTCGGCGAGCACGGCAGGCGGGTTGTCCACGGACGCTCCGTTACCCGGTGGCGAGCCGTCGGATCCCGCGTACGCGAACCGCGAGACCGGTACCGGTCCGCCGGATCACGACGCGGCCGCACCGGATCACGACGCGATCCCGCAGGGACCGCACGAGCGCCAGAGTCCGGTACCAGCACGCGATCCGATGTACGACACCGGGATGATCCCGATCGGATCGCCCGAGATGCCGCCGCTCGGTGGCGAGAACCTCGGCTCGCGGCGCACGCCGCGCGGTCCGAAGCTGATTCCGGGCGCGTCGGTGGCCGGTGGCCGTTATCGGCTGCTCGCCGGGCACGGTGGGGCTCGCGGCCTCAAGTTCTGGCAGGCACTCGATATAAAACTCGACCGTGAGGTGGCGCTGACTTTCGTCGACGCCGACCAGAAGTCGAGCGAGAACTCCGGGCACGACGGTCCGCAGGCGATTCTGTCCCGCACGCTGCGGCTCGGGCGGATCAACTCGCCGGGCCTGGCCCGGGTGCTCGATGTGGTGCGCGGCAGCTCCGGCGGCATCGTGGTGGCCGAGTGGACCCCCGGTCGCTCGCTGCGCGAGATGGCCGAAACCGTGCCGTCGCCGATCGGTGCCGCCCGCGCCATCCGCGCGCTGGCCTCGGCCGCCGAACTGGCCCATCGCGGCGGTGGATCGCTGTCCATCGACCACCCGGACCGAGTGCGGATCAGCGCGACCGGCGACGCGGTGCTCGCCTTCCCCGGCACCCTGGCCGATTCGGACGCGCAGTCCGATGTACGCGGCCTCGGCGCCATGCTCTACGCCTTGATCACCGCCCGCTGGCCGATTCGCTCCGGTGGCGTCACCGGCACCGCCGCAACCGTCGGAGGGTTGCGGCTCGCCGATTTCGGCCCGGACGGCACCCCGGTGGAACCGCGCCAGATAAGACCCGAGGTGCCCTTCGAGATCTCGGCGGTCGCGGTGCGGTCGCTGGAATCGAACAAGGGCGTGCGCACCGCCGCGACCGTGCAGCATGTGCTCGAGCAGGCGTCGGTGGTCGACCAGAAGACCGATTTCATTCCGGTGCTCCGGCTCGGTCAGCGTCCGCCGTCGGCACCCGACGAGTCGCTGGCCGACCCGGAACTGCTTGCGGCCGAACGCGAGAGATCCCAGCGCATGATGTGGATCATGGTCGGCCTCGGCATCTTGGCCGCGCTGGTGGTCGGCGTGGTGATCTGGTGGATGGTCAGCATCTTCGCGCCGGGCGCCTCGGACGCGCCGCTCAATGAACAGCGCAATATCGGCCTCACCACGAACAACAGCGCGCCGGCCGCCCCGGCGGCCGCCGCACCGACCCCCGGGTCGGGCGGGGTGCCGGTTCCGGTGACCGGGGTGTCGGTGTTCTCGCCGGAGGGCACCCCGGACGGCGTCGGCAGCGTCAACGCGGTGCTCGATCAGAATCCCGGCACCCTCTGGCGCACGGACCAGTACTTCCAGCAGTTCCCCGCGCTGAAGAAGGGCGTCGGGCTGCTATCGACGCTGCCTAGTCCAGCCAAACTGACGAACGTCTCGATCAACTCGCCAAGCCCGGGCACCTCGGTAGAGATCCGCACCTCGCCGACCGCGCAGCCGACCCTGGATCAGACCCAGCTGATCGGCTCGGCCAAGCTGGGCGACGGGGTCACCGACATTCCGGTACGCACCGATCAGGCCGCCCGCTACGTCCTCGTCTGGATCACCGGACTAGGCAACTCCGGTGGCCAGTTCCAAACCTCGATCGCGGATATACGTTTCGACGCTGCGCCCTAGCTCCACTGCCCGCCGCACGTGACGTGACACCGTGCAGGCCACGCGCTGACGCCCGCTACCGCGTCGCGCATCGAATCCCGATACCCCCGGTTTAGTTGCTGCCTAATCGCGAGTGACGATATGATCTCCTCGCGCTCTCAGCACAGGGGAGCTTCCCGGGTTCTGGTTTTTTCGATCCTGGATGCTGCGAAATTTCGGTGATGGTCGTCCGTGTCCGTTGCCACCGTGAGCGCTGTCCAAGGGGTTGGCATTGTCGTCGGAATTGAACGAGGAAGTCCGCGGGGGGACGTCGCGGCCTGCCGCGCACCGCGAGCGCTCGTTCGTGGGCGAGGACTACACCGATATCGAGCTGTTGCAGGCGCACGTGCGCGGCCGGCGGCACGCCTTCGCCGAGCTGCTGCGCAGGCACAACGATCATCTGTGGCAGACCGCCCTGCGCACCTCCTACACCCGCGAGGATGCGGCGGATTCGCTGCAGGACGCGCTGCTCTCGGCGCACCGCACGGCCGCCACCTTCCGCGCCGAGGCCGAGGTGCGCAGCTGGCTGCACGCGATCGTGGTGAACGCGTGCCTGGACCGCATTCGGCGCAACAAGATCCGCAAGGCGGTTTCGCTCACCCCCGAGTCGATGCCGGAACCGCGGGACGAGCGGGACGCGGTGGCCGAACTGGAGATGTCGCTGGTGGTCGATCACGCGCTGTTCTCGCTGCCCCCCGATCAGCGAACCGCACTCGTTGCCATCGATCTCGAGGGGTATAGCGTGGCCGAAGCCGCCGCTATGCTCGGAGTCCCGGAGGGGACTATCAAGAGCCGTTGTGCCCGCGGGAGGCAACGTCTGCAAGAACGATTGGAATTTCTGCGCGATCCGGGGAACCGGAGGTAGTTGAGATGCGTCATTAATAGTGACGGACCCGTAGACGATGTCCCTATAGTCCCCGCTTTCGACGGGATCCCCGCGATGTCAGATGAGAACACTGGAGGTGCGATGGCAACCCGGTCGATGCCGCAGCCTCCGTTCTCGCCCGAGCTGCTCGCCGACCTGCACGCCGACAATGTGACGCCCGAGCTCCGGGAACAGCTGTGGCCCGCGGTCCGGCAGGACGGGGACGCGCTGCGTTTCGTGCACGCCTTGGACGAGGTCAGCACCGAACTGCGCGCGCTCGGCCGCAGCGATCAGGTCATCCACGCGATGCCCGACGACATAGCCGCGCGGCTGGCAGAGTTCGTCGACGGTTTCGATCTGAACGAGGAACCCACCGAGGCCGGCGCGACCATCTATCAGCTGCCTCGCTCGGCGGCGCCCGAAAACGACGAACCCACAGTGGTTTTCAGCACGCCGGCCGCGCCGATCTCGCTCGATGACCGTCGCCGCGGCAGGCTGCGCTGGTTCACTGCCGCGGCCGCCGCGGTGGCGGTCGTCGCCTGCGCCTCGATCGCGCTGACCGTGGTGCGCGGCAACGACGCCACCCCGTCCGCCCAACCCACCTCGAACACCGCCCAGCTCGGCGAAGAGCTCAACGCACCGGCGCTGCTCAGCGCGCTCGGCCGCAACGACGCCACCGGCCTGCTCGGCAGCCAGGCCGCCAGGGAACGCTGCGTGCACGCCAACGGACTCGACCGCACCATCCTCGGCTCGAACAACTTCCGCTATCAGAACCAGGACGCGGTGCTCATCCTGCTCACCGGCCCGCGCACGCCGAAGATCACCGCGCTCGTCGTCGGAACCGGTTGCACCACAGACGATCCCCAACGCCTCACCGTGCAAGACATCGGTTGAGTGACCCACGCGACACCGGGCTCGCGGGCGCCTGAGCGTTCCGGTCACGGCACTGAGCCGAACCTCACGTGGGACCGGGTCGGCGCAGGAACAATAGCCATTACCCTGTTGTTGACCGAGACGTCCATTGATTTCTCCCCCGGAAGGGCCTCATGAGTGCGCCAGTTCGCGACCTGATCATCGTCGGCTCCGGACCTGCCGGCTACACGGCCGCCGTGTACGCGGCCAGGGCCGAGCTCCAGCCGCTGGTGTTCGAAGGCACCCAGTTCGGCGGCGCCCTGATGACCACCACGGAGGTGGAGAACTTCCCCGGCTTCCGCGCGGGCATCATGGGCCCGGACCTGATGGAAGAGATGCGCGAGCAAGCCAAGCGCTTCGGTGCCGACATCCGCACCGAGGACGTGGACGCCCTCGACCTCAGCGGGCCGATCAAGACGGTCACCGTCGGCGACGAGACCTACCAGGCGTACGCCGTGATCCTCGCCATGGGCTCGGCGGCCCGCTACCTCAACGTGCCCGGTGAGCAGGAACTGCTCGGCCGCGGCGTGAGCGCCTGTGCCACCTGCGACGGCTTCTTCTTCAAGAACCAGGACATCGTCGTGGTCGGCGGCGGCGACTCCGCGATGGAGGAGGCCACCTTCCTCACCAAGTTCGCCTCGAGCGTCACCATCGTGCACCGGCGCGAGGAGTTCCGTGCCTCGCGCATCATGCTCGAACGCGCCAAGGCCAACGAGAAGATCAAGTTCCGGCTCAACGCCGAGGTCGCCGAGGTCAAGGGCGACGGCAGCGTGTCGAGCCTGGTGCTGCGCGACACCCGCACAGGTGAGACCTCCGAGCTGGCCGCGACCGGCCTATTCGTCGCGATCGGCCACGACCCGCGCAGCGAGCTGGTTCGTGATCAGGTCGAACTGGACGACGAGGGCTACGTGCAGGTGGTGCATCCTTCTACCGCGACCAAGGTGTCCGGCGTGTTCGCCGCGGGCGACCTGGTCGACCACACCTACCGTCAGGCGATCACCGCGGCAGGCACCGGCTGCCGCGCGGCCATCGACGCCGAGCGCTGGCTCGCCGAACAGGGCGACATCAGCTCGAACACCCTTGACCACGCGGGCCACACGGTCGCCGTGCCCGCCAACTGACGTCGCTCGTCCCCGTCGCCCGCATTGCGGGCGACGGGTCCTGGGCCCGCTTACCCGTGCGCCCTGAAATTCAGCAAGGAGAAGCAATGTCCGACAGCACCACCAAGAACACGATCAACGTCACCGACGCGACCTTCGCCGACGCCGTACTGCTCAGCGAGAAGCCCGTCCTCGTCGATTTCTGGGCCACCTGGTGCGGCCCGTGCAAGATGGTCGCCCCGGTGCTGGAGGAGATCGCGGGCACCCACGCGGACAAGCTGACCGTCGCGAAGGTGGACGTCGACGCCAATCCCGGCACCGCCCGCGATTACAAGATCCTCTCGCTGCCCACTATGATGCTGTTCCGCGGCGGTAAGCCGGTGAAGCAGATCGTCGGCGCGAAGGGCAAAGCCGCCCTTTTGCGCGAACTCGACGGCGAGATCTGACACCTGTCGCGCAAATGCCATAGGCGCCAAAGGCCGTCGAGAACGATCGACGCGCCGTAGGATGCCTGGACCCGGGAATGCCGAATTCCCGTCCGGGTCTGAGACAATCGACCGACGCCGGTCGTGCGCAGGGTGTATCCCATCGCATGAGTGGGTACCCGGATTGACGGAAGGAAAGGGCTCTCACGCATGCACCGACTTCGTCACGGCGATAGCGGTCCAGCCGTAGCAGAGGTTCGGAGCACCCTGGCAAGTCTCGGGTTCTTACACGCACACGTCGATACCGATCACGCCGACGCACGCGAGTACTGGAAAGACACCGAGGCCGCCTTCGACCACCGTCTCGACTCGGCGGTCCGCGCGTTCCAGCAACATCGCGGGCTGCTCGTCGACGGCGTGGTCGGCCCGGCCACCTATCGAGCGCTGAAAGAGGCGTCCTACCGGCTCGGCGCGCGCACGCTGATCTATCAGCTCTCCGCACCGCTGTATGGCGACGACGTCGCGACGCTGCAGCGCAAGCTGCAAGACCTCGGCTTCTATGTGCACCGGGTCGACGGCTACTTCGGCCCGCACACGCACGAGGGTCTCTCTTCCTTCCAGCGTGAGATCGGGCTGGCCGCCGACGGTATCTGCGGACCGGACACGCTCCGATCGCTCGACCTGCTCGGCGCCCGCGTCACCGGCGGCAATCCGCATCGGATCGCCGAGGAAGAAGTGGTGCACCGGGCCGGACCGCAGCTCACCGGCAAGCGCATCGTGATCGACCCAGGTCTGGGCGGACCAGACAAGGGACATCCGGTGCCGACCGAATTCGGCGAGGTGTACGAGTCGGAAATCCTGTGGGACTTGGCAAGTCGGCTCGAGGGCCGGATGGCCGCCACCGGCATGGAGACCTTCCTGTCCCGGCCGTGGGGCGCCAATCCGACCGACGCGGACCGCGCCGATACCTCGAATGCCTTCGACGCCGATCTGATGATCTCGCTGCGCTGCGCGACCAACCCGAGCCCGCTCGCCAACGGCGTGGCAGGGTTCTACTTCGGCAATTCGCACGGCTCCGCGTCCATGATCGGTCAGGTACTTGCCGGCTTCATCCAGCGTGAGGTCGTCGCGCGCACCTCGCTGCAGGACTGCCGCACGCACGCTAGGACCTGGGATCTGTTGCGGCTCACCAAGATGCCGACCGTGCAGATCGATATCGGTTATCTGACAAACGATTACGACGCCACCGTGCTCACCAATCCGCGGATGCGCGACGTGATCGCCGAGGCGATTTTGATCTCGGTCAAGCGCCTGTACCTGCTGGGGCAGGACGATCAGCCAACGGGCACATACACTTTCGCGGAACTGTTGGCGGAGGAACTCGCCGCCGCCGACCGCGGCTAGCTAACGCTGAACAAAGAGCCCCTTACCGATCGGGATCGGTAAGGGGCTCTTCTTCGGCAAGATTCTCAGCGAACTCCTACGCGCGCCGGGGGAGTCATCGCCGCAGCCGCGAGCAGCTGGTCCAGTGCGCGTTCCACGTCTTCCTTCCACCCGTGATCCGAGTCGAGCTCCAGGCGCAGCCGCGGGAACCGGTGATGCGGCGCGATCACCTTGAAACCGACCTCCTCCAGGAAGTCGGCCTCGATCATGCAGGTCTCCGGCGAGCACTCGGTCATCGAACCCGGTGCGTTCGCCCCGGAACCCTTGATCGGCGAGATGATCCGCTCCATCAGCGTCATCGAGCCGAACCGCTCCGACAGGGCCTGTGAAGGTGGATCGGACCGGATGCCGAACGACTCGAGCGCGCGCACGCCGCGACGCACCAGATCGGCCACCACGGCCTGCATCAGCTGGTGGGCAACCTCGTTGTCCTGGTACGGGAATTCGGCCTGCAGCGTGGTCAGCAGGACCGCGTCCGGGCTCACCGGCGAGGTGGGGAAGAGGGTGGCGCGCGGCACGGCGCTCGGTGGCGAATACAGCGCACACCCCGCGACATTGCCGTCGACGTTCGCCACCTGCCCGCAGGAACCCCACTCCAGCAGCACAGTGGAGAGCCAGGCCTCCTTTTCGAAGACCGGGTCGCTGAAGCCGCGGGAGTCCTCGGCGACAGCCGGATCCATCTCCCAGAACACGCAGCGCCGGGAGTGCGCGGGGAGCTTGTCGAGCCCGCCGAGGGTAAGTGCTGTGACGCTGGTCGACACTGCTCTGCTCAGCCTCCAGCTGTCCGATTCGTCCACACTCATGTCTGTGCCTCGCTCGCGCTCGGCTCGAGCATGCGCGCGGCGTCCTGACGCACGGTTCGCGTTTTACTCACACCGCATCACTATGTTCTTGCCAGCAAGAATAAGCGATCAACAGAACCCGCCTCATTCCACGTCGCTGTGCTGTTGGTTAAGAACTTGTGCTGGTCCGTCCGGGAAGTCATGCGCTCCGCTAACTTACGGAAATCGCGCGCCGTCACAGTGACGTTTCGGCTCCGAGGGCGTACCTGTCGCATTCACAAGTCTGTTTTTGTCTCTTCTGTCACAAATCGCGCTTACTCTGTTCCATCAGACTGACGATCCGCTCGAGATCATCGACCGAGCCGAACTCGACGACGATCCGGCCTTTTCGCTTACCCATGGACACGATGACCCGAGTGTCGAACGAACCGGACAACCGGTCGGCCACGTCTTGCAAACCCGGCATGTGAATCGGCTTGCGCTGCGGGGTAGGGGGCGCCTCCGGATCCAGAACCGGTGCCGTCTCCTGGTTCGCCAGGATCACCGCTTCTTCGGTGCTGCGCACCGATAGTCCCTCGGCGACAACACGCTTGGCTAGTTCCTCCTGCGCGTCCGCTCTCGCGGTCAGCCCGAGCAGTGCGCGCGCATGTCCGGCCGACAGCACGCCCGCCGCCACGCGCCGCTGCACCGAGATGGGCAGCTTCAGCAAACGGATCATGTTGGTCACGGCGGAGCGCGAACGACCGATGCGATCGGCGAGCACCTCATGGGTGACGCCGAACTCCTCCAGCAACTGCTGATAGGCCGCTGCCTCTTCCAACGGATTCAACTGCACCCGGTGGATGTTCTCCAGCAGAGCGTCGCGCAGCATCGACTCGTCGGCGGTCTCCCGGACGATGGCGGGGATCGCGGCCAGACCAGCGACCTGCGAAGCGCGCCACCGGCGTTCGCCCATCACCAGCTGATACTTGTCGACACCCGGCTCGACCCGACGCACCACGATCGGCTGCATCAGACCGAATTCCTTGATCGAGTGCACCAGCTCGTCCAGCGCCTCGGCCTCGAACACCTGCCGCGGCTGCTTCGGGTTCGGCTCGATCTGCTCCGGCGGGATCTCGCGGTAGACCGCGCCGCCGGCGGAGAGGTCGTCGTCGGTCGGGTCGGGGACCCGATGCAGATAGGCCGACGCGGGCTGCGGCCCGATCGGATCCAGACCGATGACGCTGGCCGCCTGACTGCTGAGCCCCGGCGTAGCCGCCGGTCCCGTCGGGATCAGCGCGGCAAGACCGCGCCCTAGCCCACCCTTCTTCGCCTGACTCATCGGTCTACAGACCCCTTCCTCGTTCCGCCACCAGACCGGGTCTCATCGACCCGGCTCTCATCCAGCCAGATCACTCCGCGGCTTCGGCGGCGGCATGCGCCAACGCCGTCGCCCTGGCCGCCATTTCGCGCCCGGCATCGAGGTAGCTCATCGCGCCTCGGGAGCCTGGATCATAATCGAGCACCGTCATTCCGTAGCCCGGCGCCTCGGACACCTTCACACTGCGCGGGATCACCGACCGCAGCACCACGTCACCGAAGTGCCCGCGGACCTCCTCGGCCACCTGGTCGGCCAGCTTGGTCCGGCCGTCGTACATGGTGAGGATCACCGTCGACACATGCAGGTCCGGATTCAGATGCGCCTGCACCAGACCGATATTGCGGAGCAACTGCCCGACACCCTCCAGCGCGTAGTACTCACACTGGATCGGGATCAGCACCTCCTTGGCCGCGACCATCGCGTTGACGGTCAGCAGGCCGAGCGACGGCGGGCAGTCGATCATCACGTAGTCGATGTCGTAACCGGCGATGTTGGCCTCCTGGATGGCGGCCTTGAGCCGCCCCTCCCTGGCCACCATCGACACCAGTTCGATCTCCGCGCCCGCCAGATCGATCGTCGCCGGGATGCACAGCAGCCGCTCGTTGTGCGGACTCTGCTGGATCGCGTCCCGGACCGAGACCTCACCGATGAGCAGTTCGTAGCTCGACGGAACACCCGAGTGGTGCTCGATACCGAGGGCGGTGCTGGCATTGCCCTGCGGGTCCAGGTCGATCACGAGGACCGTCATCCCCTGATGCGCCAGAGCGGCCGCGAGATTAACCGCGGTGGTCGTCTTCCCGACGCCGCCCTTCTGATTGGCGATGGTGATGATGCGTTGCTCGTGCGGTTTCTGCACTGTCACCTTTCCTGGATGGAGAATCTGGCTGGCGCGTTGTGCTTCGGCCGCGATCGGGGTCTCGCTGGGGGAGATGTTCCCGAACGGTGTGCTTCCGAATGTCTCCGTGTCGAAATTGCTGGAGTCCAGCATTCCCGGCACGCGCGACGTAGTTTCCCGTGAAACATTCGCCGGACCGCTCGACATAGACAGCTCCTAACCCGAGAACTTCAGATCACGTGCTTCCGACGAGCGTCGGCGCCGTGTCATCAAACAGCTGGTGTCGGTACGAACATGATGCTCAACCGGGTTCGCGGCGCCCGATCGACCGAGCGGAGCTCTCGTCGCGACACCAATTCCTCCGTGGCACCTACGCTCACGCCCGACGCCCACTAGCTTGCCAGCACCGAGCGCGATAAGAAAGCTGAATCGCGGCAATGCACACACGACACGCGAATCTGTCCCCATTCCGCCACCGATCCCCGATGTTTCACATGAAACATCGCCCCGCCAACGAGGTTACGGGGGTTCACGTCCCCGACACCAAGCTACTCATCACGGAACCAACGCGCCCACTTCGTCATTCGCAGACATTGCGCCCGGCGACCCGGCACCGACTCGACCCATCGCGGCCCCTGCAGTAACAGGCGCTGGTCCGGACTCGTTGCTGACTTACACCTCACGAGCCGCGGTCGTACTTCGGCGACCTGCGACGAGTGAACCCGTAAGTCAACGAGACCGAGACTCGCGACACATCCGTCCCGACCCCGGTGCCGCACGACTCGCCACGTCGCCATCTTGGCGCCAAGATATCTCGACTTATCGGCGACTGGCATCGCGGAGTCCTGGCATCCGCGCTTCGCGGTAACCAACTACGCCCTACGCCCAGCGACCCCGCGACCCGGCATCCCGGCGACGCGGCAACCCCGGCCCGTTCCGTCACTCCTGTTATCCCGACACCCCCGGCGACCGACACCCCAGCGACCCGGGCACCCGGCGACCGACACCCCAGCGACCCGGCGACCCGGCAACTCGGCAACTCGGCAACCCCGGCCCGTTCCGTCACTCCTGTTACCCCGACACCCCAGCGACCCGGGCACTCGGCGACCCGGCACCCGGCACCCGGCACCCGGCACCCGGCACCCAGCGACCAGCGACCAGCGACCAGCGACCGGCGACCGGCGACCGGCGACCGAAGCTAGCGGACGTCCGCGTTTCTGGCGAACCGGTTCGCAATCCCTCTGTTCTCTGGGACGGACCCCCGGATTACTCATATCGAGCCGATCCACATAGCCGCCGTTGGTGGGCAACTCATCCGGCGCGCAGCTGCTCAACCTCAGAAGTCGCACCTCACCAACACGATGCGTCACGTGACTCTTGAACCAGAGGGATGCCGGTCGCTCCACAGACGGTCGCAGAGGGTCGATGTTTCATGTGAAACTACCCCCGACTACTTGATCCGCGAACGCCAACTTCGGTCACCCGCTGCGCTCGGCTTTGCGAAGGCTCAGGCTTTCTGCCGCGTTGTCACACCGGTGAGGAGGGACTACTGCGTCTGTTTACCGACCGGGGGAGGAGCCACTGATCCGCACCGCTTGATTCCCACATTTGGATACGCACCGCCGATGCGTCCCCCGGCACACCGGGCGGCTCGCGACACTGTCCCATCGTTTGCCCATGCCCAGGTTCCGCCAGTCAGCTCATCCTCGGCAGTCCAAGAAAGACCCATCAGCGTGGGAGCCCGTTCCAGCCGCGTGGGTCGGATGGTGGGGTCCACGAGGAGCCCGGATGTTTCATGTGAAACCGAAGTATCGGCCAATCGGTTCTCCGCTGAAGCTCGAGTCGCCGTGCGCCTACTCACCCCTCACTCGGCACTACACGCGACGGCCGCCCCAGCTTTCGAGCGAAGCCTGAAACCCTAGCAAGGCGATTTCCCGGGCGGTGATCTCACGCCGCCGCAGCCGCTGTCTCGCGACCCATGCTCACGCTCATGCCATGCACTCACAGGCTGCAGCAAACTGAAGCCAAGAGGCAGAGTGGCGCAACCAAACCCCTACGCGCGGGAAATGAATCTTCTGCCGCTCTCCCATCGCGCGCCCTCGGTCTTGCGGACAGGTTTCACATGAAACATCGAGAGCTCCAGCACCCCGATTTTTGCCCAGCGCGATCCACACCGAACCATCCGGAACAAAATTGCGGCAAGGCACGAAAGGTGCCACACGCTAGCCGGCCCGCCGGTAGCTCCGCGGCTCGCCAATCCACGACCGGCACTCGCCAACCTGCCACCGGGCTTGCCGCGTGGCCGCAACGGTCCGGTGACCAAGCGATCCGTCACCCGGGCTTCGGAGGGCCTCGTCGCCTCACGATCCGACGACCCAACCACCCACCACCCACTCGCGACCGCCGACCTCCGAAACTCCGCGACCACCGACCGTCGACTGGGCGATACACACCCCAGCGACCGAGCCACCTGTTGCCTGGCGGCCTCACGATCGCCTACGACCCCGCAAACCCGTGACTGGTGATCCCGCGGCCCCCAACTTGGCCGCTCGATTACCGGGCGACTCCGCGTTCGAGCGATCCGGTCATCACCCGACCGCCCGTGACTGGTGATCCCGCGCCCCCTCGAACCTGCCAGCCGCTGGGGTCGGCCGCCGGCGACAGATGGACGTGCGATTGGCGGCTTGCGGGTCACGGCGTTTCCGCGCGTGCAACTGATCGTGAGAGCGTCTGATTTCGGCGCGGCAAGTACTTGAGCAAATCGCTCGCGCTGAACCTGAGAGACGGGTTTGCGTTCTATTGGGATTCCAGAAGCAGGCCGAATGTTTCCCGTGAAACGTGCCACCAGCTCGATCCAGTCCGAGGGTTAATCGAGCGTCGAACACGCGCTTCCCAGAAGGTGTGACCGGTCGCCGGAAGCTTTATCGGGGCACCTCCGAGGGGCCTGTTGCAGCGCGTCCGCCGAGCCGGTTCCCTACCGCTCCAGACCCAATATCTGTTCCTCGGCGACCCACAGCCACAGCTTGCGGCCCACACCAGCGTGGCGACAACCACATTGAACCCGAACGTATCCGTGATGACCTGTCGACCGAGTCGCTTGCGTCAACGTCGCCAGCCAACCCTCCACATCTGCAGTTCGGCACTCCGTAGCCACAAGCCCGCGAACCGTGGTCACGCCGTGATGTCCCGACTGACAGCCTGCGATGCGCATAGGGCGTTCCGGCATCGGACCGCCGCAATCAGAACCAGGGGATGGGAGGACAGGGGGACTGGGGGACACATAACCGGGGGCCGGGCGACCCGCGCTCACCTTTGGCTCAGTGCTGCGCGCTCCACATCCCAACGCTTCCGCGACGTAGATCCGGGATCTCCGGGAGCTGGTGAGAACTCGTCTCTTCGTCTACTTTCCGGCGTACTCGCTATCTCGCCCCTGCGGCATCCGCGATCCAGCACCCCAGACAATCTTCAGCCCCAGCGACCCGTTGCCGACAGCTCGCGACTCAGCACCGCCGCAATTTGCCACTGCGTGACGCCCTATCCGCACCTTCGGCATTCGCCCCCGGCAGACCCGGCTAACAACAGTTCGCGCGACTCAGCGACTGGCCGTCTCCGTCTTCTGCCACCGCGTCACGCGGCGCGCGCTTCAGTAGGCCAGCGACCCAGCGCCTCCGGCCAGCCGATCGCGCAGAGCATCCCAGTGCCGAGATTCGCACCCGTAGGTCGCGAAGACAGCGAGTGGCAGACCAGCCGAGGGCACGGGTCTCGGCATTGCGGGATCGCGGCGACGCCCATCCGTAAGGACTCGGGCTATGGAGACACGCGAGCCAACGAGTTCTAGGCATCAGATGGCCGAGACACTAGTCAGCCGCGACGGGGGAGGCGGGCGGATCGGCAGGTACCGAGTTGCGGGATCGCCGACACGGCTGTCGATAGGAAGCAGTTGTCGAAACGTGCAGGGGTCTAGGGGTTGCGGTGATCCAGACGCCACACGGTCACAACAAGTCAACGGTTCGGTGAGTCACCGTGCGATGGCGCGACACCGAAATCCGAAGAACCCAGTCCGTTACGAACCACCGCGACGTGACACACAGCCACCGAGGATCGCCGCCGAAAGCGCCGTACTACTTCCTCTTGCGAGCGCGGCCCAACTCGGACTCACCAGCCCGCTTGGCGGCCTTCGCCTCCCGGCGGGCGGTCGCGTGCTCGCTCCGCCGTCGCGGCGCGCGCTCGGCGCGGGGGAGGCGCTCGGCGCTGATGATCAAGGTGGGGGTGGAGACGAGTCCGGCGCCACATTCGACGACCATGGGGTTGCCTGCGCCCGCTCGCTCCAGCGCCTCGCCGTCGCGGGCGAGTTCCTCGGCGGCACTCACGCCTTTCAGGGCGAGCATCCGACCGTGGTCGCGGAGCAGGGGGAGGGACCACTGCGCCAGCTTGCCGAGTGGGGCAACCGCGCGGGAGGTGACTACGTCGGCGCCGCCTGCTTCCTTCAGAACGCCGGATTGTTCGGCTCGACCGCGCACGACGGTGACGTCGAGACCGGCCGCCTCGATGAACTCGCTCAGGAAGATGGTGCGGCGCAAAAGCGGTTCGACCAAGGTGATGCGGAGGTCGGGGCGGGCGATCGCGAGGGGGATGCCGGGTAGTCCGGCGCCGCTGCCGATGTCGACGACGGAAGCGCCTTCGGCGATCAGTTCGCCGATGACCGCACAGTTCAGGATGTGGCGATCCCAGAGGCGGGGGACCTCGCGCGGGCCGATCAGTCCGCGCTCGACGCCGGCGGTGGCGAGTGCCGCACAGTACCGGCGGGCGAGATCGAGTCGGTCGCCGAACACCACCGCTGCCGATGCTGGCGGTTCCAGCACGACGGGCAACGCGGTGGTTTCACCGAGATCTCGTTCCACGTGAAACATCCTTCCGGACTCGAGTCGATCAGGGGACCGGCGACGCGCGGACAATCAGCTGCCGGACATGAACAAGGCCCCCGATCCGAAGACCAGAGGCCCTATCCAACCATTACCCGTCAGGGTGACGAAATACGCCGTGCCCCTGACGTGTCCGGCTTTCGCTCAGGACGGAACAACCACAACATGCCGGTTCGGCTCGACGCCCTCGCTCTCGCTGGCGACACCGTCGATCACCGACACAGCGTCGTGCACGATCTTGCGCTCGAACGGCGTCATGGGGGACAGCGACTCCGGCGCACCGGATTCCAGCACCCGCTGCGCGGCAGCGGTGCCGAGCGCGCTGAGGTCTTCCCGGCGCTTGGCGCGCCAGCCGGCCACGTCGAGCATCAGCCTGCTGCGCACGCCGGTGGCCTGTTGCACCGCCAGCCGAGTCAGCTCCTGTAGCGCGTCGAGCGTTTCGCCGTTGCGCCCCACCAGCTTTGACAGATCCCGGCCACCGTCGATGCTCACGATGGCGCGGTCGCCCTCGACGTCCAGATCGATGTCGCCGTCGAAGTCGAGCACGTCGAGCAGCTGCTCGAGGTAGTCGCCCGCGATCTCGCCCTCTTCGATCAGGGCTTCCTCGGCATCGTTCACGACATCGTCGGCGTCCGTTCCGGCGTTCACCATCGTCGTCGCCACTGTGGCGTCCCCTCCGTCGGTCTCAACTGTCATTTGATTTCCTTCATCTGCTCATCGCGCTCGCCGTGCGCTCGCCGCCGACGGTGCGCGATCAAGGGGTTGCTCAGCGTGGTGGCCGGCCGACCACCGAAATGCGATCAGCGACGGCGCTTTTGGTTCGCCCTGCCGCGGTTGCCGCCCGGTCGCTTCTGGCCACCCGGCCTGCGCTGTCCCGTGGCCTTGCCGGTGGTCTTGGCGGTCCCGTTGGTCGAGGGCGGAGCGTCGACGGCATCCACCGCGGTGTCCACGGCATCCTCGAGGGCATCGGCCGTCGGCTTCTTGCGCGTATTAACCGGTTTGGCACCGGGTTTCGGCGCATTCTGCGCGCGCTGCTCCAGCTTGGCCTGCTTCTTCTCTTCCGCTTCGCGCTCCATGCGGCCGAAGACGAGATGCTGCTGCCCGTAGGTCCAGATGTTATTGGAGACCCAGTACAGGAGGATGGCGATCGGCAGGAACGGACCACCGACGAGCACACCGAGCGGGAAGACCCAGAGCGCGAGCTTGTTCATCATCGCGGCCTGCGGGTTGGCGGCCGCCTCCGGCGTCTGCCTGGCCACCGAGGCGCGGGCGTTGAAGTGGGTCGCCAGACCGGCGATGATCATCAACGGGATCGCGACGACGGCGATGCTGACCTTGTTCGGCAGCCCGAGGCCGTCGATGGCGAAGGCGCGCAGCTCGGAGTCGGGGATGGTGATGAAGGACGAGATCGGCGCGCCGAAGAGGCGGGCGCTCAGGAACGACTGCACGTCGGCCGCGTTGAACACGTAGTTCGGCGTGTTCGCGTTCTGGTCGATCGACATGGCGAGCTGACCGAAACCGTGACCGGTCCGGTTGAACGAGCGCAGCACATGGAACAAACCGAGGAACACCGGAACCTGCGCGAGGATCGGCAGGCAGCCCATCAGCGGGTTGAAGCCGTGATCCTTCTGCAGCTTCTGCATCTCGGTCGCCATCTTCTGGCGATCGTTCTTGTACTTCTTCTGCAGCTCCTTGATTTGAGGCTGCAGCTCCTGCATCTGCTTGGTGGTGCGTACCTGCTTCACGAACGGCTTGTAGAGCAGCACACGCAACGTGAACACCAGGAACACGACGGCGAGTGCCCAGGCGATGCCGCTGTCTTTGCCGAGACCGGGCACCAACGAGAACGCCCGGTGCCAGAACCACAAGATCCAGGACACCGGATAATAAATGAAGTCGAGCACGGCTCTATGCACTCCCGTCGTTCGTATCGCCGATCACCGCGCGCGGTGATCCTTTCCAAGCGTTCGGCTCCGACACCGGGTCGGCCTGCAGGTTGGCTTCCTGCGGCGCCGGATCGGTGGCTGCCACGGTCCCGGGCGCGGTGCGAACGGTGCTTCGCTTCCGCTCCGGAACGGGGTCCCACCCACCAGGGTGCCAGGGTGCACATTTGGCCAGTCGCACGGCTGCCAATCCGAGGCCGATGAACAGCCCGCGCGTGCGCAACGCGGTGACCGCGTACTCGCTGCAGGTCGGGGTGAAACGGCACACCGGCATGCGGGTGGGGGAGACATAGGCCCGATACAACTCGATCAGAAAGATCAGTGCGTTGGCCGGTAGCCGACCGATCTTCGCGGTGCGGCTCATGCTGATCCGACACTTGCCGCGCCCGTCGACCCGACACCGAGCTTGCGGATGGCGGCACGCAGCTGACGCAGCAGTTCCTCCGAGGAGGCGGCTGCGGCACCGGGCAGCGCGCGGATCACGATGTCGGCGTCGGCAGGCAGCTCGGGGACTATCTGGAGGCACATATGACGCAGGCGGCGGGCCACACGGTGTCGAATCACCGCGTTGCCCACCGCCTTGCTGACGATCAGTCCGAAGCGTGGCCCGCCTACGCGGACCACCGGCTCGGCTGGATCCCCATGCACGTCCATGACTCCGTCGTACCCGTGGGTGAGCACGTGTACGACGAGATCTCGCCTCCCGATTCGCTGGCCGCGGCGCACCGTCCGGGAGAAGTCGGCACGATGATGCAACCGATACGGCTCAGGCAACACCCGAGCGTCCGCGGAGGATCAGGCAGTGAGTTCGGCGCGGCCCTTGCGGCGACGCGCCGAAACGATGGCGCGACCCGCACGGGTACGCATCCGGAGACGGAAGCCGTGCACGCGCGCCCGACGACGGTTGTTCGGCTGGAACGTCCGCTTGCCCTTGGCCACGGTCAACACTCCTCGAGTCAGTGGGCACCAGTTAGTGCCCGAAGCTTTTTCGGTGAAACAGGTATTCGCGATGAATCGCAAGGTCTGGTCATCATCGGCGCGTCGGTCTTGGCGCACAGTCGGTCGATCACGACCTACACGCGGTCAGCACAAGACCGCCACCGCACCAAAGGGTGACTGTACGAGGGTACTGATCGCCTCGGAACGGGTCAAACTCGCCCCACCCGACCGGCCTCGGAGGTCCGACCTGCACGAACCGTTCGGCCCCATCCCGAAGCTGTGCATATCACGGTCAGACCCTGTGGACATCGGCGTGAGTTCGTCCACACCCCTAGCCACGCCCGAACGGATCAGCAACCTACGTTGCCGAAGGGTTGCTACACAAGTGCAGGTCAGAGCGTTATGAACGGCGCGTGCAACCGCATTTCACAACTCCCCAGGGTTCTCCACATCTGTGGATAATTGTGTGGAAAGACCCCTGGAGTGGCATATTCGTAGGGCCGACGGTGCCACGCCGCCGCCCGGAATGGGGATCTGGGCAGCGTCCGAACCGGTTACGGAAGTACGCAGGATCACGGTACCGACCCGAGCATGGTCGTCACCACTGCCTCCCCGCGTGCCCCGGCCGTCTGCTCCTATCGACCTACTTCCGGGGAGGAAACTGCATGGACGACGAGCAGAACGTGTTGGCCACGGTGTGGCCCGAGGTAGTTGCCGAGCTGACCACCGGCTCACCGGACGGTGCCATTCCGCCCGTGACCAGAGCACAGCAGGCCTGGCTGAAACTGGTCAAGCCGCTGACGGTGGCGCAGGGTTTCGCCCTGCTCTCGGTGCCTTCCTCGTTGGCTCAGGAGGCCATCGAACGCGATCTGCGCGAGCCGATCCTGCGGTCACTGGCCCGGCGCCTCGGTCCTCAGGTGGAGGGACTCGGCGTGCGCATCGCCGCCCCGACCGCCCCGAACAACGAGCGGACCAGCAGTAACCCCAGGCATGCCCGGATGACGAGCATGCCAGAACGGCCGCGGAACAACGGACCCCGCGACGGCGGACCTCGCGACAGTGGACCACGGGACAACGGACCCCGCGACGGCGATCCCCGCGACAACGGACGCGGCCAGGGCGGTTATCCCGGCGACTACCAAGGCCGCGACGAATACCAGCAACCGCGCTACGCCCAGTCCAACGACTACCCCCAGTCCAACGACTACGCTCCGGCCCCCAGCTACAACGGCGGATCCGACTACTCCGACAGCGAGTACACACCGGACTACGCCGCCGCCGGCGAGTATGACCGCCAGGACTACGCCCGCGACGAATACCAGGGCCGCGACGAATACCCGGCCCAGGCCGAAATGCAGGCCGCCCCGAGGCACGAACCCGCACAACGCCGCGACCAGGGCCTACCCCCGCGCCGCGAATCGATCCCGCCCGGCCAGGAGTCCCTGTTCACACCCGACCCCGGCCCAGCGGCGATGCGCGCTCCGGTCCGCGCGCCGGTGCGCGAGGCCGCGGAATCCGACGACCAAGGCATGGCGGCCGCGCACGAGCCGGCCCGCGACTCCGATAGGTCGGTTCGCGACTCCGAGAGATCGGTCCGGGAATCCGAGAGCCCGCGCGCCGACCGCGACGACGAGCCCGTGGTCAACGCCCGCAACTCCTGGCCGACCTACTTCACCAAGTCGCAGGAGAGCGCGGCGCCGTCGAGCTCCTCCGCCAGCCTGAACGCGAAGTACACCTTCGAGACGTTCGTGATCGGCGCGTCCAACCGCTTCGCACACGCGGCCGCGGTCGCCATCGCGGAAGCACCCGCCCGCGCCTACAACCCCTTATTCGTCTGGGGCGCTTCAGGTTTGGGCAAGACGCACCTACTACACGCGGCGGGCCACTACGCCCAGCGGCTGTTCCCAGGCATGCGGGTGAAGTACGTCTCGACCGAAGAGTTCACCAACGACTTCATCAACAGCCTGCGGGACGACCGCAAGGTGGCGTTCAAACGCCGCTACCGCGAGACCGACATCCTGCTGGTCGACGACATTCAGTTCATCGAGGGCAAGGAAGGCATCCAGGAGGAGTTCTTCCACACCTTCAACACCCTGCACAACGCCAACAAGCAGATCGTCGTCTCCTCGGATCGCCCGCCCAAACAGCTGGCAACGCTGGAGGAACGGCTGCGGACCAGGTTCGAATGGGGCCTGATCACCGACGTGCAGCCGCCCGAGCTGGAGACGCGCATCGCCATTCTGCGCAAGAAGGCTCGGATGGACCGCCTCGATGTGCCGCACGACGTGATGGAACTGATCGCCACCAGGGTGGAACGCAATATCCGCGAGCTGGAGGGTGCGCTGATCCGGGTCACCGCGTTCGCGTCGCTGAACGGTCAGCCGCTGGATCTGCCGCTGGCCGAGGTGGTGCTGCGCGATCTGATGCCCGATACCGCGGCGTTGGAGATCAACGCGGCGACGATCATGGCCGTCACCGCCGAGTACTTCAACACCACGCTCGAGGAGCTGACCGGGCCGGGCAAGGCGCGACCGCTGGCGCAGGCCAGGCAGATCGCCATGTATCTGTGCCGTGAGCTGACCGATCTGTCGCTGCCGAAGATCGGCCAGGCGTTCGGCCGCGACCACACCACGGTGATGTACGCGGAGAAAAAGATCCGCAAGGAGATGACCGAACGCCGCCGGGTCTATGACCAGGTGCAAGAACTAACAGCCCGAATCAAGCAACGCTCGCGCTGAGTTTCACTAACACCCCAGCACCGCCCCTGACCTGGGGCGGTGCTTTTTTGTGGCCTGTGGATTCCTCGAGGAATCCTTGTGGAGTCCTCGAGGAAACAGCTAGTTGTGCACCGGTTGGCTAACAGGTGTGGGGATGAGCTTCGCGGCGTTCGCTAACAGGGTCTTATCCCCAGCATCCCCAGGCGATCTTGCGCACAGGCGGTGACCAGCGCGGCAGTCGGTCAAGGGGGTGGGGAATCCTCGAGGAGTCCATGTGGAGTCCTCGAGGATTCCTCGAGTTGTCCACGCATCGGTACACACGTGTGAACAACCGGGTGAATTCGGTGGAACAACTCGAGGAGCACTCGAGGATGAATGTGGGACAACTTCGGAACTCCACAGACGCCGCTCGTTCATCCTCGAGACACCCCGCGGCCATCCCCACGGCACCACGCACGCTGACCTGCGGATTCGGCCTTGGTCCACAGATTCCACAGTGCCTACTACTACTTCAGTTCTTCTCCTAGAAGAACCTTCTTTAAAACAGGTGTGTGGAAAGTCGGGTTGAGGAGAGTCACGACTCGAACCGCTCTCGTCCACAGGCAAGGAGGAGAGCCGGAGCAGATCCTGGATCGACACTTGGGTCACCGGACTCGGTCCAAAGCTTCGGTCCTCGAAACCGGTCAACTGATCTCGCAAGCACATGGGTAACTTCCCGAGTACGGGCTAACTCGCTACGAACGTCACCGCCGGTCGTCAACGTCACCGCTACCGCACCTAGGTCCGGCCTCAAGACTCGGAGAGGCGGTCTAGCGGGTCGGGCTAGGCCACAGCTCATGTCGCGGGTACGGTTTGGTGTCGGTCGCCTGTGCCACACTTTCCATGGCGGTCGATCCACATCCTGCGCGAATCAACGTTGAACGAGCCGACAGGCTTGGAGGACGAATGTCCGGCCACCGCATAACAGCTCACGGAACTGGGAGAGGACAGATCGGGCGATGGAGCTTGCAAGCATGAAGTTTCGGGTCGCCCGAGAGGACTTCGCGGAATCCGTTGCCTGGGTGGCACGTAGCCTCCCGTCCCGGCCGCCGGTCCCGGTGCTCGGTGGCGTGTTGCTCGTTGCCGACGAGGGCGGGCTCACCGTCTCCGGGTTCGACTACGAGGTCTCCGCGCAGATGCGTGTCGCCGCCGAGGTCGCCGGTCCCGGCGAGGTACTGGTCTCCGGCAGGCTGCTCGCCGACATCACCAAGTCGCTGTCGAACAAGCCGGTGGACGTGTCCGTCGACGGCACTCGCGTGCTGATCGCCTGTGGCAGCGCCAAGTTCTCGCTGCCAACCATGCCGGTCGAGGACTATCCCCAGCTTCCCGAGGTGCCGCAGCAGACCGGCGAGCTCAGCGTCGACGTGTTCGCCAATGCGGTCGGCCAGGTCGCCGTCGCGGCGGGCCGCGACGACACGCTGCCGATGCTCACCGGCATCCGCGTCGAGATCGAGGGCGCCAAGGTGGTGCTCGCGGCCACCGACCGATTCCGGCTCGCGGTCCGGCACATCGAGTGGTCGCCCGCCGACGCCGCCATCGAGACCTCGGTGCTCATTCCGGCGCGGACGCTGTCCGAGGCCGCCAAGACGCTCGGCGCTTCCGATGCGCCCGTGCAGCTTTCGCTCGGTACCGGTGCGGGTTCGGACGGTCTGCTCGGCATTGTGAACGCGGGCCGCCGGACCACCACACGCCTGCTCGATGCCGAATTCCCCAAGTTCCGTCAGCTGCTGCCGAAGGAACACACCTCGATCGCCACCCTCCAGGTGTCCGTGCTGACCGAGGCCATCAAGCGCGTCGCGCTGGTCGCCGAGCGTGGCGCCCAGGTGCGGCTGGAGTTCTCCACCGAGGGCCTGCTGCTGTCCGCGGGCGGTGACGACGCCGGCCGCGCCGAGGAATGGCTGGAGGCCGACTTCCGCGGCGAATCGCTGACCATCGCGTTCAACCCCGGCTACCTGATCGACGGCCTGTCGGCGCTGCACGCCGAGCGGGTCACCTTCGGGTTCACCACGCCGAGCCGTCCCGCGGTGCTGTTGCCTGCCGTCGAGGACGAGCCGAAGGTGCTCGAGTCGGGTGCGTTCGCGGCCCTGGACAGCCCGTACACCTACCTGTTGATGCCGGTCCGGCTGCCGGGCTGAACGCCTGTGCACGACCGCGATCCGAGTTCGGTCACTGCCGCGGTGGCCACGAAACCGGTAGCGTCGCTGCGGGATTCGGTGGCCAGGCGGTCGAGCTCGGCAGCATTCATGCACAGGTCATCCACACACTGTGGTTGGGCGTCAACGGTTTCGGTGCTCGCGCCGAGGCGTTGCGCACAACTCCGGATGGCTGAACTCGCGCAGGTAGGGGCCAGGTAGCGGATGTTCATCCGAACACTGTCGCTGCGTGACTTCCGCTCCTGGGAACACGCGGAACTCGAATTATCCCCAGGCCGAACGGTTTTCCTCGGCTCGAACGGCAACGGCAAGACCAACCTGCTCGAGGCGATCGGCTACCTGGCCACCCTCGGCTCGCATCGAGTCGCCGCCGACGCCCCGCTGATCAGGATCGGCGCGGACAAGGCACGAATCGGCGCGTCCGTCGTCAACAGCGGCCGCGAACTACGCATCGACATCGAGCTGAACCAGGGCACCGCCAACCGTGCGCAGATCAACCGCTCGCCGGCGCGGCGACCACGGGAGATCCTCGGCATCCTGCAGACGGTGCTGTTCGCTCCCGAGGATCTCACACTGGTGCGCGGCGATCCGGGCGAGCGGCGGCGCTTCATGGACGAGCTGTGCACCGCCCGCCTGCCCAGGCTCGCCGCCGTCCGCGGCGATTACGACCGGGTGCTGCGTCAACGCTCGGCATTGTTGAAAACCGCTGGGCGGCAAGCGAGATCGCGGGCGGACCTGGGCACCCTCGATGTGTGGGACGGTCACTTGGCCACCCACGCCTCGGTGCTGCTGACGTACCGGCTACGCCTGGTGCACGATCTGTACCCGTACCTCGCCCAGGCTTATTCGTCGATCGCTCCCGAATCTCGCCCTGCCACAATCGCTTACCGCAGCGCGACGCTGCCGCCCGAATTCCTGGACCCCGCAAGGGAACCCCAGCCGGACGACACCGAAGCGCTGGAAGCGATCATGCTGCGCGAGCTCGCCGCGGCGCGGCCGAAGGAACTGGAGCGCGGTGTCTGCCTGGTCGGCCCGCACCGCGACGAGCTCGAACTGAACCTCGGCGCGGCACCGGCCAAGGGTTTCGCCAGTCACGGCGAATCGTGGTCGTTCGCGTTGGCGCTACGCCTCGGCGCGTTCGAGTTGTTGCGTGCTACCGGATCCGAACCCGTGCTGCTGCTCGACGACGTGTTCGCCGAACTCGACCGCCGCCGTCGCACCGCCCTCGCGGCCGTCGCGGCGGGCGCGGAACAGGTGTTGATCACCGCCGCGGTCCCGGAGGACGTGCCTGCCGAACTCGCCGCCGTGCCGCTGCGAGTGGAAACCAGCGGCGGACCGGACGGGCGGACCTCCCGGATCGCCGAGCCCGCCTCGCCGTCACCGTGACATTCGCGTTCGCACTGTGACGTATGCACAGAAAAGCATGGTTATCAACAGGGCCTGTGGAGAACTGAGACGTCTTTCGCGGCGCCCGAGGCAGCTCTGTTTTGTCGGTGCCCTGTCGTAGAGTGACCTTCTGGCCGCGCGACATGAGAGGAGCCTGGTGACCGATCAAAAAGGCGCCGAACCGGCAGGGCAAGAGCCGGAGTTGCGCGGAGTCGATCTGGCCAGGCGGGCGCTCGAGGAGGCCCGCGCGGCGGCGAAGGCGAGTGGAAAGTCCGTCGGACAGGGGCGATCCTCCCCGCAACGCAAGTTGCGGACGGGGGCCCGCCGCCGCAGCGGTTGGTCGGGGGCTGGGCCGGACGCGCGTGATCCCCAACTGTTCGGCAAGCTGACCGGGTCGCTCGCGAAGAACCGCGGCTGGTCCACCAAGGTCGCCGAAGGAATGGTGTTCGGCCGCTGGGCCGGCGTCGTCGGGGAGGACATCGCCACGCACGCCACCCCGGTGACCCTGAAGGACAACGTGCTGAGCATCGCGGCCGAATCCACCGCGTGGGCAACCCAATTGCGGATGTTGCAGAGCCAGATCCTGGCGAAGATCAACGCCGCGGTCGGGCCCGGCGTGGTGACGTCGCTGAAGATCACCGGCCCCGCGGCACCCAGCTGGCGCAAGGGCGAACGTCACGTGCGCGGCCGCGGGCCGCGCGATACCTACGGGTAAGCCGACCGCCGTTCCACGTGAAACCGGGTATCGGTATCGCTCGATGCGCCAACCGATTTCAAGTAGTAGCTGGACCTTGCCGACAGCAGCTCGATGGCCTGCACCGCACCGCGGCCGAATCCATGGCGACGTAGCCCCGCCTCGGATAATTGATCTCCCGCGCTGTTCACAGGCCGATCCGTCATCTGGAGCGGGCCACGCGCATGATCCCGCAAGGCCTGTTAGTAACTTGTCGGCTACGTCCGACGAGCCCGAAATACGGGCATACCGACCGGTGGCTGCCCGCCAGCTGGGCGGCCCATCTATCCGTACGGCCCGAATCCTCCCAGAGGCGAGCTAAAGTCTCGAAGGGCAGAACAGACTCGCGACAATCCGATTTCTCGCATTCACGGAGCCGTCAGGGGTGTCGTAGGTGCACTGTAGGTTGGGTGTACCAGTAGGATGGTGACGTAACCAGCGGCGATCACCTTCGGTGCGTCCCGCACAGCCCGCGTGGCCCTGTATTTCTCGAGCAGTCATAGCCAGGGACCAACGCGTGCTGTGCAGTGCCTCGCCAGGAGGATCAGCAAGTAAGGAGAGCTACCGACCAGTGGCTGCCAACGACTCCAACGCATCGGGCTCGACCAACGCTAACTCGGGCAAGGCGGATTACGGCGCCTCGTCCATCACGGTCCTCGAGGGACTCGAGGCGGTCCGCAAGCGTCCCGGCATGTACATCGGTTCCACCGGTGAGCGTGGCCTGCACCACTTGATCTGGGAGGTGGTCGACAACTCCGTCGACGAGGCGATGGCCGGATACGCCTCCAAGGTCGAGGTCACCCTGCTCGCCGACGGCGGCGTCGAGGTGGTCGACGACGGCCGAGGCATTCCGGTGGCCATGCACGCGCAGGGCGTCCCGACCATCGAAGTGGTCATGACCCAGCTGCACGCGGGCGGCAAGTTCGACTCCGACTCCTACGCGGTGTCCGGCGGTCTGCACGGCGTCGGTATCTCCGTGGTCAACGCGCTGTCCTCCCAGCTAGAGGCGGAGATCGACCGCGACGGCTTCCACTGGACCCAGACGTACAAGGACTCGGTTCCCGGCAAGCTGCTGCAAGGCGACGCGTCCAAGAAGACCGGCACCACGATCCGCTTCTGGGCCGACCCCAACATCTTCGAGACCACCACCTACAACTTCGAGACGGTGGCCAGGCGGCTGCAGGAGATGGCGTTCCTGAACAAGGGACTCACCATCACCCTCACCGACGAGCGCGTCACCGATGCCGAGATCACCGACGAGGTGGTCAGCGAGACGGCCGACGCGCCGAAGCACGCGGAGTCCGAAGACGTCGCCGCGCCGGTCGAACACAAGGTGAAGAAGCGCACCTACCACTACCCGGGTGGTCTGGAGGACTTCGTCCGTCACATCAACCGGACCAAGCAGCCGATCCACAACTCGGTCGTCGGCTTCACCGGCAAGGGCACCGGCCACGAGCTCGAGGTCGCCATGCAGTGGAACTCGGGTTACTCCGAGTCCGTGCACACCTTCGCCAACACCATCAACACCCACGAGGGCGGCACCCACGAAGAGGGCTTCCGCGCGGCGCTCACCACGGTGGTCAACAAGTACGCCAAGGACAAGAAGCTCCTCAAGGAAAAAGACGGCAACCTCACCGGTGACGACATCCGCGAGGGCCTGGCCGCCATCGTCAGCGTCAAGGTCTCCGAGCCGCAGTTCGAGGGCCAGACCAAGACCAAGCTCGGCAACACCGAGGTCAAGTCGTTCGTGCAGAAGGCGTGCAACGAGCACCTCTCGCACTGGTTCGAGGCCAACCCGGCCGACGCGAAGACCATCGTGAACAAGGCGGTCTCCTCGGCCCAGGCCCGCGTCGCCGCACGTAAGGCCAGGGAGTTGGTGCGCCGCAAGAGCGCGACCGACCTGGGTGGACTGCCGGGCAAGCTGGCCGACTGCCGGTCCAAGGATCCGAGCAAATCCGAGATCTACATCGTCGAGGGCGACTCCGCCGGTGGCTCGGCCAAGTCCGGGCGCGACTCGATGTACCAGGCGATCCTGCCGCTGCGCGGAAAGATCATCAACGTCGAGAAGGCGCGGATCGATCGCGTCCTCAAGAACAACGAAGTCCAGTCGATCATCACCGCGTTCGGCACCGGCATCCACGACGAGTTCGATATCGCCAAGCTGCGCTATCACAAGATCGTGCTGATGGCCGACGCCGACGTCGACGGCCAGCACATCGCGACGCTGCTGTTGACGCTGCTGTTCCGGTTCATGCGCCCGCTGGTCGAACAGGGCCACGTGTATCTCGCGCAGCCGCCGCTGTACAAGCTCAAGTGGCAGCGCAGCGATCCGGAGTTCGCCTACTCCGACCGCGAGCGCGACGGCCTGCTCGAGGCGGGTCTCGCGTCGGGCAAGAAGATCAACAAGGAAGACGGCGTCCAGCGCTACAAGGGTCTCGGCGAAATGAACGCCAAGGAACTGTGGGAGACCACGATGGACCCCTCGGTACGCGTGCTCAAGCTGGTCACCCTGGACGACGCGGCCGCGGCCGACGAGCTGTTCAGCGTGCTGATGGGCGAGGACGTAGAGGCCCGCCGCAGCTTTATCACCCGTAATGCCAAGGACGTTCGCTTCCTCGACGTATAAGCCGGTGCGCGTGCCCACCTCACCGCAACCGCACCA
Source organism: Nocardia sp. NPDC051321 (assembly GCF_044455225.1). Taxonomy (NCBI): domain Bacteria; kingdom Bacillati; phylum Actinomycetota; class Actinomycetes; order Mycobacteriales; family Nocardiaceae; genus Nocardia; species Nocardia sp. NPDC051321. Next base: position 91,717 of record NZ_JBITEM010000004.1, on the reverse strand, counting down.
GGCCCGCTAAGGAGACTTGATGACCGACACGACGCTGCCTCCGTACGGAGGCGCCGGCGGCGACCGGATCGACCCGGTCGACATCCAGCAGGAAATGCAGAACAGCTACATCGATTACGCGATGAGCGTGATCGTCGGCCGCGCGCTGCCCGAGGTGCGCGACGGCCTCAAGCCGGTGCACCGGCGCGTGCTGTACGCCATGTACGACAACGGGTATCGGCCCGACCGCGGCTACGTGAAGTCCGCGCGCCCGGTCGCCGAGACGATGGGTAACTACCACCCGCACGGAGACAGCTCGATCTACGACACCCTCGTACGCATGGCGCAGCCGTGGTCGCTGCGCTACCCGCTGGTCGACGGCCAGGGCAACTTTGGTTCGCGCGGCAACGACGGCGCGGCCGCCATGCGCTACACCGAGTGCAGGCTGACCCCGCTCGCGATGGAGATGCTGCGCGAGATCGACCACGAGACGGTCGATTTCGTACCGAACTACGACGGTCGTTCGCAGGAACCGACCGTGCTGCCGAGCCGGGTGCCCGCGCTGCTGATGAACGGCAGCAACGGCATCGCGGTCGGCATGGCGACCAACATTCCGCCGCACAACCTGCGCGAGCTGGCCGAGGCGATCTACTGGGCGCTGGAAAACTTCGACGCCGACGAAGAGTCCACCCTGGCCGCCTGTATCGAGCGGGTCAAGGGTCCGGACTTTCCGACCTACGGCCTCATCGTCGGTGGTCAGGGCATCCACGATGCCTACTCCACCGGCCGCGGCTCGGTCCGGATGCGCGGTGTGGTCGAGATCGAGGAAGACAACAAGGGTCGCACGACCCTGGTCATCACCGAGCTGCCGTACCAGGTCAACACGGACAACTTCATCAACGCGATCGCCGAGCAGGTACGCGACGGCAAGATCGCAGGCATCTCCGATATCCACGACGAGTCCTCGGACCGTGCTGGCATGCGGATCGTCGTCACCGTCAAGCGGGACGCCGTCGCCAAGGTCGTGCTGAACAACCTCTATAAGCACACTCAGCTGCAGACCAGCTTCGGCTGCAACATGCTTTCGATCGTCGACGGCGTGCCGCGCACCCTGCGGCTCGACCAGATGATCCGGCACTACGTCAAGCACCAGTTGGACGTCATCGTCCGGCGCACCAAGTACTTGCTGCGCAAGGCCGAGGAACGGGCCCACATCCTGCGCGGCCTGGTCAAGGCGCTCGACGCGCTCGACGAGGTCATCGCGTTGATCCGGCGTTCGGCCAACACCGACACCGCGCGCACCGGCCTGATGCAGATGCTCGACATCGACGAGATCCAGGCCACCGCGATCCTCGACATGCAGCTGCGCCGCCTCTCGGCGTTGGAGCGGCAGAAGATCGTCGACGAGTTGGCCAAGATCGAACTCGAAATCGCCGACTTGAAGGACATTCTCGCCAAGCCGGAGCGTCAGCGTGCCATCGTGCGCGACGAGCTGGCCGAGATCGTCGAGAAGTACGGCGACGACCGGCGCACCCGGATCATCGCCGCCGACGGCGACGTGGCCGACGAGGACCTGATCGCCCGCGAGGACGTGGTCGTCACCATCACCGAGACCGGCTACGCCAAGCGCACCAAGACCGACCTCTACCGCAGCCAGAAGCGCGGCGGCAAGGGCGTGCAGGGCGCGGGGCTCAAGCAGGACGACCTGGTCAAGCACTTCTTCATCTCGTCGACGCACGACTGGCTGCTGTTCTTCACGAACAAGGGCCGGGTCTACCGCGCCAAGGCCTACGAGCTGCCCGAGGCCAGCCGGACCGCGCGCGGCCAGCACGTGGCCAACCTGCTCGCCTTCCAGCCGGACGAGAAGATCGCCCAGATCATCCAGCTGAAATCCTACGAAGACTCCCCATACCTGGTGCTCGCCACCAAGAATGGCCTCGTGAAGAAGTCGAAGCTGACCGATTTCGACTCCAACCGCACCGGCGGCATCGTCGCGGTGAACCTGCGCGACGAGGACGAACTGGTCGGCGCCGTGCTGTGTTCGGCCGACGACGACCTGCTGCTGGTGTCGGCGCTCGGCCAGTCGATCCGGTTCTCCGCGACCGACGAGGCGCTCCGCCCGATGGGCCGCGCCACCTCCGGCGTGCAGGGCATGCGGTTCAACGCCACGGATGAACTCTTGTCGTTGAACGTTGTGCGACCGGATACATATCTGCTGGTGGCCACGGCGGGCGGTTACGCTAAGCGGACTGCGATCGAGGAGTACACGGCACAGGGCCGGGGCGGTAAAGGCGTATTGACCGTCCAGTACGACCCCAAGCGTGGCACCCTTGTCGGTGCGCTCATCGTCGAGGACGAGGATGAGTTGTATGCGATCACCTCCGGTGGTGGTGTCATCCGGACGGTGGCCAAGCAGGTTCGCAAGGCTGGACGACAGACCAAGGGCGTGCGATTGATGAACCTCGGCGAGGGCGATACGTTGCTTGCTATCGCGCGCAATGCCGACGAGCCCGATCCCGACCTGCTCGCCGGCGAAGACAGCGACACCGGTTCCTCTGAGTAGTAACCCCACAGCGGCGGCAACGAACGGATCTAAGGATTCCCATTGACCACTCCGAATCAGCCGAATGACGAGCGGCACCAGACGAACGGTGTGACCGAGCGGATCGCACCGTCCCCGATTCCGCCGCGGCCGATCCCACGCCCGGGCTCGTCGGCCGACAACGGCCAGCAGGGCGGGCAGCCGGGTGGCGGCCAGCCGAACGGTGGCCAATCGGGTGGTGCCCAGTCCGCCGCAGGCCAGCAGCGCGGCGGCCAGCCGGGTGGTGCGCAATCCGGCGGCGGGCAGCAACGCGAAATGCAAGACAAGCAAGGCGATTTCGCGGGCCAGCCGAAGGGATCGGAGCAGGCGCCCGGTCACACCGGGCAAGATCCGTTCGATCAGACTGTCCGCATGAACAACTCAGAGCCCGGCGCACCCGAGTCGGGGGATCAGTCCGGTGGCAACGGTGGTGGCCAATCGCCGTTCCAGGACGGCTGGGCACAACTGCCGCAGCGGGAACCACAGTCCAACCTGTACCGGCCCGGTCAGGCGCCGGTCACCGGACGCCCGAGCGGCTCCAGTGCGCCGGCCGGTGGCGGTGGTGGCGGCCTCGGCGGTGGCGTGACCAACGCACGCACCACCGCCGACCTCGCGGCCAAGGCGGCCCGCAAGGAAGCCGCCATGGTGAAGTCGGTCGGCATCGATGGACCGACCCGCAGCATCGCCAGGCCCGAACTGATCAAGGACATGCCGGACCTCTCGGAGATCCGCCACCCGCTGCCGCCGTCGGCCGAGCACACCGGTCCGCAGGGGGCGCCCATCTCGCCCGCGGTGCCGGTCGCGGTCGCCGCGGCCGTCGCCACCGGCGAGCCGCTGCGGGCCACCGTGCAGATCCGCCGGATCGACCCGTGGTCCACGCTGAAGATCTCGCTCGTCATCAGCGTCGCCATGTTCTTCGTCTGGATGCTCGCCGTCGGCCTGCTCTACATCGTGCTCGAAGGCATGGGCGTGTGGGAACGGTTGAACAACACCTTCACCGACATGGTGTCCCAGGACAGCGGGTCGGTCGGGCTCATCGACGCAGGCACGGTCTTCGGCTATGCGGGCGTCATCGGGCTGATCAACGTGGTGCTGTTCACCGCGCTCGGCACCGTCGGTACGTTCATCTACAACCAGTGCTGTGACCTGGTCGGCGGCATCCAGGTGACACTCGCCGACCCCGACTAGAACTCGACCTACCACCGGCCGGTGCCGTCCCGATCCACGGGATGACACCGGCCGTTTTCGGTAGTCGGGACCGCGCGCAACCCAGTTTCCCGCAGCCTCCGCCCAACCATCATGAGTCCCCGTGGCAGCCCTGCTACCAGCCGTTTTGGAGGTAGTGTGCGAGGTCGGGTAATCTCTAGCCTCGGCTCAGGTGGAAGAACACAAGGGTCATACGGGCCTATAGCTCAGGCGGTTAGAGCGCTTCGCTGATAACGAAGAGGTCGGAGGTTCAAGTCCTCCTAGGCCCACTTTCCTCGAACGCCAGATCATCGACTATTTCGCTAGTCTGGATCTGATCCCGCGTCATCAACGCGGTCATCACCTGCTTCTCAGGACACGTCGATAGCTACGACATGACCATGGGAGGCATCGCATGCCCACACCCCGCCCGCGGCCGCGCAAAGACGGCACCGTCGCCTGGCAGGTGTACTTCAACTACTACGACACCGGCGGCATCCGCCGTCAGTCCTCGGAAACGTTCAACGAGTACGGCGAGGCCCTGTTGTGGGCCGATCGGATCGAGCAGGTCGGCCTGACCGAGGCCCGCGCGGAGCTCGCGGGCCAACGGCACATCGATGCCGGGCTCACCCTGCTGGTCCCGTGGCTGATCAAATACGCCGACCGCAGGCTCAGCACCGGCGCCATCTCCGCGGCCGTGCATCGCAAATACCTCGGCTACATCCACAACGACATCGCCCGCTACTTCGGCGAGCGCGCCCCGCTCGAGGCCGTCACCCAGGACACCGACGCCGCCTGGATCGTGTTCCTGAGCCAGGACATCGGCAACAAGCCGAAGACCGTGCAGAACAAGCACGGCTTTCTCTCCGCCGGACTGCGGGCGGCGGTCGAAGAACGCCCCCAGCAGCTGCTGTCGTTCAACCCGTGTTCCGGTACCCGGCTGCCACCGAGGTACGACACCGAGCTCGACATCTTCGACAGCGACGAATGGGAATTGTTCTGGCACCTCATCATCGAGCGGTGGCAGCCCCAAGCCGAGTTCGGACTGGTGTCGATGGCGCGCCCCAGCGAAGTCGGCGCACTGCTCAAAGGCGACATCAACGCCACGACCGGTGCCGTGCGGATCAACAAGGCGTGGAAGGACTCCGGGACCAAGCTCACCCTCGGCAAGCCCAAGACCAAGCGCGGCGTCCGCACGGTGAACGTCCCGCTGTCGACCATCGAGCGTCTCGATCTGTCCGGTGACCCCGGCGATCTGCTGTTCCACACCCGCACCGGGAGGCCGATCACCGCGTCCTACTTCCACGAGAAGGCCTGGCAGCCCGCGCTCAAGCGTCTCGAAGCGCTGGCCTTCGCCGCCGAGGCGTTCAGGAAGAATCAGGACATCCGCGCGCGTGCCTACCTCGCGCCGTTCACCAAGAAGGCGCAGTGGCGCGGCACGGACCCCGAGGAACTGATCGCACGTTACGGCGAGGCGATCGAGTCCCTGTCTGTGAAGCACCTCACCCCGTACACGCTGCGCCACACCGCGATCTCCTGGAAGTTGCAGGACGGGGTGGAGTTGTTCGTCGTCTCCCGCGACGCCGGGCACGAGTCGACCTTCGTCACCGACCGCGTCTACGGGCACAACGACCGTCGCTCCAGCGAAGCAGCCGCCGCCGTCATCGCCAAGCGACTGCCCGCGGCCCGAGCGGCCATGGTCGCCCTCGCCGCCTGACCGACACCGTCACAGCTCCACCGAGCGAAATCCATTGCATTGCATTCCATCCCCACCGAAACGGAATGCAATGCAATGGATTGGAACGGAATCCGATGCTGAAAGCCGTCACCAACGCCATCACCGCACCAGGGCAGTGCCAGTTCCCCGGCTGCACCGCACCCGTCCCCGCCCGGCCGCCCGGCAAGCGCGGCGCGCCCCGCGAATACTGCAACCACCCCGACCACACCGCCGGAAAAGCCTTGCGGCTCAAGCAGAAGCTGACCGCCCGCGAGGCCCGCACCGAAACAGCCCAGCCACCGCTGCGCCCGGTGACCGACGGCGTGATCACCCTGGCCGGACTCCTGGACCGCTACGAACAGCTGCGCACCGAACTCGCTGCGGTCGCCGACGACGCGGCCGAGATGTTCAGCGACCTGACCGACCCCGCGACCGTGGAACGCGAGATCGCCGAGGTGCAGCGGGAAGCCACGGCGCGCGTGGATGCCGCAGAACAGGAACGCGACGACGCGCGCAAAGCCCTGGCGGCCATGGAGCGTCAGCTGAGGCGGGCTGTCGAACTCGAGCAGCTCGCCCTCGCCGCCGCCGAAGAAGCCGAGATCGCGAGGGAAGAAGCCGTCGACCGTCTCGCCGAGGTCGAACAGGATGCGGCCGAACGGATCGCGGCTGCGGAGAAGGATCGGGATGAGGTGTACACCGAAGCCGAGACCGTCCTGACCGAGATGCGCGGACACGTCGATGCGGCTAGTGCCGCGCAGTCGCATGCCGAAGGACAGCGCGACACGGCTCGCCAGCAGCACAACGAGGTGGTCAAGGAGAACAAGGGTCTGCGCGCACAGCTCGATGCCACGCACGCCGACTACCGTGAACAACTCGAGCGGCGTGACGTCGAGTACTCCCGAGCGATCACCGCCGCCCACGCGATGGCCGACCGTGCCGCCCGCGAGCACCGCGATCAGCTCAGCGAGATCATCCGCCGGTATGCCGGGGATCCGAGCAAAACTGCGGTCAGCACAGGAGCCGAGGAAGACCTGTCCGTCGACTAGGACAAGGACAAGGGATGCGGGGCGGCCCGGATGCCGACGTCGGGAGGTCGGCGAATTCGTCCAGGCCGGTGTCGAAAAAATTACCCGCGTCGCTCTGTCCGTAACCCGGTGGAAATCCATATGGCACTACCGATATGTCGTCGCCCCTGATCGGCGGGCGAAGAAGCAGTGGATGGTCGACGCGTGTCGTAGGATCTGTTTTGGCTATTGAGGGGAGCAGTATGCGTTCCGAAGGTGACACCTGGGACATCGTCAGCAGAGTCGGACGGACGGCGCTGTTCGTCGCGGTCTCGCGCGCGGCAGAGTCTAAGCGGCCTGACGCCCTTATCCACGACGAATTCGCCGCGTTGTTCATCACGGCCTCCGGCGACCCGGACGCGAACGCACTGATCAACGATCCAGAACTGTGGGCGCAGAGTCCGCTGAGCACCGGATTCATCGGCCTGCGCAGCAAATTCTTCGACAGCCTCTTTCTCACCGCCGCTGAGAACGGGGTGCGGCAGGCGGTGATTCTGGCAGCCGGACTGGATGCCCGCGCCTACCGTCTGGACTGGCCGCAGGGCATGGTCGTCTACGAGATCGACCAGCCCAAGGTGCTGGATTTCAAGCGGGAGGTACTCGCCGACGAGGGCGCCACGCCCAAGGCCGACCGCCGGGAGGTGGCCGTCGACCTGCGGGAAAACTGGCCTGCCGCGCTCATCGACGCAGGCTTCGATCCGACCATGCCCACCGTGTGGTCGGCGGAAGGTCTGCTGACGTATCTGCCCGGCGCCGCACAGGACGAGCTGTTCACCCGGATAGATCAGCTTTCCGCGCCCGGCAGCAGCCTGGCCAGCGACACCGTCGACATAGACGACGACTTCAAGCAGCTTGCAGACCAACAAGCCGCGCAACTGCGGGATACCCCGTTAGAACAGGTCGACCTCACCGAGCTGTTCTACACGGATGAGCGCGCGGATCCGGCCGAGTGGCTCACAAAACAAGGCTGGACTGCGACCACCGCGTCATCCGGCGAACTAGCCGAACGGTACGGCCGACCTCTCACCAAGGCCCTCAACCCGCTGGCTCGGCTGCTCAACAACATCAAATACATGACAGCGGTCAAACAATCCTGACCAGAGCCAGGGCCAGCGAATCCAGGTGTCCCCGCACCGCGCCCGATATCTGCTGGTGCCGATAATGTGTGGAAAGTAGACGCCGCTTATGACTTCTACTCGGTGGCCTCGCAGACAGTGACACACTGGCACGATCACTGCCAAAGTGCTTCTCGGAGAACATCTCCGTCATGACCCGCTCGCGCTCGAACTCATCGCTGACGGTGTTCACGAACGGTGATGCACGCATCGTGGTTCGCAGGCGGTGCTGGAGTCGATCGGCTACGTGCGCGTGGAGTAGATGATGCCGCTGGTAGGGCTATCGGTCCGGGCGGCCGGTCGATCCAGCGGCCGAACCAGGTCGTCCCAGAAGCGGAAATCTGTGTGCCAGCCATGATCATCGAGCCATTTGCGGGCGCTCGGGCCGAGACCGCCCAGCGATTGCTCCTGGTCGCCGAATGCCAACTGCTTCAGCTCACGGTAGAGGGGCTGGTTCTCGTCGACCTGAATCTGGGACGTATCGAAGTGGCTACCCGGCGCCGACAACTCGGTGATCGTGGCGGCCAAGGAGATGGCGCTCTCGTGCGGTAGATAGACGATGAAGCCTTCCTCGATCCAGGCCGTCGGCACCGCCGGCTGGAAGCCGGAATCTATAAGCGGTCCCACCCAATCGCATCGAAGATCGACAGGTACAGTGCGGCGTTGACAACCGGTCACGGGCGATAGTCGTTGCAGCATCGCGTCTTTGAAGGCAAAAACCTCAGGCAAGTCGAGCTCGAACCAAGTCAGATCCGCAGGCGTGCGCATCCGGAATACCCTGGTGTCGAGTCCGGCCCCCAGCGCGACAACCTGGCGGCAACCGGACTCGACCGCAGCATGTGTCCGATCGTCGACAAGTCGGACCTCTACAGTGCGTCGCTCGTAGAACCGATCGGTCAAGCCCTCGATCATCGCCCAGCTCTCCGCGGATCCCGGCGGTGCCGCAGGTGCGAGGTAGCCCTTACGGGCCGCCTCGACGAAAACACGAGCGTAGGGGTCGTCGTACAGCCGATCACTACGCTCGGATTCCTTTGCTCGGATTCCAGCGACACCAATGGCGGTGGCACCAACACCCCGGATCGGCTCCATGGTGTCCATCGATATCCCCCCTTTGACGCCAGCGATACCGGGGCTGAGCTGCGTCCAGAATCCTATTCTGTTGCGCCGCAACGTCTATGGCCGATCGAGGCGCAACACTAATCATCCCAGCCATGCGGCGCTGACACCAGGTGGCTACACAAGTGCAGTCGGGCCCTTGCGAGAAACGTCATCGAACAGAGGCTGAGGTCTGGCAGCAACATACTGCAATGCCGCCGGAGCGGTTGTTCTCAGCAGAGTGCGGAGGAACCGTAGGGAGTAAGTCCCATCCAGAATCGGCCGCTAACCCGAATGCGCGTGGGACAACATATTGCAGATCTCGGTACCTCGCCCTCGGCCTTGACCACCGTGTTCCAGCACATGAGGCGTCGCCTATCCAGACTATTCAACAGGGCATCACCCCTCGGAGTACCTGCCGTTTGGTCAGCAAAAGTCCACCCGACAGGGTGGTAGTCGGGCTGTGGGGGTCGGCGGACACTGGAGTGGGAAGTCGTATCTGCTAGGGAGGGACATAGGCATGATCGGGCTGTCGGGAATTGGTCGGGTATCAGATGTTCTTCGTCGGATAGTGGGGGGCAGGACTGTGGTGACCGGCGCAGACCCCGACACTGAGGGCCGGAGCAGCGCCGCGCCGATCGCGACCGCGCCGCATCGGTTTCCTGTACTGGGACATCTAGTGCCGCTGCTGCGCGATCCCCTGGGCTTCATGGTGTCGCTGCCCGCGCACGGTGACCTGGTCCGTATCGGACTCGGGCCGGTGACCGCAGTGGTGGTCTGCGATCTTGAACTGACCCGGTACGTGCTGCTTCATGACAGCATTTTCGACAAGGGAGGGCCGCTATTCGACCGAGGGCGCGAGTTGGTTGGGGAGGGCTTGGCGAACTGTGCGCATGCAAAACATCGTCGACAACGGCGTCTGCTGCAGCCAGCGTTCCATTCGAAACGCATTGCCGGTTACGCGTCTGTCATGGCGCAGAAGATCTCCGAACTGGTCGATTCCTGGCAGGACGGAGAGGTCGTCGATGTGAAAGCACAACTGCACACCTTCGCCGCGCGCGTGATCGCGGCGACACTGTTCGACGAGGCGATCTCGGATGCGACGCAGGAGCGGCTACTCCACGATGTCGAGGCGGTCTTCGTCGGTGCCATGCGTCAGGCGATGATGCCATTGTGGATGCGTCGGCTGCCGATCCTGGGCAACCGCGCCTGCGTGGAGGCGGCCGCCGAGGCGCGCGCCATTCTTGGTGAGCTGGTCGTAGAACGCCGCGCCGAGGGCGTCGATCGCGGTGATCTGTTCTCGGCGTTGGTATTCGCCCACGACAGTGAAGGGGGTGGGCAGTTGAGTGACGACGAGATCGTTGATCAGGTGTTGACGTTTTTCTTCGCAGGCACCGACACGAGTGCTGCGACGTTGGCGTGGGCGTTGGTCTTGCTCGACCAGCATCCCGACTGCGCCGCTCGTGTATACGCCGAGGTCGACGCTGTTCTAGCTGGCAGATCCGCCGGGCACGAGGACATGGCGAGCTTGCAGTTCACCCGCCAGGTGATCACTGAAACCTTACGGCTGCGCCCACCGGCCTGGCTGCAGACTCGGACGGTGACCGAGGACACGGAACTCGGAGAGCATCGGCTGGTTGCTGGTACCTCCGTGATCTACAGCGCTTATCTGATCCACCACCTGCCCGATTTGTATCCCGACCCTGAGCGGTTCGACCCTGACCGATTCGATCCCGGCCTCGCCGCTCCACCTCCACGCAATGCGTTGCTGCCGTTTGCCACCGGCGCTCGCAAATGTATCGGCGATAACTTCGCCGTGACCGAGGCGACCCTGGCCTTGGCCACCATCGCTGCTCGGTGGCGGCTAGAGACCATTCCCGGCAGTGACACCACGCCCACCATGGCTGTTGTGCCGCAACCTCGGCAACTGCGGATGCACGCCACTGCGCGTGCACCACAGCCCTCCCGATCCGAAGGAACCACCCCGGTGGGCTGAGACGTGGATCGACTCGCCTGGCGTCCTCTGCGGCGGGAAAGGGCACACCCTCGCAGGGCGAAGGATCGATGTGCTGCCGAACGTCCGCGATTAGCGATCTAATCGATTGTTGTCCTCTGCGTACAGGTTTCGTGCGACACATTGTTGACATGAATGTGTGCCGTGGTATGGTGTCCGGTTCGCCGCACATGCGCATGGAGGAGACTGCGGCCGTGGATGCAGTCGATGGAAGACAATCTCAGGTACTGTCACTCGCCGCATATGTCCCAAGGGGTCTGGGCTCGGCTCTGACGCGATCTCGGTCGGTACGAACGAAATCCGATCCTGAGGACATCGCGGCTGGGCTGGGCGCGGTCGCCGGGCCGAATGGCGGTTGCCTGAAAGGGTCGTAGCAGCAGTGATGCAGTGTTTAGATGAAAGACAGTGCGCATGCGTGGGCTGAGCTGCCAGTGCTTGGGGTTTGGACATCCCAGGACAGGATGCGGAAGGGGAGCTTCGGTATGAAAGAGAGATCGGGCCGCCGCGGACGTGAGGGCAACGATGACCCCGCGGACGTGTGTGTGCTGGAACTGCCTGCAACATTACGGCAAATCCGTGACCACAAGAAGATATCGCGGGCAAAGACATACAGACGTCTCGATGAGGCAGCGACCCCGAACTACCTGTATGAACTCGAGCGTGGTTTATACAAGCCTAGTCAGACCATGCTCGACGGTCTCGTCACCGGCTACCATCTGAACAAGGATCAGGCGCGTTACCTGCACGAACTCAGTTATCCATCGGTGGATCTCGAGTCGGAGGAGGAACTGAGGAGGCGAGTGACGTCGCGAGCAGAGTTCTCTGCTCATCTGCAAGATATGCAGAAGCGAGGCATGCCCGGCGCCTACATGGACCCGGTTTTCAACGTGCTCATGTGCAACGATCTGCTCCGTTCGGTATTGCCTGGTCTGGACGAAGCGGGATCGATTTTGGTGTGGATGTTCTCTTCCGTGGCCAAGGAACTGGTTGTCGATTGGGAAAGACACGCCCCCGGTGCGATTGCCATGACCAAAGGCGTTCTTGCTCGCTACCGCCATACTGAACAAGCCGAGAAGGTGCTGCGAAAACTTAGTCATGACGACGATTTTCGTAGAATCTGGGTATCGAATATAGATGTCGTCTACGGTCGTGACAGTACTATTCTGAAGTACTTTCGGGTTCCCGGATCCAATAAGGTGGTGGGGTATAGCATCAGGATGTCAGAGGTGCCCGAAACCTCGAACCTGATGATGCTCACTGTGGTTCGCAAGCAGGTTGTTGAGAGTCTCCCTGACTCGTCAGAGTAAGAGGATGTCAATCCTCCTGGGGACTGATGGATTACGGTCGTCGGCGATCTTTCTGTGGCGGTATCTCTCTACGACGCCGGGTTGCGATCCTTTGCGGGGGGCGCGAGTCCCCTTGCTGAGCAGGCTTGGCTGCACGGGATTTTCGGTATGTGCTCGCCGGCCGTGAGATTTCGAGGGCGGCGCGTATATCGCTGGCGGTGAGGAACCAACTTCGGCCCGCTTTGTGTCCCGGGAAACGTCCGGATTTGAGCTGCTCGGTATACCAGCGCGTGGACTTCCGCAACGCACGTGCGCCAACCGATACCGGAAACGTGTCTTCAGGAACCAGATGATCAGAAGGGGTCCGAGCCCCGTTACCGCGATTGCGCGTCATGTCGGCAGGTCCTTGTCGCCAGGCTTCCAGTGGATCGGCACGGGATCACACACGGTTTTCGCAGGTTGTTCGAGCCCGGATCGGTCACGAGATGCCAGGTGCTGGACTGCCACAGACCAACACCGCCCCTGCGCTCCGATAGAGGGGAATGCCTTGGCGCGAGGGCTTGCGGACCGGTTACTGAAGTCGCTGGTGGGGACGATCGGCACCGGCGAGCTACCCCGCTCCCGACCATCGGGTCAGGAGAGATGCAGTGCTGCATCGTCTTTGGGGAAGCCGAAATAAAGCAGCACACTGCGAGACTCAGTGGAGTGGCTGAAGTTGTAGGCGGTGACCACCTTGCTGACCGTATCGCGCAGACGCAGCAGGTCGTTGGTGTCTCGGCCATAGGCGATGTCAATACTTGCGGCCCATCGGTACTGGAACTCCTTGGTATTCCGAAGGCTTCGGAGCAAACCGTGTCCTTGCTGGGCGGCACGATAGCGGCCAAGGACTCCTTTAATGCCCGCCACACAATGATCTGCTTCGTGCTCCCAATCGGCAACCACCTCTTTGGCCATGGAGCTGAACAGCCACACCGGATACGATCCGGCCTCTTCGATCCCGGCCATCGCTGTCCGAAATAGGTTGTTGCAGGCCAACATAGACGCCATCTGGTCGACGTATGCGCCGAGCACGCCCAGGGACTCCAGGTCGCGCAGATGTGCCATTTGGGCGGCATTGGTCGTTACGCGGTGGCGGAGCTCGTGTACGGGTTCGAGATGTTCGGCCGGGGCGTGAAGTTCACGCAGGTGGCGGCGTTGTCCACTGTCGAGGTCGTAACCGTCGATGATCGTATCGAGAAGTTCCATACTCGGGATTTGGCCTCGAGTTTCAATCCTGAACAGATAGGGCGTGCTGAGACCGAGGAGCTTGCACGCTTCCTCTCGGGTCAGGCCTAGATACTCGCGGAAGTGGCGGCAAGTGGGGCCCAACGTCGGGATGCTGGGCCTTCGCCAAGGCTTGTTGGGTAGTAGGTTCGGCTTCCGACTCACGCGGAGTCCCCCTGTTCGGTGTCATCCGCTATGGAGCGGACAGAGATACGCTATTCGATTGCCCTCCCATGGATGGTTTGTTCCTACCAGACTGGCCACAAACCAGCAAGAACTGTCATCTGGAAGTTGGCAGAAGATTAGCTGTCGCGCATGCCCGGAGGAACATCCCTACGGCACAGCTTCACGCCGGGAATAAGTTTCGGAAGAATTGTTTTTCACGGTCCAAGTATCAAACGGGCGTCAAACCGCCTGGTTACGCATGGTTTCGCGATTTGATACTGCGACCGTTAACAAAAAGGGGATGAGTCCGAAGTCTGGTCAAACCGGTGCTTCCAGAGTTTGGATGGAGGTGCTCGTCCAAACCGATTGAGAGGAAGTTGAATTGGATCCCTTCGTGATTCTGGGGTGGGTTAACGCCGGACTGTCTTTGTTGAGCAACGGACTGTCCGTCGCCTACCAAGCACTGGCCTTGGTCCTCCCCTTCATCTGACGCAAACGCCTGAGAAGCGAGCCTCCCAGGAGCGAATTCGCGACTGGGAGGTGCGTGTAGCGGGAGTCCGTGGCGTTCGTTTACCAATTCTTTATTGCACCTTCGGGACGAAGGGTCTATTCATCATGCCCAGATCAAGGAAACGCACGAGCTCCGACCGTTGTAGCCCTCGTGCCGAGAATCGGCGGAGCGGTTGTAAACCATTGAGTAACAGTACTTTTCGTGGAAGCCGGGTAGTCCTGGTGGGTGCGGTGCCCCTCGTGATCGCATTCGCGGCGGCGGGGCCTGCCAGCGCCGCAACCTCACCGGCTGCCATTGCCGATCAGCCGGGCGTGACTAGCCCCTCACAGCCGGGTACGACTGCCCCCCCGCCTCCGCCACCTGCTGCGGCACCCGAATCGCCACCTGCGCCGCAGGTCTACTATTCGCAACCACCCGAGGTGCGCAACGAGGGTCCATCCCGTCCGGCCCCACGGGCGGACGCGCCGGTTGAGCCGATTCAGATCGAGGAGCTGCACCTTCCGGAGCCAGTGCCGCCGGTTGCACCAATCGAAGCTCCAGAGAACACGATTCGGATTGGGCAATGGCAAGCTCCTCGTCCGGACTGGCTGCCTCCCGAATGCGCGGACACCATCAATGGCGTGGCTGCGGGCGCCGAAGCCCAGGTCGCGACGGCCCTGGATTCGATCGGCATTCCCGCCGGGCGATCCGATCGTGTCAGCGGCGCAACACTGGCGGGCGCAGGAATCGGCGGCGCGGCAGGCGCAGTAGTCGCTGGCGCACCGGTGGCGGCCGCTGGCGCGGTAGTGGGCGGGCTGATCGGAGGAACGATCGGCGGGATAGCCGGGGCAGCTCTCGGGACGGTCATCCCGGTACCGATCATCGGCACAATCACTTCCGGAGTAGCAGGAACTGCACTTGGTGCCGCCGCGGGTGCGGCCGCCGGAGCCGCCGTGGTCGGTATACCCGCCGCAGCGGTAGGCGCGATCGCGGGCGGCACCGTCGGCGCGGGTTTCGGTGCCGGCGTGGGAGTGGGGCAATCATGACCACTAATGCCACGAGAAGGCGAAGTGCCGCAACGGTAGTGGCGGCCATGACCGCTGGGAGTGTCGTCGCCGCGATGACAGCCACGGGGAGTGCGACGGCGGTGCCGATCGGGCCCGGCTGTCCCGCCCTGTATGTCGTGGGAGTCCAGGGGACGGGGCAGTCGTCACCGGGGGCGGATCCATTGGCCGACACCGGGATGCTCGGTGCGCTGCTGGCTCCGGTCCTCGCTGCTGTCCCAGATTTGGTGCAGCGCAGCTACATCGCCTATTCCGCGGGATTCGGAGGTGTGGTACCTGGAGGAGGAGCTGCCCCGTATTCGGTGTCGGTTGCCGAGGCTCGCCATCAACTCGACGCGGCGGTGACCCAGATCGCCGAGGCGTGCCCGACAACGATGATCGCGGGGATCGGCTATTCCCAAGGCGCGCAAGCGGTATCGAGCTTCGCCGCCGACGTCGGCGCGGGCGCTGGACCGATCGGGCCGGACCGGATCGCGGGCATCGCTTTGTATTCCAGCCCTGACCGCGCTCCGGATGCCCCGGTCTTCCCGGGACGTCCCGGCCAGATCACACCGGACCCCGCGCCAGGTACCAGCGGTGGCGCAGTCGCGGGCGTGGCGATCACCAATCCTGCAGCCAGCGGCGGAGGCATTGCCGACGGCCACACCGGCTACGGAGCATTGACCGGCCGCGTCGCCGACATCTGCACCGACGGTGATCTGGCGTGCTCGGCGCCTGACCGAGCCGCGCTTTTGCGGGTCGGAGCCGAGATCGCTGCCCAAGCCGATCTACGCGATCCCGTCACTGCCCTCGGCTCGCTACAGGCGGTGTTCTCCGCGGCGCTCGGTGATGCCTGGACAGCGGTCGTGCTCGGCGATTTTCAGGTCGGCGGCGGCAACGTCGACTACGTCCCGCAGCTGTCGCTGGCGGACCGGCTGGTCGAAGCCGCCGACCCGCGACAATCCGTTCCGGCCGAACGGGGTGCTGCTCAAGGGCGATGGAACGAGATCACCGCGACCGTCGCAGCCAACCCGATCGGACTACTCCCCAAGCTCGCCGGCCAACTATCCACAGCCTGGGGGCAGCTCGTCGCTGACAACGCCGACCTGGTCAGCCCCGGGGTGTGGTTGCGCTACGCCGACACCGTCGCCCGCCACACCGGATACGCGGCCAGCGGCCAACTGAACTCGGGCATTGCCTGGATGATCGCCCTCGCCCACGACATCGCCGGGAGCCGATGATGAGCCAGCCAGATGAGTTCTACCGCGGCAGAGTCGGATTCGAACACCTGCCCGGCACAATCTTGCGCCGCAGGGCAGTGGACATGTCGAGTCTGGTGGGCGGTGGCCGTGCCTGGCAGATCGTCTACGCCACCCGCACCGCTTTCGCCGCTCCGATCCCAGCTTCGGGGATCGTGATCTCTCCGGCTACCGTCGAAGTGGTCGGCACCGGCCCAACCCTGGTGTACTGCACCCGATTCCACGGACTCGGTGGCAGCTGCGCACCGTCACAGCTGTTGGCGCGTGGTGAGGAGCCCGAAGCCGGATTCGTTACCGCGGCCTTGCAGCGCGGATGGACCGTCGCGGTACCCGACGGACCAGGCTTGGGAATGACCGACCTCGGTCCCTACCAATTCCTGGCCGGTCACGCGGGCGCGCACGCCACGCTCGACCTCGCACGTGCCGTACGCGATATGCCAGAGCTGAACTCGGCCGAGAGCCCCTGCGCGGTATGGGGTTTCGCCGATGGCGGCCGGACCGCGATCTGGGCTGGAGAAGCTCAGCCCGACTATGCCGCGGAGCTGGATCTGCGCGGCGTCGCCGCCGGTGCCGTGGTCGCCGATCCCGGCACGTTGATTCCCGAGATCGACGGCGGTCCATGGGCGGGGCTGGCACTGGCCGGATTGATCGGGCTCGGCCGCGCCTACCGGCACCTACCGGTCGACCACATCCTGCTCGAATCAGGGCGCCAGGTCATCAAACGAGCATCGAAGCTGGACGCCGCCGATATCCAGGCCGACTACCGGCATCAACCATTGGGCCAGTGGTGCGAACGCCCCGACCCCTGGAACGACGCGATGTGGCGTTACGTACTGGCCAACGAGAAAAGCGCCCGCGTGGCACCGCGAGTTCCCGTGCATCTGTACCACGGCACCGAAGACGCACTCGTTCCTGTCGAGATGGGCCGACAGCTCTTCGCCGCCTATCGCGCACTCGGCGTCGATCTGAGCTGGCGCGAATACCACAACAGCCACCTCGGTACCGCAGCCGACGGAGCGAGCGAAGCCATCTCGCGACTGGCCAACTACCTGCAACGACGCCCCACACCAGCCGCGCCGACGACACCACCAGCCACTCAGACCACCTGAATCGCCCGCCCGCACCCAGTTCCCAACCCCCGCCTGGGTGCGGGCAGGGCCCCTCACAACCCCTCCAAGGAGGTGAGAACACCATGCACAGCACCCTGAAAACCTGGGCCACCCCACGGACAAGAGTGCGCTTGACGGCAACAGCGATGGCGCTGTTGGCCCTTTCCGCTCTGGTTACGAGCACCGCTACCGCAGCACCTGAGTCCAGCGTGCCGATCGGAGCGAAGTGCCCCGCCTTGTACGTGTGGGGAGTCCAGGGGGGTGATGAGTCGAGCCCGGATGCACAGCTCAGCAGTGACAGCGGCGCGCTGGGTCAGGTATTCGGACCGCTCGCGGCCAAGGCCGGGGAGATGGTGCAACGCGCCTACATCCCCTTCGGCTACGACGGCAACGGCACTGCGCTGCCCTACGAGGACGCGGTCACCGCGGCGGCGCAACGCCTCGAGGACTCCGCCGCCGAACTCGTGCGGCGCTGCCCAGCAACTAAGCTCGCCGCCGCGGGCTATACCCAGGGCGCCCCCGCAGTGTCGCGATTCGCCCAGCACGTCGGTAGCGGGTCAGCGGCGGTCAGCCCCGACCAGGTCGCGGGAATTGCGTTGCTCGCCAACCCGACTCGCTCCGCGAACACCCCCGTTCTGCCCGGTCGCCCACAAGCCAACACCCCAGCCTCCGCACCCGGCACAGGGGGACAAAAGACGGCCACAGTGTCGCTGAACAACCCGCCGCTGTCCGGCGCCGGAATCAGCGCATCACCGCAGGTCAATTACGGGTCCCTGACCGGTCGAGTCGCCGATCTGTGTGTGGCAGGCGATGCCACCTGCGATGCCCCCACTGGGGGGCCCTTGGCCACGACCGTCGCGAACATCGCGGCACGATCGGACCTGCGCGATCCGATCGCGGCGATTTCCACTGTCGCGGACGCGCTCTCGGCGACCGCCTTCACCACCGCAGTCGAGGTCATCAACGACGACATCCACGGCACCAGCCTCGACCAGCTGTCCTACGAGCCCGCCAAACCGCTCGGTCAGCGCCTCGCCGAAGCGTCCCAGCCGAACGCGACACCTCCTGGCCCGCACGATGCGTTGGCGGCGCTGATGAAACTGGGCACCATCGGGTTGAACGCCGTGATCTCGGTCGCGCAGAAGGTGATCACACCCGAAACCATCGGCGAACTCGCGGTCGTCGGAATGGCCAACCCGTGGGCCGCCGTCGCCGCACTCGGCGCGAAAGTCGCCGACGCCGTGGTGCAACTCGTGCCGCCCCAATCCGCGAGCCGCTGGATCAACGAGGCGTTCGACGCAATCACCAGCACCGTCACCGACCAGCGCGAGCTCTACAGCCTGGCCAGTGCCGCCCAATACAGCTCCACCACCGGCCGCCACGGCTCCTACCAAAGTGCGCCCGCCACCCCCACCGGCAGCTCACCCCTGGCCGCGGCCGCCCAGTGGTTCACCGCCCTGGCCCAAGACCTCGCCCAAACCTCACCAGCGCTCACCGCGCCGCAACCCCCGACCAGCACCAGCACTGCGACGACACCGTCCAGTGGTGGTCGTTAAACCCCTTCGGGCGCACCGGATCAGTTGGCGACCCCACTCTTCTTTCTATCCGTCACTGATTCTCTCTCCCCGGCACCGCGCCCGGAGGGCCCTCAACCAACAGATCGCCACGATCACCCGCGAAGGAGGCACCGCTCATGCCCAGCACCCATACATCGCACGACTACCAGATCGAACACGGCTGGGGATGGCTGCACCCGACTGAACCTGCTGCCGTACAACCGATCTCGTCCATCGTCGTCGATGGCGACGAGATCCCCGCCGGGGCGGAATGGCAATGGGTCAACCCCGACGCCGATCCACCGCCACCGGAGGTCGAATCACCGACCAAGTTGCGGCGCTGGTGGATGTGGATCGCGATCACCACCGTGCTGAGTACCGCCAGTGTCGGCATCTGGGTCGGAGCCACCGCCGGAAACCCGGACACACCCACGGTGCTGCCTACGGCGACTGCCGCACCGCCGACCTCAATGGCCGCAGCGGTCGGCAGCGCCTGCACCGGCTTGTCCGGGGCGACGGTCACCGACAAGGCCGGCGACACCGCCAGCCTCACAGGAGTAATCGCGGCGTTCGAACACGCCTACTACGTCCAGCGTGACGCCGCGGCCGCACTGGCGTTGGTCGCCCCAGCCGCGGGACTGGTCGTCGATGCGCTCGCGGCGGGAATCGCGTCGATTCCGCCCGGCACCACGCACTGCGTCGCGATCACCCCGATCGCCGACAGTGCCGCCGCAGAAGTGCACCTGGTCGAACGCCACCCCGACGGCACACGCATGGACTACCTGCAACTGATCAACGTCGGGGTCGGCGAGCGGGGCACCGTCATCACCAACATCCAGAAGCGGGGCTGAACCGATGAACGCCGCCCCACTCCAGCTCCACAGGGATACCCCGGCACCGGGCCGACTGGATCCAGCCACGATCGTCGGACCGGAACGAATGGCACCGGTACGCGAAACCGCACTGCCCACCACCGCCGAACACCCACCGCTGTTCGCGGTCCTCGGCGCGCACGGCGGCGCAGGCGCCTCGACGCTGGCCCGCTGGTGGGCACCGGCAGCGGACACCGGCTTGGCCTGGCCCGCCTCACCACGCACCACCCAACGTGTCCTCGTCGCCGCGCGGCTGTGCATGCCCGGGCTCACCGCCGCCGCGGAACGCTTGCGCGAGTGGCACGCCGGATACGCCCCCGACGGAGTCACGGTGATCGGGCTGGTGCTGACCGCGGCCCGGCCCGGCACGGTCCCCGCCGCAGTGCGCCGCTACCGCAGCGTAGTCGCCGAGCTGACCGACGACGTCTACTACATCGGCTGGCACGACGAACTCGTCGTCCTCGACCTCGCCGAGATCGCCCGATACAGCCCCTTCGATCCCGCCCCCGCCCGCCGCAAATCCCGGCTCACCGAGGCGGTTCCCCTCGACGTGCACCGAGCCGGCGCACACATCATCAGCCGACTCGCAGCCAGTCACGCTGCAACACAACATGATTCGGAGGATCAATCATGAGTACCGCGCACGCGGTCAGTGAGGCGCTCACCTTTCTCGCAGAAATCCAGATCACACCGACCAGCCCGCCGGAAATGGGCAAGTTCGTCAACCTGGTCAATTACCTGGCGTGGTTCGTGTCTCTTGCCGGGATCGCGGCGGTGATCTATGGCGGCGGCAAATTCGGTTGGGAACGCTTTCACGGCGGCGCTGTCGAATCACCCAAGATCATCATGGCAGCCCTTGTAGGCGGCATCATCGCCACCAGCGCCGGACCGATCATGAACAACGTGGTCAGCGCAAGTGGATAACACCATGTGCGCCTTTCGGATTCATCCCCATCCGTGCACAGACGTGTTCGGCGATCGGACCGAACGCAATATCACTCGATGCCGTCGACCTCCGATTTTCCTCGAGGATTCCTAATGATCCCTTCTCTTGATGGCCGCGCTTTTACGATCACGGCTCGCGACGGGCTCCGGCTCTCGGCGGTACGCGTCGGCGCGGCCTCGGCACCAGCGAGCGTGGTCTATGTCCACGGCATGCTCACCGACGCCGGCTACTGGTTGCCGTTGGTCGAGCACCTGCATCGGCACCTCGACGGCGGCATCGCCCAGATCCGCTACGACCAGCGCGGACACGGCAAATCCGAACGCGTCACACCGCACACACGATCGAGCCTGCGGACACTCGCCGACGACCTCGACAGTGTCCTCGACCACGTGCACGGGGCTATCGTGCTGGTGGCCCATTCGGTGGCATCGCTGCTGATCCAGGAATGGGCCAGCCACAACCTTCACCGCGTTCGCGATCTGGCCGGGATCGTCCTGATCAACGGATGCAGCGAATTCCCCTACGCGCCAGCGACTTCCCACGAAGTCCTGCCCGCGCCACACCAGCGCCTCGGCCGCCACACGATGTGCGAGCAACTAGGCCGCTACCTCTACACGGCGCCGGATCGCAGCCGATGGAGCCGTGCACGCACGCGGCCGCTCGGCCTGGCCGAGGTCGTCCGGCGGCTGCATGAGCCGGTCGAGACAACGATTGCCGATCTGGCCGCCTACCCGCGCGGCGTTTTGAGCGCCGAGGCCGTCACCGTGCTGCGGGGCATCCCGACCTGGGTGCAGACCGGGCAACTCGATCCCGTCGTCGCGCCTCGCTGGTCGCGCCAACTGGCCGAACAGATCTGGGCCGAGTACGACGTCATTCCCGGTGCCGGGCACTCGCTGCCCTTCGTCAATCCTGACCGTGCCATCGAGCCGATCCTGGCAGCACTCGAGGTCGCCTACCGATCCCATCGACTCAACGGTGGTGTCGCGTGACCGCTAAACAGCTTCCTGCTCAAGTGCTTTCGCCGCTGGTCGAGCTCCTGGGCTATCTCGCGTGGTTCGTCTTGCTGATCTGTATCGCCCGGGCGATCTGGGCAGGCGGGCAACTGGCGATACGCCTGCATCGCGAGGAGTCGATCGAAGGACTGATCGGCGCGCTGATCGGCGCAGCCCTAGTGGGATCGGCCAGCTCGCTCGCCATCCACGTGCTCCCGGCCTGACTGAATACTGGAGAACGCACCCGTGAAACATTCCCGCACAACAAGCTTCGGCACACTGGCGATCCTGGCTATCGCTGGACCGATCGCGGCATCGGGCCTGCTGGCCTGTGGCAGCACCGACCCCACGGACCCCGCGATCTCCACGACCGTACTCACCGCAGCACCGACAGCGCTGCGATGGAAGTCCTTCCAGGGCGTCGACCTGCCGACCGGCACCGAAGGCCCGCACCAGATCGACGGCGCAGTCGCCACCGGATTCGACCGGCGGCCCGCGGGCGCGGCCCTGGCCGCGATCCACGCCACGGTCCGGATGTCGATCGCGGGCGACGGCCAATGGCCGCTGGTGGGGCAACGCATGCTCGCCGCCGGCCCCGGACGCGATGCCTGGGCAACCGCACGTGCCCGGATATCGATCACCGCACCCATTGCCACCGGAGCACCAAAAGTCCTGGGCTACACCATCACCCGCTACAGCCCAGACACCGCTGAGATCGAGGTCTACAGCCTGTATCCCGACAACTCCGTCACCGCCAACCACACCCAGGTGATCTGGCAAGGCGAGGACTGGCGCTTACAGCTGCCCGCAGACCTCACCTCCAGCCCAGTCACCTCTGTGGTCCAACCACCGGCCGAGATGGTCGCGCTCGCACCGCGATAGGAGAGCACCGTCGATGAAATCGTTCCGCCTGCTGATCATCCTGCTCACCGGCATCACCGTCATCGTCGTCGCGGCATTCGCCTGGACCCTGAGCCGCAACGACGACACGACGCACACGCCCGCAGACCCGGTCACCACCACGATGCCGACCGAGCGGACATTCCCCGATCTGGCACCAAGCGCGGCAACCCGGCCGCCGACGACCGATCTGTTCGGTGCGCGCCTGGAAGTACCCGCCGAGGAATCCGGTGTCGCGCTCAATCAAGAACCCGGCGCGCGTCTGGACCCAGCACGCCCTGACTATCTCACCGCGTCACCGGCGCGCATGCAGTGGCAGCGCGGGTGGGGCGGTGCAGCGCTGCCCATCTCCGGCAGCGACGGGCCTGCACAGATCACGAACGGTGTCGCACAGGATTTCGCCCACACCCCCCAGGGCGCGGCACTGGCCGCCCTCGACGCACTCGGGCGAGCGCTATCAGCGCCGGAGGGGATCTGGCAGCAGGTGGTGGCCGAGCGTTACTACGGTGGCGGGCCCGCGTTGGTGAACCGTTTCGCTCGCTCCCGCGCACGCACCCCCGATGCCGCCCGCTACGTCGTCGTTCCCGACGGTGTGCGGGTACGACCGGGATACCGCGACGATCTGGCAGTCGTGGAGATCGCGCACCGGACGACCGGCGGCTACACAATCGCCACCTGGCCCATGGCCTGGGTCGGTGGGGACTGGCGCGTACGCGTACCCGAGGACATCGAAACCCTCTGGGGCCCCGGGGTATCGACGCCGACCTTGGCGGAGGCCTTCGGGTCGTGGAAAGGCCAACCATGATCATCCTCGCGCAGACCGGCTCGCCGATACACACCCAGCTTCCCAGCATCTGCGACCTGCCACTGGGACCGCAGCAAGCCTGCGAATACGCCGGAAGCGCCGCCTCCGATGTAGCGAATTCCGCTTTCGATGACCTGGTCAGCGCTCTTGGTATCGGTATGGCCAAGGGCTTGCGGATGGCGATGACGTGGTGGACCACGACTCCTTCACCACAATTGACGACCAGCACCGGCGAACCTGGCCCAGTACTAGCCGGGATCAGGGACTACACCAGCGGCCTGCAATTTCTTCTGCTGACGGCCGGAATCCTGTTCGCTGCCGCACGGTTGGCACTAGCCAAGCGCGGCGGGACAGCCGCAGAAGCGCAGGAGTCGTTTCTCATGCTCGGGCGCGCGGTGTTCGCGGGCATGACTTTCGCGGTGGTGATCACCGCGGGAACTCGCGCCGGAGAGGCGTTCTCGACCTGGGTGATCCAGGATGCCACCCGCGGTGACCTCGACGGCGCAGTCACCCACCTGGTGGATTTCGACCTGCAACACGACAGCAGCTTGGGATCAGGTCTGTTAGTGGTGCTTTACATTCTCGGGATCGTCAGCATGCTGGTGCAACTGGTGATGATGGTTATCCGCCAGGCGTTGCTGATTCTGGTGGTCGCGATCCTGCCCATCACAGCCGCGGCATCGGGAACCGGCCCAGGCTCACAGGGCTACAAACGATTGCTGAGCTGGTCGCTGGCATTCACCCTGTGGAAACCGGTCGGCGCGCTGGTGTACGCGATCGCCTTCACCGTCGCCGGACGTACACAAGATCCGCAAATGATCCTGCTCGGCCTGATTCTGCTGGTGATGACGGTGGTCGTGCTCCCCGCACTGATGCGCCTGGTCAGCCCCGCAGTGGCCACGCTCGGTAGCGGGGGCGGAGCTGGAGCGGCGATGGCGGGCGGGCTGGCCGGTCTCGCGATGGCGACCGTGGGCAGCGGCGGCGGTGGTTCGGAAGGTCGCAAAGTCGCTGAAGGGGAGCATTCACCAGGGGCAGGCGGCACAGGAGGAGCACCGCCGTCCTCGCCGCCGCCCGGCGGCGGGGGAGGACGGCCCATGCCCGGTGGCTCCGATAACAACGGTGGTGGAGCAACGCCAGGCGGCGGGCCGGGACCAGGTCCAGGGGGCGGCACACCATCAGGAGGCGGTACTACACCGGCGAACCCACACGGCGGCGCGAAGCCAACGGATGCGACACCCACCGGCGGTGGCGGTATGGGAGAGACCCCAGCGACCGGGGCGGCGGGGGCTGGGCCAGTCGGAGCTGCGATGAATGATGCTGGGCAACAAACAGTTTCGGCGGCGGAGAGCCAGATTCGGGAGGCGAGCGAGAGCGGCGGGTTGGATGCGGATTCGCTGGGGCCGGGGGA
Source organism: Nocardia sp. NPDC051321 (assembly GCF_044455225.1). Taxonomy (NCBI): domain Bacteria; kingdom Bacillati; phylum Actinomycetota; class Actinomycetes; order Mycobacteriales; family Nocardiaceae; genus Nocardia; species Nocardia sp. NPDC051321. Next base: position 66,873 of record NZ_JBITEM010000004.1, on the reverse strand, counting down.
GGTGCGGCGATGACCTCACGGATGTACGGCCGCTGGGAACGTCCGCGTAGTGCGGGCTTTTTCGGGCTGACTTGGGGAGTGTCGATGCTCGGGCTCGGTCTGATCATCGCCATCATGCTCGGGTTCATGATCACCCGATCTCTGAGCGCGGCAGCGGCGATGATCGTCGTTGCCGCACTGGTGTTCACGCCGCTGGCCGTCGTGCGCAACGGGCGGACGGGCTGGGAAATCGTGCTGCTCCGAGCACAATTCGTCGCCGCGCGCGCCCGCGGCGAGCATGTATATCGGGCGGGGCGGTTCTCTCGTCTGCCCGGTGTAGCCAAATTGCCAGGGGTGCTGGCGGATTCGCGGCTGTCGGAATACGAGACCGCGGGTGGGAAGCGGTTCGCGATGATCCACATACGCCGCACCGACCACTACACCGTCGTTCTACGTGTGGTCCCGCGCGGTAAGGAGCTGGTCGACCAGTCCCAAATCGACTCCTGGATCGAGGGATACGGTCAGTTCCTCGCCGCGCAAGGCCGCGGCGGTGAGGTCGTGGCGGTGACCTCGGTCCTGGACAACGTCGTCGAAACGCGGTTGCGGCAGGCACGCGAGGTCGCCCGGCTCATCCGCCCAAACGCCCCGCGCTACGCGAAAGCGGTGATGCGCGAAGCCGCCGCCGACACCGGCGGGGTCGGTGTGCGCATCGAAGCCCGGGTCGCGATCACCTACCGCGCCATCGGCAAAGGACGTATCCGCCGCGACGAGGCCGAGCAGGCCCGCGAAATCGGCCAGCGCTTGCAAGGCGTGCTCTCCCAGCTCGCGCGGGCAGGATTGCCGGCGACTCCGTTGCAGGCGTGGGAGGTCCTCGCGCTGGTGCGTACTCGCTACGATCTGGCCTCCCAACGCGATTGCGAGGCTGCGGGCCCCGGCATCACCCGCACCCAATCCTGGTCGAGCGTCGGGCCGATCGCTCACCGCAATCAGTGGGATCACTATGTTCACGACGGCGCTTGCTCGATCACGTGGGAGATGGACGCCGCGCCACGTGGTGCGGTGATGGAAAACGTGCTCGAGGAACTCCTGCGCCCGCGTGCGGACGTCCCCCGCAAACGCGTCGCCGTCGTCTACCGGCTGCATTCGGCCGCGGAAGCCTCCACGCTGGTCGATTCGGATTTTCGTGACGCGGTCGCTGCCCAGCAGACCGAGCGCGGCATCGCCTCGGCCTCGGCAGGCATCCGCGTTGGCAACACCAGAGCCGCGCGAGAGGAACAAGCCCGCGGTGCCGGGCTCACCCGATTCGGGCTGCTGATCACCGTTACCGACCACCTCGACGGCGACCTGCCGGGCATCGAAGCCTCCATGAAAGCCATGGCGTCGGCGGCACGTCTGGGTGTGCGCCGCTGCTACGGCAGCCAGGACAGTGCCTTCGCCGCGAGCCTGGGAATTGGACTGATCCTGCCCGAACACGCCAGCATCTCCAAGCGAGTGTCGGCATGAGAAAAACCAAGCGGCCCAAGATGTCTCGACCAGCTCGTACCGAGCTCGTTGCCGGTGTGCGGGTGCTCAGTCCCGGGGCGCGCACCGCAACCGAGGCGGCCGCCGCCACACCCGGTCTCCGTGGCTGGCGGGCAAGGATGGCGATATCGGCCGATGATCACCGCCGGTCCACCGCGGCACGTCGCGCGGACTGCTCGGGCGGCGATGGCTTCGACCGATCGCTGGCCGAGCAGTCCGCGCGCGGATACACCGGGATCGGCGGCGGCCGCGCCTCGGTCGTCACCGCGACACCGGAATGGCGAGGCACCACCGTCCAAGTCGCGGGGCTGTGGCCCTTCGCGATCGGGGCCAGCGCACCGACGGTCGGCACACCCGTGGGGATCCACTACATCACCGGCGGGCCCGTGCATTTCGACTCGATGAGCTGGTTCCTGAAAGGGTTCCTCACCGCGCCGAGTTGTTTCGTACTGGCACTCAACGGTTTCGGCAAATCCAGTCTGATCCGCCGCTTGGTCACCGGTGCTGTCGCTGCCGGGCGAACCACGTTATGTCTGGGTGACACCAAACCCGACTACCGCGACCTGGTGGTCGAGCTCGGCGGCCAAGTCATCGACGTCGGCTACGGCCACGGACACCTCAACCCTCTCGACGTCGGTGCACTCGGCGCCGTCGTCACCCGGCTCCGCGACCCCGACCAACGCCGCCAGATCACCGCGCGCGTGGAAGCCGGGCAAGTCAATATCGTCGCCGGCCTCATCGAACTCGTCCGCGGGGCGCGCGTGGCCGACTACGAAGAAGTCCTGCTCGCCGCCGGGCTGCGCGAACTCTACAGCGCCACCACCACATTCAGTTACGACCGGCCGCCGGTGCTGTCGGACCTGCTCGAGGTCATCTCAGACGGCGGGGACCGACTGCGCGAATTCGTCGAGGAGGACGACGAACTCAGCTATCGGGCCGCCACGAAAACGCTGCGCCGATCATTGCGCGCGCTGGTGGAAGGACCCTTCGGCGCGATATTCAACGGCCAGACCACGGTGCGATTGGATCTGGATAGTCCCGCGATCTGTGTCGATGTCTCGCGGATCCCCGAAGGCGACACCAAACTCCTGGCCGCGGTGCTGATGGTGTGCTGGAGCGACGGATTCGGCGCCGTCGCCGCCGCCCACTCCCTCGCGGACGCCGGACTGGCACCACCACGCGCCTTCGAAATCGTCATGGACGAGATCTGGCGCGTCCTGGGCGTCGGAGAGTTCATGGTCGACAGAGTCGATGCGCTCACCCGGCTACAGCGTGGCCTGGCGACCGGATTGACCATGTGCTCACACACCATCAAAGACCTCAGCGCTTTCGATTCCGCTGCCGCTGCGGCGAAAGCCCTCGGATTCTTCGAACGAGCCCGCGCGAAACTGATCGGGCCGGTCGGCCCGGAAGAGATCAACCGCATCCGCGGCGCGATCGGCATCACCGAAACCGAGAAACTCCTGGTCAACTCCTGGGCCGCACCACGCCCACCCAGTGACGACGACCTGGACCCCACCCGGCGCGAAGCACCCCCGGGCACCGGATGCTTCCTACTGAAAACCGGCGAATCCAACGAGCCCGGCATCCCGTTCCGCATGGTATTCACCCCCACCGAACGCCAGACCGACGTGCACAACACCAACCGGCGCTTCGACAACCTGAACGGCACCGTGCCCGGCAACGGGCACGACGGCGGTGAGAACGACTGCAGGTCCTCATGATTTCTGACGCCTTTCCCACCTATGTGTTCGCCGAGTTGTTGCTAGCGCCAAATCGGTGGGAATTCGTGCCTCCGCGCTCGGTGGCACCAAGTTTTCTAAACCGTCCGACCGAAAGGAGGTGAGTCGATGAGCTGGCAGGCCGATTTCTTGGTGTTGAACCCAGACGGCGAGGTCCTCTACGGCTCCCGCAACCGCGATCAGGAAATGCGAGACGCAGTACGTACGCATGTGCCGGACCTTTCCACCCAGGGTATGGGAAGACTGCGAGCCTGGTTCGCCGACGACTTCTCCAACCCTGATTTGCTCCCAAACCCGCTGGCCGACCAGGTATTAGCCCGCTTGGGTTACCAGCTCCCTACCGGCTGGTACGGACCGGTGGCGGTGTCCATGGAGGAAGACGGGGCAGGTGACATCCCGCCGCTGGACTCCAAAGTGCGCGAGACGCTCGACGAACTGCTCGCACCTTTGGGCGGCGCTACTGTCCACGCCGCAGCACACATGGCAGGCGGTGACTCCCACGTCTTCGGTGACTCCGACATCACACAGGACATTGAATCCTTCAGTTCGCCAACCGAATCCGTGACGCCGCCCTTCGACGTGCCTGATGCAGGAGCAGACCTATGACTCTGCAACGGAGTCCGGCCCGGCAACCCATCGAACTCGGCGAAACAGCCGACATGACGTCCACCCGTGGGATCGAAGGCGTGAATGTTTGCACCACACCACGGATTTTGTGGGACTACGTGATCACCAAATATTAAGTGCCACAACATTTCCGGAAGGAAAGCTGGTATGACCGAAAATCAGGTAGACGCTACGCCCTTCGAGCTCTCGGGATGGAAGGCGCGGTTGCTGGACCGAATCGAAGACCTCTCGGCCCGCTACGCACTCGTACTGAGCACGGAGTATCCGGGCTATCGCGAGGATGACGGACACGGTGCCGAGATGATCGAGGGCTGGTGCGGGCGGCTGCGTGATCTGAAGGAGAGCCGCACCGAACTCGAGATCCGTACGGAACTGGCAGGGGTGGAGCTCGAGTTGATCGAGCTGGCGCGAGTGGACGGGGAGCAGGGAGAGCACTGGAACCACCTCATCCACAGGCCACCCACGGTGGGTAGTGACGAGCGCGGTCGCGCACCGCTGCTCGATGCGCTCGCCGAGACCATGTGGACGCTCGAGCACATGGCTGCGGTCGAGGCCGCACGGCAAGCCTGCGGGAGGGATTTCGTTCCCGACCCGGCGGGTCAGCAGCAGTACGAGCGCAATATGACCGCACTCTGGACACGGGCCAACACCGTCGCCGCGGCTGTTGAGCTCACCGAGGCCGAGCACACCGAGATGGTGCACCGCGATCACGGCAACTGGATCCGGTTGGTGTCGCGCACGGTCTACCGCTACTCCGATTCCGACATCGAGGTGCGCTGGCGCGCCTATGCCTGGCCCGGGATCGAGTGGGAGGCCAAGCGTATGAGCGCTGAACTCGTCGACCCAGTCCGCCTGGTCGAACCGAGCAGGCTTGTCCCGGCGCCGGGTGTGCTCATCGGCGAAGCGACACGCGCTCTGCAAGTCGACATCGGTGAAGCGCAAGCCGATGCGTTCTTTTATGGCGCGGATGTGCTCGACTACCTAGCCCCAGCGCTTGAGCGCTCCTACGACGGCGCCGGTGTGGGGAGTTGGGGCAGCGAGCCCGCGGGTGAATCGCTGGCCCGGCCGCCGGAATTGGGCACCCCGGCCGATCCCGCGTGATGGCGACGGCACGCGATGGCGAATCCCACCCTCCACCGAACCCGCGGCGAGACCATTCCGCAGCTGGCGAGTCAAGGGCCGCGGCCCGACCTGTCTGGGCAGTCACGTGATGTGCACCGTCGATTGCTCTGGCGACCGCCGAGGGTGACGTTCGATGAATTCCTCATCGAAAGTTGTTGCCGCGACGGCATTGTCGGTGCCTGCCGTGCTGGTTCTTCTTGTACTGATAATTGTGGGTGCGGGCCATGGGCCCTCGTGTGCGACACCGTTGGCGGCGGGTGGTGCGGCCGGTGTAAGCGGACCGACCAGGCAGAGCGTGGCCGGGCTGAACGAAGCTCAGCTGCAGCTGGCCCGCAACGGGGTCGCGATCGGGCTGCAACGCCGGATGGGCGAATCGGTGATCATCGCCGAGCTCGCCGCCCAGGCCACCGAGTCGACATTTCGGAATCTGGCCAATCCGGGGGTTCCGGACTCGTTGCGATACGCCAACGACGGCGTGGGTTACGACCACGATTCGGTGGGGCCGCACCAGCTGCGCGCCAGAATCTGGGGTGCGGTCGGTATCGAGCGGTTGATGCAGCCGACCTATCAGATCAACTGGTTCTACGATCGCGCCGCCGAGCTCGGCAATACAGCACAGCAGATGTCACCGGCCCAGATCGCGCAAGCGATCGAGGTATCGGGACCGAATGTGTATGCCGCACAGCTAGATCTGGCACGGCGACTGTATGCGATGTTCTCTGGAATCGATATCGCCTCGATGCCACGACCCGACGTGGGCGAGACGGCGAGGGGGTGTGGCACCAACGACTCGGGGACCGCGGTGCCCGCAGAAGCCAGCGCGTTCGGGCGGTCGGTGATCGAGTACGCCGAGCGCTGGAAGGGCACACCGTACGTCTGGGGCGGCGGGGATACCAGCGGCCCGACCGGCGGTGGGTTCGACTGCAGCGGGCTCACCCTCTACGCGATCTATCAGGCATCCGGCGGTCAGATCCGGCTCCCGCACTACACCCAAGCCCAACAAGATCACCCCTCCGCACGGCCAGTGCCGATCGGAGCCCAGCAACCGGGCGATCTGATCTTCTTCACCTCCCCGCGCGAGAGCGATTCACACCACGTGGGGATCTACTACGGGCGCGACGAGCAAGGCCACGACCTGCTGCTGCACGCCCCACAGACCGGCCAAACCGTCACGATCACACCGCTGTCGGCCTTCGACGGCGAACACATGGATGTGCGCCGCTACCAGCCACCGGCCAGCCGAGCGTGACCGCGCTGAACGATATTCGCCTCCGCGATCGGCCGCACTCACCACGCCAGCCGCACTACACCAGCGAAAGCGCCAACCCGAAGGCCCGACCGCCTCAGCGCCTATGGCCACTGGCACACGCTCCTGCCGCACCCACCGAAAGGAACCCCTCCTGATGACAACGATCGAGAACAACACACGACTCGAGGACACTGCGGCGCCCGTAGCGTGTGGCGGCGAGCCACTCGCAGCGTTGACGGCAACGGTTTTCGGTGACGACGACTACATCAATCAGGTACGGATCCGCGATGTGGTCGCCGCCCTCGGTGACATTCCACGCAGTGGGGAAACCCAAACCGAGGAAGCCTCCTACAGCTATCTTCTGCTCGCACGCGCCCTCGCCGCGCTGGGCGGCTCGGCCCGCACCATAGCCGCCGATGACAACAGCTCGTATGCGTTGTTCGACTGGGCGGCGGCGCTGGCCCCCCGATTGCTGGTGCTGCTGCCGGGACATCTCAAACTCACCGTCGCCGCGATCGAAAACCTCGGCGACAACTCATCATTCCAACAGCAATGCCTGCACGATCTCGACAGCGGAGCAGCTGCCGGAGTCGGACTCGTTACCGAGCTCGACCACGGCAGCGACGCGATACACCTGGAAACCACGGCCACCTGGCTACCCGAGCAACGGTCCTTCCGCCTCGACACCCCCACAGCGGGGGCAGTGAAGTTCATGCCCAACGTCGCCGCGCCGATTCCGCGCTGCGTCGTCGTGTACGCACGCCTGATCGCAGACGGCACCGATGAAGGAGTGTGGCCGTTTCTGATGCGGCTGCGCACCGCCGAGGGACTGGTCGAAGGTGTGGATGTGAAGCCGTTGCCCGACAACGGTTTCTGCCTGTGGATGGACAACGCCATGACCCGATTCCACGGCGCACTGATCCCCGAATCAGCCCTGTTGGGTGGGGACGTCGCCGGTTTCGATGTGACGGGCCGGTTTCACTGCGCGCTGACAGCACGGCAACGTTTCGCCCGCGCGATGAGCCCGATGCATTCGGCACGGTTGTGCACGGCCGGTGCGGCGGTGTCAGCGGCCCGCGCTGGATTGGCGCTGGCCGTCGGCTATGCCAGCCATCGTCGAGTCGGTCCCGATGAGGCCTCGATGATTACTCACGACCATGTGGCCGGGCAGTTGGCCCACGCGATGTCGGATATGTGGGCGATGACGTGCCTGGTGAACGCCGTCCGCGCACACTGTGCACGCGGTGACATCGACGGCGCTGAGGTGGCGCTGTGGGCGATGCTCACCAAACCTGTGGCCTCCTACACCTCCTGGGCAGTGATCGAGATGTGTCGGCAGCGGTTGGCGGCCCAGGGCATCCTGCGCGCGAACTATCTCACTGACTACGTCGCACTCTGCGAGGGGATCCTGACCGCAGAGGGCGAGACCTGGGCGATGCTCGGGGCGGCCGGACGCGCCGTGCGCCGATCAGGAATTCCTCACCTGGCCGGCATCGACGAGTGTCCGCGCGCGTGGTGGTATCGATCGCTGGTCGAACGCGAGCAGGTCCTGGCCGAAGAAGCCGAATCGGTGCACCATCCCGATAGCGCGGCCATAGAACTCGCGATGTCCGTCACCGTCCGTACCGCAGTCGACGCCATGTGGAACGCAGCCGCGGACATGAATAACCCTGTCGCACAACAGTGTCTGTACGACTCGGCGGCGCTGTACGGGTTGCGGCACGTCAACGACAACGCGGATTGGTATGTCGCGCACGGGCTGCTGGGCCGGGGCCGCGCTGCAGGGCTGCGCCGCAACCTGTGGGCTCGTTCTGCGGCGGTTGAACACCAGCTGCCGATCCTGGCACGTGCGTTCGCCGTACCCGAGGACCTTCCCGCACCGATCGCTGGAGACACCACCGCGCGATGGATCGCCTTCGCCGGATGGGATCTGCCGAACCGGCCCTCGTCGCTATCGAATGATTGCGCGGTGGGCGATGACTGATCACCGCGCTGCCCATTTCGCCGACTCCGCACCCCCTGACCACCCCACCGAGGCCGCCTGTTGCCGACGCGGGGAGCCACGCGCGGATGGCCCGAAACCTCCTTGCCGCCCGGGGAATCGGGGATGACGCCGTGGCGAGGTCAGGATCGAGTCGGCGCGCGAGCGCCGTGCCCACAGAGGTGCAGCAGCGCATGCTCAAGCAACTGCAGAACGTGACCGTCGACATCCGCAATATGGCCGGCGCCACGGGCTGGGACCGGCCGATCTTGCGCGATCTGCACGCCACCGCCACATTGCTCGATGAGCTGGTACACGAGATCGGCATCCCCGAGCGATGGATAACTCACGTACGTGCGCAAGGCAACGCGGGCCGTCGTTGGACCGGCTGGCAGCAGTTGCCTGCGGGCTGGGCCGAAGCGCGTGAACAGCAGTTGGCGCGACTGCACGCTCAAGTGGACGAGCTGTTCGAGATGACTGCCATCCAGACGGTCTACCGCGACCGCCGCGGTGTGATCGAGCCGGTGGTAGCCGAGCGTTTCGAAGCGTTACAGAAGGCGCAGTGGCTGCGGATCGCGATGGTCGCGCGAGCACTCAACGTCACCCGCGCTGAGGTCGGCACTCGATGGTCCAACGACCCCCAGCGGTGGACGGCGCTACTCCAGAAAACCCGCGCGGTCGTACCCGCAGAGCTGTCCAAAAGGTGGAAGTCCGCCACGAGCGCGGTCGCGGTATCCCGGGCACGCACACGGTACAACGCGTTGGCGACGGCTGGACTCGACCATTCCGGCGCACCCGCACCACCACATCCGCAAAAGCTCAGCCACGCCGCCGAAACACTTTGGCACACAATGAAGTTCGCCGACACTGCGTGCAGCACCCAATCATCGACAACCGCCGGTAGTGATCGCGGCACGCGGATCGCCGAAGCCGTCGACGCGGCAGCTCCTGAGCCGAGCTGTGCCGAAATCGCCGATACCGGCAACGCAGCGCTGACATCAGCGCCAGAGATCGCCGAGTCGCATTCGGAGGTCGAACCATGAGCGACGAGCGTCAAAGAGCCTCGTTAGCAAAGAACTTCGTCACAACAGGGTGTCGGGCGAATCGAGCTACAGCCGAGACCCATTCCCGTCGACACATGGAGGTCGAGATGAAATCGCGCCGATCGCCGACCACGCACACCCCACTCAGCCCGGAAATGGTTGTCCGTCTGCGCGCGGGCGAACTCTCCACCTATTCCTGTACCAGTCAGTTCGACCGCGTCGCGGCCCAGCACCGTTTCAACAACGCAGCCAGTTTCGATCGCTACGTGTTCGCGTTGCTTGAGGCAGGCATCGTCGACTACGACGCGCTGCGCCAGGCCGAGGCAACCCGGGCCGCCAAACGCGCCGGAGGCAAGCTGTCGCGGCTGGCGGCCAAAGGGCCACGGCTGCGACTGTTCTCCGCGGCCACCATGACCAGTTTCACCATCTGCCGTAGCGACGGCCACCTGGTCTGGCACGACCTTTTCCGCCAGCCTGCCACCATCGGCACCCCCGCCAACGCCGCCGAAGCAGCGGCACGGCAAGCGATCTGGCTTGCCTGGCGCGCTCGCTCTCATGTCCGAGCCTCCGCGGCGACCTTGCGGCTGGTCATGGCACACAGCTACGAGATCACCCCACGCAGGCTCCATCACGCCGCGCAGACCGCGGGACTGGTGCTGGCACTGTCGACCGCCAGCCACAATCCCGCCGCCGAACAACGAGCCCGCCGCGACATCGTCGGATTCTCCGAGATCGACCTGCGCTTCCTGTTCGACACAGACAAGGAGTCGGCATGAACAAGCCGATCATCACACTCGTCGGGAGCCTCATGGTGGGCGCGGTGCTGAGTGGATGCACACACGCGGCGGACCTGCCGCCACGGACGGTGTCGCAATGCGGCACAGCAGGTCTCGAACCCGCAACCAGCGAGACCGACCTCTGCTCGGCGGAGGCAGTCCTGCTCGCCGCGGTGGAGACGATTTTCGAGTACCGGCCCAGCGAACAACCCGACCAACGTGCCGCGTTCCGCGCGGCCCGGGACCTGATCGAACCGGTCTTCGCCGAGCAGGGAGAACCCTCGGCGCTGGTCTGGGCGCCGATCAACGCTCAGCAATGGCAGCAATGGCGCCGCGACGGCATCGAGATCACCACCCTGGTGCGCCTGACCCGCGACGACCACCCACCCGACACCCCCACCATGGCCGCCCGGGTACTCGCGGTGGACATACGCCCCGCCGACCAAGCACCGATCGCGCTGACCGTCTACGCCCGCGCAGCCCGCACCACCACAGCATCGGCCTGGCAGCTCGGCGGGTTGGAGGTGATCACATGAACGGCGATCCGGTCGAGGAGAGCGGCCAAGCGATGCGGCAAAGCACGATGCAAGCGATGCAGACCGCAGCGATGGTCTCGGGGCTGTTCGCGCGGCGCGCCGGAGACGCGCGGTCAGTGACCGAACACCTCCAGAGGATGCGTGTCGGCGACAGCAAGGAGGCGCGCGCCGCCTTGGAGCATCGGCTGCGGGTGGAGAAAATGCTCGCCACCGTGCCGCAGGAAATCGCGCTCAACGACGCCAAGATCACGGAAGTCAAACAACGCACGGCCAACGCCAACACCGCGCACACCGAGGCACAGCGGCGTGCCGACGAGGACCTCGATCGCCGTACCAAAGGCGGCGATCTCGAGCGGAAACACAAGAAGGCCCTCCACAAGCTCGAGATAGAAGACAAACGGCTGCAGATCCAGATCCGCCGCCGCGCAGCCGGATTGAGCGATACCCTCACCGACCCCGGCGGTAAAGCCGGTGCGACCGGGGCGTCGACGGCGGCGCACGCCGCGGCCCGCGCCAGCAAAGGGCTCTCCGAGGAGAATGCCGTGGCCGCAGACGCCTTCGACCGGCGCTTCACCGAAGACACCGGTGTCGACCCGGACCACTTCATCGACGCCACTGCGGTGCCCGACGCAGAGGTCCCGGCCCAGGACGTGATCGACGCCGAAATCGTCGAAAACTTCGAACCGGCCACCACCGCAGAGCACGGGAGCGTGCCGCCGAGGGTGTTTGTCGCCGACGTCACCGGTCTGACCGAAGCGTTGACGGTGCTCACCCACCTCGAGCACGAGTTCCCCGAGGCGGGCGGGGATTCCGCTCAACCCTCGGCTGACGGGACCGGGTTGGAAGCAGCCGTCGCCGACGCACAACCAGTACACGCGAGTGCGTCGGCGGATGCGGATCCGGGACTGGACTTCGGTTTCGATCCACCCCTGGAGTTGACCGCCACACCAGATCCAGAGCTCGGGCCATGAACCACGTACCCACGCCACCGGGGGCGCGTGAGGTCAGGAGCCGATGACATGCAGACACCAACCCGGCTACAAACGTTGCTGCTCAACGGCATTCAAAACCTGGCCCACGACAACTGGACCAGGATCGGCAAATCCGTTGCCGCAGGTCATGACGCACCGCGACCGGAAGTGGCCGAGCAGATCACCATGAATGACCGCGCCCTGACCCAGCTCGAGGACCTGGCTTCGATGGTGGGCTGTCCGCATTCGTGGCGACACTACGCCCGCACCGCAGGCGAGCGCGGCCAACCCTCGAACCCGAGCCGACCGTTCTACAGCCCCGACGAAGTCCCACGACCTGCGCTGATCGCGGCATTAGCTCAGCACATCCACGACTTACAGGACAGCGCAGGCATTCTCGCCGCCCACACCCTGCGCCAGCCTGGTCTCGACAACGACGAGCGCACAACATTCCTGGCGGTAACCAGCGTGGTGTGGCAGCGCCTGGGCGCGGTGTCACACGAGCTCGCGGTGACTGATCGAGAACGAGACCAGATGTGGTCACGACACGGCAGCCGACACTGGGCCAACACCGTCGCCCACGAGCTGAGCAGCCACAACGACGAGCAGTTGCGCGCCCGCTTCCACACCATCGCGCACGCCAACTTCTCAGAGGTGGCGACACCTCTGGTGGTGATGCTCGAGTCCGGTATCACCGTGCACGAGATCGACGCGCAGATGCCGCACTCCGCGGAGCGGATGGTCGAACTCGTCGCCGTCGCACTCGACGGCCTGCCCCGGGGCCTCGACGATGAGGCGGTCGCTGTCAACGACGCGGTCGCCGCCACCACGTTGAGCGAGGACACCGCCGCCGGACACATTCGCGACCAAACCGCCTGGAGCGGAGCCGAACTCGATGCCGCGCCGGAGCAGCGCGATTACGGGACCGCGCCATGACATGTGGTGGCTGGCCCTCGATCACTTGTGTTTCCCCCCATTTGCCGATCGGAGCATGACCGATGACTCAACCGATACCAGAGTTGATGGAGCTGCCCAGCTGGAAGCTGAGGCTGCTCGAAATAATCCAGAACACCGCCGCCGACCACGCCAAAGCCTTGCGAAATGCCTTCCCGGACTATGAACCGCCCGGCGCCAGGAATATCAAGATCCAGACCTGGCGGCACACAGCTGATGGGCCTGCGCTCGGACCTGCACGAGATCGAACTGCACGCGACCGGGGTGGGAGTGCCGCGCGATCACCATGGGTGGAAGCAGTTGAGCGCGGTGACCGTGCAGACCTATAGCGACATCGAACTCTACGAGCGCTGGTGCCCCCACATCTGGCGCGGCCTCGAACACGAGGCCCGTCGCGGCACCGAGAACCTCGGCGTGTCGGCCGGCACCGATCTAATGAGCCCGCGTCCCCCGCGACCGGAGATCATGATCGTCAACGCCACCGAGGCCCTGTCCACGCAGTCGGCCGAACACGGCACCGAGGTCCAGATCGTGGCTGCGCTGGCGAACTCACCGCAGGCGAGTGCGACCGAGGAGCCCAGCACTGATCCCGACCCGACGACCCGTGACCCCGGTCGCGACGCCGACCACGAGCTGTGAGCGGCGAGGATCATGACCGACCCATCACAACCGTCAGCCTCGGAGCGAATGCTGGACCGGCTGCGCGGCATTCAGCGACTGGCTGCCGAGGAAACCCACATTGCTGACCTGATAGCCGGTTACCAGGACAGCGGAGACCCGCGCGTTGATCAACAACGCCGGGCAGAGCTAGACGACACGTTGGTCGATTTGCAACACAAACGTCAGCTGGTCGAGCAGCAGGCGTTAAAGGCGGACGTCCCACAACAAGTGATCGATGATGTACGCACATTCGGCCACTCCGGCCACCGACCGGTACCAAGTCCGGAGTCGCCGACAGGAACTCCGTCTCGGGACAGCTTCGAGGAATTCTGTCTGGACATGCTCGAGGTCGAGCGGTGGGACCTCGAGCGCATGGTGAGCCTGGAAGTGCTGCGGCGCGAGCTCATCGCCTCCGGCCGCTGGAGTTTCGGGAATAATCCTCTGGCGGTCTGGAAATTCGCGGAGAACACCCACCGCCAATACCAACGCGTCGCCGCGCTGGCTGCGGGTGCCCGGATCACCGCAACCGAGGCCGCCGCACTCTGGGGCGGCGCGAGCGCCGAGAACATCCGAGGACTGCACGCGGGCACCGCCGAGGACCTCGACGAGATGAGCGTGGTCGCCGAATGGAGCACCTACGCGAACGCGAGCCCAAAACCCCCACGCCCACCCTATGTTTCCGACGACCTCGACGTCACCGCAGTGCTTGCCGAAGCGGGTGCCAGTCCACCGACTCCACAGCAAATGTTCGACATCGCCACGACGGCACTGCGTGCGGACTACCTAGACGCCACCGCGGACCACCGCATCGGCGCCGCCCCCACGGCCATGACGACAGCGGTGCAGCAGGCACTGGTCGACAACTCGCCCACCTGGGGCAGCGAGCGTGACGAGGGCACCTACCGCCCCGAGACCTCCGACCAGGACCTCGGTCTGGACACCTGAATCATTGAAGAACGGAGCCATTACCTGACCGAATAACACCTGCTTCGCCTGCCTTTTCGTCGGCGGCGTGGTCACGGGGTACCGACCACCGCGCCGAACCCGAATGCCGGGGACATCTGAACACCGCTGCCACCTCGTCCTGAGGACTTGTGGCACGCACCCTCCACAGGAGGTCGACGATGTCCACCCCCACCAATCCAATCCCGAACGCACGCACCCGATCACCACTGACGCCCGCCCGCGGTCTGGGCGATGCCGTCGCTGATGTGAGGCCAGAGTCATGAGCTGGCTCGATCGACGAGGCGGTGCAAACAACCCTGAGCACTACCCCGACGCCGCCTCCGCTGATGAAGCCCAACTGCGCGCTGATGCGGCGCACTGGTACTCCCTGCTGTTGGTCTCTGAATTCGCCGAATCTCCCCAGCAGAGAGCCGAATTCAAATCCCAGGCTGGCCAGCTGGCCGCCAAATGGAGCCGGAACCCTTCGGTGGCCCACAGGATCCAGTGGACCCGGCTGCGCGATGCGTTCCGCGAATGGGAGAACTCTCCCGACCAAGCGGCCCAAGAGTTGCGGAAGCTCGAGCGTGCCCACGCTGCGAATGCCGATGGTGTCGATGAGATCGGGTTGCGCAACCTGCGCCAGGCCGGTGAGCAAACCGGTCACCTGGAACCAGGTGTCACCGGGTCCGAGCAGGACAGCGCCCGCTGGCAACCGGTCACTCCTGCAGCGAGCGCAAACCGCGCCCCGAGCACTGACCGTGGCATCGGCCGGGCGGATGCGAACGCTGCGGCGGCGACACCATGGGGGCGAAATGTGCTCGATCGCGCATTGGGAACCGTGCAGTCGATGCTGGACCCCGAGGAAGTCGGCGCGATCATCGCCGGAAGCGACCAGCATCGCGAGACTGCCGAAGAACTCGGCACTCTCGATATCGAAGAGTCCGCCGCGATACCGGATCAGGCGCGAACGACACCGGCAGGCGAGGCGACGCGGCTTCAGCGCGCCGCGTTGCAGGTGCTGCAAGACCTGTATGCCGAGCACACGCGCACGGTCGAGGCCATAAACGACCTCGCCCCGGATTCCGTCGAATACAACCTGACCAAAGTCGCTGAGCTGGAACGGATCAGTGCGCGTTACCGCAGTGCTCGCGTGGTCGCCGCCCGGATCGGTGCCCCGGCCGAGGTGATCAAAAGTGTCTCTCTGGCTGGACAGGCCGGCACCTACTGGGAAGACGGACCCGGTGATCCGCGCCTGGACCTCACCGATCCCAGCCTGATGCCGCTCGACCACGCGCCAGAGCCCCACGCCAGTCTCGGGGCACCGGACCCATCCGCGCTCGCGACGGCTACCCCGAATGGTGGAGTCGCGATCGGCCAGGCCGTCGACGCCGCTTCCACCGACGCCGAGCACGCCGACTGGCACACCCCCGAGACTCCCGACGTGAGTCGGTCAACCCCAACGCATGAGGTCGTCAAAGGCGTCGAACTATGAAAACCCATGCCAATTAACATCTTTCACTCACACAGGAGTAAATGATCATGATTGCGACCCGGGAGACCCGGCGCCGGACCAAACGCGGGATCGGGGAGGAGACCGCGCTGCTGCTGATCTTCGTGGCGCTGGTAGTCGCAGCATTGGGGGTGTGGGCGGCGTTGTGTGCGGGATGTTGGTGGGCAGGGGTGCCAGTTGCCCGACATCCGGTGACCGCGCTGCTGGGGGCGGTGTCGGGGCGGCAACCGTGGCCGTGGCAAGCCACGGTGGTGGCAGCCGTCTTCTCCGCCGCCGCAGCGGCGGTGGTGTTCGGGTGCTGGCGGATGCTGTACGCAAGCACCGAGATCGACGCGGCGGCGCGCACGATGCAGCGGCCTCGGGAGATCCGGTTGGCGCGGGTGTGCGACAACGCGATAGCGAACCAGCGCCTGCTGCGTGACGCCGCACCGGAAATCCGGACACTCAAAGGCCCACCGCTGGGCACGACCGTGATCGGGAAAGTGGGCCTGTATGTGCCCGCGGAACTCGGCGTAACCATCACCGCGGGTACGCGCACGGGCAAAACGATGGCCTGGGCGATCCCTGCGGTCTTGGCGGCGTGGGGGCCGTGTCTGGCGACCTCGAACAAGCCGGATCTGTACCGGCACACGGTGTTCGGGCGCGAAAGGGGCGGACGGGTGTGGCTGTGTGACCTGCAAGCGGTCACCGGGCGGATCGAGTGCGGGTTCTGGGTCGACCTGCTCGCCCAAGTGGAGACCTTACCGGCCGCGCGGAAGCTGGCGAGCTTCTTCGTCTCCGCCGCCGCAGGTACCGCCGCGCAAGCAGCAAATGCCAAGGTCGACAGCTACTTTGACGGAGGCGCGCAGGAATTGCTGGCGCTCTACATCTATGCCGCGGCGTGCGTGCAAGGCGATCTGTTGCATGTCGCGGAATGGCTGGGCCGCGATCAAGATCTCACCCCGGCGTTGATTCTGCGCCACTACGGTCATCAGCGCGCCGCCGAGCGCATTGTCGAATCTCAAGCCCTCTACGCCCGTCAACGAGACGGGCTCTATGACATGGCGCGGCGGTTCCTCGGATCGCTTTCCGATGAGGGCTATGCCCGCATGGTCACCCCGCCGCAGCGCTACCAGCTGCGTGTGCGCGAAGCCGCACCCAAGGCCGACGGCGCTACGACCGTGGTGATCGACCGGACCGAGCAGAACCCGACCCACAACCTGCCCGAGTTTCGGCCGCGCGAGTTCGTGACCTCGACCGACACCTTGTATGCGCTGTCGATGGCAGGACCCGATAGCGCCACCCCCTTGACTGCGGCGTTGGTCGGGCAGATCTTCGAGGCCGCCCTGATCAGTGCACGCGCGCGTCCCGACGGCCGGTTGAAGGTGCCGCTGCTCGGGGTGCTCGATGAGGCAGCCAATTGTGCGCGCATCGCTGAGCTGCCCTCCTATTACACCTACGCCGGTGGTTGCGGCATCGTGCTGATCACGATTCTTCAGGTGCTGGAGCAAGGCGAAGACCTTTGGGGCGCAAACGGTTTGAAGACCATGCGGGCCCAAAGCATCGAGGTCTACGGCGGTGGTATCGGCGCAGTGGACTACCTCGAACACTGGGCGGCGATGGCCGGCCCGCACGATGTAGCCGACCGCTCCCGCAGCCATGGCGCCGGTGGAACGAACCGGACGCTGACCTGGCGGGCCGAGCCCATCCTCGACATCTCGCTGCTGGCCGCGTTGCCCAAAGACCGTGCCCTGGTTCGACTTCCGGGATACGGGCCGGTCGTAGTCCGTAAGAGCTGGTGGCAGGACACCGAATACGCGCAGCTGGTCCACGATTCGCTGGCCCGCTTCGAGAAAGCCGCCAACGCAGCGATCGCCCTACCTCCCGCCCCGCCAGCGCTTGATGAGCAGGGAGATCCGTCATGAGCGCCAACACCGCGCCGTCGTCGAATGCGCCGTGCTACAGCCATTTCAGCGTGTTCGCGGAGAGATGGTTGCTGCCCTACATCACTGTGCGGTTGGCCGAGGCCAACCGGGAAAACACCTACACCTGGTGTCCGCAATGGTGGGCGCACCGAGCGGTGGCCGTGCGCATCGCGCACCTGCACGCCGCGTTCGAAGGCCAGCGCCGGTCCCGTGCGGGTACCAGCTTGAGCACGTTCCTGCTCACAGTCGACGGGCATCTGCGCACGATCATGGATGCCGCCAATGGCCCGTTGTATCGCTGCACCCGCCAGATCCATGTGAGCACTCCGTCGTTGCCGTTCGATCCTGTGCCCCGGGGTTGGTTCGGGCCGCCTCCTGCACCGAAACCGACATTGCCCGGGGAAAATTCGGCCCCGCCGAAGTTGTTCGCGCACTACTCCGACTTCGTGACCGACTGGTTGCTGCCGGTGACCTCGGTACGGATCGCCGCGAATAACCGTGAAGGGCAATACAGCTGGTGTCGGCAGTGGTGGCGCCACCGCAACGTGGTCCTGCGCTTCGCCGCCATCCACCGTGCTTTCGAGGCCGCGGTTTGCGCCGAGGACCCGGCCGCGATGAGCACGTTGTTCCTGCGCCACATCGACATTCATCTGCGGGAAATCCTTGAGGCATCGCGGGGTCCGCTCTACCGCTGCACCCCCGACCAGCACACCGAATGCCCCGGACTGCCGAGCGCACCGTTGCCCACCGCGTGGTTCGGCCCACCGGGGGCGAAAACCTCGACCGCACACCTGGGCTTCGGGCCGGACTTCCGCGCCCTCGCCGAAACCATGCCGCCAAGGACATCCTCATGAGCAAACCGACACTTGCGCAGCGGCACGTGCTCAAAGCGCTACAGAATCGGGCCGTCGAGCTGGCCGCAATGATCGACACGGCAAATCAACACATCGCCGACACCGGACAACGCCCACCATGGCAGTGGTTCGACGACTACCACGACCGCGCCATCGCGCACGACGCCTTGGAGAAAGCGGCCTACGCAGCCGGAGTGCCCCGCGCATGGATCGATCACGTGCGTGAACAGGGAGGAAACGGCATCACCTGGCATGCCAATCGACTCCTGCGCGCTGCCGAACCGCTGGACCTGGACCGCGTCCTAGGCGGTTTCACCGCAGACGTGCAACTGCTGCTGGACTGGACCGTCGTCGACATCGCCCACCGCATGATCAGTCCGGCACCGCCGCCGTTTGTAGCTGGGTATCTCGACCGGAATCTGGGTGCCCTGCGGGCGCGGACCAACGGAATCGCGAACCTACTCGGGCTCGACGCTGAACTCGGTGAACAGCTTTGGGGCACCGCCGCGGACTGGGCACCGGCCGGGGCGAGAATGGTGATGAAGCGCTCCGGCGACACGGTGACAGACCCCTGGAAAAACGCTACTGACATCGCTTCGCGCGGGTACGCACTGCAGGCGGCTGCGTTGGGTGCGGCGGGCATCATCACCGATTGCGCGGAGGCCCTGCCGTCGGCTGAGAATCTGGCCGCTGCGGTCAGCCGCTTGCTGCCACGTGTGCAGCGACTTTTTCCCGTCGCAGCCGGGGCGGCGATCGAATCCGCTGTCACGGACGCGCAACCTGGGGCGACGGCCGGTGGGGTCGTCGAAACCGCCACGGGGTCATCACTATTCAGTGAGATCTCCGAGGTGCAGACGCGAAGTTACGGTGGTGAGCTCGACTGGGAGGTCTCGGCCCCGCAGTTCTCCTCGGCGGCCGAATGGTTCGAGCCATGAGCGAACCGCAGGCCCGGTTGCGAGTGCGTGATCTACCTGTCGAGCAGGCGGGCATGCTCGACAGGATCCATGCACTGGCCGCCCGGGCGACAGAGTTGCAGGAGGTCGCGCGAGAACGTGCCGGTGACACGACGGCGGTGACTGCGGTGCTGCAACAGCTACGCCTGACCGATCGCGACCGCGCCATGACCGAAATCCGCGCCCGTGCAACCGGTATGCCCGACAGCTGGATCGACGACGTACGCCGACTCGGGCGGACCGGCCAACCCTTCACCGGCGACCTGCGCCTACCGCCATCTGGACGGGCACCTGGGCCACGCTCGTCCGGTCGGGCACTCGATGACATGCACCTGATGACCGAGATGGCCGCAGTCCTCGTCACCCGCGAACACCTCCTGGCTATCTATGCAGCTACGGCAGAGCCCGATCCTGTTGCCGCAGAACAATTCCGCAGGAACATGCAAGCACTGTGGACGCGTGCGTCCCGCACGGCCGACGCGATCGCGATGTCGGCACGAGTGCGCGCACGAACCTTCCATGTCCGCGACACCATCCTGCACGAGCAGGTCAATGAGTTCTGGAACTACAGCCCGGACGAGCTGGCCGTGGTCTGGGATCGCCACGCCGCGCCGTCGGTCGCGTCGAGTGTGCGGCGCTCGCTGGGGAACCTGCGCCGAGCCCACCCCGGCCGGGACTTTTCGACCGCCAACCCGGACGTGGACCAGCCACCCAAACCAGCATTGTTGATCGAGCGCGCCCGCGAGGCCGTGCATCTCGTGCAAGTCCGCCACTACATGCACACCATCCTCTCGGAGCAGCCCGACACCGGCCGTGTCATCGACACCGCCATCGCCGACGCCACCCTCGCCGACGCGGTTGAACTCGATAACCCCATGCCCGATTCCGGTCCCGGCCAGTCCGCGACCACCGCCGCCCCCGCGCACGGGCCGGATCCCTGAGCGCCCTGTGGCCGCACGAATCGGTCTTCCCCAATCTGAAGCCGCTCTCCTCATCTCACGACCCTCAACGAAGGAATAGTTATGAAGCGTCACGTACATTTCGTGGGTAGCCTGCCCGAATCCTTGATGAGCAGCCCTCGTCAGGCGATGGAATGGTTCCTCGACCACAGTGGTGGACAGCCACTCACCGCGTTACCGTGCGATCTGGATCCCAACTGGATCATCGCCTATCTGCGTGATTTACAAACTCGTACCGAGGTCCTCGACTTCAATAGCAGCCCAGATGATTACGCCGACTACAACCACATGCCCGCCGGCCGGATCCGCCCCGGGGTCAGTCTCGCCCCGGAGCACCTCACGATGGGCCGCATCGACAAGATCGACCAGATCGTCGCGCAGTTCACCGCACTTCGCCGGGAACGGCCAGAATTCGATGGCGTTAAACTTCAACTCAGCCAACCTAATTCACTGGATCTGAGCCTGTTCGCGCTCGCCGGAGCTGCCACCGCGGATGGACTGCCGATTCTGAAAGCGCTCAGCCACCCAGGTGCGCTCATCACTGCCGTGCGCCACGTGCCTGTGTTCACCGAGGCCATCCTCGACGAGATCGCGACCTTATCCAGGACTCACGGCCCGATGATCACCTGGCAAGTCGAGTCCCCGGTCGCACTGCTGGCGCTGATGAAAGCGAGGATGCTCGCGGCGCCGATCGCCCGCCAACTCGCCAACGTGTTCACCCGCCTGCACCGGATCGGCGCAAACAGCAGTCTGCACCTGTGTTACGGGGACTACCGTCACACCGCCATGCTGCAACCACGCAGCCTCGAACCCGCCGTCGCCCTGCTCAACGCCCTGGCACGGCAACTACGCCGCCACGGTACGCCCTTGCCGATGGCCCACATTCCCTGCGCCTACGGCGCTGAACCCGCCCCACTGGAGTCCCAGTTCTACACACCACTACAACACCTGGACCCGGAATGGACGCTGAGCGCAGGCGTCGTCGCGCCCAAGAGCCTGCTCGACTCGATGATCAGCCTGCGGTTGTTCGAACGAGCATCCAGCCGACCCGCCCACGCCGTCACCACCGCCTGCGGTCTCGGGCGATGCACCCCCACCGGCGCCGAACAAGCCGCCGCGACGATCGCAGCCACCGCCGCGTTCTCCGACCACTGGCTGCCCACCGTGGCACGGGATGAGTCGAACGGATTCGACGCTGTACCCGATCGGACACGAGCGAGTCGGCGGTGAGCGCGGACCGGCGCCATACCAAACGCGCATCAGCAGCCGTGCCCGCAGGCTTCAGCAGGTCCGATTACATCCGCGCGGTGTCCGAGCTGCCGCCACAGCGCTGCATGTAATGACCGGTCCGCGGAAACGCTGTGACCCTCGTCGCCCGAGAACGGCGAGGGACACTCATCGCTGGTTCGGCAGGACCACCGCACACCGGACCTATATCAGATCAGGAGATAACCCGATGACCCTTGGCCTCAACCGCTACGCCGTTTCGGCCCCGATTCGCAGCCACCAGCTCGGCGAGCTTCGTGTTACCTATCTACCCGATGGCGTCGCCTTGCTGGAACCCCGGGCGTGGTTTCCCAGCTCCGACGACGACCTCTGGATCGAGCACAGCCACCTGCTCAACCCCGACGGCTACCTCGTCGCCAGCATCGGCGCACTGCTCGTCGAAATCGACCAGCACGCCATGCTCATCGACGCCGGTTTCGGACCTCTGGCCCTCCCATCCCCTTTCGGGCTCCTCCGCGGTGGTCAGCTGCTGAAAAGCCTTGCAGCCGTGGGTAAAACCCCACGAGACATCGACCTGATCGCCCTGACACACCTGCATTTGGATCATCTCGGCTGGCTATGGCAAAGCCGACCCGGACAAGCGCGGTCACCCTTCGCGCACACCGAGGTCCTGATCAGCACGACGGAATGGGCCCACCGCGAACTTGCCGCCACCGACGGTATCGCACCAGAAATGCTGGAAGTCTTTGCGCACCAAGTACATCCCATCAACGACGGCGAGGAGATATTCCCGGGAGTTGAGGCGCTCGCCACTCCTGGGCACAGCCTCGGCCACATGGCCTACCAGATCAATTCCGGGCGACGTCGGCTGATCGCCCTCGGCGACGCCATGACCAGTCCTATCCAGATCAGTCACCCACACCTGACCACCGCGGCCGACGACGATCCCGATAGATCAATCACCACCGCACTGCACCTGATCGACGAACTGTGCCGCGAGGACACCCTCGGCGTCGGAATCCACTTCGGCGACGTCCAACTCGGCCACGTCGCCCGCAGCACCGACAGAGACCAATGGGAAGCCGAACCGACATGGTGAACGGTCACGAGAACGAGAGTGTCGACCCCCGGAACAACAATCTCCGGACAAGGAATCGGAATCCGTACTCGACGCGGCGATCAGGACACCCACCAGACGAACAGAATGGCCCACGTCGAACGAGGCGCGTTCGGAGCCGGATTCAATGGCATCGATATGGGTGTCGCCCAGAAGCGCGGTGGAGTCGATGACGTCATCATCGTTCAGAAGGGTGCGGACGGCGGTGGTGTCTCGCGCGACAAGACCTACCCCAATTGCCACTGCGATTTTCCCTCACGACTCAGACCGGTCAGCTGCGTGCCCTTCCACCGCACCCGCACTCGCTACCCGAGACCACCTGAGATGCTCGCGCGCCAACGCGCATGTCTGGTGTAAGAGAGGAATAGGTGGGATATCCTGCGGGACTATGGGTTTCGTGAGGGCGGCCGTTGCGGTGGCTGTGTCGATGACCGTGGCGTTGGCCGGTGTCGCCCACGCAGAATCGACCGATCCCGGGCACTGCCAGGACATGCAGCTGTCCGTGTCCGATGGCGAGCTGGGGGCCCGGTTGTGTACCCCTCAACGGACGACCGACACCGTACTGATGTTGATGCCCGGTGCGGCGATCAATGCGCTGTACTGGGATTGGCCCGTCGAATCCCAGACCTACAGTTTTCGGCGGGCGCTCAACGCCGCTGGGTTCGCTGTGTTGCTGGTCGACCGGTTCGGCACAGGATCATCCTCGCGGCCACCGAGTTTCACAGTCACCTCCCCGCGTGAGGCCGAGGCGGTGGCCGGGATCGTCGCCGGGTTACGACGCGACGGGCTCGCTGAACATCCACCGTTCAGGAGGGTTCTCTACGGCGGGGTGTCGTTGAGCTCCGGTATCGGAGTGCTGGCAGCGGTCGGCGGGGCCCAGCTCGACGGTCTACTCCTGACCGGCTATTCGCACTCGATCGACCTGTTGGGCACCCTGGCTGCCGCGACGACGTTCCGGCCCGCGGCCACCGACCCGGATCCCCGATTCGCCGGCTATGACCTCGGTTACCTGACGACTGCCCCAGGCACCCGCGAGCGTAGTTTCGCCGGACCGGGAACCGACCCCGCTGTCCTGATTGCCGATGAGGTGCACGTCAAAGACACATTCACCCCGGCCGAGATGCTCACCGGCCTGACCTCCACGGTCGGGCCGATGACGCGGCAGATCACAGTGCCGGTCATGATCGTCAACGGCAGCGAGGACAAGCTGTGTTCGGTGTGCGCGAGCCCTGATGCTCTTTACACGGCCGAGGCACCGTATTTCGCGCCCGCGGCGCGCCTGCGGGCTTATGTGCTGCCTGGGTCGGGGCACGCGCTGGCAATCGCGCCGAACACTCGCGACTACCAGGGCGCTGTCATCGAGTGGATCAACTCACTGGAGTGATAGATCCGAGTTGTCCCACGTCTTCCCGCATTCGCATGCGCGAGGGGCGTGGCCGCTATCGAGAAACTGTTGGGCGCTACGCCAGGCCATGGCCACGGGGACCCGCCGCATAGAGCTTTGATTTCCGCGTTCGCTCTTTTTTGCGTTCGTCGGCGGACAAGCCGCCCCACACCCCGTGCGGTTCCTCCGCAGCCAATGCGTATGTGCGGCATTCGAGCAGCACCGGGCAAGCGCGGCAGATCTCCTTCGCCCGCATCTCCCTGAGCGCGCGTGCTCGGCCGCGTTCGCGATCAGGGTGAAAGAACACCGATGCATCCATGCCACGACAGGATCCGCGCAGCCGCCATTCCCATACCTCGTCCAACGCAGCCCTTCCCGCACCGTTGATCATGACGTCGCGACCAGAAGCAGTGGGGGATAGCTGATAACCGGCATGACGATCGGATCGCCTTTCGTGCGGACGAGTTCGCTGGTAGTGGGGTTGGTGATGTCTCACTACTCAGGCGGTCATCGCAGTAACTGGCAGTACAGCGGAGAGCCAATCGAGGAATCCGTCGAGATCGACGCTGGTGGAGACCTGGAGTTCACAGCCGTTCGGGTCGCGATACATGAGCGCGTCCTCTTCGATGCGCACGTTTTCGGTCGCGAAATCGACAACGCCGACATCCAAAGCAGCTGCGAGTGTCACGACGTCGCTCATCCAGCTACTCGGCTCGGCGCCAGGTTCGCGCTGGAGTCTATGGGCGAACCATCGAGTCGCGTTCTCGGCAATCAGCGCGTAGTCGGCCGGTGCCTGCGGCATGGTCAACCACGAGTAGAGGGGCGATGCAGGGGTGATCGCCAGGGCGGCCGCATTGGTGTGGGTGCTCATCACGAGCCGGGGTCGACGTATGGCCCGCATGACCAGCCCGAACGCGCGCGGATCCATGCGTGGGTTGTGTGAGGCACGGTCGGGTCGTCGGTAGTGGTCGAGCCAGCCGCCCATCATGACGAGATCGGTTTGCTCGGCAAACTCGGGGTGCGCAATGAGCACATCCGCGAGATTGGATGCTGGACCCATGCAGACCCAGATCACAGGCTGGGTGGAGCCTTCGTAGACGGCGCTGACGTAGTCGATGAGATCGGTGCAGAGTGGTCGGTTGACGGACGTCTGTCCAGCCATGAGGAATCGCTGCTGAGCGCCGGGCAGTTTGCGTCCGGCGATGACAGGTACGTCCGTGCGACCCAGGGCGTGGAGGATTTCGGTCGTCAGGTGTGCGCGCTCGTTGGTGGGGGTTTCGTCGGTGGTGAGGATGCCGAGCTCGGTGACTGTGCGTGTTGCTGCCCACACGGTCAGGGCGTCGTCGAGGTCGTAACCAATGTCGGTGTCCAGGAGCACCTGTGGTGCGCCAGATGCAAGGAACGGGGCACAGAACATAGAACTATCCCTTCTAGGGTTCGGAATCAATTGGTCAGATGCTTTTGTGTGAGCGCAGAGCGGGTGTCGGGGACGTGAATCGGTCATCGAGGATCCGGGCACCGATGCACGGGCAGCGGCCGGGGAACCAGCCCTGATGTTCGGCGATCCGGCCCGTCGACCAACGCAACCCACGTCAGTAGTCGCTCAACGGGGCGACATAACCGCGAAGGGCAGGTCACTGCGACCAATCGCCCAGCAGCATTGCTCTTTCCGGCCCCGCACATCGACAACGTGAGCGCTGGGCCACAGTCACAGCCACCACCGGCATAGCCTGCGCCTTCCCCGCTAGGCCGACCAGTGCCAGCCAGATCAGCTGTACAGCCTGCGGGTGTTGGAGGTTCCACTTTGTTTCCTTCCCGTTCGCGTCCAGAGGTGACCGCGCAGCAGGGGGCGTGCTTTAGCCGGCCTGAATTGCGATGCCGCCGTAGATCACCAGGCGGGTGGCGGGCAGGTCATCGTCGAGCCATTCCTGGGCGGGCACCACGCCGGGCCCGATCATGTCGAAGCCGTCGAAGAACACGGCCGTCTGTTCGCGCGTTCGGTACCTGACTTGGGAGGGGGAGTTATTCGTGTCCTCGTGCGATTGGCCGATGAAGTCCGGATGGGTGTCGCCGGAGGCCTGGGTCAGCGCAAGGTAGCTGCCCGGTGCCATTACGTCGCGGAACTTGGCGAGAATCTGCTGCGGGTGTTCGTCGTCCATCACGTAGTGGAGTACGCCGACGATCAGCAACGCGACCGGTTCGTTGAAATCGATCAGCGAGCCGGTCTTCAACCGGTCGATGATGTCGTCCGGCTGGCGAATGTCGGCCTTCAATGCCGTGACACCGGGGGAATGTGCGAGCAGTGCGTCGCAGTGCGCGTGCACGATCGGGTCGTTGTCGATGTAGACCACGCGCGCCGAAGGCTCGATCTTGCGGGCCGTCTCGTGCACGTTCGGTGAGGTGGGGATGCCCGCGCCGAGATCGATGAACTGCCGGACGCCCGAGTCGGCGGCTACCTCGACCGCCTTCACCAGGAACTGACGGATGAACCACGCCAAGGTCCTGGTGTCAGGGGCGATGGCTAGCATGCGGTGTGCGACTTCACGATCGATGTCGTAATTGTCTTTACCGCCGAGCATGTAGTCATAAATGCGGGCCGAGCTCGGCACGTTCGGATTGAGGCCGGGAGAACGGTGTAGATCTGACACGACCTTGTTGTCCAATCATTGTGTCGACGCAGAAGCGGCGTAAGCGGAAGCTGACAGTTCAGCCGACTGAACAGCGAGAGCATTCGTATCGAAAAATCTTCTGCGAGTTGGTTTCGCGGGCTCGACTGAGCCTTGCGGAAGCTCACCAGCTTCCGTTGCGTGGGTCCTGTCGGATCACAGGTGGCCTCGAACCTCACCCAGGTGCCAATCGGTAGAGCAGTTCCGTGAGCGTAGACACGGGGTCTGTCACAATGCGGCGTGATGAAGGCCCACTGGAACTCAGGGTTTAGAGGTGCAACTGTGCCGTCGCGTTGTAGTGCGGTCATCGCTTGTGATCGCTACGCGGCGAATACGTTTGGGGCTGGGATTCGAATTGACGCTGGTGCAAGACACCGTTCGCGGGATGATGCGATCGCCCCTCGCGGGCTTTGATTTGTCGTACCTCGTTGATCAGCCAGACGACTGCCGCAGCGACTAGTACGAATCCGATCCTGATCACGATCTGGTTTTCCAGTTGCCAAATCCGGTGTAGACGGGTCATCTCTCCTCCTGTTCGGCGGAAAATGTTGCGGGAAGGTCGATTTTGATCGGCTAGTTAGCAATTCGGTAAATCTCGCATGAGCCGGAAGACCACGGCCCCTGTGGAATCGGAAGCGGCATCGTCTCGTGCATTGCGCGCGGATACCTGCGATGCACAGTTCGGGTCTGCGGCGTGCGTCGTGGTTGAGGAAGGGGCGGTGCGGGACGCAACCAGTCGAGGAAGGCCAACCCGGCGCCGAAAAGTCCGAAGAACGTCGCCAGGACGGTTGCAGTGATGAGGAAGACCATCATGGCTGCTCCAACGCTCTATGCACCCGCGTGGACAGGTCCCAGACGAGATGCCTTGCTTGAAGGCGAGGCCCGAAGGACATCGCGGCCATGTTGGCTGCAATAAAGAAGGCGATCAAACCCCCACCTCCGGTCGCGGGTGCCGGTCCCACTCCCGCGCTAGTCGGCCGTCGGCATGCCCTGGCTGGTGGATAGACGGCGATGACGCGGGCCGGGGTCATCGCAGGCTCCTGCGCAGCATCGGAAGTTGCTCGATGGCGGTGTCATAGTCGCGTTGGGCTCGGAGCGCGGCGGCGATGCTGATGTCGGCCCCTGCATAGGCGCGGTAGAACAGCCATCCAGCGGCCATCCGCGACACCAGTTCACCAATCTCGCTATCCTCATGTGGAATATCGACAAGCTCCGCGACTGTCGCGTCGATCGCCCGAACTAGTTGCGTGAGTTCAGCATCGACACCACGACACGAGGTCGAAGGCAGATCCGCGCGACGCTGATGTGCGACGAGAAGGGCCGCCGCGTAGCCAGCCAAGAGTGGACTCTCCCGCACCAGATTCACCACTGGGCCCTTTCCCCGAGTCGGCGGGCATCGCACCCTGCGACGGCACGTGGCAAAGAGCCGACTACCCAGCGGGGTCGGTGAGGCCGACAGCGGACGCACGACAGCGAAGTAGTTGAACCACTCCGAGCCCCGCGGCAGCCCTGCCGAGGACACATGATGGATGTGCACAGGAATCGAGTCCTCAGTCATGCCGCTGCCCGAGGGGCGGCGCCGTACAGACCGCGCCACCCCAGTGGCAGTTGCACGCGCCCACCGACAACTTGATCGACGAGCTCGGCGTAGCCATCGATGACCTCGGCGACGTGGAACCACGCCTCGTGTTCTGTCTGTTTGTCATCGGTGTGCCGCATCGTCCAGCACGCCTGGGCATAGATCCGGGCGATCTGACTGACCAGCTCCCCCAGGGATTGGGTATGCCTGCGCGCGATGGGGTTTCGAGGCAAATGGAGCGCTGCCCACGAATTGATCGCGGTTTCACACTCGGCGATCTCGACGTACACCATGTACGGGTCGAAACCTTCACGGAAGTCGGGATCGACTGTGTAAGGGATAAGCGAGGCGTGCAGGTCACCCAACTCCCGAGCCAATCGCGACAATGCCGCTGCATCGTTGAGTTGGCCGGAGATCGCAGCCAGCAGCCGGTCCTGCGACGGCAGCAATGCCGAGATGACGACGGGGTATCCGAACCCGTACGAGACCGGTCCGTCGGGCGGGCAGCCAATGGTTGCGGCGGTATCAATCACGACGCGCCCTCAGCTTCGAAGAGGATGGCGGTGTCACGAGTGGCGACGCCCGCGTTGGGATCGTGCTCAAAGTCCCGTCGGATATGAAGGGCCGGTGGCTCTACGGATGCCCTGCAGTCGCAGTCGTTCTTTACGATCGACGCTGCCATTTCACCATCGACGAGAACAGCGAGCGGGACGCGGGTACAGAAGCCAATTTTGCTCACAAGCTCGTACTCCTCTGCGGGTGGGTATATCGCGTCTGTGGTGGAATTCGCTCGCTCGGTTGGTGCCGATCTGAACAAAGGAAGCAGCAGCCAGGCGGCGGGTGTTGGTTCCACGATCGCGCTAAGCAGTGGTTCACAAGGTGGCCCGGTTCGGCCCATTTTGGCCCACTTTTGGCTCGGTCGAATTAGCCAGCTGTCACTGCGACGTGAATATGGGAATCGACCACAATGGATAGAGCGGGCGCATACAGCCGTGGCTCAAAGCCAGGTTTGCCCTGCGTGATGGCGAGCGCACGAAACGCCAGGTGCGGGCGCTGTCCAACCATCTGGGAGGCAGCCCATCGGGCTTCGATTGGGTCTCGTGGGAGGATCGGCTCTTGTGACCGATGAGCCTGGCCTTCTACAGCGAGCCGAAGCACTGCTGCCGACCATGCTGGATCGGTTTCGAGAGTTGGTGAACTGCGAGTCGCCGTCAAGCTCGCCACAGCACCTCAAAAACTGCGCTGAACTGTTGTCACCGTGGTTGTCGGCTGCTATTCGGCGGCCTGTGAAAGTGGTACGCGTGGATGATAACGTGCACCTGCTTGCCTCGGCGGTTGCTCCAAAAGTGCTGGTGCTGGGGCACTTCGACACGGTGTGGCCCTTGGGAACAATCCAGGATTGGCCATTCTCGATCACTGACGGAGTCGCGACCGGTCCGGGGACCTTCGATATGAAGGCCGGAATCATCCAGGCGATCGCTGCCGTGGAGCTGTTGGCTGATCCATCGCATGTCAGTGTGCTCTTGACCAGCGATGAGGAGGTGGGGTCGGCGACGTCGCGGACGCTTATCGAGAACGAGGCGCGGCGTGCCGGCGCGGCGTTGGTGTGCGAACCTAGCGCGGACGGCGCTGCTGTGAAGTCCGGTCGCAAGGGCATAGCTCTCTATCGTGTGGAGGTTAGAGGTAGAGCTGCTCATGCTGGGTTGGAGCCAGAGCTGGGCGTCAACGCCGCGGTAGAGCTAGCCCACCAAATAATCACCATTGCTGGATTCGCATCGGGTGAGACATCAGTGACACCTACAGTTCTGGCCGCAGGGTCGACAACCAACACGGTTCCTGAGTTCGCGCGGTGCGAGGTGGACGCGCGATCGTGGACTCCTCGCGGCCTCGAAGATGTCGATAGAGCGATGTCGGCGCTGACACCCCATTTGCCAGGTGCCGTGGTGATGGTGAGTGGTGGAATCGACAGGCCCCCGTTCGAAGAGTCCATGGCGGAGTCGCTCCTCGCGGAGGCCGCCCTTGCTGCTGAACAACTCGGTTTGGCGCCGCTGGCCGCTGTTCGGTCTGGCGGGGGTTCGGATGGGAACCTGACTGCGGCGATAGGGGTTCCGACGCTCGACGGGCTCGGCGCGGTTGGCGGCCACCCCCATGCACGCAACGAGCACGTCGATGTTGCAACTATGCCTCGACAGGCAGCACTGCTGGCCTCCCTGCTGGTTCGTTTGGGTGATCGTTCGCCGATGGAGTGATCGTTGGTCACAATGGCTGATGTGACGCGGATTCTGATTCTGGGTGGTTCCTGGTTCCTTGGTCGCACGATTGCCGAGATAGCTGTAGCACGAGATCTCAATGTGACGACGTTTCGGCGCGGTCACAGCGGTAGTGACGTCGATGGGGTGACCACAATTCGGGGCGACCGAACCGATCCCGACGACTTGGCGCGACTTGCCCAGTCCAGTGAGTGGGACCTTGTCATTGATACGTCGAGCTTCATCCCACGCGAAACGCTGCATCTGGCACGTGCTTTAGAACCAGTAGCAGCACGCTACCTGTTGATATCGACGGTTTCGGTATACCAGGGCTGGCCGGTCGAGCCGCTGAACGAGGAATCGCCGGTGCTGGAGTGCCCGCCAGACGCAGGCCCCGACTTCGGATACGACGGTGATCCGGGCCCGTCCATCTATGGGTTCGGCAAGGCGGGGTGCGAGCGGGCCGTCTTGGAGACGTTCGGAGCAGAGCGGACCGTGATCCTGCGGCCTGGAGTAATTCTGGGCCCGCTGGAATACGTTGGACGGCTGGCGTGGTGGCTGCGCCGGATGCAGCGCGGGGGGCGCGTGCTCGCTCCTGGCCGTCCAGAGCGGCGTATTCAGCCAGTCGATGTTCGAGATGTCGCGGCGTTCACCTTGATGCCGGATCTTATTGGCACTATGAACGTGACCGCGCCCGGGCGCGAGACGATGGGCGATCTACTAAATTCCTGCCATGATTTGAGTGGTGGAGACGCGAAGCTCGAATGGATCACCGACGAGCAGTGGCTTGCGGAGCAAGGCGTTCGACAATGGACCGAGTTGCCGCTGTGGCGCATGTTTAAAGGCGCGTGGTCGGTCGACTCGAAACGTGCCCTGGACTCAGGATTCGCTAGCCGACTGATAAGGGACACGGTTGCGGACACTTGGGCATGGCTCAACAACGGAGGCGCAGCCGTCGAGCACGAACGCGCCAGCGAACTAGGGATCACACCTGAACGCGAACAAGCGATCCTCGGCCTCTGGGACGCAACCCAACTCGACCACTGCGGAGCTCAATAGCGGCGCTACGACGGCGGCGGGAGGGCCCTCATTCCCGAGGTCCGAGCCAGTGAGATCGCAGTGAAATTTTCGATCTCGCCACCTAGTTCGATCGCTTCGACAGCACCTCGGTACCTGGTGGTTCCGAGGATCCGGGCGAGGGCGTGCAGTCTTTGGGCGATGGCTTCGGTGCGGCGGATCGGAGCCAAGTCGAAGACTGGACGAAGTGCATCCTGCGCGCCCGCCAGATCGCCGCGAAGGGTACGCGCTGCGCCAAGGTCGACATGCGCGCTTAGAGCGCCAGCGCCCCAACGCTGTTCCTCTGGGATGACTGCGAATTGCTCTATCGCATCCTCTGCCTCACGCTCCGCCTGATCGCCATCACCCAACGCCACGTAGGCGGCACCCGCGCACAAGCCACGCCGTGCACGGTTGAAAGCCAACTCGCCCCCGACTTCGTCAAGGAACGAGTCGTTGCCAGCTCGGTCGAGCTCGGTCGTGGCGGCTTCCAATTCGTCGCGAACCTCGCCGCGAGCACCGATCAACGCGAGAGCTCGCGCGTTGACGCTGTGCAGGCGGACTCGCGCCGTTCCGGCTGGAGCATTGTCGAGCGCGGCGGATGCGATTTTTGCGGCCCGCCGGGGATAGCCAGACCAGAACGCCGCAGTGACTTGGAGCGCGCGCGCCCATGCTTGCAATGAGAGATGGTCTATGACATTGCCGTACGTGTATGCCGCCCGTGCTTGCTCGTCGGCGGCACCCAAGAGCCCGAGATCCCACGACACCGATGACAACAGACCACAAACCTCGCCAGCGAGAAGGTATAGCTCGGCGTGCTGCAACGGCTTGTGCGTTCGGTCCAGCTGGACATATATCGTGTCGCGCAGCGCGACCAGGTCGGTCAGCATTTCCAATGGCGGCGTGATGAGATACGCGCGTGCTGCTTCACCGGCTGCCGCGTGCAGGTGCTCCAAGGCTGAGGGATCCAGTGCTGATGCAGCTTCGATAGCGTGGTTCACCGATTCATGCGCTGCGTTCACAGCGAGCTCCTGTTCCGTGACTAGTCGAGACTGGGACAGGGGAGGTCCTGTCAACACTGCGATGGACTCGCCGAACCAGGTCTCAAGGACCTGAGTGGCGGCCTCGCGTGGGCGGGCAATGCCGCCCTCGAACCATCGCTTCGCCGCGCTCCGTGAGACTGCGACGTCGATCCCGAGAGTCTTGGCTTTGTTGCTGAACTCCCGTCGGAAGTCCGCCGTGCCAAGCCCCTTGTTTAGTGCGAGTTGTTCCAAGCGGGTACGCGGTTTGTCCATGCCCACCTCCACTCATCGTCAACGGTAGTCACATTTCACCGCGTATTGAGAGGGGGCAAATCGGAACGGGCCGAAAGTGGGCCGAAATGGGCCGGTTCGGGCCACCTTGCGAACCCCTGTTTCGCGCGATCGTTAATCCAGCACCTGGTGTTGGCAGCTTCGAGACAGCCATTTCCGATCGGTGAATCGAGCTAGACGGCTCAACTTTTCGATCGGAATCGTCTGATCCAGCCTGGCGTGCACTGGAAGCGACGCTTTGGAGGCAAGACATGGCGACGTCGATGAGCGAATACGACCGGTGGGAGCCAGAGCACGTGAACTGTCCCGCTGCCCTCGGCGCGGCCGCCGAATCCGCGGTCACATCCGCAGGCGACGAGCGGGAAAACATCTGATCCACCGGGTCACGACACGCGATCGCAGCTGGCATTCCCTCAGCGGTTGGTCCGGTCCAGTCGTCGCCAGCACTGGTCACGTCTCTGTAGTACCCGATCTGGAAGGAAGACGGAAATGATTGACCTGGCAACAGATTCCCAGTTCATCGCCACCTGCCGAGCCGAAGGTCTCGACCCTGATCTGAGCGCCCGCCGCGTCGAGAGCGGCACCCTGGTGTTTCTGCGTTCGGAAGCCAGTCGGCACCTGACGGGCTTCCGGCCGCTACTCGTTGGAGAGGACACCCGCCGCAAGGTGTCGGCGCTGATCGGCTTAGGCCGGCGTGACACCGACCGCCACGCCATAGTCGAGAGCATGGCGGTGATCCTGGCCGCAGGCCCGGACGCGGTCATGGATCTGACGACCAATCCTGAGGGGGTGGCGCTTCGGGCAGATCTGAAAGAGATCGTGGGTATACCGCTGGGTGCGTGTGTGACCTATGACCTGTTCGCCGATCCGCGTCGCAAGCTGGGTCGCAATGAGTTCCTGGAACGGTTCGAGCTCGGGCTCGCCCCTGGTGTCGACTTCGTGCTCATCCACGCTGGCATCAATCCCGCGCTGGTCGAGATGAGCGAGAAATCCGACCGGATAATGCCCACGACCTCACGTGGAGGCGGCTTGCTCGCCCGCTACATGCGCATGCATAACTGCGACAACCCGCTCATCGAGTACTTCGACGGCATCGTCGATATCTGCCGTCGACGTGAGGTCGTACTGGATCTGGGAGACATCTTCCGACCTGGCGCCACAGCCGATGCTGGCGACGAACTGAAGTGGCGCGAAATCCAACTCTTGGCCGAACTCCGCAAAGCCGCACTGTGCGCAGGTGTGCAGGTCTTGTGTGAAAGCGGAGGGCACATGCCGTTGCATCGCATCCCAGAGCTGATCCCCGCCTACAAAGAAGCGCTCGGCGGTGCGCCGCTGTGGCTGGCCGGGCCGATGGTGATCGACAACGGAGTGACTCTGGATGACACGGTGAACGTTCTCGGCGTCACCGCCGCCGGGCAGTGCGGCGGCGACATGTTCGCGAGCATCACCCACAACGAGCATTACGCGATGCCGACCGCAGCCGACACGGCGACATCGGTACGCATGGTCCGCGTCGCGATCACTGCGCTGGATCTGGTGCGCGGCTGGGAACCCGAGATCGACAGGCAGCGTGCGATCAGCGTGGCTCGCCGCGCTAACGACTGGGAGATCCAGCAAGGCCACGCCCTGTATCCAGGTCTGGCGGGCAACGCGTTCCTGACTTATGGGCTCCGTAAGGGAGCACCGTGCACGATCTGCGGCCCACTGTGCCCGCACATTACTGCGAAGAAGGACCACGAAGAAGCTCCGGTACCCGCGCCACGGGACCTTCCGGTGCCGCTGCCCGATCCGATGGTGGGTGCATGATGGACGCTCAACTACTCGCTCGCCACATCATCCGCAGGCGCACCAATGCACCATCACTCGACTACCCGGCTCTGCACATCGCTAGCGAACTGACCGATATCGGTGGTCGCGTGCCCGCCGATGACTGGCTCATCCTCGGCGGTTCCCTCGCTCGAGGCGAAATGTTTTTCCTCCGCACCGCCGACGACGAATACACCCCGCTCAGCGACGTCGACCTGCTCTACATCCACTACGGTGACACCCCGTCGACGGATACTCATGAACTCGTGCGGCAGGCCGAAAAGACCTTCTCCAAAGTCGATTTCATAGTCCTGTCGTTGTCGGACTACCGCAGACTCCACACGGTGTTGGGTTACGAATACAAGAATCTGGGCGTCTCACTCACCGAACGAGCGCTGCCACCCCATGATCCGGTCACTTTGGACGCACGCGACTGCTATGAAATGCTGCTGTTCTACATCCAGTCCTATTTCGGGGATGAGCTGCTCACACAGTGGATTGCAGGCACGACTGCCCAAGATTTCCACCTGACCGTGAACAAGCTGTGCATGAAAGTCCTGCGGACCGCGGCGATGTTGCAGGGCGCGCACTGCTACCACGACCTCGACGTCATGGACGATCCGATCGCAGACTGGATGAGTGCAGAGATTGCGTGGCGAACCAACCCCGCGCTGCCAGTCATGGACCCGGGACGGTTCTGGGAGTACCTTCAGCACACACTCGGCCGCTTCGATGCTGAGTTCGGCCGCCCCAGAACCGACGCCGTAGCGTGCACGCGCTACGCAGTCACCAGCAGCGGACGAATCATTGGTCGCCACCAGCAGATTGCGCACGAGCTAGGGACCGCACTGGCGACGGCATGGACGGATGGCCCACGCGGCCCCACTCGATTGGAAACGGTGAAGCGGGCCACCTGGGAGCGGATCACGGGATGGACGGGTACCCGTATTAGATCTGGTCCCGAGGAGTACTTTCAGCGGCACAGAAGCGACATCTTCGATCACCTACTCGCGATGAAAGTACAGGTCTGAGTGAAATATCTCGTCACCGGCGGGGCTGGCTACGTCGGCGCCACCGTCGCACGGATGCTGCTCGATGACGGGCACGAGGTCGTCGTCCTCGACGACCTCTCCCGCAACGACGGCCGACAGATCCCTGACGGCGCGAAGTTCATCCAACTGCGCGTTCACGATGTCGGCGAAATCCTCACCCCGGGGGCCGGGTTCGACGCCGTGCTGCACTTCGCCGGACTTATCGCCGCGGGCGAATCGATGCAGCATCCCGAACGGCATTGGGACTCCAACACCCGCGCGTCACTCGCGCTGCTGGATGCGATGCATGCCGCCGAGGTCGGCAAGCTGGTGTTCTCTTCCACCGCAGCTGTCTATGGAGAACCGAGCGAGCTGCCGCTGGTCGAGACCTCACCGACCAACCCGGTCAACACCTACGGCGACACCAAGCTCGCCGTCGACCGAGCGATCACCTCCTTCACTCGCGCCTTTCCCTTCGGTGCTATCAGCCTGCGCTACTTCAACGTCGCAGGGGCATATGACTGCGGCGACGGCACCATGATCGGTGAACGCCACAACCCCGAAACTCACCTCATTCCACTGGCTTTGGATGCCGCCCTCGGCCGCCGCAACAAGTTGTCGCTGTTCGGCGCGGACTACCCGACATCGGATGGCACTAATGTCCGTGACTACATCCACATCACCGATCTCGCACGAGCGCACCTACTCGCGCTCGGCGCCATCCATCCCGGTGAACACAAGGTCTACAACCTCGGCAACGGCATCGGCTTCTCGAACCTTCAAGTGATCCAAGCGGTTCGGGAAGTGACGGGAATGCCATTCGAGGTCGCGTCCGAACCACGGCGACCTGGCGACCCGGCGACCCTATACGCGTCCTCACAGCTGGCGCGAGACGAACTTGGCTGGACCCCGGAGAAGCCGGACATCCTCGATATCGTGCGCGACGCATGGCGGTTCCATCAACAGCACTAGCGCCTCTGCGGTCTATCGAACGGTGCCTCGGTCGGCCTGCGGAGCGCGCAATGCCCGAAGGCGCCAACTGCGGTCGACCTCATCCACCGTCCGGAAGTACTCTCACTGGGTTCCCAGTGGCCGACCATGATGGGCGTGCATTCCCTGCGTAGGCGGCACGGAGTTGATCGGCTACGTGCGTGTGGCGTGAATGATGCCGTTGATGGGGGAGCGAGAACGCGGTAAGGCAAAAGCGAAGGGCCGGTTCGCCGAAGGCCCCTTCTGCTCTCACTTCGATTCCTACATGCCGATGCCGTCCTCGGGTTGGTGGGGACGCGAAGACTCGATGAACTCAAGCGCATTGTCTTCTTGAGTGTTCGATCGCAGTAGTTGTTCGTCGGGTTGCCAAACTTCGGTGCGGCGCAGCTGTTCGGTCCGGAGTTGCTCGATCTGGCGTTGGTAGTCAGCGATCTGGTCTTGCCGATCAGCGGCGGAGTCGCTGGTCGTGATGGGTTGATGTTCGGTTCGCTCCGGCGGAGGGGTGACGAGGACTCGGTCCCAGTGGTCGGCCGTGCCGGCATGCAGGGTCGCCTCTCGTCGGGTATCACGGGCGGTGGCGCGCGCCGATTCCCGTGTTCGGAGGGCGTTTTGCTGCTGGGCCAGCAGGGCGTCGACGCGGGCCTGTGTGTCGCGTCGCGCGCTGCGACGGTATCCAGGAATGTCGTCGAGACGTGCACGGGCAGTATCGATTTTGGTGGTGAGAGCGTGCAGGTCGCGCACGGCTTGCCCGAGTGCGTTCTCGGCTGCGCGGGCGGTACGAATTGCCTGTTGGGCGGCGTGATGGCGGTGAAGAATTTTTGCGTCGTCGGTGTCATCGCTGTGCGGTTCGGGGATTGGGCCGTAGAGAGTGGCGTCGTCGTGGATGAGAGAGATGCGCTGTTCGAGGTCGTCGATGCGCTGCTGAATCTGGGCGTCATCGAGTAGAGCGTGGGGGTTCTGCTCGATCGGGTCGGGCGAGACGTCTGTTGGAGTCGCGTCGGGAGGGAGGTGGGTGTCGGCCCA
The DNA here is from genome assembly GCF_044455225.1 of Nocardia sp. NPDC051321. Classification (NCBI taxonomy): domain Bacteria; kingdom Bacillati; phylum Actinomycetota; class Actinomycetes; order Mycobacteriales; family Nocardiaceae; genus Nocardia; species Nocardia sp. NPDC051321. The sequence goes on along the minus strand of NZ_JBITEM010000004.1, from coordinate 29,146 downwards.
GGAGCTGATGTTGAGGCGTTCGGCGAGAGTCCTGGCGGCGTGCCAATCGCGGCGCAGCAGACCGCGCAGTGATTCGGGTGGTTGGGTGGCGGCGAGGTGGTCACAGCGGGCGCGGATGTGATTGTCGGGGTGGTGGTCGGGGATGGGCTCTGCGTTGTTGTCGCGGCATTCTCCGCAGAGGCCGTCGTCGCTGTGGCGCGGATGTTGGGGGATGGTGTCGGTGACGGCGCGCCCGATCCCGCAGGTCACGCACGGGAGTGCTCGGGTATTGCGGGCGGCGAATCGGTCGTAGTCGGGGTCACCTTCGGGGTATAGGGCCTGGTGGGGGAGGAGGTCTCGATGTTCTTTGTCGATGTAGTAGTGATGGACGACGCCGCGGGGTATCGGCCATTGCTGTTGGTCTTCACCGTGGCCGGGGTCGTCGTCGATGTCGCCGCGGGTGTCGAGGTAGTTCTGGTGTTGTTGTGCGGCGATGGTTTCGGTATCGGAGGCGAGCGGGCGAATGCGGGTGGGGTCGATCTGGTCGGCGTGGTCTCGGGCGGGGACGTCGCGGTGGTCGCGGGGTGGCCGATGTTTGGGGTGCAGGACCGTCGGCCGATAGGTGTGGGGGTCCTCGTCGGGGGTGCAGGCGTTGATGAGGTCGCGGTGTTCGGGGTATCGGGTTGTGGCCCACTGGAGTCGGGCGGTGGCGTTGCTGAACGGGTATCGGTAGAGGACGGTGGCGACGCGTTCGACGATGTCGCGTTGTTCGTCGGTGAGATGGCGGGTCAGCTTGCGGAATTCACGGCGGGCCGTTTGGGTGTCTCCGGATCCGAGGAGCGTCGCGATGGTGGCGACATCCTGCGATATCGCGGTCGGCGTGGTGGGGTGTACGGGTGTCGGTGGCGGCGTGGGTTGTTTGGTGATGTTGTTGCGGGTTGTTGTGGATGGTTGTGGATCGGGTGGGTGGTGTGGGTGCATGGTCGAGTCCGTGATGGTGGTGGGTTGGGGGTCGGTGTTTTCGTGTTGGAGGGCGTCGATGCGCCAGGCGAGTGCGGTGGTGAGTTGGTCGGGGCGTAGTCCGGGGGCGTCGTCGGGTTGGGCGCCGAGGATGAGTTCGTAGGCGGTGCTGAGCAGGTCGTGAGGTGTCCAGCCGTTGCTGAGTGCGCGGTCGATCGCGGCGACGAGGCGCGGCCAGGCGGGGTCGGTGATGACGTGTTCGGCGGTGCGTTCGCCGAGAACGGTGTGCAGGTCGGGGATCCAGTCCGGGCGCAGGGTGTGGCTGTCGGGGGTGTCGAGGGCGGAGGGTTCGAGGTGCAGGCGTGACCACAGCGCGGCGGCGGGCATCTCATCGGGCAAAGGCAGGGTTTGTGCGGCGTGGGTGAGGAGGGTGGCGATGTCGATTCCGGAGCGGGCGGCGACTTCGATTTTGTCGGCGATGATCGGCCACCACGGGTCGGCCACGAGCCGGGCTTCGATGTCTTCGGCGACAGATGCCCATTTGGTGGCGGGGTTGTGCGGGTCGCCGAGAGCGGTGGCGACACGGGTGTCGAGGAGTTGCTGGTATTCGCGTTCGAGCACGCTGTAGCGGGGGCGGCCGGTCGGGCGCATGTCCCGGTCATCGACATCGAGTGAGGCGCGCCAGATCGCGAGTTCTTCGACCAACGGTGGGTCGATGCTGATGAGTGGTCGCGCCCAGCGCGGCGCGGTCGCCGGTGTCCAGGTTCGGGCATCGGTGCGGATTTGGTGGGCGAGGTCGGCGACGATGGCGGCGCGGGCAGAGAGTTGAGTGCAGTCGCGTTCGGCGTGTAGACCGTCGGGTATCCCGGCCGCCCACGGCAGGGGGCCGTGACCGGCGGAGTGCGCGCCGGAGGGATCCAGGCGCCAGTCCAGCACGGCGGCAGCATCCTTGGCGGTGCCGAGTTCGCGCTCGTTCGCGGCGTCGCGTAGTTCCGTGATCGGGTCACGACCCGAGAGCGCGATCGTGGCCAGATGCTGGCGCAGGACCGGGTAGGCGGGGTAGTCGGTGAGGTGGGCAACGATTGTGTCGGCGGCGGCGTCGAGGCGTTCGAGACCTTCGGGGCCGAGTGCGTTTTCGGCGGCGAGACCGATCGCGTCGAGGTAGATATCGAGTGCGCGACCGAGGCGCCGGTGTGGGTCGAGGGCGTCGCGCAGCATGGTGTGCGCCGATTTCTGGATGCCGTCGCGACCGAAAACGCGGCACAGGATCTCCACGGCGGTGCGCGGATAGACCGCCGGTTCGGACCAGAACGAGGCTTCCGAACCATCCAACGCGGTTGGCACGTAGACGTGATTGGCATAGATTCCGCGAGTGAGTGCGACGTAAAGCTGTTGCAGCGACTCGCTTCCCGTGAGCGCGACATGGCAGGTGTCGGCGGTGATTCCCTGTGCGGAATCGATCGTTGTCGCGTAGCCGAGGCGCACATGTTCGGCGACATAATCGGCGGGAAGCCACACACTGGCGCCGAGTTCGCCGCCGGGTCGTTGGTGGCTGGCGGTGATACTGCCGTCCTCATGCACCGCGGTGACGGTCCAGGCGTAGCCGTTGCGCACCCAATCGCGCGCACCTAAACGCAGCCGTGGATTGTTGTGGCGAGTGCGAATTGTGTCACTGACCGAGGCCAGGTTGTTGTCGATCAGAAGAGCGCACGCGCCCACTTCGGTGGTGGTGCGGGCGAGGCGGTCGGCGCGCGCCCGTGCGTTGAGCTCGCCGACGACGGTGTGGTTGGCGGCCAGCATGATGGTGTCGCGCCCGGCGAGATGATCGGTAGTCCAGGCGGTGAACGCGTCCTCGTGGGTGGCTCCTTGATGGCCCGCGTGGATGCGGCGATTGTCCAGATACCAGCCCAGTGCGGTCGGATCGCCTTCGCGGAGTTGCAAACTCGCGGTCGCTTCGGCGTCGAGTTCGAACCGCACGACGTGGCTGAGGGTGAGTGCGGGTTCGGGCGCGGCGGCGTCCATGTCGGCGTCGACGCCGCCGGCCTCGATGGCGGCGAGCTGTCGTGGGTCACCGATGCAGCGGATCGTGGCGCCGCGATCGGCTAGATAACGCAGCAGGCGAAGGCGTTTCCGGTTCCCGATTTTGACGTGCTCGTCAACGATCACCAATGTGTCGGGGCCGACGTCGAGGATCCATTGCGGCAACGGCGGCGGAAATTCGCGGTCCACAACAAGGTTGTCGAGGATGGGTGTGTGGTTGGCCAGGACGTCGAGGACCTTGTCGACGGTCTCAACACGGACGTGGATCGACTTACCCAGTTCCGCCGCCGCGGCCGCGGTCGGGGCGAGTCCGAGGACTTGGCCGCCGCTGCGATGCCAAGCATCGGTGAGCACTGCCATCGCGGTGGTCTTGCCCGATCCCGCGGGCGCGTTGGTCGTGCGGACCCGCAAACTTGACCCGGCGAACCCCTCGATCACGCTGATCTGCCCGGCATTGAGCCGCCGATCAGGATTGGCCGTGTTGTAGTCGCGCACTGCCGCGGCGACGAGGTCGGGCGAAACCTGGCGTGCACCGGGTTGTGCCGCCATCTCGATCAGCTGCGCCTCGACCGACAACGTGCGCGCGCAGGTGTAGCGCTGCGACAGCGCCGAGGTGTAGACGCTGGCGCCGTCGCGGCGCCGCAACACCGTCGGGACCGTGCGAAGTTCGGGTTGATCGGTGAGATTCGGGTCGTCCAAGGCGACGGCGTGTGCGGGTGAGATGGTCTGGGCCAGTAGTGCTTCGGCGACGCGTTCCCAGTCCTCACTGGCGACCTGGCCGCGGAGTTGGCGTTCGATTTCCGCGCGCAGATTCGCCGACTGCCAGGTCGCGCGATGCTCAGACACTACGTCGACCACTCGTTCGGCGGTGCGTGTGATCCACTGGCCGGTGAGGGCCGGACGGGGAATCCGGATCGGGTTCAACGCCGCGCTCACCATGCGCGCCAACGCGTCTCGGCCACCGAGCAGGTGTTGAGCCTCGGCCCGCCATGTGCGGCGTTGCTCGGCCAGCGAACGCAGCAAGTGTTTGATCGGACGGGTTTGCAACGTGGCGATCTCGGCCAGGTTGAACAATTCCTTCGGCGTCGGCTCGCGACCGAGGTGGATTTGGAACTCCGCGGCGAGCTGCCCGAGCCGGGTAGTGATCGCGGTATCGCGGCGCGACCACGCGGAGATCAATGCGGCTGAGATACCGACGATCTCGCGGATCGGGCGTTTGGACAGGTCCTGGCCAGGGCGTTCAGTGAACTCCACCCCGACCATCCGCTCGAGGTGATGCTCGAGGCGGGTGTTGTAGATCTCCGAGACCGTCACCAACGCCGCGTAGATCGTGGCGCCGTCGAGGGTGCGCCACTTGCCATCGAGCGTGCGTACCCGGTTGGCCATCAGAACGTGGGTGTGCAGGTCCGGATCGCCTGCGCGACTATCACGATGGGTGAAAATCGCGGCGACTATGCCCTCGACGTCGACTTGGCGGACCCCGTTACGGCCGAGCCTGGTGAAGATCCCGCGCCTCTCCAGCCACCGCAGGCCATCGGTGACCGCGGCGTGGTGGGCGGCCTCGATCTTCTCCGACACCGCCCGCGGGGCCACCGCCCACAACACCGACACCGACTTCACCGGCGAGAAAGTGATGTCGAAACCCGCGACCGCGCTGGTGTTCGGGCGCGAGTTCTTGGCCACCCACCCCGACAATTCCCGCGCATCAAACGGCGGTCGGCCGTATTCGTCAGTGAACATATCGAACGCGACATGCGTCCGAATCCGCGCCCGATCCGAATCAGGAATCGCGTCATCAGGGTGGCATCCGTTCGCTTTATTGTGCTGAGCGAACGCTGCGGAGCACCTTTTACGGAACTCGGAAACCTCGGTATAAACCCGGAACGGGTTACCTAAACGACTCGCCTTGTCAGCGGCGCGGGCGGCATCTTTGTGTTTGGCGCCGAGGCGGATCTGCTCGTCGTAGACGCGATCTTCGATCGCTTCGGCGTTCGGATGACGGCCAAGCCCGAACAGGGATTTCATCTGTTCTTCGGTGACTTCGTCACCATCGTGCAGCCCTAACGCGGCCAGACCGGAGCCGTGCCAGCGGCCCGGAGCTTCCCCTTGCGCGGAGTAATAGTCAGCGAGGCTGGAACGGCCACGGGAAGAGACATCATTCGCGGCGACATTGCGGAGATAATATTGATACCCATTGCCTGCCGCGACTTTATGTATCGTCGCGGTCATACCTCCAGCAAGCACTTCCGGCTCGAATTAATCTAGAGGCCGGACTCACCCGATTAGTATCAAATCCGCCAAATCCCCTGGTCGTTATCAAATCGTTATCCTGAATGCAAGAGGTCTGCTTGTGAATAAAGGTGGAGAGGTGAGGGGGTAGGTAAGAGGGGGTGGGGGAGAGAGGGTGGAATGTGAAGTGAGTGGTGAGGAAGAATTGATGGTGCGGGTGGGTGCGGGGGTAGAGGCAGGTAGTGAGGTGGAAGAGGCCGGGACTGAGATAGGGCGTTCCAGTCCCGGCTGAGCACGTAATCCGGTCCGGGCCGGTCAGGGCAGGGCCGGGAGGTGGTCCCAGCCGAAGCGTTGGGAGGCGAAGGCGCGACGACCGATGACGACGACATCGCCGACCGAGAGTGAGCGAAGGCTGCGGGCTGCCCAGTGATGGGCGAGCTGCTCGTAATCAGGGCTGGCGGGGCAGTCGTTGATGGCGAGGAAGACGCGGTCGAGGATGACACGGTCGGTGGTACCAGGTGCGAGGGCGGGCAAGCGGTCCCGGTAGACCAGGGTGAGGGGATCACCGGCGTGGTAGCCGCGTTCGAGCGCGCTGGGGTCCTGGTTGAGGTGAACGCTGATGCGCGGGCCGCGTGTTGGTTGAAGCGAGGGTGCGATGCGAGCGATGATGCGGGTGAGTACGGATCGGGACACGATGCACTCCTGAGGTGGGAGAAGGGGTTGGTGGCCGGTCCGCCGCGGGATGTTGTCACCACGGCGGACCGGGATCGGGGGAGGGTGTTTGGTTCAGGCGACGCTGGTGCGTGGGGGCTCGGCGATCAGGAACGGCTAGACGGCGCGTGGTAGGAGCGTGGATCCGTATCGAACCGGCGCGGTCTGGGACAGCAACGCTGGCAATGGGATTGACAGTGGGTCGGTACGAGCGAGAACCAGACCACGACGATGATCCAGGCCCAATTCGCTGACAAGAAGTCGGTCACTTCGGCAACCTCCGGTGAATGCTGGATGCCGACCAGCTGGGCGGCGGTAGATGGTCGGGATCCGGTCCGCCGTGGGCGAGAGCCAGCCACGGCGGACCGGGATCCGGGTGGTGCGCCTAGGTCAGGCGGCGCTGGTGCGTCGGCGCTTGGCGATCACAGTGAGTTCGGCGCGACATGCGGTGCACAGGCTGTCGGCGTGCACGACGCCGGGTTTGGTGCAGCCGTCGCAGCGCCCGATTCGTTGTCCGGCGCCGAGCGCGGGCTGTCGCCGACGCCGGGCCGGTGTCCGCAGTGCGGGGCGAGTGGTTACGGGCTGTTCGAGGTTCATCGCCATCCAGCGGGTGATGATGCGCCAAGTGAGTCCGGTGTTCGCGGCAGCGGCCCGGATCTGGTCGAGGATCGCACGGGCCTGCTGAGGATGAGTGGCCGCGATGTAGGCGCACCGCGACTCTACGAACTGCTGGATCCCCCACGGAACCGGCAGCGGCGCGATGCCCGGCTGGCCGTCGTCGCGGCAGTCGCCGCACAGGCCGTCGTCACTGACCCGTTGGCCGTGGAGGACATGCACCACCCGCAGGTCGCTGTCGCAGCGGTCGATCCAGCAACCAACACACGGCCAACCGTGGTAAGGGTTCATCGCCGCCAGGTCGTAATCCAGACCTGAGCCCTGCCAGGTGGCCTCGACAACATCGAGTTCGGTGTAGGGCAGGAACTCGTCGTAGTCGCTCGGCACCGGCAGGCCGGTCCGCTTGCGCGCGAAGTCCTTCTGGTCGGCGGGAGTGATCCGCTTGGGGAGGTTGGTCCAGCGGCGGCGAGCGCCTCGACGGCGATCACCGCGCGCTGCGTCAGTCGTGTCCTCGCCCAGGAGGGTCTGAGCGGCATCGTCGAGGGCGGCGTAGCGGCCCTGCCGTGCACTGCCCGCGCGGATGACCGGTGAGGCAGGTGCGAGCAGATCACGGTCGCGTTCGATGTAGTTCTCGGAGACGTAGAGGAAATAGCTGCGATCCCACAGCCCGGCTTGGACGTGAGCCCACATCAAATGCGCGGGCTTGCGCGGGTCGGGCATCGGGGCACCCAGATCGGTGTCAGTGTCGATGGTGAACAGCCGTCCGGCGGCGTAGGCGGCGAACTCGGCGTCGTCGCGGTGTCGGCGCTCGAGGGTGCGCTGATCGCGTTCGCGGTGACGCAGATACGGCGAGAGTTGGCGGATCCGGCGATACAGAACGGCGTCGGGGTCGCGGCGTGCGAGGTCGGTGTCTTCGGAGAAGGCAGCGGTGAGACGCTCAGGTTTGCGGTTCTCACGGACTGAGCGTCGGACCCATTCAGCGGCCTCGATCGAGACTTCCGTCGGATCGGGCATCGCCGGACGGTAGAGGTCAGGATTGGTGTCGGCGGTGAGATGGACGACCATGTGGCGCACCTCGGGCCGGTTCTTGGCGATCCAACCCAGCTCGCGCGCAGCCTCGCGGAAGGGTTTGCGGGACAAGATCGTGGCGGCCTCTTCGAGGAAGGCTCGCTCCTGTGGTGAAGCCAGGCTCAGCACAGCGGCGAACTCGTCACGTGCTCGATCCGGGTCGGCCTCGAGCAGGTACTCGATCTGGGCCAGGGCACTGGCGAATGGTGTCACGGCAGCGGAATCAGCAACATCGGCAACGCGGGGAGCAGCAGTCATCACGATTTCCTGTCTGGTCCGAGAAATGGGCCAGCCCCGTACCGGGCACGCGCGCATGGCACGAACCCCGGCACGGGGCTGGGCGGCTGGTCGACTGACCGGCCTGAGTGCGACCGACCAGTGACAGACCCCGACGCGGCGGAGGGAACGCGCCGAGACGGGCGGCATCGAATTTCTGCGCAGGAAACGGCGAAGGGTGTTGGGCTGGTGCGCCGCGCCGAGAAATTCGGTGACGTCCGGGCGCGGGCCCGCAGCCGTGGCGGGGTCTGGCGCTGGTAGCACTCGTCAGGTCGGGCAGTCGACCAGACGGTCAGCCCTACCACCCGCACAACCGCCGGGTTCAGAACCTGGTGTGTCCGAGGCCCCGCCCCAGCCACTGGGTTCCCGCCACGGATCCTGGCCTCCCTGGGCGCCGACGCCTGCGCCGACCAGTTGGCCGGAACGATCCGATGCGGCAGCAGGATCGGTTGGAGAGGTCGTCGTTTGGCTGCCGTTGCGCGAAGAGGTGCGGGTGATTTTCGCGGTGGCGTAGCGCAGCGTGGGACCGATCTCATCGACCTCGAGCTCGACGCTGTTGCGCTTGTTGCCCTCGGCGTCGGTCCAAGAGCGGGGCTTGAGCCGACCTGAGACGATCACCCGAGAACCACGCGTCAAGGACTCGGCGACGTTCTCCGCGGCATCGCGCCAGATGCTGCAGCGCATGAACAGCGCCGGGCCGTCCTTCCACTCGTTTGCGTTGCGATCGAAACCCCGCGGCGTCGAGGCGACAGTGAAGTTGGCGACCGCCGCGCCATCCGGTGTGAACCGCAGTTCGGGGTCGGCGGTGAGGTTGCCGATGATCGTGAGGACAGTGTCTCCGGCCATGATCGGTTACTCCCTTGTGTAGGAACAGAATTCGGATCGCGCCCTGCGACAGGCCAATTCCTGGCCGACGCGGACCCCGGCTCGACGCACCAGCGCGCGCTGGCCGCCTCTGCGCGGGCAGAGGGCGATCTGGCGGCTGTGCCGCTGGGGGTGCATGCGCCGTCGTCGGCGATGCCTAAGCAGCGGGGATGGTGGTGGTGCGCCGGGCGATGTCCACGGTGGTCACCGGCACGCCCGGCCGGTGCTGGGGCATACCAACGCCTAGCTGGCAGTCATGAAGGACGCCAGCTAGGCGTGCGGGTACGGGTCAGGCGGCGAGATCGATTTCGCGGTAGTCGATATCGCCCGCGGCGGCTTGCTCGACATCGGAGAGGGTGTAGTCGAGTCCGGCGGCGGCTTCGGCCAGGAAGTGCAGATACCGTTCGGTGTCGGGAGTGTGGTTGCGCCACAGCGACTTATCGAGGCTGTTCTCGTGGCGGGCCACGATCATCGCGGTGACGATGACCCATGCGCGCGCCGGTGTCGCAGCCCGGATGGCCTTGATCAACGCGTCGCGGGTGCCGCCGACTCCGAGCAGGTGCAGGGTCTTGCCCAGATCGTTCATGCCGAGTCGGTTCGCCATGGATTCGGCAACGTATCGAGAGGCCGCGGTGTGCGGGGTGCGGCGGCTGAGGAAGTTCAGTAGCACGCCGTCACGCCGTTCGGCGGCCGCGACTCCGCGGATGTTGAGTTGTTCGACCCGCGCCCGCTTCAGCCGGGCCTGCTCACGATCAGCCGCGGCCTGCCTGGCCGCCTCGGCGTTCGACTCCGCGCGCGCGATCTCGTCAACGCTCTTGTCATCGGAGGGATCGGCCGTGGCTGCGAGCAGTTGGAAACCGCTGTCGGGCAACTGATCGGCGGGCAGGTAGCAGAACGGCACCCACCGCTCACGATGCTCGACAAGATCGGCGTGGAGCAGACCTGGAGCCGGGGCTGCGTCGGTGTTGTCCTGGGTGTCCCAGTCCACCGCCTCGGGCTCGACGATCGCGCCGGTGTTCTTCTCGACCAGTTGCCCGTCCTCGTCGCGGTGCAGATACACCACCCACCGGGTCGGGTCGGTGTTGACCAACTCCGCGGTGACCGGTTCGCCGTCGGCGGTCACCAGGAGTTCGGCCGGAACGAACTCCGCCTCAGCGCTGCTGGTGTCGGGCTCAGTAGTGAGGATGCCGAACCCGTACGCGCTGTAGGGCAGTGCGGCTTCGAGGTACGAGCGTTCGGCGGCGCGTTCGGCCAGGATGAGCTGGACCTCGTGCGCGAAGCCGGAGCGGGTGCACTTGTTGAGCCGCTCCACGGCCTCGGTATCGCCGAGTGTTTCGTAGTGGCCGATCACCGCGAGTTGATCGAAGCTGAACTGATCGGTCTCCAGCAATGCCTTCGCGGTCGGAGACGCCCCGATCTTCGCGTTGGCCTTGACGGTTTCGCGGGAGGTTTGCAACGCCTTGGCGACGCGGGGCACGCTCGCGCCGAGGTCGAGGGCGAGGGTAATTCCACCGGCGTAGTCGGCGTCGGTCAGTGGGATCCGGCGCTCGTTGAAGTTGATCTGATCGAAGATCCGCTCGATACGACGTTCGGTGTCGTTGAGCCCGACCGGCGCGGCGACGATGAACACCGGGACCACCCGTATCTTGAGCGCGAGTGCGATGAGGAGGCGGACCTGACCGTCCACGGCGTGTACCGAGCCGTCGGCCTCACGGATCGCGTTGATCGGATCCTTCACCCCACGTTCCTTGATCGAGGCGACCTGCAGAGGATGGTCCTCGATCCGGAAGCTCTCGCGGACGTTCTCATCGATCACCAGCTCGGAGGGCTTCATGTACTTGGCCTCGATCGCGGGCAGATCCGCGGGTGGATCATTCGCGTCGGCCGGTTCGTTGACCGGGACGGTGTCGATTTCTGTCGCGGTATCTCGGTCGAGGACTGCGGTGGCGGTGCCGGTTTCGGTGTCAGACATAGATACTCCTTCGAAGACAGACGGCGGGGCAGCCCACCAGACACGATGGGCTGCCCCGCCGAAAATGGGCAGTGAAGAACACGACCCGGGATCGAGCCCGGGGGCTTGGTGTCAGGCCGCTGGAGTAGTGGCGCGTCGTGCGGCGACGTTGATCGGGTGCAGCCGCAACACCTCGTCCTCGTCGGGGGTGAGCGTCCAGTACTTGCCACGCCAATCCGGCTGTTGAGAGCGCCAGCGTTCCAGCACAGCGGTGTCCTCGATTTCGGTGCTGGGCCCGGCGGTGGCGTGGTACTGGCGCCGCAGGTACTGCTCGCGGGTGAGGGTCTCGACAGCAGCGATGTCAGACATGACCGGTCTCCTTCGTCAGCAAGGGGATTGGGTAGGTGTAGGTGAAGGCCAGTTCTTCGAAGCCTGCGGGGACGGTGTCGGCAACGGAGATGCGCTCGCGCGCCCAATCCCCGATGTGGTCGCCGCCCTCGTACCAGCCCTCGGCGGTCAGGATGACGAGGGGATGGACGTGCCAACGCTGGTTGTCGGCCGGGCTTTTGTCGACGTAGCGGCGTCGGTCATGGTTGAGCAGATAGCGTGCAACCGGTCCCTGCTCGAGGCGGGGCAAGCTGGGAGCATCGAGTCCCCTCATGTGCAGGTTGGTCGGGTCGGGATGATCGGTTTCGGGGTCGGCGTCATCGCCAGCCCAGACCACGCGGACTGGTTCGGTGAGCAACCGCTCGACCGATTCGATCGGCCGGACGCAGTGGTAGCGGAACACTCCGGACTCGCTGATCTTGAGGACTCGACTGAACGTCACGCCGAGGATCTCCTCGGAGTCCGGCGCGAGAAAAACCGCGTTGAAGAACTGCCCCAAGACGAAGACTCCTTTCATCGAAGGTGCACCCAGACACGACCCCGTGTCGTCAGGGTCACGATCGGCACGGCTTTCACCCGACGGCGCGAAACGGGAGTCAGGGTGGGTGCGGTGATGCGCAGCGACGGTGGCTCTAACAGGTGCTCGAGGACGCGGGGGTGAAGTGCGCGGGCGGGGTGAGGCTGTCGAGGATCTGGGTGGCGCTGGTGATCAGTTCGGCTTCGCCGTCGCGGATCATCGCGTGGCAGCCCGCTGAGGCCGCGGAGTGGATCGGGCCCGGCACGGCGAAGACTGGGCGGGCGAGTTTGATCGCCCATCGCACGGTATTGCGGGTTCCGCCGCGCTGTCCGGATTCGGGAATGGCCAGTGCACGCGAGAGGGCGGCGACGAGGCGATTGCGTGCGAGGAATTGACTCCTGGTCACTGGTGTTCGCGGTGGGTACTGGCTGAGCAGCAATCCGGAAATGGCGATTTCGGTGAACAAGTCCGCATGCGCGTGCGGATACGGGCGATCGAGCCCGCTCGGCAGGACCGCGATCGTGATCCCGCCATGGACCAGGGCGGCGCGATGAGCCTCGTAGTCGACACCAAACGCCCCGCCGCTGACAATGGTCCAACCGCGGGCGGCGAGTTCGCCGGAGATATCGGCGCTCACGCGACGGCCATAGTCGGTGGCGGCACGAGCACCGACGATGCCGATGGTGTTGTGGGCGAACAGTTCCACCCGGCTGCTGCCCTGGGTCCACAGCGCTATCGGTGCGGTGGTGTCGAGGTGTTCGGCGTCGAGGTCGGCCAGTCGTCGCGCGGGCCAAGAAGGATCGTCGGGGGTCACGAGGTAGCCCCCGGACGCCGCGCTGCGGTCGAGGTCGCGGCGGGCGGCATCGCGCAGATCGCTGCGCATCTCGATCAGGGTGCCACGCGTGGTGAGCATGTACGCGGCCTGCTCGGGCCCGACCTGGCTGATCAACGAGCGGACCTGGCTCGGTGCGGTCAACGCCGCCCGAGCGAGGGTGGCCCACATCAGTTGCCGCTCATCTGACATCACGGCATCACCACCACAGCGTGAAGGACAACCGAATGACGCGGGCGTGCAGGTGCGTTCATGGGAGCTCCTTGATCAGAAGGGCACGGGCAAGCACCGTGCAGGCGTGGATCGGCCCAGTCGGATCTCTCGGTGCCGACGGTGTGCGTGGATCAGTCGAGGTCGATACCGAGTTCGGCGGCGGTGGCGTACCCACGCCGGAACAGTGCGCGGATCTTTTCCGGCGGCACGGAGCACGCGAGGGCGGTCGAGAGTGTCACCGCCGCGGAATTGGTGGGCTCGTCAGCGAGCGCGATGTCGATAGCGGTGGTGGACAGGGCGGTGTCGCCGTCGGTGTAGGCGGTGACCGCGAACAGCATCGCGGCCTGCGTGCGCTCGGGTGCGGGCAGCGCCCGCACCAGCTGGCTCCACATCGGCAGACATGATCCGCCGCGCGGACCGGTCGCCAGCGCATACAGACAGGTGCGAATCGTCTCCTCGCCCAAGATGATCGCCACCTGCGCCAAATCCTCGGCCGAGAGATACGCACCGGAATCGGCGGCATAGATCCGGGTCAGCACGAACCGCAACTGCTCACGTCGACGAGCCATGGAATCGACACCCTCCCCAATGGCAGCCAGTGTTTCGGCGTCGCTGGCGCGAATATCGGCCAGGTGCGCTTGGACCTGGCCGGTGAGGTCCGGGTCTTGTTCGAGGAACTGGTGAGTCTCACTGATTTGCGGGAAGGGTTGCGTGGCAGCCAGATCAGAGTTGTCGGTGGGGACTACGGGCAGGGTTCCGGTGTCTCCGTCGAGCAGACTGGTCCACTGTTGCCCAGGCACGGTGTCACTGAGGATCCAGGCGTCGAGCAGTTCGGTGCCGGTCTCACGTAACCGGTCACCGAGCAGTCTCACCAGCTCGCGGTGGGATTCGCGCGGCACCGGGCGGTTCGGTCGCGGGTCATCGATGATGACGACCGCGACCGCGTCGGGTTGGAACTGCTGGCAGAACTGCCTCGCGCGCGCGAGGATCGGTGTCGTCGCCAGATAGTCTCCGGCCAATCGGTCATCACAGCTGAGGTAGAGATCGGTGAGGATTGCCATTCCGCCACGCATGTGTGTGTCGGGCCAACACTCGAGCCGTTGGGCCGCCACCAGCACCACAGACCGGCGCGGTGGCTGGGGAGCAGCGGCGAGGTAGTGGGCGATGAAGATGCCGGGGTTCTCGATCGTGGGCATGAAGCCTCCTGGGGCAGAATCGAATTCAGACACGCACGACATGAGACATGGGTGAACCGCGTGAACCCGCGCCGGCCACGAGCGGATGCAGGTGATCGGATGTTGTGCGATCAGGGCGGTGGGCAGTGCCGAAAGCTGCGCGGAATCACAGGCCCATTGCCTGCCGGTAGGCGATCGCGAAATCGGCGCTGCTGCCCTGGCCGAGAATCACCGGTGCGTCGCCGTCGGCCCCGCGGTACCGGCACAGGAACCACGGCTCGCGCGCGCGAGTCGCATTGGCCAATTCGCTGCTACCACACGCGTTGGTCGCGAGCAGAAATCCGTCGGCCGTCGAGGCGCGGATCGCGGTGTTAGAGCTACCACGCCAAGAGATCTCGACCGACTCATGACCGCGATCGATCAGAAAATCGATCTCACCGCGGTAGAGGTCGGCCAGCATCACGGCGTATTCATTCCAGCTGGGTTTCGGCACCGTCTTACCTCCCTTGGCTATTCGATAGTTGGGTGCGTTCGCACACGGAGCAGATGAGCGGCCGAGGTCAAGTGCGGGGTCAATCGCGCACTGCGGCAAGGACCCTGCTGTCGGCTTGGATGTCAGCCCGCTTCCCAGAGGGTGCGTTGGATTCCTGCGGGATGGTCGAGTCGAGGCCGGGACGGACAGTTCCAGCCACGACGCGCTGAACGTTGTGCCAGAACCCGATACCCGGCCGCGCGCAGCGAGCTGCCGGACTCGCTGCGGCGGGTGTAGGTGATCAACCGGGTGAACCCCAGCGCCTTCGCCGCGCGCCATGCTGCGGCGAGCAGCATGCTGTTGGCATTGCGGGTGCCATCGGTGGCGGTGCGAGTGACTTCGAGGGTGCGGCCGTCATCGAGATGTCGGGCGACGGGCCGACCGACGATGGCCACCCCGACGAGTACCTCACCATCGGTGACGCCGAGGGAGAACTTGTGTCCCACCGGCGGCCGGAGGTGGCGATGATGCGCGGTGACGAAGTCACACGCCTCGGCAAACGACACCGGGCACAGAAACAACGTGGTGGGGGCGGTCATGTGTCCGGGTTCACCAGCTCGGCGGCATCGGAGGTTCGCAGTGCCAGGAGGCGGAGACTTATCGGCGGCGGGAATCGGTGAAGTCGATGTAGTCGGCCAGCATGCGCAAGACCTCGTCGAGACCCCACTCGGTGTAGTCGCCTGCGTACTTGCTCGTGTCGAGGTATCCGATACGCACCGGCGCCGGAATCCGGATCGCGTGAGCGGCGGACCAGTCGATGGCCCCAAAGCGGGTGCGCGGCACCGTCAACCCGAGCGCGGGCTCGGCACGGTCGGTGATCTGCGGCCACGCCTGCGGGCTCAAGTGCCGACGCAGCCCGAAGCTGGCACCGAGGGGATGGTCGATCGGAAACCACCCGCGGACAAAGAAGTCCACCGTGTTCGGTTGGGGGCCGTCGACCCATTCCACGGCGGCGTCGGCGAACGGGGGCGGGACAACGGTGAATTGTGCGTTGGGCCACTGCATGCGCAGGCTGGTGCGCAGCAGATGCTCGAGGTCGTCACGGTTGTGCTCGCGTACCGGCCGGATGACATTCACCAATACCGGCCGGGGGTAGCCGATGTTTGTCACGACTGCGTGGTTCCACATCTCGACCAGCTCACCTCCAGGTTCTGCGGCGGTTTCGGCACTGCGGTGTCGGAGCAGGGCCAGGGCCTCGACCGCGGTCAGGTCGGTGGCGATGATCCGATTGGGGTCGAAGTGATGATCGAAGTCGTGGAGGATGTCGAAGACGGTGAACCGGTCGACGATGTCGGTGTAGGGCATGGGGCACTCCTGAGGTGATCGACGGGTAGTTCGCAGACCGCGCGGTGCGGCGACGAATCAGTCCGTTGGGGGAGCCACGGTGGGGTCCTCGTCGGTTGGGTCGAGGGTGAGATCGACGCCGAGTTCGACGGCCAGGTTGTAGCCAGGTGCAAGCTGGGTGCGGATCACCTCGGCGGGAACCGACGTCGCGACCGCATCGGCCAGGGTGCGCCCAGTTGGTTCGTTGCGGTCGTCGGTGAGCACGATGCGCAGGGCGGCCAGTGCCTGGTCGAAATCGCCTTGGACGTATGCGCTGACGGCCAACTGCAACGCGGCCTGCGCGCGGCGCGGCGTGGGAAGCCCCCGGATCAGCTGGGTCCATAGTGGTTGCGTGCGTGGACCGTGGGGTCCTGACGAGAGGGCGAACAGGCATCGGCGGACGGTTTCGCTACGCATCGCGACCTCCACCCGTGCGAGGTCCTCGGCGGTGAGCGTGACTCCACGCAGGACGGCTCGGAGTCGATCGATAACCCACCGAAGAAGCTCTGGCCTCGAGGGCGCGGTGTAGACGCCGAGGGCTTGGGTGGCGTCGCGGGCTTGGTTGAGTGCCCGTAATGCGCGGTTGACCTCAGCGACCAGATCTGAATCGCAGGACAGCTCCGCCGGTATCGGATCGGGTGCGGGTGCGAGGTTCTGGACTTGGGCGATCACGAGCGCGGGTGTCGCGGGCAAGACACCAGCGCGGTTGTCGATCAAGCTCTGCCATTGCTGTCCTGGAGCGATGCCGGTGACGATCCATGCATCGAGCAGTACGACGCCGTCGGCGTGCAGTTGCCCTCGCAACCGGGTGATCAAGTCCCGGTGCGCGCGGCGGGGGGCGGCGCGATCCGGTCGGGGATCATCGACGATGATCACGGCTACCGCGTCCGGGCGATCTCGCCCACACAGGTCGGCGCAGTGGGCCAGGATCGGTGTGGTGGCGATGTTCTCGTCGGCCAATCCCAGATCCTGGCCGGTGGAGTACAACGTCACGCCGCGATACAAATCGACATACATCTCGACATCACGGTCGCTGGTGTCGGTGCGGATGGGAAGCAGGAATACGGTGCGGTGCTGTGACCGGTGAAGCTGGGACAGGAACTCGGCGAGAAAGGCACCGGGGTCGTGGATCGGAGGCATCGAATCTCCTCGGGGCAGAAGGCGATTGGGGTTCGAGCTCGGCTCGCGTGCGCCGGGTGGTGCGGGATGGTCTGCCGGGCAGCGGTTCTAGTCAGGGCAGATCGGCGCGCACCGAAGGAAGCAGGCGCAACGGGGCAACGGCATCGCAGTTCTCCGTTTGGTCAGGACCGTGCGGCGTAGGTCAGTCCGTCAGCGATGGTGCGATGTGCTTCGGCGGCGGTGAAGTCGTCGACCCCGACATGCACTGCGGTGGCATCGAGCAGCGCGGTCTCGGCGTGGATGTAGCCGAGCAGACCTGCGCCGACGAGTCGGCCGAGGCTGTTGGCCGCCAGCAGGACCTCGCGATGGCGGGTGCCGGTGCGCGCGTTGCGGATACGGGCGCATTGGTTCGACACAGCGGCCTGGATGTAGGCATCGGGATGGTGCACGGCGATGCCGGTCTGTGGTGGGTGAGCTGCCGGTGGTGGGGCGAGAAGTTCGGTGAGCCAGCTCGGCAGGGAGATCGGTGGGCGATCGTCGAGGAGCTGGTAAGTGCCGTGGGGTAGTACCGATCCGGCGGCCACGACGTAGCCGCCGCTGCCGCGGCTGTCGATGTGGGGACCGAGCCGGGCGATCGTGTTGCGCAGCACCGGTGTTGGGGGCGCGCGGTAGTACAGGTGCAGACCCGTCGAGGGCGTTTGCACCGTGTAGGTGGGGATGGGAAGTGGCTGGTGGTGTTGAGCGGCCAGCTTGGCCAATGCGTCGCGGCCGTCGGGATCGAGTGACGGCCGGGGTGAGGAGCGGTGGCCGTGGCGTGTATCGAGGTCGAGCACGTGCAAGCCCGAGGGCAGGCAGGCGGCGGCGACGTTGTCGCTGGGCCAGCGCCGCCACCACCGCCGGATGCGGTCCAGGTCGCGGGTGGCTTTGTCCTGCCAGTGTTCGATCACGGGGACCTTGGTGCCCGGGTGCAGAGGAAAGATGTGAAATCCGCGGCCCGCGTTATCGATTGCGGCATCGAGCAGGGCGGTCTCTGACAGGGTGACGGCGGTGTTCACTGCGGGCGTCGGTCGATGTGATGGTGCCCGGCGATGGTATAGACCGGATTGACGGCTTCGCGAGCGATGAGGCGGGGTGTGAATTCGGTTGTGTCGTCCGCGCGGGCGGTGTCGAGTAAATCCATGATGCTCCTTTGCTGGTCGACGCATTCGGTGGCTATCGGCAGCGAGCGCCTTCGCTGGTGAGGCAGGCACGCAGGAGCCACGCGGTCTCGGGTGTCATCACGTTGTGGATGAGATCGCTGTAGGCGCGGCAGAATTCGGGTCCGTGCCCGGTGGAGACGGGCGGTTGCAGATGGTGTGCCAGTTCGTGCAGCAGCAGCAGTTCCCGCACGGCGTGTGGGTCGTGCATGGAAATCGCGATGGTCGCTGTGGTGGGTTCGTAGTGGCCATGGGCGCGGGCACCGCGGCGGGCACGGACGGTGAGGGGCAGTCCGGCTCTGCTGTAGCGGCGGCGCACCGCGCGCAGGGCCAGGACTCCGTCGAGGTAGGCGGCCACCGCGTCGATGTCGGGCATGCGTTTTTCCACCGGTAGGCAGATCCGGGTGCCGAACAGCTCGACGGTGCGCTCGCCGGTGTGGTCGGCGTCATCGAGCAAATTCCACAGTCGTTGTTCAGCGCGATAGACCCGGCTGCGATGGATGTCGCGCAACGCCACCCTGGTCACGGCAGCACACCCGGAGCCGGGTGACCGTTGCCGATCACTGGAGGTCCTCGCCGTAGCCGAAGACCTTTCGCCCGGCGATAATCATGGCGAGAAGATCCATGGACTGCTCACCGCCCGCCGCGGAGGCGCGGATTCTGCGCAGCTTGCGCAACCGCACCTCACGGACATCGACCCCGGTGATGGGTGGGGTCGTGTCGTTGCCGTGGTCGGTGACGACGGTGTAGTCCGAGAGCGGAAGCCATCCCTCGTACCAGGCTTCGGCAGGCTGGCCCGCGAGATGGGACGGCTCGTCGGTGACGCGCCTCCAGATCCGGCAGCCACACCGAGTGTCGCCACACGCGCTGAGGTGGCGGTCGGGATCCGGGTGGTAGCGGTCGAGACGACCGGCCAGCACCGGGCACGCGGAGGCGGAATAGTGGGCGCATTCGGGGTGCATCCCGGGTTCTACGCCGATACCTCGCCCATAGTCGGAGGGCCGCAGATACACCACCACCCAGTCGAGCAAGGGATGCCCGCAGATCTGACACAACTTCTGGCGCCAGACCCGGCGCTGGGTCGGGGCGTGGACCTTGCCCCACACCGGGCGGGTCCGGTCGCGGTGGGTCAGTGTGATGTAGGGGACCACCAGGCCCCCCGAGCGCGGGGCGTCGGCCAAACGGTCAGGGATCGACGGGCGCGCGGCGCCAGCCGGTGCGGGTGTGGACTCAGTCATGGACACCTCGAATCATGTGGGGGCGAAGCAGTTCGGGCTCCGCAGGGCAGCAATGAGCCCGGTCGTGGTGGGGTGCGGCCGACAAGGTGATAGCGGCGACACGGTCGGTGGTTCCCGCGCGGTGGATGCGCACCTCGAGGTCGGCGAAAACCGAACCTGGACACGGGGGTTCGGCTTGCCAGGGCCCGTAGCACTGCTCGTCGAGAGTGGGAAGGTTCGCCTCGATCCAGGCCAGCAGGTCCTTGCCGGTACCGATCACGGTGGTGGCCAGCGGGTTCCGGAGTGGGGGTCGTGGTCGTGGAGATCGACGACAGTGGGTACGCCGGGTGCGTGGGTGGTCACCGAGCGCGAGAGCACGCCTTGCCGGCCACCGCCACGCCATCGCCCTCCGGCAATGACGCAGCGGCGCTCGTGGTCGAGCGTGGTGGGCGCGAGATACCAGCTGATCCCGGTCGGAAGAAATCCGAAAGTATCGTCTTGCCAGCCGGTTCGGCTGGTTCCGTCGTCATTGGTGATGACGACTCGGGTGGCGTGCTCCACCCGCACCAGCGCCATCACCGGAAGGTGTTCGGCGTAGGCCTGGGCCAGGTCCAGCCCGGAGAACGGTGTCAGGACGGTGGCTGGGCGGGGCTCGACGGCGAAGGCCGCGTGATATCCGGCGATCACGACGTGATCGACGGTGCGGACGTTATCGAGCAGATCGCGCTCGTATCGGGGATCGTGACGTATCCGGGCGCAATAGCGGGTCAAATCAGCGTTCACCGCGGGGTCCATCGGCCTCGGTGAGAGGGTGGCCGCGGCGGTGTGGTGTTGTTCACGAGTCATGTCCTTTCGGAGATGGATCGGGGGAGTTGCTGCACGGATTCGATGAATGCCAGCGGGAGCAGGAATCCGAGCTTGTCGTTGTCGTAGTGCAGGACGGTGTGGTGGCGGTGCACGGCTTTGACGCGCACACCGTCATGGCGGAACCCGCCCCGGGTGAGGACGGTGGCCTGGGCGCGGCAGTGCTGGAGCCGGTGCAGTTCGGTACCGAGAAGTTCGACCACCGGATCGGTCTCGGCACCCTCGTCGTCCTGATGGCCGGAGGCGTGGTCGAGGGCGGCCAGGCGGCTGATCAGAAGTTGGCGCGGGTCGCCGGGGTCATCGCCGGTGGCGCCGCCGACGAACCAGTGGTCGATGCCTTTGAGCACCCGGCGCAGGAACTGGGGTTCGGATTCGGTCGCGTCCTGTGGAGGCACCCACGGGCCTCTCACCGCCGGACCCCGAAGCGGGTGAACCAGCGGGGGAGGCCGCGGTCCGATTGAGGCCCCGAGCGAGCGATCAGGGCCACGGCGAGTTCATCGGCGGCGGCCGGGGCGAGATCGGTGTAGTGCCAGCCACTGTGCGCGTCGTGGCTCTCGTGGATGAGCAGCCGGACCCGGCTACCGTCGGTGCTGGCGATGACCGGCTGGCCGTGGATGTCGCGCAGCCGCGCGAAGATGCTGGCGAGATTGAGGTTCTGTTTCATCGCAGTTCGGTGCCTTCCATCGGGCGGGGGCGAGAGGGCCACCGCGACTTGGCGTTTCGTGGTGGGTGGAGGGGATTAGGCGGGTTCGAGGTCGAACAGGTCGGCGTAGCGTTCCTGGCCTTCCAGGGCCGGGCATTCGCAGCGGGGATAGATCGCCGAGCAGTCGGCGCAGTAGCCGCAGAACGCGCAGTGCGGGCCCAGCGGGTCCTCGTCGTAGACACCGCAGTGCTCGCAGAAACCCCAATCACCATCGCTGGCCCACATCGCTTGCAGGTAGGAGTGGTTGGAGTACCAGCTGCCCTGGTCCCAATGCCCGTGGCGTTCGTTGAAGATGTAGGCGTGGTGGCGGTAGGCGGGGTCGACGGTGAGCAGCACCATCTTGTCGGTGCCCAGCCAGCGTTCGAGCCGTTCGCGTCCGTCCCAGGAATCCAGCGACCCGAACGGCTGACGCGGCAGCAACTCCTCAGCGGCGATGCGGGTATCCGAACGCGGATCGGCCGGGCCGGGGTGCACTTGCGGGGGCAGGATCCCGTTGTGCGCGAGCACTGTTCGCGCGTCCCCGCCCACGAGGAAGGGGTGACAGTTCTCCACCGCTGGCAGGCCGTGGGTGGCCAGACGGGAATGGAACAGGGCCGGGCCGTCGGGGAATTGTGCACGTACAGCAGCGAATTCGGCGATGACGGCGTCGGGGTCCATGTCGCGGCCGACGGTGATGGTGTCGCCGGTGATGATCGCGTATCCGTGTCCGTGCGGGTTGGCGACCGCGCCGCCGCGCAGGGCGTCGAGGTCGGGGTTGGCGCCGGGTTTGATGAAGGTCAGGATGCACATGCGAGGTCCTCCAGTTCGGCGAGAAGTGGTGAATATTCCGGGCGCCCGCGCAACCAGGTGGTGAACGCGGTCCACTCCCAGCCCCGGTAGCGCGCGATGTCGGCGGGGGTGAGACGGCGGGTGTATTCGACCGACCCGGCAGCGAAGGCCAGCGCGGCCTGAACCTGTTGGGGTTGCAGGGAACTGGCGAAGATCCGCAGCTCGAAGGTGGCGGGTGGGCGCACATTGACGGCCTCGTAGCGATCGGCATAGCGGTCGCCGTGGGCGTAATGGATCACGCTCGAACGGGCGTCTTTAGAAAACACCGCCCAGCTCGAGGACCGCCGCGCCAGTGTGGTGATCGGGATTTCGTTGCGGTAGATGAACTTCAACCACCGGTAGATGTGGACGGGTGAGTCGAATCCGGCCCGGGAGAGGTGGACATGGATGCCGACGTCGGTGTCGGTGTAGCAGCCCAGCAACCGCAACCGGTTCAGTAGCTGCCACGGGAACCGGGTACGCGCGTACTCGTGGCTCATCGGGTGGGTCACCAGCTCGAATCCGCACGGGTGGATCGAGCTGTCTTCTTTGAGATAAGCCAGCTCGCCGATGTGGTCGACCGCGGTATCGACGGCGTCTTCAAATCGACGTTCGGGGGTTTTGATTTCCAGTTCCAGACCGAGGAACAGCGGCCCGTCGCCGTGGAATACAGGACTGGGTTTGTAGTCGTAGCTGTGGACCGCGTCGTGCTCGACGGGCGAGCAGTTTTCGCAGTAGGTGTCGTTGTAGGAGATGAGGGTGTAGCACTCAGCGCATTCGTGGTAGTCGTCCTCGCAGCAAATGCGGCACACGTCGTCGCCGCCCTCGACGCGGAAGGTCTCGGTGGTGCGATGTCCGCAGTCATCGCAGGTGGCGTAGGAGTCGACGCAGCTCTCGCAGACGCTGCGGTCATGGCGTCCGGGGCGGCCATCGAGCAGGGTGCGGATATCGCGGGTGTAATCAGCGCAGTCCGCGCACGGGGTCCAGCCGGACACACACCGCGCGCACAACAGGGTGGCAGCGGTGGTGGGATGCAGAGTGCGGGTGGGCTCGTCGCACCCGTGGCAGACCCCGACGTCGGTGGTGCAGTCCGGGCACAACCGTTCACCCTCGATCGTGGTCACGGTGGTTGCGGTGAGAGGGCGTGAACAGTCCGAGCACAACGGTTCGACCAGCGTGGATGCGGGCATGACACAACGCCTTTCGACGGAACGAAAGAACCCCATGTGCAGCGCGAGTGGCTGCGCACGGGGTTCTGGGGACGAATCAGCGGGAGGGTTGTTCAGGTGGCGGTGGATCGAGGACGGGATCGGTGATGGGTCACCGATGCGAGGGCACGCTGTGGCTGCGCCGGTGTGCGATCAGACGGCGGGGCTTGCTCGGTGGATGCGCGGTCGGGGCATTCGCAGTCGGGGAAGACGGCTTCGCAGTCGAAGCACCACCCGCATTTGCCGCAGTATCGGTTCGTGCGGTCGGTGTTGAGTTCTTCGCAGTACCAGCACATAAGTGGACGCATGTGTGCTGGCCATCGTGTGAGGAACGGCCGGTAGCTGGTGTTGGAATACCAGATTCCGTTGTCCCACTGACCAGCCCGCTCACCGAAGAGGTAGGCGCTGTGGCGGTAAGCGGGATCGACGGTGAGGATGAGCAGTTTGCTGGTGCCCAGCCACGAGGCGAGCCCACGTGCGCCACGGTGGGTGTCGATCGACCCGAACGGCGCCCCCGGCAAATAGTCCTCGGCGGCGATGCGGGTATCCGAACGCGGATCATAGGGGCCCGGATGAACGCGCTTTGGCAGGACACCGTTGTGCGCCAACACCGTTCGCCGATCCCCGCCGAGTGCGAAGGGGTGACAATTCTGAAGGCTGCGCACCCCGTGGGTGGCATAGCGGGAATGAAACAGCGCGGCTCGCCCGGGGTGGTGGGCCCGGACGGCGGTGAACTGATCGATGACTGTCTCGGGGTTCATGCCGTGCCCGACGATGATGTGGCCCTCGGCGATGACGGCGAAGCCGTGGCCGTGCGGATTGGTGTCGGCACCGGTCAACAGGGCCTGCGGGTCGGGGGCGATTCCGGCGGGGAAATAGGTCAGCAGGCACATGCGAGTTCCTCCATCTCCGCGGCCAGCGGCTGGTAGTCGGGCTGATTACGCACCCATTCGGCGAAACGCGGCCATTCCCACGCGCCGGCCCGCACGGCGGCCACATCCAAGCCGCGGGTGTAGTCGATGGAGGCAGCGGTGAACGCCAACGCCGCCTGGACCTGCTGAACCTGCAGCGAGCTCGCGAACACCCGCAACTCCAGCGTCTTTTGGGGATACGGGTTGATCGCCTGATACCGGTTCAACCCGAGGGCGTAGAGGTTGCCCTTCGCGGTGTCTTTGACCCGTTCCCTGGCGATCCGGTCGAACGGCGCGAAATGCGAGCGGCGGCGCGCGATCGTCGAGACCGCGGACTCGTTGCGGTACAACAGCTTCATCCACCGGTAGACATGGGCAGGGGAGTCGAATCCGTCACGACTGGCGTGCACGTGCAATCCGACACTGGTATCGGTTTCACACCCCAGCTCGTCGAGGTCGCCCAGCAGCCGCCACGGGAACTCCTCAATGGCGTGGCGATAGGACATGGGATGGGTGACGATCTCGAACCCGCAGGGCTGGATCGAGGAATCCTGCTTGAGATAGCCCAACGCGCCGAGCTGGTCGCAGGCCACGCGCACGCACCGGGAGTAGTAGTGGTCGGGGACAACGACTTCGAGTTCCAGACCCAGATACAGCGGACCCTCACCATGGAAGCGGGGATCGGGCTTGTAGCTGTAGTTCCAGACGTGCGCCGGTCGATCGCAACTGTCGCAGTGACCACCGTCGCGCAGAAGGGTGCCGCAGTCGACACAACTGGCGTAGTTGCGCGCGCAGCGGGTGCACACACGGGTTCCGCCGGAAACGTAACGGCTGTTCGCGCTGAACCGGCTGCACCGCCCGCACAGATCGAAGAACACCCCAGCGCACCGTGAGCACAGCGCCTCATCGGCGTCGGTGCGCAAGTGCGGGCTGGTCAACATCCGGCACGACGAGCAGGCACTCCAGCTGGTCGTGCAGCCGCCGCACAACAGATGCCCCTCCGCGGTAGTACGCAGAGACAGCACAGGGGCGAGGCAGCTATCGCAGCGCGTCACTCGTGGAAAGCACCGCGCGCAGACCGGCTGAGCCTCGATCGAATGCCCATGGTCCAAATCGGGCGAGGCACACAAGACACACAACGGCGGAGACAGAATGGGAGCAGGCATGGCGAGACCACCTTCCAAAAACGAAACAACGCCAGGTCCGGCGCGAACGCGCGGGGCCTGGCGTTGAGGGTTGGACGTCACGGACTACGAGAGCGGCGCACCAGCAGCGGACGGACCTCGGATCCGACATGTACTACAGGCGAGCAACGATGTGGACGCTGTTCAGGGCCGCATCGGCGGCTCACATCGGTGTGCGATCGGGACGAGAATCATTGCCGTCACCGGTTTTTCGACCGACCGTTCGCGGTACGCGCGAGGCGGCGCGAAGGTATGCCGCGATGGTCAGGAAACGATGATCTGGTCCGGCAGAACAGTAAAGCCTCGCGAGCCGGTTTCGAGGGCGCGGACCTGCTCGATGGTTAGCGCGGCAGCGATGGCGAGTTGCTCAGCGAGAGAACCGGTTTCGATACGGCCGACATAGCCACCCCCGAGATGAAGGCCGACGGTCCACTGGGCGTTGTCGGTGTCGTCGTGGCCCTCCATCTCGTCATTGGACACCCACACCGTCAGACCGTTGGACAGTTCTCCGCCGATGCCATGAAAGCCACCGCCAGAGGATTCGACCTGCGCCGGCCCGATGGTGTACCTCGACACGAGCGCCAGTTCAGCGTGGTACTTGCGAGTGAGGTCGCGAATGCACGTCACGAAACTCCTTTCACACAGTAGGAACAGGAGGAAACCCACACCGCGGAATCGGTTCACACGGCATACCGCTGAGCGGAACGTGTGGTGACGCCGGAAGCTCGGGGCCGTTGAATCGGCACGCTCGCGAAGTTGGCGGCGATCGTCTCGATGGCATCCGGATGCACGAGGTGGCAACGGCCCTGTCGAGCCCGGTCCATCGCTTCATCCGAAGGCGGTCCAGATCGCGGCTTACAAGCTCGTGATCGACTCCCGCTTGGCGGGCTGATCGCAGTGCACTGGCCCGAACAGCCCAGAATTGCGGTTCAGCGCGAGGGTGACGTACATGTCAACGACATGGTTGAACGCCTCGGCCAGGGCCGCATTGAATCGTTCGAGCGGGGCGCTGATCGCGTCAGGCGCACAGAAGAGCTGATAAGGCGCGTACGGTGGTGGGCGAGAGAATCAGTTGACGGGTCGATCCAGGAGCCCGTCATGCCGTCACGAAGTTCGACTACGTTCCCGCGTTCGCAATGCCACTTGCCCATTTGCCAACCGTCCGCGGGCAATCGTGAACAGGCACAACCTTGTTGGGTGCTACTCCGTAAGCGCCTAAAGCGCCGCTTTGGCTGGCGTGTGCGCGTACCGATGGTGCTGGTGCTGATCGCGACGGCAGTCATGGACGCGTTGAGCGGGACCGCCCACGCGGACATCGCGCGGAACTGCCAGACAGCGTCGTTCACTGCCCCGGGTGGCGCTATCGCAGGATCGCTATGCATGCCTGTCGGTGAAGCAAAGGCGGTCATGGTTCTGACCTCGGGGTCTGGCGCGAACGCCGTGTACTGGGACTTTCCGTACCAACCCGAGGTCTACTCGTTCGCCCGCGCGATGAACTCCGCTGGCTATGCGACCCTGGCGCTGGACCGCCTAGGTAACGGGCAATCCTCGACACCACCGTTTTGGACGGTCACCGCATCCAATGATGCGGAGGGAGTCCATACCGCAGTGCAGGCCCTGCGAAACGGTCTAGCGGGCCTCGGCCCGTTCGAGACGGTCGTCCTCGGCGGCAACGCGCTGGGATCTGGGGTGAGTGTGCTCGAGTCTGCCACATATCAGGATGTCGACGGTGTGCTGCTCACTGGATACTCGCATGTGGTGGACCCGCTCGTCGCGCTGGACTCAGCCAAGACATTTCGTCACGCCCCCGACGATCCTGCGTTCCGGGGGAGCGAAGCTGGTTGGCTGACTCTGGCAATGGAGGCTCCCGAAGCGGTCCGCAACTTTTTCGGCCCCCACGATGACCCCGCGGTGATCGAGACCTCGGAGAGAACCAAGGATCGCTTCTCGCTGACCGAATGGCCCGACGGACTTGTCGCCACGCTGCCCGGCGCCACCTCCCACATCAGCGTGCCGGTTCTGCTCGCAGCAGGCAGCCAGGACCGGCTCGGATGCGGTCCGATATGCCGCGACGCCGCCACCCTCTACGCCGTCGAATCACAGTTTTACAGCCCTGCGGCGCAACTTCGCACCTACGTCCTCCACGACGGCGGGGACATGATCAATCTCTCCTCCGGTGCACCCGAATACCAAGCGGCCGTGCGGGACTGGATGGACTGGCTCACCAACTGACCCAACCATCAGAGGTCGCACTGGCTTGGTTGGTTCGACCAGTCAAGCCAGCGGCCCAATGATCGGTACGCTGGTGGACGAGAGAATCAGGTGGACGGGTCGATCAGGAGCCCTGTCATGCCGAATCCACAATCGAAACCCTCACCACGCCCACCGCGCCACCCCGAAGCGTCCCAACGCTTGGAACGAAACCGCGAACGCGTCGAAGCGCGCCGGGCTCAGGCTCGCCAACGCGAAAAGGCGATCACCGCAGCGGTGAAGCAATACGTCGCGGCCTGGGTAGCCATCGACGCGTGTGAAAGCAAGCGCGATCGCGACCTCGAGTCCTTCCGGCAGCAGATGCAGCAGCTGAGAGCCCGCGCCGAGGAGGAACTGGCAGGTTATCGCGCCGAACAGGCTGCCGCCGCTGCCGCTCTGCGTGCGGAAGGTCAAAGCGACGACGATGTCGCCGAACTGCTGGAAATCACACCACGGCAAGCACGGCAACTGATCTCCGCTGCCCGCAGCGCTATCCAGGAAAGCGGCCCCTCCGAGCGCGGTGGCCAGGCAACCCCGGAAGCCGAATCGTCGAGCCAAACGACTAGCGACTCGACTGCCCGATCACGCAGCGACACGGTGCCGACGCCAGGGCAATCGGCAAATCACTGAATGAGGCTGGAGAGCCTGGCTTGGCTGCGTTGCTATTGCGCTGGTTGGTGGTTGGGGTCGGTCACGCGTTGACGTAGTTTCCGGCGTTCCAGACGAACCAGCGGAAATGCTCCGGTGCGTAGGCTTGCCGAGCGGGGATGTTCGGTGCCGGTGACAGTGGCCAGAATGCCACACCACACCGGTGGCAATAGACCCCCGAACTCCACACCGCAAGGGCCGCACAGCGCCCCCGCGAGGTTCGGTTATTGAAGCGAATCCTGCCGATCGCGAGACAGAACGCTACGGCCGACGGCAAAGCCAATGCGCCAAGGAAGAAGGCCACACCGAAGAGCGTCGGCAGCAATCCGACGTCGTCGGGTTGCAGGATGACGAGTGTCATCGGGAACAGCGCGAGGAGATCCGGGACGAGTAGCAGGAGTCCGATGGCCAAGGGCCGCCCTACCGGTCGTTGCGCGGGCGCCGGAGACAGACTCTGGGCCAGTGCCGTCGTGTGCGTTCGTTCGATCGTCGTGGTCCCCACGACCGGCACCACACCGCTCGAGGTGAAGCCCACACCGGTGGTGAAGTTGGAGCCGTAGCTGCTGGATACCCCCTCGGCGTACGCCGAGGGAACCATCTGGACGCTGTCATCGTGACCGCAGCGGGGACACGAGATGTCGATCTCCATACGAGCGCCCCTCTCCCGAGCCGTGGGTGGGCTCGGATCATCTGTGGCGGTAGGTGGATTCTGCGATACGAAGCGTTGACTTCTTGTGATATAGAACACCTTTCGACGATGTCTGTCGAGGGGCCGCAGCCCCGTCCGGTGAAAAGGCGTCTTCACTAAGACTCCTTGCTCGGCAGGATTCGACAGCCTGCCAGGGTGCGACTGAACGAAGACATCCCGTGGCGCGCCAAGCCGATGATCAGACGCGAGTCCTAGCTTGTGCCTAGAGGTCTAGATGGTGTGAGCACTCCACTCGGCCGAGGGGTACGCCGAGCACGCTGGGAAACGTGTTGTCAGCCCCGATCCGCTTCCCCCTCCCCGGAATGTCGATCGGGGTTGTTCTCGAATGGGACTCTTCGGCTTGCCTTGCTTGAGAAGTACGTGCCCTGCATCCACTCGTGCCATAGCTGGCACTGGCTTGCCAGGCCGTCAACGGTGTATCCCTCGAACAGTGGAGTCCAGTCCGCATCGGGGTCGGGAGGTTCGGTCATGAAGTTCTGACGCGCCTCGGGGCGCGGCTGGTTCCGTGCGGCGTCGCATGTGTCCGCAGGTGTCCTGGCCTACCTCGCCGCTAGTAGCGGTCGTGTAGGGTCTCAGAACTCGTGTCGGAATCTCAGAATGGTTGACGATGCTGTGGCGGATCCGCCACAGTTTTGAGATTCCGCTCCTCCTGGGGGCT